>PAUJ01000001.1 GCA_002713705.1 Flavobacteriaceae bacterium
TCTAATACGAGCGTTCACAAAATTTTCTACTTGAATTAATTCTTCTGTCGTTACTTTACTAAAGTGTGAAAAATCAAATCGCAATCCACGACTGTGAACCATAGATCCTTTTTGAGTCACATGCGTCCCTAAAACAGTTCGTAAAGCTTGATGTAATAGATGAGTCGCACTATGATTTGCTTCTGCATACGACCTTATTTTTTTATCAACAACTGCTTTAAAAGTATCATGTACATCTTTTGGAAGGTTCTTGATATAATGAATAACTAAGTTGTTTTCTTTTTTAGTATCTACAATATACACCAAATCTCCATGCGAAGATTCTAAATATCCTTTATCACCNTCTTGCCCACCACCTTCTGGATAAAATGGNGTTAAATTGAAAACTACTTGGTAAAANTCACCATGCTTTTTTGTTTTTGTTTTTCTATAACGAGCGATCTTCACTTTTGTTTCTAAATAGTCATAGCCAATAAATTCCTGAACATCATCTTCGACCAATACAATCCAATCTCCTGTTTCTACTTTGGTGGCCGCTCTTGAACGTTCTTTTTGTTTTTGAAGTTCTAACTCAAATTCAGCTTCGTCTAGGTCTAGCCCTCGTTCTCTTAAAATTAAAGCGGTTAAATCTTTAGGGAATCCAAAAGTGTCATACATTTCAAATGCTTTTTTACCAGAAATTATGCTGGAATCTGCATTCTGAATAACATTTTCTAATAATACTAAACCTTGGTCTAAGGTCCTTAAAAACGAATGTTCTTCTTCTTTAATTACAATAGAAATTAATTTATTTTCTCTTAGTAACTCAGGAAAAGCAGTTCCCATTTGTTTAGTTAAGGTATCTACTAACTGATATATAAATGGTTTTTTTGTTCCTAAAAAAGTAAANCCATAGCGAACAGCTCTTCGTAAAATTCTTCTAATTACATATCCTGCTCCTGTATTGCTAGGTATTTGTCCATCAGCAATTGAGAAAGCGACCGCTCTAAGATGATCGGCAATAACACGAATCGCAATATCCACTTTTTCGTCTTTACCATATTCATTGTTAGTGATGGTTTCAACCTCTTGCATTAAAGGTTTAAAAACATCGGTATCGTAATTGCTTTGTGTTTTTTGCATGACCATACAAAGGCGTTCAAAACCCATTCCTGTATCTACATGCAATGCTGGAAGGTTTTCTAGACTTCCATTCGCTTTTCTGTTAAATTGCATAAAGACCAAATTCCAAAGTTCAACAACTTGAGGATGGTCTTTATTTACTAAATCCAATCCACTAATTTTTTCTCTATCAGCTTCGGGTCTAATATCTACATGAATTTCACTACAAGGCCCGCAAGGTCCCTGTTCTCCCATTTCCCAAAAATTATCTTTTTTGTTACCGTTTATAATTCTCTCTTCTGGTAGTAAATTCTTCCATAAATCATAGGCTTCTGTGTCCCTAGCTAATCCTTCAGATTGATCTCCTTCAAATATGGTTACATATAAAGAATCCTTATCAATTTTCATCTCCTTGGTTAAAAACTCCCAAGCCCATTCAATAGCTTCTTTTTTAAAATAATCTCCAAAACTCCAATTCCCTAACATTTCGAACATCGTATGGTGATAGGTATCCATACCTACTTCTTCTAAATCGTTATGTTTTCCACTTACCCGAAGACATTTTTGGGTATCGGCAACTCGTTTATTCTGTATCGCTTTATGACCTAAAAAATATTCTTTAAACTGATTCATACCCGCATTGGTAAACATTAAAGTTGGATCGTCTTTAACTACCATAGGTGCTGACGGCACTATCGCATGTGATTTCGATTTAAAAAAATCTAAATATCTGGAACGTATTTCCTTTGAAGTCATAAGTTAATTATTTAATAATAAGCCTAATTAGGGGGTTTCTTACACAATTTCTATATTTGCATTTCGTTTTTAATTAAACCAATATCCCTAATGAGCAAAAATAAGATTTTTTAACGTATGGCTAAAGTAAAATATTACTACGATAGTGATACCTTATCGTATCGAAAAATAGTTCATAAAAAAGGTAAAAAAATTAAAATCTTTTTAATGAGCATATTTGGTATGCTATTAAGTGGTTTTCTGCTACTTATCATCTATTTAAACATCCCGTATATTGTAAGTCCAAAAGAAAAAGCTTTAAAAAGAGAGCTTGTTAATATGGAGTTGCAATTTGAGTTATTAAATAAAAAAATGGGACAAGCTCAAAAAGTTTTATCTGAGTTAGAGGAAAGAGATAATTCAATTTACAGAGTTTATTTTGAAGCAAATCCAATTTCTGAAGAACAACGAAAAGCAGGATTTGGAGGGATTAATCGGTATAAAAACCTAGAAGGTTTTGACAATTCAAATCTAATAATTAATACTAGCAAAAAAATTGATATACTTACTAAACAAATTGTTGTGCAATCTAAATCTTTAGATGAAATAGCAATACTTGCTGAAGAAAAAGAAAAATTATTAAAAGCCATTCCTACAATTCAACCCGTAAAAAATGAAGATTTAACACGCATGGCTTCTGGTTATGGATATCGATCAGATCCATTTACAAAAGCTAGGAAATTTCATAAAGGAATGGATTTTACCGCCCCAAGGGGAACTCCAGTTTATGCAACTGGCAATGGTGTTGTAAAGAGAGCCGACAGACGTTCATCTGGATATGGCCGTCACATTAGAATTGATCATGGATTTGGTTATGTTAGTTTATATGCACACCTTTACAAGTATGCTGTTAAAAAAGGACAAAAAGTAAAACGCGGAGATTTAATTGGTTTTGTAGGTAGTACTGGTAGGTCACAAGCTCCACATTTACATTATGAAATAATTAAAGATAAAAAGAATTTAAATCCTATAAATTTCTATTATGGAGACTTAAGCTCTGAAGAGTTTGCTGAATTACTAAAAGTAGCAGGACAAGAAAATCAATCATTGGATTAAATGAAAATAGAATTACCAGAAAAAAGATATTATGGAATTGGAGAAGTTGCAAAAGCNTTTTCTGTAAATAACTCTTTGATACGTTTTTGGGAAAAAGAATTTGATATAATTAAGCCTAAAAAAAATGCAAAAGGCGATCGAAAGTTTACATCAGAAGACATTAAAAATTTAGAGCTCATTTACCACCTNGTTAAAGAACGTGGATTTACCTTGGAAGGAGCAAAAACTCATCTTAAAGAAAATAAGCACAAAACAATAAGTAATTTTGAAATTATCAGAAAATTAGAAACTGTAAAAACTGAACTACTCAAAATTAAAGATAACTTATAAATTTCTATTTTTTTCTTAAATAAACGGTAATGGGAACTCCATGAAAATCGAATTTCTCACGTAATTTGTTTTCGAGAAAACGTTTGTACGGATCCTTTACATATTGCGGTAAATTAGCAAAAAATGCAAAACTTGGATACGGAATCGGTAACTGCATACAATACTTAATCTTCACATATTTTCCTTTATATGCAGGTGGTGAATATGCCTCAATAATTGGAAGCATAAGCTCATTAAGTTCACTGGTTTTAATTTTTTTGCTTCTATTTTTAAATACCTCAACAGCAGTTTCAATTGCTTTAAAAATACGTTGTTTAGTAAGTACCGAAATAAAAATTATTGGCACATCTGTAAAAGGTTCACATTGCAATCGAATTAATTTTTCAAATTCTTTTACACTTTTATGATCTTTTTCAACTAAATCCCATTTATTTACTAAAATAACAATTCCTTTATTATTTTTTTGAGCCAACCAAAATATTTTTTGTACTTGACCATCAAAACCTCTTGTGGCATCCAGCACAAGAATTGCAACATCACAATGTTCAATTGCTCGAACACTTCTCATTACAGAATAAAATTCTAAGTCTTCTTTAACTTTACTTTTCCTTCGAATCCCAGCAGTATCTACTAAGTTAAATTCAAAACCAAATCTATTGTAATGGGTATCAATACTATCCCTAGTAGTACCTGCAATATCAGTTACAATGTATCTGTTCTCTCCTATTAAAGCATTGATAAAAGAAGATTTTCCAGCATTAGGTCTCCCAACAACNGCAAAACGAGGTAATTCACTTTCTTCTTCAACTTCCTCCTCTTTTGGCAATACCTTTATTAAATCGTCTAATAACTCTCCGGTACCACTACCGTTAATACTNGACATTATATAGTATTTTTCAAATCCTAGCGAATAAAATTCAATAGCGTCATTGGTACGTTTGGCGCTATCCACTTTATTAACTACTAAAAAAATAGGTTTAGCGCATTTTCGCAATAGTTTTGTAACCTCTTCGTCCATACCAGTAACTCCGGAAACAACATCCGTCATAAATATAATTGCATCAGCTTCATCAATAGCTAGTTCAACTTGCTTATCGATTTCCGATTCAAATACATCATCACTTCCAACAACATATCCTCCAGTATCAATTAAAGAAAAGACCTTTCCATTCCAGTCACTTTTTCCATAATGACGATCTCTAGTAACACCACTAACAGCATCTACAATTGCTTCTCTTCGTTGAATTAATCTATTAAATAAAGTAGATTTCCCTACGTTTGGTCTTCCTACAATGGCTACTATACTCATATCTTTTTTATTGGCTGCAAAGGTAAGCTTTACTATTTGAAGAAAAAATTCTAAATAGCAATCCAATTTCTTTGTATGCGAGCCTAGAAAACGAACTAATATCAAGACCTAGATTTAAACTTAAGAGGCATAAAAATAATGAGCATATGCTATAACCCATTGAAAACANTAAANAGTTNCAAAAATAATTTTCAATTTTAAGAATAGAACATCATGTTTTTAAAAGGGTCTCGAATAAAAATTAAATATTTTTGGTCTTACAATTACAATTTAAAATTGTTGAATTAGAAGCTACGAAAGCGAATTAGAGGAGTAATTTGGTGAAAAACCATACTTTTAATTACATTGTATTTTTTTTAATTAATNGCTATTAGATGGGGTCTTTAAAAACGTTTACATAGTACCTAAAGGAAGTAAGCTGACATTTGAATATTGTTGGCAGCGCACATATTTTAACGATTGAATGGATCATAACTAAGGTTTTATATTAATAGAAAAACAACAACAAAAAGCATTGTAAAATACTACTGATTATACCCAAATCGTTTTAATTGGCGGTCATTACTTCTCCAATTTTTATTCACTTTTACATAGAGTTCCATATGAACTTGCTTACCAAAGAATTTTTCTAAATCTTTTCTCGCTTCTACCCCTACTCTTTTTATTGCGGATCCTTTATGACCAATGATAATGCCTTTTTGTGTTTCACGCTCAACCATAATAACGCTTCGCAGTCGAATGATGTTTTCTTCTTCAAAAAACTCTTCAGTATCTATTTCAACTGAATAAGGTATTTCTTTTTTATAATGCATTAAGATTTTTTCACGAATGATTTCATTCACAAAAAAACGTTCTGGCTTATCTGTTAATTGATCTTTTGGATAAAAAGCTGGAGATTTTGGAAGCACATCAATAATGCGCTTAAAGACCTCTTGAACTCCAAAATCTTCAAGGGCAGAAATTGCAAATATTTCAGCATTGGGAACTTGATTTTGCCATAGCTCTAAAGATTCTTTTAACAATTCTTCGTTTCCTTTGTCTATTTTATTAATAAGTAATAGCACAGGAATCTTGGCACTAGTAATCTTATTGAAAAAAGTTTCATCTTTTAACGCTTTCTCACCCAATTCTACCAAGTAAAGTAATACATCGGCATCTTCAAAAGCAGACTTCACAAATCCCATCATGCTTTCTTGTAATTGATAAGCAGGCTTTATTATTCCGGGAGTATCACTCAAAATCATTTGAAAATCATCTCCATTAACAATCCCCAAAATACGATGACGAGTCGTCTGAGCTTTGGAAGTAATAATAGACAGTCGTTCTCCTACAAAAGCATTCATCAAGGTGCTTTTTCCAACATTTGGATTTCCAATAATATTAACAAATCCCGCTTTATGAGTCATACATTATTATTTACTACAAAGATAAGCTAAACTCTTAATTTAACCTCAAACCCATCGAACAAAACAGTGATGTTTGTTAGTGTTGTATATAAAATTCACGCAGCTAAAGGATTTGATGAAATGAGTATAAAAATTTAATGGATAAGTATTGAACGTAATAGGTTTAGTTGTTATAAATTTACAATAGTTGAGAATAGCCTCAGGTAAAAAATCGTTAAAGCATATAAACTCTATTAATCGCTTTCGCATATTTTATTATGCTGTATGAATTTAATAAATCAAGTTAAAGAGTTGGAACCCCGTTTGAAATANAAATATTGAAGCAACTNCATAAATATCTGTTTTAAAATTCACTATTAATGGGGCCGTATTTTTTTTACAACAGCGGGGTCTTCTACTTTTTTAGTTTTGTTATTTCAAGATATTATGAAAAAAGTACGGTTAAGAATAAAATATATTTAATTTGGATAACTATTATATTAAAAGTAAAACATAATAGTAAATTAACTAGAGTGCTCTTAACTCTTTTGCAAAATTAAGATATTCTTCAATTTTTTTTTCTTTAAATATTTGCGGGTTATTTGTAATAGCAGACTTAATAGCAATTTGTGATTCATCTAAAACAGATTCATCTATGGAATAAATAGAAAATAAATACATTTCAATTATAATAGGTAATACTAACAAGCCTTTATCTAGGGCAATGTAACGAGTACTTTTTTTTGTACCTAAAGGAGTTATCTTTTCAAGAAATCCCTCTTTTACTAAAAAATTTAATTTATTAGTAAGAATATTGGTTGCTATATTTTCTTTTGAGGTCCTAAATTCTTTAAATCTTGATTTTTTATGCACAATAACATCTCTCATTATAAGAAGAGCCCATTTATCACCTATTTGATTAGTAGAGCGTGCTATTGCACAGGTATATTTTTTGGGAGAATTAATCATGTAATTATAGATTAATAATATGGACTTTTATTGTTTAAAATTTGGAAATTTAGATAAAATTAAATTTCTATAATTCTTCAAAATTCACGGTTATCAATTTTATATTATTCAAATATAAAATAAAAATTAGTTGTCGAAAGCAATTGGTTTTAATTATATTTGTTTTTAACTAAGATTTAACACAAAAATAAACAAATCATGAAAAACATCCTAATTATAATTTCTTTTTGCTTTACAATGACTGCTAATGCTCAATGGATCAATAATACTTCTTGCAATAAAAAAGGAGCAATTATTGCTAATAAAGCAATAGAATATGCAATGAATTTAGAATATATGGCCGCTTTTGGTGCAGCAAATTCAGCACTATTAATAGATAAAAATTGTGGTTGTGCACAACTAACCTTGGCATTTATTAGTAGTTCAAACTCAGAATGGGGTAGTAGAACAACAAAACTTAAGGAAATTAATGAAACTAAATTAAGTNCAGAAGAAAAAGCCTGGTATAATTACATGTTATCATCTTCAGAAGAACAAAAGGTTTTAGATAAATCACTTGTAGCTCAATTTCCAAAGAGTCCATTAATAAATTACTTAACTACCTCTTTGCAAGATTTTAATTCTTTTAAAGCTTTTGCTCAAAAATTTCCTATGTACTCTTCCTCTGCCTATAATATGATATCTTATGGATATATGAACGGAAGCTTCGGAAAAGAGGATACAGCTAAAGCTATGGAGTATGTTAAAATGTCTCAAAATATGCATGATGGACCAAATTCATTCGATTCAATGGCAGAACATTACGCTGCAATGGGAGATTACGAAAATGCATTAAACACTCAACTTAAGGCAATCGACTTTGCAACCTTTGCATCTCCATATGTAACTAAAGCTCAACTGTATTATGCTAAAACCGAACAAGAAAAAATAAGTGAAAAAATTATAGCAAATCAAGAAGAAATGCAAAAAGCAATTTTGGGTGGGGATTATGAGTCATACAAAAAGTTTGAACATCCAGAGATTAAAGTTTCTACAGGAGACTCTAATTTAAATCCTTTTTATATTTACACCAAAGAGGATCTTTTAAAAGGCAATGGTTTAACTTGGGATTACTTCAAGCTCTCTAATATGGAAACTTACTTTTCCCCTGATATGAAAACTGCTGTAATTACATTTGTTGCAGATGGTAATTATACCATTACAGAAACTAATGAAACTGTTCCTTATGCAACAAGAGCATCAGCAACCTGGACTAATACCGATGATGGATGGAAAATATTACATACATCGTATGCTCCAAGAAAAGGAAAAAATGGTCTTCCAGAATAAATTAAAACACGTATCATAAATAATCACAAAACATTTAAAAACATGAAAAATATTTTATTTTTAATACTACCACTCTTATTTCTTACAAGTTGCTCTAATTCGAACTCTAAGTATGCTAAAAATTTAGCGACCGCAAAGCAACTATTTAAATTGCATGGTGAAGAAAATATAGACGAACAACTAAAGCTAGTTAGTAAAGACATTAAAGTTGAACTACCTTTTTATGGTTCTGATATTGTTGGATATGAAACATATACTTCCATGCTAAAAGGTTACCATGATGCTTTTGATGACATCAATTATACCGCTGAACTATGGCTTCCTGGAACGGATTCATTAGGAGTATTAAATGGTAGTGTGAGAACCTATGGAAAATGGACTGGTATTCAAGTAGCAACTGGAAAGCAATTAAACCTTAAAGGCTACTGGTATTTTGGTTTTGATGATCAAGGTTTACTTAATGCGCAAGGCGATTTTTTTGACGCTGGCGGAATGTTAAACGCGGTTTACCCTAAAAATTTAGTGTATGCTACCATGGAAGTTTTACCAGGAAAAACAGATCAGGTTATGGAAATTCTTAATAGTAAAACTGGCTTACCAGCCACTCGTGCTTATGATGGATGTTTGTCTGTAGAACTAACTTTTAATGAAGAAAATAATACAATTTACATACTGGAAAACTGGGAGTCTAATGACAAATTTAATTCTTATATTAATTGGAGGCAAAATGAAGATGCGACTATAGGAAATATAGCTCCTTTTCTAAAGGGTGGTATAGATGGATTAAAAATAATTCAACCTAATTCTAATTATATGTCTTATTAGCACATTGAATAATTTAATATTAAAAAAAGCCTCTTAACAAATTAATGTGAGAGGCTTTTTTTACTTGTTTATTTTTCTTTTACTTAATACTTAGTAGTTGTAATTTGCAATCTGCCATCAGGATATTTCGTTACTTCACCCTCCGCATTAAATGAAATGGTAGTTGTAACTGATATAGGAACACCACTCATATTTAGTGCTTTTCCTTTAATAACTACGTTCATACCTCCACCTCCATCATTAGGATTAAAATAAATAGGCACTTCGACTCCACTTATAAACTCGTAACTAAATGTGTTATCAACATCATAATCAGCATATTTANCGGCTAGATTTGCTATTTTATTTAGCCTAGTTTCATCTGGTATTGGCAATTTCCTATCTTCATATGGCGCTGAAAGGCTAAACTTTAATTCGACTTCTTTTCCCTTTTTGTTTTTATTTTTAATATATATTACTTTTTTTGAAGAATCTGATAACGTTGACTCTTTTGCGTTTGGTTCGGTTACCATCTTCTCTTTAGCCTTTTCATTACAGGAAGTAAATGCTAATCCTAAGACCAATACTACTATTTTTTTTTTCATTTTGATTGCTTTAAATTTTTAATAAATATATTAAATATTTATCTAATCTTTTTAAAAGCTTGGAGGGCTAAATTAATTATAGCGTAAATGTTTATTATATTTACATCATTATTATATAATCAAATAAAAAAATCGATATGGAAATGATATTTTTAAGCTTAGTACTAGCCTTTATGGGTTTTTCTTTCGGTTATGGTTTTGGAAGACAAAGAATACAAGAAAAATTAAGAAAAGCTTTCCGCATTGAAAAAGACATAGGTATTGAGGAGTTTGATGAAATTTGTGAAAAACACAACATCTAATTTAAATTATAAATAACCACAACAAAAAAAACCATTTAACTGATATTTATATAAAAACCTTTTAATGATATATTTATTTTATTGTTCAAGTTTATTGCATAAAAAATCCCTTCCTAACGGAAGGGATTTTTTTGTGTTAAATTATTTATTATAACTCCCCTACTTTTTGATCAATCGTTTTACAACGCTTGATTGCTCTCCGGTTATATGTACCATATACACACCTGTTGCATACGCAGATATATCGATCACTCGCTCACTTTGCATATCCTGCAAATTGATTNGTGATACTANTTTTCCTTTTAANTCATAGATCNTAGCNGCCTCTAACTTNATACTNGAACTGTTTGANAGTGTNACTTGTTCTTNTGCNGGGCTNGGGTATAANGCAATTGCATTGCTTAACTCANAGTCTAGATTTCCTAAAAGTTCTGGTAACATAACTAAAGGTCCTCCTGAGGGCAATGCAACTCCAATTCCAAATCCTGGGCCATCAGAATTCTGAGAGGGATCTAAAAATCCAGTAGCCACAGCGACTAATGCTGCTCCATCTAAATTAAGAGAAGCTAAAGGGGCTTGATATGAAGCTACCGTTACAGAACCTGTTTCGTCTGTAACATCAATAACATAGTCAGCGGTTGGTAGTTCTAAATAACCTTGAAATTCGGTGTAGGAAATATTATCTACTAAAGTTCCAGCGCCCACTCCTGTTTCAACGATGTCTACGGTGGGTGCATCTGTAGATCCATGATGCACTAATACATCCGTATTTTCTGATTCAGCGGCTAGTTCTCTACCCATATCATAAATTTGCAATCCAAAAGCTTGTGGTGGGTTGTAACCTGAACCACTAACAATACCGTCAGCTACTACTACATAAGTTTCGTCTGCAGATAACGTAACAGCAGCCGTATAAATAGCTTCCTCTACTCCGGAGCTGTTTGGAGGTGCTACTGATAGTTCAATTTCTACTCCTGCTGGTGCATCCACAAAAGTTGAAGCAGTTCTAAATTCAAAATTTGGAATTAGTAGCGTTTCGTTTAAATAAACATCTACGATTTCTGCAGCTGCATCTGCTGAATTATGAATCACTTGAACTCTTGCTGTTTGTGTATTTAAAAATTTGGTATATTGAGATGGATTCGGTGGACATTGTCCGGCAGAAGACATTGTTCGAGTTTCTACAATAGGGATGGCATATCCTTCAGCCCACCAGAGCCATTGCTCAAGTGTTGTGATACACGGAGCAGATCCTGTTTGGCCATCAGTAAATGTTCTTGTACTTTTAACCAATGTTACATTGTTGTAAACAAAACCGTCTGGCATGGTAACACTTCCTGAGGAAAGCGATGAAGTTACCACTTGATCATCTCTATATAATTCTGGAGGGCATCCTGAGCAGGTAAATGGAATGTTAAATACCCCATCGGTATGAGTATCTCCAGTATTAAATGGATAAGGATTCACTACCAGTGGTGATGAATAGATAGTGTTAATAATAGTCTGTTCTCCATGGTAGGTATACTGAGTAGGTTCGAATCCAAGAAAAAGTATATTCCCATCTTCATATTTAACATGTGTAGCATTGGGATAATCTTCAGCATCTGGCGAATCCGAAATAGGTGTTATTTGAACCGCTGAATCGCTATCAGTAGACACTTCAGAAAAGTCCCAATCGCCCTCTTCTGAAAAATCAATAAGTTGATTTTTTATGGAAACATCGTAGATAATTACGCCATCCGGGAAATTTGGCATTTCAAGGGTCTGTGAAAACGTTATCTGAGATAAAGCTAAAAGGATAATAAGTAAATGTTTTTTCATTTTAAAAATATTAAATTAATAATTGGTTATCAGTTAGCTACTAACTGCAATTTAGTAAAAAAATAGTTTAACTTGCAAAAAACAATAAAATTCTTTTTGAATATTAATAAAGTAAGTGTTTTTTTGATTTATTTCTCCAACCCGATTGATTTCTGTATTTTACAAAATAAATTTTAAGATCACTTTGATTGGCATAATCAACAAAATAAACTTTTTTATCAGCTTGGTTGGCATAGTCAACAAAATACCATAAGCCATCATTTCCTTCAGCTTGATTACCGTAGGCTACTTTAAAGACCTTTAAATCGGCTTGATTTTCATAGCCAACTACATGTATTTTTACCTCCGCCTGATTTGCATAAGCTACCGAATGTACTTTTTGAGAATAACAAAACAGAGAACTTAAAAGAACAAGAGGTAAAAAAAATGATTTCATAAACACAATATACAAATAAAAAAAAGAGTCATCATTTCTGGTAACTCCTTTAGTTTTATATCTTATTTTAAAAATTATGATTGGGGGATTCCTTTTCCATCTTTATTTGGAGCCCAAGAACTGTGCATTATTTTCCAGCCATCTGCCGTATCAACCCAAACCGAAGAGCCTC
>PAUJ01000039.1 GCA_002713705.1 Flavobacteriaceae bacterium
CTCGCGTGTAATATTGCGACTGAACATATTTTGAAGCATCCCAGAGCACGGGTTGTTTTAACTAGACCAATTGTTCCCGCAGATGAAGACATGGGTTACTTACCCGGTGATATGGATCAAAAAATGGAACCATGGACGAGACCGATGTATGATATTTTTGAACAGTCTATGACTCATAATCAGATGGACAGATGTATTTGTATTGAACCATTGGGATATATGAGAGGTCGAACATTTAACCACACTTTAATCATTGCGGATGAGATGCAAAACAGTACACCAAATCAAATGAAATTACTTCTTACACGTCTGGGTGAGGGTACAAAAATAATAGTAACGGGTGATCTAGAGCAGTCAGATTTAGAAGGAAATAATGGGCTTGAAAATCTGGTATATAAGATGCAATGTATGGAGCTCGATTATATACAACATGTGGAAGTGGATACTGATGATATTGTTCGTCATCCGGCGGTTAAAGAAGTGCTCGGTATTCTAACAAAATGACAAAGGTCGTCATCGCACTACCCGGTCGAACATATTCTGGACGATTTATGATGAATCTTCTCAATACGATGATGATAATGAAATCCCGTAAATATGATGTTATACTGACGAACGAATATTCGAGTTATGTTACATTTTCACGGATGAAAACTCTCGGTCTTGATGTTCTTAAAGGTGTCGATCAAAAACCATTCGACGGAAAAATAGACTATGACGTATGGCTCACAATCGATTCTGATATCGTATTCACGCCCGAACAAGTCATAGAACTCATCGAAGACACAAACACTCACCCTGTTGTATCGGGTGTGTACCGAATGGAGGACCTGAAACATTATGCATGCGTCAAGGAATGGAACGTGGACTATTTCAAGAAAATGGGAACATTTCAATTCGTAAAGGTTGACGACTTTGAAGGCGCTCCCAAATTCATTTCGGTTGCATATAACGGTATGGGATTCTTCGCGTGTCGTAAAGAGGTGATAGAGAAGTTGAAGTATCCATACTTTAGCTACCCTCTCATAGAGATTGAAGGTAAAGATGGGGTCATAATCAGAGATACGTGTTCAGAAGATGTTGCATTTTGTAAGAATCTCACTGATGCAGGTATGGAGGTAATCGTGAATACGACCCTCCGTGTTGGCCATGAGAAAACTCTTGTAATTTAAGAGATTGAACAACATTATTAAATTTTTTCAAATTTTCATTGAGTCGTATAATTTTCGCATCCATGATTCTTCTCTCGTACCAGTAGGATTTCTCAAAATTAATCAATTCACGCCTTTTATCTTGATACCACTCCGAAACTTCACATATTTCATCATCAATTTTTATATACTTTTCAGCCAGTTTATAATCAGTTGGAAAACCTTGTATGTCGTTCGCTATTTCTTCTATGCGTGTCTCTAGTTCCTGACACACATCTTTGAACTCTGCATGTTCATTAATCATATCTTTCATATAGAAATTCTTTTAACTTAGGTTACATCAACTCATCGTATATGTTATCACTAGACGGTGGTGCTATATCAAATCCACCGTCACAATACCCCTTTTTACTGTCTTCATTCTCTATCCATCTACTCTGTTGCTTCTCCATCGATTTTATATGCCACATGGCGAGTTGAGGAGTTGGTTTGAGACCGATTGCCTTATCTGTCCCTGTCAGTTTGGTGTGAATCTCGTCGGACCACTTAATGTGGTCTACATTTTTGTATATACGTCCCTGGAAATCTGGCCAGTTAATCCACCCCATTTCGTTAACCTTGAACTGTTTACACGCGTGTAAAAATTCCTGAGTTATACCCGGGTGAATATTTATTCTCGGAATGAATATAACTTCGCTATCAGTTGTTGAAATAACCTGTTTAATACTCTTGATGAGCAGTTCCTGTGGCATCTCATCCGCGTCTATACCAAAAATGTATTCACCCGTGGCAACTTCTTTGTGGTAACAAGCGTTTTTATAAAAGGAATCAAATGGACGTTCAAAAATGGTTATATGCTTTTTGAAATAATCTAAAACTTTTTGAACCTTGTCCGTTTTATGTAGACTATCAACAACAACGTGAATATTATCAACGTAGTCTATTGTTTTGACCAAAAAATTCAAAAGTGAGAAAAGTTCTCGAGACTCGTTACACACTTGAATAGAGTACGTAATCTTAACATCATCTTCGTAGCAAATACTTCTCCAATCGATAGACTTACCAGTCATGTTATTATCGATATATTTGGNNACNTTATTNATTNTCAATTTCTTNANATANTCCATGTCNACGAGGTCTGGGTGTACGTACCAGTCCTCATATACGACATCTGGTTCACGGTCGTGTACATCNTNAAATACNGANACNTATCCACGCTTCTTGAATATTTCCCTAGACTTTTCTCGGGTTGATTTATANTCNCCNGCACAATAATAATCATGTTCAAACGTGATGGTNGCAAACGTATAGTCATCAAAAATCTCATTATCCATCTTTTCTAGTGCTTCCATGGTNGATCCGTTNCCGGCATCTAAATCAATTTGGAGATAATCGATATTTTTNGGCATGTTATTCTCCTCNAGGAGTTTCTTATANTCAATCTTAGTCGCNTCTGANATGACNTGTACACTATCCTTTCNATGCTCTTCATAATCTTTGAGGTGCTTCTCATCNAATTCAATCATAATACCACTCCACCCAAAATCCTTTTCNAGGGTATANGTATTATTTATATCGATAGGATGNTTGGCTCCAAGTTCTAAAAATGTNCCATTCTTNTTTTTCTTTANAATATTNNAAACAAACTTATCTTGTAAAGCCTGACCGTGATAAANNGTCATTATTGTTAATTAAAGCTACTTCCCTTTAAATAAATATGAAGGTNTCCGATTATATCACNAATTTTCTCATNGATAANAACATAACAANATGTTTTTCTGTGACTGGTGGGTTTGCTATGCACCTTAANGATTCATTTGGACAAANACTNGACGTAACATACACACACGGAGAACAGCCAGCTGGNTATGCNGCANTCGGTTGGTCGTCNTATGAACATAATCCAAGTATATGCTGNGTAACATCNGGTTGTGGTGCNACNAATGCCATCACNCCNTGTNTGATTGCNTANCAAGACAGTGTNCCNGTATTCTTCATNAGTGGTCANGTGCANNGNANNGATAANATNCGNACACNNGNNGGNANANNTNGNGGNTANTTTGGTTCNGATTGNGANATNGTAGAATCCGTNAAAAGTATAACCAAATANGNAGTAGAATTAACAGAACCTNGNAANGTTCTNTATGAACTGGAACGTTGTTANCACAATCTAACAACGGGTAGAACTGGACCGGTNTGGTTATCNGTACCNGTTGATGTACAATCTATGGACGTACCCGATACACTTCANCGATACATAGCACCAGATACAAACGTAAATGAAGAATATATGATTCCTANTGANTTTCTTAGTTTATGGGCCAATTCCAAACGACCTATCGTATTAGCTGGAAATGGNATTCANCTCTCTAAAACGAAAGATGAATTTCATAGATTCCTTNGAAGATTTACAGTTCCNTACGTAGTGAGCTTTTTTGGTAGTGATCTGGGGGATACTTACATCGGAAAAGTTGGTATAGTTGGAAATAGAGCTGGAAATTTTGCGATTCAAAATGCAGATCTAATACTATGTCTGGGGTGTCGACTGTCTAAAGGTATAACCGGTTACAANAGAGATTTGTTTGCACGAGAGGCTAAGATATTGTANGTCGATATTGACAAATCNGAATTTCTCAAACAAAAAGGTGTAGATATCCNCGTCAATATGGATTTGAAAACATTTTTCGGNGTTGAATTACCACTAACTAATATTTCAGAGAAATGGATTTCTAAAACGTTAGAGTGGAAAATAATATGGGCAAATGAACTNCCAGAAAAGGATGGGTTATTGATATGNCCGTATAGACACCTTAATACATTTTTCAAACACAAAAAGAAAAACAGTATCGTNACCGCCTCGTCGGGTTCCATCTACAACATCATATGGCATATGTATCAATANAANTACGGTGATAGATTTATAACGAGTAGTCATGGNGATATGGGTTATGAGATGACGACGGCTATAGGTGCATCCATGCATGGTAAACGCACCTTTCCTATACTNGGGGATGGTTCNTTTCAGTTTAATGTACANGAATTACAAACCATAAAACATCATAAATTACCGATAACTATTATCGTTTTCAACAACGATGGNTATGGTGCAATTAANGTCACACAAAATAACGTATTCAANNGAGAGTTTGGAACTAGTTCAAAGAGTGACATATCGTTTTGTAATATACGAAAAGTAGCTAGAGCGTATGATATACCGTACTACAAGGTAAAGCATGACCGAGATGTGGATTATCTTCAATACACNGANGGACCTTTGATAGTTGAAATAGAATGTAACGTACAAGGNAGATTNCCNANNGTTTCAAACAAACCCATGGAAGATGGTACATTTAAAAATATGCCCCACGAAGAGATGGCACCATTTCTCGATGACACGGAATTAAAAAAGCATATGTTCGTCAAACGAATTTAAAGATGGTTTGANAATATCATTAAATGAGAATCCTCGATTGTACTCTACGAGACGGTGGTTACACAAATAACTGGAATTTTTCGAAAGAACAAGTCGTAGAGAGTTATATCGCATGTAAAGATGCTGGTATTGAATACACNGAGGTTGGATTTAGNCGCACATCCNCCGAAGAAGGTTTTGGTGTTTGGTATCATACCCCNGAGAGTCTCATAAANGAAACACTATCAGAAATCATAAGCGAAGATACGAAAGTCGCCGTCATGGCTCAAATGGGAACATTCACNATTNANGACTTTGTCCCNAAAAAGGAATCTTTGATTTCTATGGTTCGTGTTCTCGTAGCGTATCACTGTATTGACAAGGATGATTCTATANTAAATGTAAAACTCTTAAAAGAAACNNGTGAAATGGTTTCAAANCTTAAATCNCTTGGGTATGAGGTAACTATTAATATTGGGCGTATTGATAAGATGTCAGATACCCAGATAGAGGAAACGTGTAGACTCATTTCTCCGTGTGAGGCGGATTATTTTTATATAGCCGATACCTACGGTAATCTTGGTATAGTGAAGATGAATTATATTCTCGATGTGATAAAAAAATCGTANGATGGAAAGATCGGATTTCATGCACANGATAATCTATTGAACGCCACAGTAAAAAGTATTGANTCGTANTATAACGGTGTATCAATAATAGATGGCACGATGGGTGGTATTGGTAGGGGTTCGGGTAATGCAAAGACAGAACTCCTCATCGCGCATACCATAATGAAAGACAAGGACGAATATCAACTTCTTCCAGTGTTAGAATACTGTGAGAAGTGGATTGGTAGTTATAANAATAACCATGTGTTGTATTTCATTACAGGGATGTATTCTATGCATGTAAATTATGCAATCACACTCATAGAAAAGTATGATTTTATATTTTCAAAATGTTTTAATATTCTCATGCATGTGGTTAACGAAAATAAACANAATTTTTTCGATGGAAAATATCTTGAATCAGTATGTNAGATTTACTGAAAGNCCNTTATCTATACATATAGACTGACCNGTGATACCATTATTAATAAAACAAAGTAATGTACACATATTTAAAATATCCTCACAACTCGTAAAGTTATGTNTCAATGANTCATATTCTCGTGTTGATAACGTTCTCNTNGTCATTTCGTTATCAATAGGACCCGGTAATATAGCGTTGATGAGTATATTCCTTTTTTTCAACGTAACAGAGGCGGAACGAACGAGTCCACCTATAGCACTCTTTGAAACGCAATACGATAATTTATTTACTCTACCACTTTCTTGTAAAATCGAACTGATTATACATAATCTCGCACCATTCACAAGCTTCCCCGTGCGTTCAAAATAGTCTATAGATTTAACAATGCTGTTTACATTTACATTCATCATGTCGTCGTACGTTTGACTATTCAAAGAACCTATGGAGTCGTTCGTATTCATACCCGTACACCATATGATACATTTTATATTATCAAATATGTTCAACCCCGAAAAATCGTCCGGTTTGGAAAGATCGTAATGTTCACGAGTTAATCGAATAGCATCTAAAAATCGCGTACATATGTAACGACCCACGCTACCCGTTGAACCAAAAACAAGTGTCGTCATACTTACTATATTTATAGAGACCTTTAAGTGTGTCGTTATCTTCTACCGTAACACTTTCATTCAAGTAATATTCAAATAATCGTTTAATCGTCGGTATATTCTTGGCGATACCACCCGTTAAAAATATCCTAGATCTATTTTTGAACTTTAAATTAAGAATATTTACATATTGTTGTACATAACATCGTAATAGACTACAAGCTATTATGTATTTAGTGGTACTCTCGTTAATATTCTGAATTATTCCACCATTGTTAAAATTGTATGCACTTTTAAAATACCCGAGATTTACAATTTCTGTAGATTTAACGACATCTTCAAAAAGTAATGTAGAATATTCGGGTAAGTCAAATAAATCTTTAAAAAATTTCATACTTCTTCCGGATGGTATATGAGTTATACAATTTAGAATATAATCGAAACACGGACGATTTTCTGTGTCACTCCTATAATTTTTATTAATCTGTATAACCTGTGAACCCGTACCCAAGTTTATAATCATATCGTCAATTTCCAACTCTTGATCTATACCCAAAACTGCGGCGTGTAAATCACCGAGTGGTGCATACACAATCGAATCATTTACTTTTCCACACGGTACCGGACCATATTTTACGACAGAGGGAAGAATGAATCTCGATTCCTTTTGATGTTTATTTTTCATGTCATAAAAACCAGTTCCACATTCGAGTGTTTCATGAGAAATATGGTACATATCATCCAGTATTGTATCTACGAGTGTGCACATACTACCCTTTTCATACCTTTTAGAATTGAAATATGGTAGACCATGATACGGAAACAACCCTGTATCCACTAACTCGTTTGAATTTGGTTCCTCATCTTCACACATCCACGAAACATAATTAGTTTCCCCCTTTATATAAAACCCATGCATTTGTGAACACACAAAAAGTTTAGAAAATGTGAATTTTTTTAAAATATTCTTGACAAAGTTGGAAAATTGATTTACATTTACTTTCTCCTTTGTCAAGTATTCGAAAATTTGAACCTTACCTTCATACATCACCTTGACATGAGTGGCCCCGAGGTCAAGGTACAAGTTCATTACTGACAATTGACATCACATCTTTAACCAAAGTCTCATCAAGTTTAACCTTTACGAATTCTCGACACTTAATGAGTGTAATCTCATCCGACATTACTTTTTTATCTTCTTTGAGATGTTTAAAAATGAGTGTATTATCCAGTATTATATATTTGCAATACTTCTTAATGATATGCATATAAGGTCCGTATTTTATCACGTCGACATCGAAATATCTATCTATAACATACATACCAATCAAAACTGCGACGCCGTGTGGAATCTTAAAATTTGATATACTCTCGAATACGTGACCAAATGTATGACCGTAGTTTAGGCATGGCCGAATCGTTTTTTCGAGTTCGTCCTCTTCTATAATTTCCTTTTTAATCAAAAGGCATTTTTTTAGGGCTTCTTCCATGTCGTCAATAACCCATGGAATATCACCGAGTGCGTACAATTTCAAAATTTCTCCAAGTCCTGACTGTATATCTCGTTCACCGAGGCTTCGTAAAAACGAAACATCTACTACGACCCTCTTCGGTGGGTAAAACGTTCCAAGCTGATTTTTACTTCCATTATGATTCACACCCATCTTTGAACCTATGCAACTATCACACATGGATAAGAGAGTGGTAGGTGTGAAGACCCAATCAATACCCCTCTTGAAAATAGCTGCACACATGGATGCGATATCTTGTGTTATACCACCACCCACTACATGTAACGTATCATTCTTCGTAAACCCAATTTTCATTAAATAATCGACAAGATCAAGAACTGTGTTCATATTTTTTATATCTTCACGAGCTTCAATCGTGAAGATATTTTGGGCGCTTGTGTAACGATTTTCATAAAGACTAAATACAATAGAATCTATAACGAGGACATCATTTTTAGCTATATGCGGCTTTTCGTCTGTGAAATCAACATTATAGGTTCGAAATATAGATTTAACTTCCATTAATATACAAATCTATCTCTCCTTTATATAACTCTCACTTAAAACACTTGTATCTTTCACTTCCCATGTAGCACCAAACTTTTCGGCCCATTGAGAAAGTAAAAGTTTCTCTGGGTACACGAGATTACACACCTTTGGCATCACCCATTTAGATGTTACGTATTCGTGAACAATTTTCATAACATCTTCAATATCAATAAAATCGAAATATTTATCTTGATCGATGACTACGTGTCCTTCTCGTTTACAAATAGCACTAAATCGGGTGGATAGTTCCCCGGGACCATAACACCCCCATATACGTAATGAATGTGTATTTGGTGTGGTATCAATACGTCTATCGATAATCCATTTAGAAAGTCCGTATGGGTCTGTGGGAGGGTTACCTCTAAGAGCTGCACCACTCGAAAAGTAAATCAACTTTCCTTTGAAAACTCTCACAACATTTTCAAACATGAGTATATTTTTCCACATCACGTCTCCTTCATCTTTTTTCAAACGACTTCCACCTATAACCGCACAATGAATAACCACATCATACGCATGACAGTTAAAATAGTTAGTGACCGCATTCTGATCTGTAAGATCCAAATCCCTTCTCGTAACACCCGTCCAAGTTTTATTACATCTAATTAAATTTTTACCTATAAAACCATTTGCACCTAATACACAAACCCTTGACATTTACTTAAAGTTGAACCAGTACTTTAAATAAGATGCTATTTCTCATAGATTTAGATGGAACTCTGATCGATAGTGAATCCTTACATCATAAGGCATGGGCAAAAGTTTTAGATTTGAGTGAATCGTACGTCAGATATATAATTACCACGCACGGAATAGATTATATACTAGAAGATTATCCAAATTCAAAACGCTTGAGAAAATTAAAAATAAAAGAAATGTTAAAAATTGAAGATATAAATCTCATAAAAAATGCTGATAAATTTATACACTTTATAGTAAATAATAATATTAATCACGTTGTCGTGACTAACACTGATAAAGAAGTTGTCGAACATTTTAAAAATAAAGTTCAAGTTTTAAAGAAATTAAAAAATTGGATCGTTCGTGAAGATTATAAAAATAAAAAACCAGATTCTGAATGTTACCAATTGGCTATAGATTTATACGGTAAAAAGAATGATCATATAATAGGATTTGAAGATTCTAAACCCGGGTTGGCCGCTATCAGGTGCGTGACCCCAAATGTATACAAAATATGCAGAAATTCTGACTACTTAAAAATAATGGAATATATTAAACCAGAATGCCAAAAAAGATTTGGTATGCCCCGAATAAATTTGAATCATATGGGGAAGAAGAAATTAAAGCTGTTGAAGATTGTCTTCGCGATGGTTGGCTCGCTGGGTTTGGTAAGCGTACTACTGAATTTGAAAAGAGGGTATCTGACCTGTTCGGAAAGAAAAGCGGACTTTTTGTAAATTCTGGTAGTAGTGCAATTCTGTTGGGGTTACACGCACTTGATTTACCAAAAGGTTCTGAAATAGTTACACCCGCTTGTGGATTCGCTACAACTGTTGCTCCCATCATACAATTGGGTTTAAAACCCGTGTTTTGTGATGTCGGTCTCGACACGTACGTTCCAAGTGTTGAACAGCTCATGAAGGTTGTCACCCCAGAGACGAAGTGTCTCCTACTTCCAAATCTCATCGGGAATACACCAGATTGGATAGAAATTCGTAAAACCTTTCCCAATCTCATTTTATTTGAAGATTCTGCTGATACCATCACACATACACCGTGTACAGACATAAGTACCACAAGTTTCTATGCCAGTCATGTAATTACAGCGGGTGGACTTGGTGGAATGGTAATGTTTAATGACGCAGGATACCTTAAAAGAGCCCTTATGTTCAGGGATTGGGGAAGAATCGGTGACAATATCGAAGAACCGAGTGAGCGATTCAACCACTCAGTCGATGGTATTCCATACGATTGGAAGTTTCTATACGGTGTCGCAGGGTATCACCTCAAAGCGTGTGAAATGAATGCAGCATTCGGTCTAGTACAACTAGATAAACTCGAAGATTTCTTAAAAAGGCGTCGCCAGAACGTCCAAAGATACATAGAAAATCTAAAAGATTGCCCATATTATACACTCCCAAATGACAATAGGCTTCCAAACTGGCTCGCCATCCCTTTACAGTGCCCAGATAGACTCAAACTCGTCAACTATATGGAAAAGAACAACGTACAAACCCGAGTCACATTCGCAGGTAATATCACAAGACACCCAGCTTTCAGAGAGTATCTTCAAGATTTTGAAAATGCGGACACTATCATGAAGGATGGATTTCTTCTTGGTGCGCATCACGGTATGACAATCGACGATGTAGACCGTGTGTGCAAATTGCTTAAAACATTTGCGAACCGTAAATTAAACGAAACATGTTCAGTAATGTAATGGTAACTGGTGGATGTGGTTTCATCGCCTCCAATTTTCTCAATCGTATGAAAGAACGATATTCCTCTATCAATTTTGTAAATGTAGATAAACTAGATTACTGTTCGAATGTAGAAAATGTAAACCCGGGTGTAGCCACATTCGTAAAGGGAAACGTTGGAAATAAAGAACTCATCGAGCATCTCATTAAACTTTACCACTTTGACGCCATTTTTCATTTTGCAGCACAAAGTCACGTGGATAATTCATTTGATAATGCCTTGTCGTTTACTATGGATAACACACACGCCACACACGTTCTTGTTGAGGCGTGTCGGCGTCATATACCAGACGTAGAATTCATACATTTCAGTACGGATGAAGTTTATGGAGAATCCAAAACTGATGTACCATTCACAGAAGATGAAGGTGTATTACGACCCACAAACCCTTATTCGGCATCTAAAGCGGCAGCGGAAATGATAGTTCGTTCGTATATAGAATCATTCGGTATGAACATCAAGGTTATACGGTGTAATAATGTATACGGACCGAATCAATACCCCGAAAAACTCATACCAAAATTTAAGAGATTATTAAAGGACGGTGAGAAGTGCACGATACACGGTTCTAAATCTGCGACGGTGAAAAGGGCTTTTATGCATGTCGATGACGTAGTAGACGCAGTAGATATTGTATGGAGACGAGGTGTGCCAGGTGAAGTATATAACATCGCATCTGATGATGAACTTACCGTTATGGAAGTGACTCAACTTATCATAGAGACGATAAAGGGTACTAAAAACTATGACGACTGGATTACATATGTTGAAGATCGCCCATTTAACGACCAAAGATACTACATATGTGCAAAAAAAATAAAGGATCTTGGATGGTCTCAGAAAAAGACCAGGAAAGACCTCATAAATTTTCTCACGGTATAATAAATGTCTAAGATGGCTGCTTTAAGTGCTATGGCGGGTAGGGCCCAGGGGGCTATGGGCTCCGCCGGTGGGGCTATGGGTGCCGCGGGTGGGGCTATGGCGGGTAAAATGGGTGCCGCTGGTACGGCTGTTACACAAACTGCCGCCTATCAGGGTGCCGCTGCGAACGCTGCCAAGACGGTAGGTCTAGAAATCAACTACGGTCAGATCGGTATAATCATGTTTTTCGGGTTCTTCTACCTTGTCATCGCTGCCCTCGGTATCGATATGTTCAACAAGTGTACCGAGCAACACGGTAATAAAACACAGGAGAATCTCAAACACTTTTTATCGTATACGCTCACCATGGCGCTCACCATCCCATGCACCCTTTTACTTCTCAAGGTTGCTGGTAATAAGCTCAGTGGTATCATGGTTCTTCTGTTCGGTGTCATGGGTGTCGTCGGTAGTTCCGCCGCACTCAATTGGTCGAGGACCTGTGAAGATGCGAAGGGTGACGATTCCAAAAAGGCTTATAGTGCTGTAAGTCTCGTTATTTTCCTTCTCGCTTTTTTGGTTGGATTATTTATGTTGCGACCAAGTAAGGCCAAGATCGCATAAATGAAAGCGATAGCCATAAATACATACATTCTCATGATGTTCTTGTCCTACGTGTTACCTAGGGCAGGAACATTTTCAATGGAAGAAAAAGTTAATATGATTGAATTTTTAAGTTACATGGCGCTCAATCCTAATAGAGTAGTGAATCCGAGCATAGCCAACCTACCATTCTTGAGCTCAGCCTCAGGTGTGAATGCTCCGATTTTATCGATGGTGAAATCTTCGGCGGTAAACACCGATGCGAGTGCCAATGTGACGACTACACCACTCGCAGCCACCGCGTATACTGGATCTTCAACCTGTTGAATGATATTCTCACCAGTCATCACCCAGTTCATAGAACCCCAAAGGAAACCCTGCATAGCAGCACGACCATTGAGAACCTCAGCGAAGCGATATTCTGGGACTGGTTCAGGCTTCTCCTCGTACTCGATTACAATATCTTGAACGGGCTGTTCCTCAACGGGGGAAGAGCGTGTAATTGGTGAGACACA
>PAUJ01000010.1 GCA_002713705.1 Flavobacteriaceae bacterium
GATCTATAAACTCCCAATTATTAAAGTTCATATAATTTAATAGCGTGGAGGTTTCTTTAAGAGCTTCAATTTCTTTAATTGTAATTAATTTTCCTGTTAATGAAGGTTGTTCTTCTACTTTGATACGTTTTATTTTGCCACTATTATTCATTTTTTGAATAACTATAATTTCAACATAATCGTATTTAACTAAATCTTGAGCCTGGGTTAGCGCAATTGAAAATAAAACTATTAATAGCGTAATAATCTGTGATTTTTTCATTGATTATTTTTTAATTATAATTTTTGTAAACTCAGTACCCATGGTATTGAATTTTGCAAAATACATTCCTTTAGCCAACTTGCTAAAATCAAGCTCACTTAGCCCTTTATTTATGAACTTTTTGAGGATGCTTTTACCATTGACATTGTAAAGTTCAATAATCAAGCTTTTATCTGCCTTATTATGTATTACCAATTTATCATAAATTGGATTCGGATATAAGTTAATTTTAGAGTTATAAGAAATATCGATTGTATTTAGATTACAATCGCTAATTAATACAGGTAATTCAACACCTGGATTAACTATATATTCAGGACATTCTGCAGGGGCACCCTCCACAAAATAAACTCCAGACTCCTCTAGGTTTGTCAATGTTATGAATGGTCCATTTTCTCCTGCTATTGGCGCACCATCTTTATACCATTGAATATTTGTGTCGTAGGGCATTCCTATGGTAAAGGTAATAGAATCGTCCAAACAAACATTAAAAAAATTATCTTCAAAAATATAATTACCGGAGCTTTCGACTACCATTGGTGAAAATACCCAGGAATCAATTAAAACTTCTGGCGATGTTTCAGAACAACTATTTAAAGTAGTAGCTACATTAAAATAGAACAAGTCATCTACTCCTTGAACAACATCCAAAAATTGAGAGGTCTCTCCTGGAATAATTTCCCACTCTGTTCCGCTAAAACTTTTCTTAAACCATTGGTAAGAGTCATATTCTTGTGTAAAAATCTGAATTACTTCCGTTGGGCATAAAATAAAATCTCCCTCTGTTTCTACCGTAGGTGTATGATCACATTGAGCGGAGATATAACTAAAATAAAACAATCCAACAATAACACAAAAAAATCTCATAAACATATCTATTTAATACAACCTAAATATACAATTTTTCAACTTTATTATTGATTAAAAGTGGTTAACACCAAAAAAACCTCCAACTAAATTAGTTGAAGGTTTTTTTATAAATTGTAAATCTTCTTTCTTAAGCCTCGAAAGGCACAATAGAAATATAAGATTTATTGTTTCTCTTTTTAGTGAATTTCACAAGACCATCTACTTTTGCATGTAACGTGTGATCTTTTCCACCATAAACATTTTCTCCTGGAAAATGAGTATTTCCTCTTTGTCTAACGATGATGTTTCCGGCTATAGCGGCTTGACCACCAAATATTTTAACACCTAGTCGTTTCGATTCTGATTCTCTACCGTTTTTCGAACTACCAACTCCTTTTTTATGTGCCATTTTCTATTAGTTTTAAAAATTAAAAATTAACTTAAGGCAGCTACTAATTCAGCTTTCTTCATGGAAGTGTAGCCTGTAATACCTTTTTCTTTTGCCATAGCTTTTAGTTCAGCAACAGTCATAGAAGCTATATCTTTAGATGTACTCTCTTCCTTTTTAGAAGTAGTCTTTTTGGCTTTTGGAGCTTCAGGCTTTGCTTCCTTTACAGGAGCAGGTTTTTTAGCACCAGAACCTACAATACTTTCAATTACTATTTCAGTAAGAGATTGTCTGTGACCATTCTTTACTCTGTATCCTTTTCTTCTTTTTTTCTTGAATACAATAACTTTATCACCTTTAAGGTGCTTGATGACTTTTGCTCCTACTTGAGCTCCATCGATAGCCGGGGCGCCAATAGTAACTTTGTTACCATCGCTTAGCATCAATACATTGTCGAAAGAAACTTTTTTTCCCTCTTCTGTTGCTAAACGGTGTACAAAGACTTTTTGATCTTTTGCAACTTTAAATTGCTGCCCTGCTATTTCTACAATTGCGAACATAGCGTTTCGTTTAAATTTTATTATTATTAAATTTACCTCTCTTGAAGGCGGGTGCAAATATATGACTTAATACGATAATAGCAAACCCTTTATTTAAATAATTTAAACGCTAAAACTCTTAGCGTTTGGAGTTTGCTAAATAAACACCTAATAAAATAATAACCGTGGCTACTCCCTGCCAAAAACCAAAAGACTCCCCATCTAAAACTCCCCATGAAACAGCTATTATAGGCATCATATAAGTAACGGAAGAAGCGAAAATAGGAGTAGATATTTGTACTAAATTATTAAATAGCACTTTTGCAATTGCCGTACCAAACAATGAAAGCAGGAAAATATAAAACAAAGACATTGTAAAATCAGGTCCTTGAATTACCTGTGAAGTAAAAAAACCAGAAAATATTAAAACTATAAAAGCTGGGATTATTATGATAGCAAAATTTCCAACTGCAATGGCTATTGGTGATACATTTTGCAAATGTCTCTTAATAATATTTATACTAAAGGCGTACATAACAGTAGCTATTATTACTAAAAAAGCATACCAATAATTCTGATTTGGATTAATACTAGCTCCATTGGTTATCAATAAAAAAGTTCCTATAAATCCTGTTAAAACACCCAATATTTGTCTCTTAGAGGAATGCATTTTAAAAGCTAAAAAACCAAAAACAATGGTATTAATAGGTACTATAGAATTTAATATAGAAGCAATAGCACTATCTATTTCTGTTTCTGCATATGCGAATAAAAATGCTGGAAAAAATGTACCTAAAAAACCAGATATAAAAATCCATTTAAGTGTATTTTTTGGTAAATTTTTTAAACTCTTAAAACCGACTAAAAACAACAACAATGCTGTTATGATAATCCTTAAAGAACCTAATTGTAACGGTGTAAAACCAATAAGACCTTTTTTAATCAATATAAAAGAACTACCCCATATAAAAGCCAAAAGGAATAAAAAGATCCATTTTTTATTATTCTGAAACATAGTTTACTGTTAAATATTTTGCAAAAATGGAATTAATAAACGTGAAAAGCAGAAACTATTATTACTTTTGTGAAAATAATTATAATTAATAAGATGAAAATTTTAAAACTAGTTATCGCAATCGTAATTTTTTCTACCACAGTATATTCCTGTAAAAATAAAACGGAACCACAAATAAAAACAATAGAGGTTGAAGAAACCATAGCTATAAATGAAATAGCTGATGACGTAATTCTTGCTAAGGCAGAATTTAATATCGAGGGAATGACTTGCGCGATGGGATGTGCAAAGACTATTGAAAAAAAGCTTGCTAAAATGGAAGGTGTAAAATTTGCCAAAGTAGATTTTGATAAAAAATCAGCTATCGTAAAATATGATGAAGCTATAGTAACTTCTTCTTCTTTAGAAAACACAGTGACAAATGCTGGTGATACTTATACTGTAAATAATATGAAAATTTTATCGTCTTTTTCTAAAGATTGAGTTATAAAAACTGCAATCACTAGAATGCAGTATGAATAAAATTAGTACCTGCTATTCTTCATTTTTCCAAGCTAATGTCTCCATTATAATTCTCATATCATTTCTTAGATACATTACGGCCGGATAAATAGAATCAAAATTAGGTTTAGCATCAAAATACAATGCGCCATTTACAAAATGTTGAAGACTATCAGTTGCATAAAATTCAGCTTGCGTAGCAGCATTACCATTGATCATATAAAACATACCGTAAACATCCTTGTCTTTATTTACAAAAGGTTGTTCTGGAATACTTTCCGCTTTTACTGCATGATCATAGGCTAGTTTTTGAGCATCTCTTAAAAGAGAGTCTAGATTGTTTTTTCCAACTTTTTGATAGGTTAAATAAAGAGTCGCTTTCATAGCTGGATAATATAGATTTAATCCATTATTCTTTTTTTCTTTTAGAACAGCGTCTTTGTTTTTTTGAAAATTATATGGAAAATCTAAATGTAATTCTTCATAATTCGCTAATGGATAGCTTAAGCTTAATTGAGCTTTCGGTTTTATAAGTATCTCATCTTGACAAGACACAAAAAAAAATAGTACAAAAAGCAAAAAGATAAATCGCATATTAATTTTAAATAGAAATTTTAATTTGATTGATTCGTTTATTTTCGAAGCCTTCAACTGTAAACGTAAACTTATTAAATTTTATTACTTCTCCTTTTTTTGGGAAACTTTTTGAAACTTCTAACAAAAACCCCGCAAGTGTTTCTGCATCTCCCTTGGTGGTTTCGAATAAGGACGGATCTTTTAATTTAATTACTTTGTAAAAATCTTTTAAAGGTGTTTTTCCCTCAAAAACAAAAGTATTTTCATCTAGCTTAGAAAAGACTAAATCTTCGTCATCAAATTCATCACTAATTTCTCCTACAATTTCTTCGATAATATCTTCTAAAGAAATCAATCCACTTGTTCCGCCATACTCATCAACTACAATTGCCATATGCATATGCATTTCCTTAAATTCATTTAATAAATCGTCTAATTTTTTATTTTCAGGAACAAAATAGGGCTTCCTTATTAATGCATTCCAATTCAATTCTTTTCGATCTATAAATGGCATTAAATCTTTCACATATAAAATCCCCGTAATGGTATCTATATTATCTTTAAAAACAGGAATCCTAGAATATCCATTTGCTATAATTTTAGGTATTATCGATTCATAATTAACCGTTTCATCTAAAGCAAAAATATCCATTCTTGGCTTCATAACCTGCTTTGTGTCTGTATTTCCAAATGTGACTATTCCCTGAAGAATTTTATGATCCTCATGCAATTTATCCTTTTCGGAACTTAGCGCTAAAGCTTGTGATAATTGATCTACACTAATATTAGACTTTTGGCTCCCGAACTTCTTTTCGATAAATTGTATACCGGAACTCATGGGACTGCTTATGGGAGTTAATAAAAAATTTAAAAAATTTAATGGTAAAGCCATAAATAATGAGAACTGAATATTATTCCTACTAGCATATACTTTTGGTAGTATTTCTCCAAATAATAAAATAACAAGGGTTACAATACCTACCTCTAATATAAACCTAAGGTTGAATCCAAAATAATTCACAGAAACTCCTGAAAACATCAAATCACTAAGAGAAGCAAATAAGAGTACAATTGCAATATTTATAAAATTATTAGCAACTAATATCGTTGCCAATAGTTTTTTAGGTTTATCTAATAAGTTTTTTACAATTCTCAAATTGCTTGATGATTCTTTCTCTGAGGACTCCTCTTCAAAATCTGAGGATGTTAAAGAAAAGAATGCAATTTCGGCTCCAGATATTAAGGCGGAACAAACCAATAAAATTAACAAAACAAGAACACTTATTAAATGTCCGCTTTCTAATATATTTGCTAAAATTAAACTAGGAGGTTCTATATCCAAAATTCTAATAATTGAAATTAAAAAGGTTCATTGCTTCCAGTAGAAGCAGAATTATTGTTATCGCCTTTTGGACTTAAAAAATTAAATTCTGAACAGTGAATCTCGGTATTATAACGATCTTTTCCTTCATCATCTTGCCATTTACGAGTTTTTAAACGACCTTCAACATATACCATATCTCCTTTTTTTAAGTATTTTTCGCAAATCTCAGCACCTTTATTTTTTACGATTATATTATGCCATTCGGTATTGGTAACTTTTTCACCAGTAGTTTTGTTGGTATACGATTCATTGGTCGCAAGTGGGAATCTACCTATACTTCCGCCCCCTTCAAAGTAACGCATTTTAACGTCATCTCCTGTATGCCCAATAAGCATTACTTTATTTAATGTACCACCCATAATTGTGAATTTTTATTTTATACAAAGTTATCTTTTGTAAATTAAATATAACTATTTTTTTTGTTTTTGTCCATATTCTTTCAACTTGAAAAAAGAAGTAATAAAATTCCCTATAAGTTTAGGAACAGGATAGCTTTCAATTTGACTGATTGAGATTGCCTCATCATTATTTATTGAAGTTTCTGCAATCCAAAATCGAGTATATATATTACGGTGAGATAACTTATGAAGAATAGGAATCTCATTATAAAGTACCAAAGATTTAATTTCAAATTTTCTAGATATATCTTCAAAAATAGGTGAACTATTAAGTTCAGAAATGTTAAAATCTTTTTCTGTTTCAATGAGAGGAAACTCATATAAGTTTTGCCAAATACCTTTTCCTATTCTCTTTTGTAAAAAAGTTTTTTCATTTTTAGAAATCAAAACAATATAATTGAAATAAATGTTTTTAACTTTTGTCTTTTTTAATTTTACAGGTAATATTGAAATATTTTCTTGTTGAAGTGCAATACAACTATCATTAAAAATACAGGTATCGCAGTTAGGATTTTGAGGCTTGCATTGTCGAGCTCCGAATTCCATTAAAGCTTGGTTATGATCCCCTGGATTATCTACATCAATTAATTGTTGCGCTAAATTTTTAAATTCTTTAGTTCCAAGACTGGTATTTATGGGGGTAAAAATCCCAAAATAACGAGCAAGAGCTCTGTATACATTGCCATCAACAACAGCTGTTGCTTCATTGAAACAAATAGAGGCTATTGCACTAGCCGTGTAATCTCCAACCCCTTTTAGTTTAATAAGTTCTTTGTAAGAAATTGGAAAAACACCATTTAATTCATTTGAAATATATTTAGCAGTAGCGTGAAGGTTTCTTGCGCGAGAGTAATAACCCAAACCTTGCCATAATTTTAATACTTCCTCCTCACTAGCATTGGCTAAGTTGTCTACAGTAGGATATTCAGTAACGAATGCTTGATAATATGGTAAACCTTGTTCAACTCTTGTTTGCTGAAGTATAATTTCTGAAAGCCATACATAATAAGGTATAGCAGTAGTTCTCCAGGGCAAATCTCTTTTATGAGCTAAATACCACAAGATGAGTTTTTTACTAAAATGGAAGTTGCTTTTTAGCATTCTACGAAATTAGCCTTTATCTAATTAAATTTTAATGGTTTACCATTAGATTTTTTGATTATAAAATTCATATATTTGCCACCTTGAAAAAAAGAGATATTTTAATATATAAATTTAACACATAATGACAAAAGCAGATATCGTAGCGAAAATTTCAGACAAACTAGGAATGGAAAAAGGAGATGTTCAAGCTACAGTTGAAACCTTTATGAATGAAGTNAAAAATTCATTAGAAGGTGGTGACAATGTTTATTTAAGAGGTTTTGGAAGTTTTATTGTAAAGAAAAGAGCTGAAAAAACAGGAAGAAACATTTCAAAAAANACTACAATTAAAATCCCTGCACATAATATACCAGCATTTAAGCCTGCTAAAATATTTGTAGAAGGTGTAAAAACTAATGTTAAGGTAAAATAATAACCATCTCGTTAAATCGGGATATATAAACAGATTACTATGCCAAGTGGTAAAAAAAGAAAAAGAGCAAAGATTTCTACTCATAAAAGAAAGAAAAGAAGTCGTGCTAACCGCCATAAAACTAAGAANTAAGAGATTATTTGCTTAGTTTAAAAATAAAAAAGTTCTTTGAAAATGAAATTAATTAGTTTTTTTAACTTTTTAATTTCGACGGGTTTTTCTCACTATAATAGTGAGAATTCAACAACCTGTGATAAAATAATGTTTAATCCATTTGTCATGCTTATAGGTATGATGGATAAAAATTAATGAAACGTGAACTACGAATTATTTATTAGATCCAGTTCACAATCAGTTGATTTTGCCCTTTTAAAAGATGGAAAACTAATAGAATTACATAAAGAAGAAGACGATAATAAGTTTTCGGTTGGTGATGTGTTTATCGCCAAAACTCGAAAAATTGTTCCGGGCTTAAATGCTACATTTGTAAATGTAGGTTATGAAAAAGATGCTTTTTTGCATTATCATGATTTAGGTCCTAAAGTCGCTTCTCTTTTAAAATTCGTTAAGAGTGTAAGCACAGGTAAACTTAAAGATTATTCTTTAAAAAATTTCCCATTTGAAAAAGATATTGATAAAAACGGAGGTATAAATCATGTACTAAAGTCTAATCAATCGACATTGGTTCAGATNGTAAAAGAGCCCATTTCCACTAAAGGTCCAAGAATTAGTTCAGAGCTTTCGATAGCAGGACGCTACATTGTATTGGTACCGTTTTCTGATCGAGTTTCTATTTCNCAAAAAATAGAATCTAAGGAAGAAAAAGANAGGTTAAAACGCTTNTTAACAAGNATTAAACCTAAAGGATTTGGAGTTATTATACGAACTGTAGCCCAGGGTAAAAAAGTAGCTGAACTGGATAGAGATTTAGAAAATCTCATGGATCGCTGGAATGCGATGTGTAAAAAGTTACGAGGAGCNCACCTTCCTTCAAAGGTGTTAAGTGAGTTAAATAGAGGNGCATCTATTATTAGAGANGTCTTTAACGATTCGTTTTCTTCAATTTATATAGACGACGAAACACTTTACTTACAAATTAAAGATTATGTGCAATCAATTGCACCTAACAAAGANAATATTGTTAAGTATTATGATTCTAAAAATCCCTTGTTTGAAAANTTTGGGATTGAACGTCAAATCAAAACAGCGTTTGGTAGAACGGTATCAGGAAGTAAGGGGACTTACTTGGTGATNGAGCATACTGAAGCGTTGCACGTAATTGACGTTAATAGNGGTAACCGAAGTAGTAAAACAAATAATCAAGAGGAAACCGCATTAGAAGTAAACTTAATTGCTGCTAGCGAAGTAGCACGACAACTAAGATTGCGTGATATGGGAGGTATTATTGTTATCGATTTTATAGATATGGCNANAGCTGCCAATCGAAAAAAATTATTCGATCACATGCTTAAAGAAATGAGCGACGATCGTGCAAAACATAAAATATTACCCCCTACTAAGTTTGGTTTAATACAAATAACCCGACAACGCGTACGACCAGAAATGAATATTAAAACTCGAGAAGAAAATCCAAATAATGGAGAGACTACCGAGGTTGAAGCACCAATAGTATTGGTGAATAAAATGACTGATGAGCTTAAAAATCTTATCAAAAAAGACTATAAGAAGATAACTCTAAACACACATCCTTTTATAGCAGCCTTTNTAACAAAAGGTTTTCCATCCGTGCGAACCAAGTGGTTTATGGAGCACAAGAAGTGGGTGACAATACAACCAAGAGATGCTTACACGTATCTAGAATATCACTTTGTAGACAAAGATGATTCGAAGATAAAATAACCTGAAAAAAACCTCCTTTGTGAAAACTTAGGAGGTTTTTTTATGCCNTTTTTTAATTAAATTTGANAAATAAAATTTTTAGTGAATTCCAATTATCAAAAAACATATACCCTAAAAGAAGCGACTTCTAAACTTGAGGGTTATTGTGTTTACCAAGAACGTTGTCATAAAGAAGTGAATCAAAAACTGAGAGAAATGAGAATGATTCCTGATGCAATCGATATCATTATTCTTCATTTATTAAAACATAATTTCTTAAATGAAACTCGATTTGCACAAGCATTTACAAGAGGGAAATTCAACCATAAAAAATGGGGAAAACAACGTATTGTAAGAGAACTCAGGNATAGAGACATTTCTAAATATAATATTGATTTAGGACTAAAAGAGATTACTGACAAAGACTATGAAAANACGTTTAGCGAATTGGCACAAAAACGATATTTTCAATTAAGTTCTGAAAATAACCTACAAAAAAAAAGAAAAAAACTAGCTGATTATTTGTTATATCGAGGCTGGGAATCGTTTTTAGTTTANGATAAGGTCAATGAGTTNATAAAGTNTAAAACACAATGATTGCCTAAATCAATCNATTTAAGCCAATCAATNGCATAAAATATTGCTTGATTTTTATTTTTAAAAAAATCTATTTAGATTCGTTNACACAATACAATAAATTATACACAACCTAACATAGAATGAGCAACAACTATTTTAATGACCATGGTATTAAAATAAAAATAANAGCGTTGCTTTTTGTTGGNATTTTTGGAGCAATAGTTATTGATACTTCTGCAAAAATANTTGCTGAAATTTATGATATGGGATCNGTCTTGGCAGGCTATCAAAGTTTAGGGAGATATATTATCACCTTATTTAGTGGAGAGGCTTTATTTCCAGATCCAAATTTTTCGAAAATCCCCAAATTAAAAGGAGAAACATTTGTTGGACTATCAGCACATATACTTGTCTGCCTCATGGANACTTATTTGTATTTTTTACTNAGTTTTAAAATCCTNAAATCCAGACCAAAAATACTACCTGCATTAATTATGATGTGGTTATTTATGTTTATGCCTTTGTATCTAGAAATGCCCGCACTTGGNCTGGGATGGGCTGGAGCTGATAGTTCTATTAAAGANATTTTACTGCTACGAACTTTTATTTGTCATACTTGCTATGGAATGGCTTTGTATGTTGGAACTGTATTATTTTACAAACTTCTCAAATTTTATAAAAGCGATTAAATTTGATTTATTTTAACAGAGATATTTGCTTTTAACCCAGTAAATATTGATTTTTATTTAAATGTATAAGTCAGTCCAAACTCAAAATTACTCCTTGGCATAATTACATTATCCTTTTCATAATATTCTGTATCAAAAATATTATTAAAGAGTATAAATACAGAAAATGATTTAATAGCTGCAGCAAGTTTTGCATCAACAATACTATAGGATTCTTGTGGTCTTTCTACATATTTATAAGTAATACTAGGCTTTATAATTTTAGCAATCGTAAAATCAAACACTCCAGTAAAATGATTCTTTATTGAAGTGTCTATTAAATACCTTGAAGCGAAAACATTTGTATCNTGATAATCATCTTCCAAAAAAGTATAACCTAATTTCACTCTCTGAGAATTATTAAAAAGNATAAAATTATAAGCTGCNTTTAATTCAAATCCAGATGTTGTNACTTCTCTTAGGTTTTGAGCTACAAAAATTGGACTTTCTTCTGTTTCCTTAATATAATCTATCAAATCCTTAGCTTCTCTTCTAAAAATCGCCCCAGTCAATTCTAATTTCTTGATGGTGTAATTTATTCCTAATTCTTCTGCAAGTGCTTTTTCAGGTTTTAACTCTGAATTACCTGATAGAAAGTTTGGAATATTAGTGTATAATTCAGTGTAAGTAGGGACTCTGTAAGAATAGCCAATATTCCCATAAATTTTTAAATTATTGGAAAATGAATATCCAACATCCAATCCTGGAAATGCATAAAAATCAAAATCTGAATAATAACTCAACGAAACTCCGGGAGTGATATCTAATTTNTTATTTATTAATAAAAGACGATGTTCTACAAACATATTAACAACCGTTCTATTTTGATCTCCTAGGTTGTTACTTGATAAAGTAGTTTCAGAAAGATCTAATCCAATNCCTGTAATTCCCAATGAAGATTTAAACGAAGAATTTACTTCTGCTGTTATTTTATTGGTAATATTAAANTTTCTNGAAAAGCTTGGATCGTCNCTCTTTAAAACAAACATATCTTGTCCTCTTTTCCAATATAATTTTGGTTTAAAGGTCCAATTNTTTTTGTTGATAGAAGTTGAAATTCCAACCAAACTTGTTTGAGTTTCCTCATATTCGTTATATACTGGATTATTGGTATAAAAGTTACTAGCCCCAAATTTTCGATCNATGAATGTTGCNATTACATCAATAGGCTGATGATTGGTTTNTATACTGCTCTTTAAAAAATAATTAATATTATTATAGTCCGTATTTTCACGATAACCCTTACTACCATTATATTCAAAATTNACCAAATGACTTGATTTTTCAAGNTTAGTTGCTGCAGTAAGTCCTAGGCTTAATTTACCATATGAACCACTTCCTAGTTCCAATTTTAATTGNTCTTTTACATTGCTTTTTGTTACAATATTNACCGCTCCAGAAAATGCATTTTGACCAAATATTCTTGCTGATGGCCCTTTAATTATTTCAATTCGTTCAATATCTTCTATNGGAATCATCATATTCATNGTATGGTGTCCAGTTTGTGGATCTTCCGTTTTAAAACCATCAATCAAGATTAAAGTTTGATTGAATTGTCCCCCACGAATATAAATATCTGATTGCATACCNTCAATTCCTCTTCTTCTAATATCAAGNCCTGCAACGCTNTGNANNAAATCAGTAACATTGGTTGCGGTACTGTTTTTAATATCTTCAGAAGTAATCACAGTAATGGTTCGAGAGTTTTCAGAAAATGGNAAATCTATTCTGCTGGAAGTAATTAATATTTCATCTAATTGTTCCTCAGAAGTNGTCTCTTGTGAAAGTGAAACCNTTCCNAAAAATAAAGTAACGAACANGAANTTNTATTTTATTTTCATAGCCATGTTATTAAAAAGCAAAAATAAAGTTATTTNTAAATATGTAATCNATTTTNAANAAAAAGTATCGATTATAATTAANNTTTANANGATAAAAAANAGCTTGNTAAAACATTGAAAATGAGTTNTTNNAAACANAGTATGACAATCTATNNTTNACAATTTTNANACNTCACTCTAACGATTAAAAAGAAGAAATTACCTTAAAAANNGTNATTAAAANAATAGNTNATANATTTAAANTTNTANAATAAAAAAATCCCAAATTAATAAAATTTNGGATTTTNNNATANCATNATAGCTCTTNGACTTAATCTGCCAAAACAACTGCTTTATTNTCTTTCATTTCGATGGTNCCACTATTTATTTGTAAAGACCATCTACCNTCNTTTTCCTTANCGAATTTATCTTCAAATCCTTTAGTAAAAGTAGGTGCTCCTTTAAATTTTACTTTTCCATTTTGTAATGATGAAACAATAGATGCATGGTTATTTAACATNTGAAACTCACCATCTACTCCGGGTACTGTTAAAGATTCTACTTCACCACTTACTAAAGAAGCTTCTGGAGTTACTATTTCTAAATACATACAATTATTATTAAGTGTGCTATTATACTTCAGCTAACATTTTTTCACCAGCTTCGATAGCCTCTTCAATGGTTCCTTTAAGGTTAAATGCAGCTTCAGGTAATTTATCTAATTCACCATCCATTATCATATTAAATCCTTTAATAGTATCTTTAATATCTACTAAACATCCTGGAATCCCNGTAAATTGTTCAGCAACGTGGAAAGGTTGAGATAAGAANCGTTGAACTTTTCTAGCTCTATATACAGAAAGTTTATCTTCTTCAGATAACTCTTCCATCCCTAAAATTGCGATAATNTCTTGTAATTCTTTGTAGTGTTGTAATAACTCTTTTACACGTTGAGCACANTCATAATGTTCATCTCCTAAAATATCAGCAGTTAAAATCCTAGAAGTAGAATCCAATGGATCTACCGCNGGATAAATACCTAGCTCAGCAATTTTACGAGACAATACCGTTGTTGCATCTAAGTGAGCAAATGTTGTTGCTGGTGCTGGATCAGTTAAATCATCTGCAGGAACGTAAACCGCCTGTACAGAAGTAATAGAACCTCTTTTAGTTGAAGTAATTCGCTCTTGCATTGCTCCCATCTCGGTAGCTAATGTTGGTTGGTATCCTACCGCTGATGGCATACGACCTAAAAGTGCTGACACCTCAGATCCTGCTTGTGTAAAACGGAAAATATTATCTACGAAGAAAAGAACATCTTTTCCTTGTCCATCTCCGGCTCCATCACGGAAATATTCAGCAATTGTTAAACCTGATAATGCAACACGTGCACGAGCCCCAGGAGGTTCGTTCATTTGTCCAAAAACGAAGGTTGCTTTGGATTCTTTTAAAGCAGATTTTTCAACTTTTGAAAGGTCCCAACCTCCATCTTCCATAGAATGTAAGAAGTCGTCACCATATTTTATAATTCCAGACTCCAACATTTCACGAAGTAAATCGTTTCCTTCACGAGTACGTTCTCCTACTCCAGCAAATACTGAAAGCCCACCATGTCCTTTTGCTATATTATTAATAAGCTCTTGTATAAGTACTGTTTTACCAACACCTGCTCCACCAAATAAACCAATCTTACCACCTTTTGCATAAGGTTCGATAAGATCAATTACTTTAATCCCTGTAAAAAGAACTTCTGTAGAAGTAGAAAGATCTTCAAATCTTGGAGCGTCCCGGTGAATTGACATTCCGTTTTCTCCTGTTTTTGGCAAATCACCAATACCATCAATTGAATCTCCAACAACATTAAAAAGACGTCCATATATATCGTCTCCAATTGGCATTTGTATAGGAAGTCCTGTTGCTATTGCATCAACTCCTCTACTTAATCCATCTGTTGAATCCATAGAGATAGTTCTCACTGTATTTTCTCCAATATGTGATTGCACCTCTAATACTAATAATTTTCCATTATTATTTACTTCAAGAGAATCGTAAATTTTTGGAAGTTCTGATCCGTTTGCAAATTCAACATCTACAACGGGTCCAATAATCTGGGCAACTTTACCTATAACTTTTGACATTATTAACTGTTTATTTTTTAGTATTATTAGGGCTGTAAATCTCCCCTATTTTAAACGCTGCAAATATAGTTTTTTATAATGAAAATATACAAGCCTAAACTCTATATTTTTATTTCTAACTAATACTTTTTAATTAACCATATAAAGTCTCAGAAATAAACTGTAAAAACATATTAAATAAAAAAACCGAAGTTAAATACTTCGGTTTTTTAATATTTTATAAAAATTAATTATTAAAAATTTGGTGTTTCTGGATACATAATAACATAATCATTTGCTTTAATCATAGAACCTGATGCTCCAAAATTAGAACCATAAGTTACATCAATAGCCTCTAAGAACTTATTAGCCATAAGTCCATAGCCACGAGCGGTTAAATGAACACCATCTAAACTTACCAAGCCTCCTAATACTAAGTTTGTATTTAAATTAAATTCATCAAACATGATTCCAGTGGTAGCTGCTTCAGCTAAAACAAGTCTTAAATCTACAAAAGCTAAACCGTATGCGTCTGCAAGCGCTTCTACTGTTGCAGCATACGCATCTGTAGCTGTTATAACGTTCTGAGTCTCAATGTCAGTTAAAACCCAATTATCTGCTAAAGGAACAGAAACCCCATTTATTAACTGCGGATTGTTATCTACTAAAGTACCTATAATTGAACTTGCTGGTAGAACTACTAAATCATTTGATGTTGCTTGTCTGTAATTAGGAAGACCTAAAGCGCTTAAATCGGTTAAGTCTTCATCTACTATAGTAACCGCATTTTGGCCTTCTGAAAACAAAATAGTTCTTGATGCTCTCTCCTCAGCTGTTATTAATCCTAGTGATTCTACTAATAACAATCCTCCATTGTACTCGGCAAAAGCACCATTTAATAATGCAGCAGTTGCTGCATCTAAAGGTACAGCGTTAAAAGGTACCGTAGTAAAATATGGTAAATCGGTTACATAAGGAACGTTAGAAAGCACACCCTTAGCTCCATTAGCGGTTAAAGCAGCTACTATAGAATTTTCAACAGATGCAAATACGTTTGGATCTGTAATATCGTTTGACCCGTAGGTAGAAGGATCTAAATTTCCTGTTTGGTCCGTTCCAACTCCTCCTGAAGTAGCATAACCTAAAACATCATTACCCCCCATTACAGATATNGTNAAAAATGTTGGNTCTTGAGACACTGCNTCTTCTAATACTGTTGCATTAGGACTTGAAGCCATTCGTGCAAAATAAGGATTTGCTANNCCTAAAGGAACACCGGCAAGATTTCCATAACCTGGTGCTACAAAATGAAAACTTTTAGCTCCCCCAACACCCATGTTGTTAAAAGGTCCAGTTAAAATATTTGTAACTTCAGTTGTCGGCATAACATCCGTCGGGAATTGTGCTGGTNCTGATCCATTAAAATACAATCTAGGATTTACTATTTTAACTCCTCCTAAAAGTAAACCTCCAATATTGTCACTTACCAATGGTTGTCTAAAATCTCCCCCACCAGCATTTGCCATAGCCCCTGCTAATGTATTTGGGAACGAATTGTTTTGACTNGCAATAAATAATGAGCCACTACTAACTCCGGCAGAAAAAGAAGCTCCAAGAGCTACATAATTAGAAAAATCTGCAGAACCTGAAGTTAATNNAGGAAGTGTTTCTGTTACTGGATCACTCCAATATTGATCATTAGAACAAGATGTCAATAAAGTAATTGCTAAAGCAAGTACTCCAATACTTTTGTATAAATTAAATATTTTCATATTACTATTATTTATTATTAATTATTTATAGTTAAAGAGATGTAATATTGAGATCCAATAAATCCAGTNCCTACTGCACTTTGATACTCATTACCTCCTANATTTGTNGCACCTGCTTTAATAACAGATTTTATTGCAGGAATTCCATAATTTATCTGAGCATCTACAACATATATTTCTGGCATCACTGCATTAGNAATACTCGATTCCCATAAATATGAACCTTTATAACGTCCATCAATNTTAAATCCAAAGTTTTTAAATAATTTCGGATTTCCAATTGAAATTTTNACCTGATTCTCTGGGGTATTAAATCCAGCAGCAAAATCTGGTTCNTTNGCTTGATCAAAATCAAATTTAGCNTAAGTATAATTTACTCCAAAAACAAAGTTCTCAGCAAATTTAAAATTACCTCCAACCACAAAACCATAAGATTGGATNTGTTCAGTNGCATTNGTGTATAATTGAAAAGCTTTGTATTGACCAGTAACGATATCAGCGATAGCAGAACCATCGGCAGTACTNCCATTTTCAGGAGTAATTACAATTTTTTGATTGATAAATCCATCATACATNTTNTAGTAAAGATTNGCATCTAAATTAATTGGTCCAATTTTACCTCTATANCCAATATCAAAAGCAGTAACTTTTTCTTGTTGAACAAGNGAAGTNACTGTCGCTTCTAATAAAGTTGGATCTCCAGTCGCAGCGAACGCTTCTACTGATGTCCTNGTATAAGAATTAAAGTAAGCATCTTGACCTGTTAANTCTGTTCCTGGNAATCTTCTATCTAAGTTATCTGGTGAAGAACCTACTAAAATTGCTCTACCAACATCAAATCCTATAAACAATGCTTGCGTATCTGGATTTCTAAATCCTGTTTGGTAGGAACCTCTTATGTTGTGTTGCTTTTTATCACCCGCTGAATAATTTAAAGAAACTCTTGGNGAAAATTTAGCATCNAAAAAATCNTTTTTATCAACACGAATAGANGCNGTTAATTTTAANCTTTCTTCTGCTAGGAATTTTTTTGAACCTTGNACATAAGCGCCTAATTCNCCATACTCAATAGGNCCATCATAATCNGTGAAAATTGTTCCATCAGANTTTAATGAATATTGTCTGTAAGAACCTCCCACTTGAAGATCCATATAATCCTTTAAAAGACTTCTGAAATTATAATTACCCTCACCAACATACATTTTTGTTTGGTCAACAAATTTAGACCCNNNNTTAACATCTGGATNNTCNATAATTTGNTCGTAAGCTGCATTAAATTCTGCTGTNCCTGGCTGNAAAGTATAAGCATCATCTGCTTGAAGTCTAGCACCTGCATGGGCTTGNGCNTCAGTAGCTCCTCCTAACACAGATTGNAAATAAGTTCCCGCATAAAGCCCAAACCATTCAGTCGCATTAATTTTAGATAAATTAATACCCGTAAATCGCATATCGTACGAATTACCAGCATCTTCACTAGTCATGTACCCCCTTACAAAAAAGTCTTTACTTCTCAGTTCTAATTTATGTTGTTGCATTAAGAAGTTATCCAATTGATACCTGTTAGCACCTTGATAGATTGTTCTTCCAAATCCAAATTTAGAATTCCAAACTACTTCCAAATCACCTCCTGTTGGTTTATAGTTTAAAGAGAAATCTGCTTTACCACTTGCAGCCTCATAGGTAGTAACATCTTGTTCTCTATATCCTGTTCTTGATACATTTACTGCTGGAATAAGAGCACTTGATCCAGCTGGAATTAAACCAAGAGCTTCTATTGATTGACCAACTTCATTTAAATTTGTACCTAATGCACCTAAACTTACCTCATCACCATAAATATTCAATCCATCGTGTGCAGGTTGATTTTCAAATGGAATAACAGTATCTGGTGTTCCAGGTTTATTTAAGTTGTATTGATTGGTGTCTGTAGCATACCATTCTGTACCTTGTAAGTATGAAAAATTTGCTTTTGCAGCAAATTTGTCACTGAACTTATGTGCAGCTCTAATTCCAAAATCGTAAAAGTTATTATCTCCGGCAGCTTGTTGTGAAGTAATTCCGGTTTTAACATATACGCTAACTCCTTGATCATCAAAAGGACTTTTGCTCGTCATAAAAAGAATACCATTAAAAGCATTCGCACCATATAGCGCTGAAGAAGCTCCAGGTAATAATTCAACACTCTGAACGTCTAATTCGTTCAATCCTAGAAAGTTCCCGATAGCAAAGTTTAACGCTGGTGAAGAATTATCCATTCCATCGACTAATTGAACAAAACGAGTATTTGCGAATGTTGCAAAGCCACGAGTATTTAACGAACTAAATGTTAAACTCCCTTTATTGATATCAACACCTTTTAAGTTTTCTAAACTGGCATAAAAATCTGGGGAAGTTGCATTTTTAATATCTCTGGCATCAAATCTTTCGATAGTTACAGGAGATTCTCTAACACTTTCAGGAGTTCTAGAAGCGGAAAGAACAATTTCGTCTAATTGGTCTCCTTCTATTAATGTAATATTAAGCATTTGGTTATTAGCTGTTACTTCTTGAGTGATAGTTTGATAACCAATGCTACTAATTTGAATTGAAAATGGCAGTTCCTGATCGACTGTTAAAGTAAAATTACCATCATAATCTGTAGATGTTCCAATAGCAACACCCATTACGGTAATATTTGCTCCTAAAGTTGGTTCTTGGGATTCGTCTACAACATTACCAGTAACGGTAGTTTGTGAAAAAGCTACTAAGCTAAAACACATACAAAAAAATGTAATAATTGTCTTCATATAATTGTTTGAATTGATTTTTATGTTCGAAATATACATAATTTTAACCTAAAATTAAGAATTTGGCAACCTAAATTAGTGCAATCATATATTGAATCATAAAATTTCGTGTATTTCTTTTACCTTATTATTATCTAAAAATTAACTACTTTTTTTTAGCAATTAATACTATAAGAAAAAATATCTATTTAATTTAAATGTACTAATTATTGCCTTAATATTAAATTTCAATAAGAATGGTCTAGGCTAAGAGTGAAGTTTATATTATAGACCAAATTAATTATGATTTCTATTCTCTATTGTGACATTAGAAATCTAAACGATATCCTTTCTATTAATTCGTTCCTCTCAAATCTTTACTTTTTTTAAATGAAAGAAAGCTGTTATTCTTTAAGATACTTCCACGAGGTATTTTAAAGCCTTCATCATTGAATATTTTAGATATTTTTATATAACCAATAGGGGTTACATTATTCTCTTTATATTCAAAAATTCGATTGAATAAATACTGTTGGTAATTACTATAATTTGATTCCCAAAGTTTGGTAGTAGTTACTGAAAATGAAAATCTTACGATAAGGTTTAAGGGTTAAGGATAACCGGTTGTTTCTGCTACTCTACTGTAACAGATTTTGCTAAATTTCTTGGTTGGTCTACATTCTTATCTAGCATTACTGCTATATGATACGATAATAGTTGAAAAGGAATTGTTGTTAATAAGGGTGTTAGTGCTTCTTCCGTTTCTGGAATTTCAATAACATGATCGGCAATTTCTTTTACCGTTACATCGCCTTCTGTAACAATGGCAATAATCTTACCACTTCTAGATTTAATTTCTTGAATATTACTAACTACTTTGTCATAATGTCCCTTATTGGTGGCAATAACAAAAATAGGCATGTTCTCATCAATCAAAGCGATGGGTCCATGTTTCATTTCAGCAGCAGGATATCCTTCAGCATGGATATATGAAATCTCTTTTAATTTTAAAGCCCCTTCTAATGCCACAGGAAAGTTAAATCCTCTTCCTAAATATAAACAGTTTTTAGCATCTTTATAGACTCTTGCAATTTCTTTAACCTTATCGTCTAATTGTAATAGTTTTTCAACTTTAGATGGAATCAATTGCATTTTTTGCAAGTAGGTGTGAAATGCTGAATTTGAAAGTGTTCCTTTAGCCTTGGCTAGTTTTAATGCAATTAACGATAATACCGTTATTTGAGTTGTAAATGCCTTGGTGGATGCAACTCCTATTTCTGGTCCTGCATGGGTATAAGCTCCAGCATCTGTTTCTCTAGCAATAGATGAGCCTACTACATTACAAACTCCAAAAACAAAAGCATCTTTAGATTTTGCCAATTTAATTGCAGCTAACGTGTCTGCTGTTTCTCCAGATTGCGAAATAGCAATCACAATATCTTTGGAGGTTATAACTGGGTTTCTATATCTAAATTCAGACGCATATTCAACCTCAACAGGAATTCTAGCCATGTCTTCAAAAAGATATTCTCCAACAAGTCCCGCATGCCACGAAGTCCCACAGGCTACGATAATAATACGCTCTGCATTTAAAAATTTTTTGAGGTTATTATCAACCCCAGCCATTTTTATAATTCCCTTTTCAGCCAACATTCTTCCTCTATACGTATCAATAATTGCTTTTGGTTGTTCATGAATTTCTTTGATCATAAAATGATCATATCCACCTTTTTCTATTTGCTCTAAACTTAATTGAAGTTTTTGAATTGAAGCTTTAATTCGTAAATCGTTCTTTATTTTTCTTACTCGAATATCTCTTCCAAGTTTAATAATAGCCATTTCCTCATCTTCTAGATAAACAGCATTCTTAGTAAACTCAATAAACGGAGAAGCGTCAGAAGCTATAAAAAATTCTTCATTGTTCTTTCCTACTCCAATTGCTATTGGGCTACCTAATTTTGCAACAACAATTTCATTGGGTTTTTTCTTATCAAAAACGGCAATCGCATAAGCACCTGTTACATGATTTAGTGCTAATTGCACAGCCTTTCCTAGTTTACACTTTTCCTGTTTTTTTACTTCTTCAATTAAATTAACAAGTACTTCTGTATCTGTATCACTTTGGAAAGTATAGCCTCTAGAAATTAATTCTTTTTTTAAGGTATCATAATTTTCAATGATTCCGTTATGCACAATTACTAAATTACCCGATTGAGAAAAATGCGGGTGGGAATTAACATCATTAGGAACACCGTGAGTAGCCCATCTTGTGTGGCCGACACCTATTTTTCCTTCTCTTCTTTTCGGATTTTTGTTGGTAATTGTTTCTAAAGCGGCTACTTTTCCTTTAGTCTTAGTTAGGTTAATTTCAGTACCGTCATAAATCATGACTCCTGCACTGTCATAACCTCTATATTCAAGTCTTTTTAATCCATTTATAATAATTGGATAGGCCTCCTTATTACCTATGTATCCTGTAATTCCGCACATTTTTTTAGTTTATTTCCGTGTAATAAATTTCTAATATTAATTTTTTATCCTCATCAAGCGTATTATTTCCAAAAAGAACCGTGCCCTCATGAGAAATCACACTGCTTCTTTGTACCGTTTTAATGGTTTGTAAATTTTGATTAGGATCAAGTATGGTGTCTAGTTTTTGAAAGCCATTTAACAATACATTTTGAGTGGTGATTAAACCTATGGAAACATTTGTTGAATCTTTATTAATTAAATTACTGATGTGATGTGTTAAATTAATTTCATAAGAAACCCCTAAATCATCGCTATTTCTTTCAATTCTTCCCATGTGATTTGATATTGCATTATTGGGTTCCTCTCCAGATGTTGGGTCTAAAAAATAATCAGCTAAAACCGTATTATTGTTAATATTATAAACGGTCAGTCTCTCTGGCTCTGTTTTTCCGCCAACAATCTTACTTTGGTCTATATAAAATTTTAAATTTGCATCATTAATTAACCAATTTTTATCTCGAAGCACTTCTAATTCATCAGAAACCCCATTTTGATCAAGATCTTCCCCGAATAAATTAATAACAGTTATAATTCCATCACCTCCCCTTACATAAAGATTCTCTTCACCTTCATTTACGTTTGGAGATGCAATGGCTGAAGCAACTTCTGGAGACAGTTCGTTATCAAAAACATTTAAATTTACTCCAGCGAAACTTAAGACGTATTCCTCAAAGATAGTGTCAATTATAGCTACCCCATCATCATCTAGTACAGGATTACCAGAACTATCTTCTCGGGCTCTTAAAAATTTATAATAAAGTGTAATGTTAGCAAGTTGGGGATTGAAAATAAATAAATTTCCATTATCAGTATTAGACGTTACTTTAAAGTATATTCCTCTAAAGTAATCCTTAAAATTATTATTATTACTTAAAAAGGGATCTCCTTCTTTGTCTAATATTTTTTCTTGGAAATAATTATTTGATAATGGCACTCTTATACCTGGTGGAATCGTAGTAGTGTCAATAGTAACCACGCCGTCTTCTGCCGTTTCATTACTAATTATAACATGACCTACATTACTTGGAACAAAATCTTCTATTTCTGTAAACAAGTCGTTTTGCAATAAATTATTTTCAAAAATAGGCCCTTGATTAGAGTAATAATACTGAGGATCTTGAAAGTTTGAATTGGGATCTAAATCTCTTAAAAAATAATTAGACTCATACAACGAAATATTTACAGGTTCACTCCCGAAAACGGAATCTAACGTATATGTTGTAATACTTTCTTCTGTAGTGTTCTCGTTAAAATAGGGGATATATAACATCACGCTATCTAAAACAATTTCTTGTCCTATGGAATCTCCAAAAACAGGGTTTGGAACATTCATTAGTAGTTGGGTTANATAATTTATAGTTGATTTTCCAAAGGTTCCATCATTATAAATACCTAATTGACTAACCGGTATNATNTTGGTTTGAACCGGAGCTAGTTTNCTGCTATAAGCCACTACAGTTTGAGAATTATCTAGTTGAGATAAAAGACTATCATTTGCNACAATATCTCCACCTATTGTATTAAAATCTTCNTGACAGGAAANAATAGAAATAATNAAAAATAATATTGCCATTATCTTAGGCAAAGTATTTTGTGTTTTCATANTAAAATAAAATGATGTATTTATGACAATACTTTTGAAAGGTAAAAATCTAAATAAGCAGGAGANATATCTTCTTTTTTATGATACTTTAACATTGGTATTTCAGTATTNTTAAGATATTCCTCTAATTCATTCGGAAGCTCTTCAGAACCATATATAATAGCATCTGAATTTTTTATAGCAACNTTCATCATNTTAANATAATCAGGTTCTTTTAATTCTTCTATNTGTTTTTCATCAATNCCATCAAACATAATTTTTTTAGTAACNTTANCNTTTAAANGNCCTTTAAANCCTTGATTGTATANAGATGTAACTATTTTACTATTTTCAAATAAAGGTTCTTGGTTGTAATACTTTTTTAAATATANNGGCAAAAAAGAGGCTAACCACCCATGAACATGAATAATATCTGGTGACCAATTTAATTTCTTAACTGTTTCAATAACTCCTTTTGCAAAGAAAATAGCTCTTTCGTCATTGTCATCAAAAAGCTTTCCNTCTTCATCTTCAAATGTTGCTTTTCTCTTAAANTANTCTTCATTATCAATAAAATAAACTTGCATTCGNTCTTTAGGAATCGATGCTACTTTAATAATTAGCGGAACATCCATATCATTAATCACCAAATTCATTCCNGANAATCTAATAACCTCATGAAGTTGATGTCTACGTTCGTTAATATTACCGTAACGAGGCATAAATATTCTAATTTGNCCTTTGTTACTGTTTACCATTCGAGATGCTTCAAACGACATTGAAGAAATCTCAGTCTCAGGCAAATAAGGTACTACTTCTGAAGANACATATAANATCCTTTTATCTTTCATATATAATTTTTTCGTGGTGCNTAAAAAATGCAAAATTACGAAAATTTATGCAGACTGACTTTAATATATTATTTTTACTGTCTTAATATTTTTTTAAAATGAAAATANATAAANCAAGCTCCTCGCTAANNNAAGCNCTTTTACCNTTTATAACNAATCNTAAAACCATTGGATTTGTTCCGACTATGGGGGCTTTGCATGTAGGNCATATTTCCTTNGTTGAACAAGCNAATNTGGAAAATGACTGTGTTGTAGTAAGTATTTTTGTTAATCCAACACAATTTGACAATCCAAATGACTTNCTAAAATATCCNAGAACTATAGAAAATGACATCGCGCATTTAAAACNTTTTTCAAAAAATATTTTTATTTTTTCGCCAAGTGCTTTGGAGTTATACAATAACAATATAAGTTCGAAAAGCTATAATTTTTCAGGAATAGAAAGCGAAATGGAAGGAAAACATCGCANAGGCCATTTTGANGGNGTTGGAACTGTATTAAATCTTTTTTTTAGAATAATAAAACCCAATAAAGCTTATCTTGGAGAAAAGGATTTTCAGCAATTAAGAATTGTAAGAAAATTAGTTGAAATTGAAAATCTTCCTNTAAAAGTTATTGGGTGTCCAACGATTAGAGAAACAAGCGGTCTTGCNATGAGTTCNAGAAACAAACGCCTTAANAATGAACAATTAAAAGAAGCAATNTTAATTTATAAAACACTNNTAAAGATAAAAGAGAATTTTAATTTATTAAGTATTTTAAAATTAAATCAATTGGTGGAAAAGGAATTTAAAANTCATCCTTCTTTNACGCTAGAATATTTTGAAATAGCCGATACCNAAACACTAAAAACAGGTATTTATAAAAGCAAGAAAAAAAAATATCGTGCTTTTATCGCTAGCTTTATTGGNGGTATAAGACTAATAGATAATATGGCATTAAATTAATACCTTTACCNAGCAGAAGCNAANGGGAANTATTTTAATNCTAATTAGGTATTCAATCANTGCTGTTGANGCNATTAAAAACCAGGCCAACTTTAGTAGCTCCAAACNNACAAAACAATTTACTAAAATAAATGAACAANACAGTTATTGCATTTATAAAAGTNGCTATTCCTTTGAGCCTTGGTGTGTTTTTAATTTATTATTCTTATTCAAAATTTAGCCCTCAACAATTAGAAGAAATTTCAGCTTACTTCAAATATGCAGATTACACGTTTATAATTATTTCTCTATTTTTTAGTTTATTAAGTCATATTTCTAGGGCGTATCGCTGGAATTTCATGTTAGAACCTTTAGGTTATAAACCCAAGCTCTTAAATAATTTTATGGCGGTTTCCGTAGCATATATTATGAATATATTTATTCCAAAAAGCGGAGAAGTATCTAGAGCACTTATTGTTAAAAAATATGAAGATATTCCTATTGATAAAGCTTTTGGCACGATCATATCTGAAAGAGTTGTAGATCTCCTCTTTTTATTTGGATTTACAGCCATCGCCTTATTACTGCAATATGATAAGCTTTCTGAATTTTTATTAAACCTATTACCAATCAGTACTATTTATAATTTCCTAGGCATTATTTTGGTGCTTTTAATATTGTTTTTTTTAGCCTTAAAATTTTCTAAATCGGTCATTATTAAAAAAATAATCCGATTTTTTTCGGGTTTAAAAGATGGGGTTTTAAGTATTTTAAAAATGAAGAAAAAAGGTTTTTTTATAGTTCATTCATTTTTAATTTGGGGCCTGTACTTATTGTCTTTTTACACAGCTACTTTTGCATTAAACGAAACCTCTAATATTGCTTTTTCAACANTAATTATAACGTTTGTAGTAGGNAGCTTTTCTTTTGCTTTTACCAATAGTGGTTTTGGATCATACCCATTTTTTGTTGCAGGAATTTTAGGAATTTTTAGCATACCTGAGACTGTCGGAACTGCGTTTGGATGGATCGTATGGGCCTCAAACATTACCTCTATTGTATTCTTTGGAGGACTATCATTATTAATATTACCGTTTTACAATAAGAGAAAGTAATCAATTTTATTTAATGCGGAAAAATAATGCTTTTAAAATCATTATCTTTAAATATCAAAATTTGTTCTAATGAAAAAAATAATTTTAGTTATCACAGGTTTGTTTTTTGGACTTAACTCCTTTTCACAATCCAAAGTTATTTATGAAGAGTTTCAATCTAGTATCCTAGATCAATCAAGAAGGTTAAAAATTCAGCTTCCTAGAGATTATGAAGAAAATACAGAAAAAGTATATCCAATCGTACTGGTTATGGATGCTAATTATTTATTCGAACCTGTTGCGGGTAATGTAGATTTCTTTAGTTATTGGGAAGATATGCCCGAATCGATTGTAGTTGGTATTATGCAAGGAAATACTCGATATGATGATTGCAATTATGGTGATACCGATTTTATGCCAGATGGCACAGGAGCGGATTTTTTTGAGTTTATCGGTCTTGAACTAATTCCTTATATAGACAACAATTATCGCACCGCAAAATTTACAATTGCAGTTGGACACGATTTTACAGCAAACTTTATCAATTATTTTCTTTTTAAAGACCCTCCTTTATTTAATGGGTACATCTGTTTAAGTCCAGATTTAGCACCTCTTTTAGATGAGCGACTCCCAGTAAGAATTCCTCAAATTCAGACCAAAACATTTTATTATCTCGCAACTGGATCTGATGACATAAAAGATTTAAGAGAAATCACTGAAATGTTAGACTCCTCTTTAAAAGTATTAAAAAGCGAAAAATTTAATTATAACTTTGATAATTTTGAAGGAGCTACTCACTATTCATTGGTAGCCAGGGCCATTCCTTCCGCTTTGGAAAAAATGTTTTCCGTATACCGTCCAATAAGTAACGAAGAATATACGGATGTAATTTTAAAATTAAAAAAACCTATTCACCTTTATTTAACTGAAAAATACGCTACAATCAAAGATTTATTCGGGCTTAGCAATCCTATAAGAGTAACCGATTTTATAGCAACCTGTAAAGCCTCTGAAAAAAAGAAAGATTGGGAATCACTTAGAGAAATAGCAACAATGGCAAAAAAACAATATCCTGACTCTGCTTTAGGTGATTATTATTTAGCTCGTTATTACGAAGAAATCGGAGAACCTAAAAAAGCGATGAGAATATACCAAGGTGCCTATGATAAAGAAGAAGTAGATTTTATAACTATTGATTTGATGCTAGACAAAGCAGATAAAATTAAAGAAGATTTCGGATATTAAAAAAAGNGGATTTATTTTTAAAAATAAATCCTCTTTTGATAAAACTCAATAATTTATGAGAAATAATTCAAGAACTAGTTAGCAAAAGCCTATCTGTTCTTTTTAGTTAGTCCATTAACTCTATAAGATGTTCATAAGTACCATCTTCGTTTCTTGTAGTTGTTAATTGACCTCTAGCCCCCATATAGTCTCCTGTACCCCCTATAACAGCTCTTACTTGCGGTATTTGTTTTTTAAATTCAGCACCTAAAATTTTTGGATATACCGATTTACCTCCTACTACTATAGTATTGGCTTCTTCAAAATCAAAAACCATATGCACCATTCTATCTTCAAAAATTTCTGTTTCGTTAGGTATATCAACAGTTGTAATATAACCACTTAACATTCCCATCATACCTTTATCATCAGTGAAAACTGAATCAAAAGCCATCAAATCTCCATGAGAATTACCTTCAATTCCAAGATCGAGATGGACTATTTCAGGAATTTCTTGATGTAATTTAATGCTGGTTATCGTATTATGAGAATGTGGTATCTTTTTTTCATTCTGATTGCATCCAATTATTGAAAAAAGGACCAGTAATAGTAATAATTTTTTCATTTGTTTATATTTGTTTAATTAATC
>PAUJ01000011.1 GCA_002713705.1 Flavobacteriaceae bacterium
CTGATCTGTTTTTCCTGGTAAAACTTCCATGGTAGCATACACTAAATTTTTAGGGTAAACCGCATTTAACATTCCGCCAGCATCAAAAAAATCGCCTTGCGCATTAAGTAAACCTTGATCATCAAAACCAAAATACCAATAGCCTTTAAGGTTTAATTGCTTTCCAGTTGCTACTTGAATACCGGTCCATTTTCCATAAGTTCTCACACTACCATTTAATACCCCTAATGAATCCGTTCCAGGAAGCCATAGTTCAGCGGTATAATTGATGTCATCAAAAGCATCATGGTAACCTTTAAGCATGGAAGTATATGTTTCATATCCAACAATATCAGAACCATAAAAAGGTAGTTCAACTTTAATGTCTTTACTAATTAGCTTTAGTTGTTCGTCTATATTTTCTTCACCATGCAATTTAAATAGTTGCTTTGCGGTCGCTAAATTTTTAGCATACTTAGAGTTCGAATTAGAGCAACTTGTAAGAAATAAAAGTGGTAGTATTAAAAATAAAATATTTTTCATGTTTTTAAATGTTTTGTGATTATTTATGATACGTGTTTTAATTTATTCTGGAAGACCATTTTTTCCTTTTCTTGGAGCATACGATGTATGTAATATTTTCCATCCATCATCGGTATTAGTCCAAGTTGCTGATGCTCTTGTTGCATAAGGAACAGTTTCGTTGGTTTCTGTAATGGTGTAATTCCCATCTGCAACAAATGTAATTACAGCAGTTTTCATATCAGGGGAAAAGTAAGTTTCCATATTAGAGAGCTTGAAGTAATCCCAAGTTAAACCATTGCCTTTTAAGAGATCCTCTTTGGTGTAAATATAAAAAGGATTTAAATTAGAGTCTCCTGTAGAAACTTTAATCTCTGGATGTTCAAACTTTTTGTAAGACTCATAATCCCCACCCAAAATTGCTTTTTGCATTTCTTCTTGATTTGCTATAATTTTTTCACTTATTTTTTCTTGTTCGGTTTTAGCATAATACAGTTGAGCTTTAGTTGCATATGGAGACGCAAAGGTTCCAAAGTCGATTGCCTTAAGTTGAGTGTTTAATGCATTTTCGTAATCTCCCATTGCAGCATAATGTTCTCCCATTGAATCATATGAATTTGGACCATCATGCATATTTTGAGACATTTTAACATACTCCATAGCTTTAGCTGTATCTTTTTTTCCGAAACTTCCGTTCATATAGCCATAAGATATCATGTTATAGGCTGAGGAAGAGTATAAAGGGAATTTTTCAGCAAAAGCTTTAAAAGAATTAAAATCCTGCAAAGAGGTAGTTAAGTAATTTATTAATGGACTCTTTGGAAATTGACTTGCAAGAGTTTTATCTAAAGCTTTTTGTTCCTCTGAAGAGGCTAACATATAATTATACCAGGCTTTTTCTTCTGCACTTAATTTAGTTTCATTAATTTCTTTAAGTTTTGTTGTTCTACTTCCCCATTCTGAGTTTGAACTACTAATAAATGCCAAGGTTAGTTGTGCACAACCACAATTTTCATCTATTAATAATGCTGAATTAGCAGCACCAAAAGCGGCCATATATTCTAAATTCATTGCATATTCTATTGCTTGATTAGCAATAATGGCTCCTTTTTTATTGCAAGAAGTATTATTGACCCATTGAGCATTAGCAATCATTGTAACACATAAAGAAGTGATAATTAGGGTATTTTTCATAAATTATTAGTTTTTTTGTTAAATCTTAGTTAAAAACAAATATAATAAAAACTGATTGCGTTACACAACTAATTTTTAGTTTATATTTGACTTTATGATCTTAATAAATGTAAATTTTTTAATAATTAAAAATTTTATTGTTTGATGTTTTAAACAATAAATTTAGAATTACATGGCAAATTCCTCCAAAAAATATACTTGTGCAATAGCACGTTCTACAAATCTTATTGGAGATAAATGGTCGCTTCTTATAATGAGGGATGTTATTTTACATAAAAAATCCAGATTTAAAGAATTTAGGTCCTCAAAAGAAAAAATAGCTACTAATATTCTTACTACTAGATTAGATTTTCTAGTAAAAGAAGGATTTCTCGAAAAAATTACACCTTTAGGTACAAAAAAAAGCACCCGTTACATTGCCCTAGATAAAGGGATGTCAACAATAAATATTGTAATTGAAATGTATTTATTTTCTATTCATTCCATAGATGAATCTGTTTTAGATGAATCTCAAATTGCTATTAAGTCTGCTATCACAAGTAATCCGAAAATATTTAAAGAAGAAAAAATTAAAGGATATCTTAAATTTGTTAAAGAGTTAAAGGCACTTTAATTTATTTATCATTACATTACATAACAATACAAAAATAATCGTTATGCAAATGAGAAATATTTTATTCTTGACCGTACTTTTTTTGACAATATCTTGTAATAACAAAACTAAAAAAGTGAAAGAACTCGCTGTTATAAAAGAAAACACGGCCCTATTAATAGTGAATTATGAATTAAAAGACATGACCTTAGAGGCACATTCCGAATTAGGTTCAGAGGTTGTTTCTAATTTTTCGCCTGGTAAAATTGATGGTTTAATTGGAAAAACATTTATCGGTAATGTTGATAATGGTGTTTTTGGAGGTGTTTATTATTTTGAAAACCAAAAATCGTTAGATACTTATTTAAATTCTGAACTATGGAAAGGTATTGCATCACATCCCAACTTGATAAATTTTAAAACAGATAGCTATGGGATTGCTTCTATTTCTGATTTAAGTAATGGTAATGCAGCTATTAGAAATACAGAAAAAATAAAAGCTCCAGAAGGAATGAGTGTTTTGGTTGTTAACTATGAATTAGAGGATATGACTTTAGAAGCACATGCTGAATTAGGTTCAGAGGTTGTTTCTAATTTTTCACCTGGAAAAATTGATGGTTTAATTGGAAAAACCTTTATTGGTAATGTTGAAAATGGTGTTTTTGGAGGCGTGTATTATTTTAAAAATCAGGATGATTTAAATAACTATTTAAATTCTGATCTTTGGAAAGGTATTGTAACACACCCTAATTTGGTAAATTTTAAAACAGATATTTATGAAGTTGCTTCAATATCTTTAGTTTCAAACGGAGTTCCAATTCTTTAACTTGATTTATTAAATTCAAACAGCATAATAAAACATGCGAAAGCGATTAATAGAGTTTATATGCTGTAACGATTTTTTACCTGTACCTATAACTCAACTATTGTAAATTAATAACAACTAAACCTATTACGTTCAATATTTATCCATTAAATTTTTGTACTCATTTCATCAAATCCTTTAGCTGCATGAATTTTATATACAACACTAACAAACATCACTGTTTTGTTCGATGGGTTTGAGGTTAAATTAAGAGTTTAGCTTATCTTTGCAGGAAATAATAGTGTATGACTCATAAAGCGGGATTTGTTAATATTATTGGAAACCCAAATGTTGGAAAAAGTACCTTGATGAATGCTTTTGTAGGAGAACGACTTTCTATTATTACTTCCAAAGCTCAGACGACTCGTCATCGTATTTTGGGGATTGTTAATGGAGATGATTTTCAAATGATTTTGAGTGATACTCCCGGAATAATAAAGCCTGCTTATCAATTACAAGAAAGCATGATGGGATTTGTGAAGTCTGCTTTTGAAGATGCCGATGTATTACTTTACTTGGTAGAATTGGGTGAGAAAGCGTTAAAAGATGAAACGTTTTTCAATAAGATTACTAGTGCCAAGATTCCTGTTCTATTACTTATTAATAAAATAGACAAAGGAAACGAAGAATTGTTAAAAGAATCTTTAGAGCTATGGCAAAATCAAGTTCCCAATGCCGAAATATTTGCAATTTCTGCCCTTGAAGATTTTGGGGTTCAAGAGGTCTTTAAGCGCATTATTGATGTGCTTCCAAAATCTCCAGCTTTTTATCCAAAAGATCAATTAACAGATAAGCCAGAACGTTTTTTTGTGAATGAAATCATACGTGAAAAAATATTAATGCATTATAAAAAAGAAATACCTTATTCAGTTGAAATAGATACTGAAGAGTTTTTTGAAGAAGAAAGTATCATTCGACTGCGAAGCGTTATTATGGTTGAGCGTGAAACACAAAAAGGCATTATCATTGGTCATAAAGGATCCGCATTAAAAAGAGTAGGGGTAGAAGCGAGAAAAGATTTAGAAAAATTCTTTGGTAAGCAAGTTCATATGGAACTCTATGTAAAAGTGAATAAAAATTGGAGAAGTAATGACCGCCAATTAAAACGATTTGGTTATAATCAGTAGTATTTTACGATGCTTTTTGTTGTTTTTCTATCTAATATAAAACCTTATTTATGATCCATTCAATCGTTAAAATATAAGCGCAGCCAAACAATATTCAAATGTCAGCTTACTTCCTTTAGGTACTATGTAAACGCTTTTAAAGACTCCATCTAATAGCGATAAATTAAAAAAATTAAAATGTAATTAAAAGTATGTTTTTTCACCAAATTACTCCTCTAATTCGCTTTCGTAGCTTCTAATTCAACAATTTTAAATTGTAATTGTAAGACCAAAAATATTTAATTTTTATTCGAGACCCTTTTAAAAACATGATGTTTTATTCTTAAAATTGAAAATTATTTTTGTAACTCTTCACTGTTTTCAATAGGTCTTAGCATATTCTCATTATTTTTATGCCTCTTAAGTTTAAATCTAGGTCTTGATATTAGTTCGTTTTCTAGGCTCGCATACAACGAAATTGGATTGCGATTTAGAATTTTTTCTTCAAATAGTAAAGCTTACCTTTGCAGCCAATAAAAAAGATATGAGTATAGTAGCCATTGTAGGTAGACCAAACGTAGGGAAATCTACTTTATTTAATAGATTAATTCAACGAAGAGAAGCAATTGTAGATGCTGTTAGTGGTGTTACTAGAGATCGTCATTATGGAAAAAGTGACTGGAATGGAAAGGTCTTTTCTTTAATTGATACTGGAGGATATGTTGTTGGAAGTGATGATGTATTTGAATCGGAAATCGATAAGCAAGTTGAACTAGCTATTGACGAAGCTGATGCAATCATATTTATGACGGATGTTGTTTCTGGAGTTACTGGTATGGACGAAGAGGTTACAAAACTATTGCGAAAATGCGCCAAACCTATTTTTTTAGTAGTTAACAAAGTGGATAGCGCCAAACGGACCAATGACGCTATTGAATTTTATTCGCTAGGATTTGAAAAATATTATATAATGTCTAGTATTAACGGTAGTGGTACCGGAGAGTTATTAGACGATTTAATAAAGGTATTGCCAAAAGAGGAGGAAGTTGAAGAAGAAAGTGAATTACCTCGTTTTGCGGTTGTTGGGAGGCCTAATGCTGGAAAATCTTCTTTTATCAATGCTTTAATAGGTGAGAATAGATACATTGTAACTGATATTGCAGGTACTACTAGGGATAGTATTGATACCCATTACAATAGATTTGGTTTTGAATTTAATTTAGTAGATACTGCTGGGATTCGAAGGAAAAGTAAAGTTAAAGAAGACTTAGAATTTTATTCTGTAATGAGAAGTGTTCGAGCAATTGAACATTGTGATGTTGCAATTCTTGTGCTGGATGCCACAAGAGGTTTTGATGGTCAAGTACAAAAAATATTTTGGTTGGCTCAAAAAAATAATAAAGGAATTGTTATTTTAGTAAATAAATGGGATTTAGTTGAAAAAGATCATAAAAGTGTAAAAGAATTTGAAAAATTAATTCGATTGCAATGTGAACCTTTTACAGATGTGCCAATAATTTTTATTTCGGTACTTACTAAACAACGTATTTTTAAAGCAATTGAAACTGCTGTTGAGGTATTTAAAAATAGAAGCAAAAAAATAAAAACCAGTGAACTTAATGAGCTTATGCTTCCAATTATTGAGGCATATTCACCACCTGCATATAAAGGAAAATATGTGAAGATTAAGTATTGCATGCAGTTACCGATTCCGTATCCAAGTTTTGCGTTTTTTGCAAATTTACCGCAATATGTAAAGGATCCGTACAAACGTTTTCTCGAAAACAAATTACGTGAGAAATTCGATTTTCATGGAGTTCCCATTACCGTTTATTTAAGAAAAAAATAGAAAAAATTATAAGTTATCTTTAATTTTGAGTAGTTCAGTTTTTACAGTTTCTAATTTTCTGATAATTTCAAAATTACTTATAGTTTTGTGTTTATTTTCTTTAAGATGAGTTTTTGCTCCTTCCAAGGTAAATCCACGTTCTTTGACGAGGTGGTATATGAGCTCTAAATTCTTAATGTCTTCTGATGTAAACTTTCGATCGCCTTTTGCATTTTTTTTAGGCTTAATTATATCAAATTCTTTTTCCCAAAAACGTATCAAAGAGTTATTTACAGAAAAAGCTTTTGCAACTTCTCCAATTCCATAATATCTTTTTTCTGGTAATTCTATTTTCATTTAATCCAATGATTGATTTTCTTGTCCTGCTACTTTTAGTAATTCAGCAAACTCTTCAGAGCTTAAGTCTCCATAATAGAAATTAATAGGATTTAATTTTTTTTTATCTTTAATTATTTCATAATGTAAATGTGGAGCTTGTGACCTACCAGTACTACCTACAAAACCAATTAAATCTCCGCGTTTTACTTTCTGTCCTTTTTTAACAGCATACTTGTAAAGGTGTGCATATAAACTAACATAACCAAATCCATGATCAATTCTAATGTGACGGCCATATCCAGATGAACGTCTGTCGGCTCTCTTTACAACTCCATTGCCAGTTGCATAAACTGGAGTTCCCCTTGGGGCGGTAAAATCCATTCCTTTATGAAATTTCCTAGCTTTTGTAAATGGATCTGATCGATATCCATAACCAGAAGCCATGCGTGTTAAATCTTCATTTTTTACAGGTTGAATTGTAGGAATGGCTTTTAATAATTTTTCTTTTTCTTCAGCAAGTATTGCTATTTCATCTAAAGATTTTGATTGTACAACAATTTGTTTAGTAAGTATATCTATTTTTTTACTAGTATTAATTATTAGATTTGAATTGTCAAAACCTTCTAGGTTTTTATACCGATTAATTCCTCCAAATCCTGCTTTTCTTTGTTCTTCAGAAATTGGATTAGCTTCAAAATAAACTCTGTAAATTGCATTATCTCTTTCCTCTAACTCAGATAAAACTTTTTGAGCTTGTCCCATTTTTTTATTTAATAACTCAAATTGCAACTCCATATTAACAAGCTCTCTTTTTAAAGCTTTTTCTTTTGGACTTACAATATACGGGATGTTTAAATAGATGATAAGTAGCAGAAAACCACTTAATAGCATACCAAATATGCTCATTAAAAAGATTTTTATTTTTTTACCTTTTTTATGATCTATTTTTCGATACGATAAGGTATCACTATCGTAGTAATATTTTACCATAGACATCCGTTAAAAAATCTTATTTTTGCTCATTAGGGATATTGGTTTAATCAAAAACGAACTGCAAATATAGAAATTGTGTAAGAAACCCCCTAATTAGGCTTATTATTAAATAATTAACTTATGACTTCAAAGGAAATACGTTCCAGATATTTAGATTTTTTTAAATCGAAATCACATGCGATAGTGCCGTCAGCACCTATGGTAGTTAAAGACGATCCAACTTTAATGTTTACCAATGCGGGTATGAATCAGTTTAAAGAATATTTTTTAGGTCATAAAGCGATAGATAATAAACGTGTAGCAGATACTCAAAAATGTCTTCGTGTAAGCGGAAAACACAACGATTTAGAAGAAGTAGGTATGGATACCTATCACCATACGATGTTCGAAATGTTAGGGAATTGGAGTTTTGGAGATTATTTTAAAAAAGAAGCGATTGAATGGGCTTGGGAGTTTTTAACCAAGGAGATGAAAATTGATAAGGATTCTTTATATGTAACCATATTTGAAGGAGATCAATCTGAAGGATTAGCTAGGGACACAGAAGCCTATGATTTATGGAAGAATTTACTACCAGAAGAGAGAATTATAAACGGTAACAAAAAAGATAATTTTTGGGAAATGGGAGAACAGGGACCTTGCGGGCCTTGCAGTGAAATACATGTAGATATTAGACCCAAAGCTGATAGAGAAAAAATTAGTGGATTGGATTTAGTAAATAAAGACCATCCTCAAGTTGTTGAACTTTGGAATTTGGTCTTTATGCAATTTAACAGGAAAGCAAATGGAAGTTTAGAAAACCTTCCAGCATTGCATGTAGATACTGGAATGGGCTTTGAACGCCTTTGTATGGTCATGCAAAAAACACAAAGCAATTACGATACCGATGTTTTTAGACCTTTAATGCAAGAGGTTGAAACCATCACTAATAATGAATATGGTAAAGACGAAAAAGTAGATATTGCTATTCGTGTTATTGCCGATCATCTTAGAGCGGTGGCATTCTCAATTGCTGACGGACAAATACCTAGCAATACAGGAGCAGGATATGTAATTAGAAGAATTTTACGAAGAGCTGTTCGCTATGGTTTTACTTTTTTAGGAACAAAAAAACCATTTATATATCAGTTAGTAGATACCTTAACTAAACAAATGGGAACTGCTTTTCCTGAGTTAGTAAGAGAAAATAAATTAATTTCTATTGTAATTAAAGAAGAAGAACATTCGTTTTTAAGAACCTTAGACCAAGGTTTAGTATTATTAGAAAATGTTATTCAGAATGCAGATTCTAGCATAATTTCTGGTAAAAAAGCATTTGAAATGTATGACACTTTTGGATTCCCTAAAGATTTAACTGCTTTAATTTTAAGAGAACGAGGGCTAGACCTAGACGAAGCTGAATTTGAGTTAGAACTTCAAAAACAAAAAGAACGTTCAAGAGCGGCCACCAAAGTAGAAACAGGAGATTGGATTGTATTGGTCGAAGATGATGTTCAGGAATTTATTGGCTATGACTATTTAGAAACAAAAGTGAAGATCGCTCGTTATAGAAAAACAAAAACAAAAAAGCATGGTGAATTTTACCAAGTAGTTTTCAATTTAACACCATTTTATCCAGAAGGTGGTGGGCAAGACGGTGATAAAGGATATTTAGAATCATCACATGGAGATTTGGTTTATATTGTAGANACTAAAAAAGAAAACAACTTAGTTATTCATTACATAAAGAACCTTCCAAAAGATGTACATGATACTTTTAAAGCAGTTGTTGATAAGAAAATAAGGTCGTACACAGAAGCAAATCATAGTGCGACCCATTTATTACATCAAGCTTTACGAACTGTTTTAGGGACGCATGTGACTCAAAAAGGATCTATGGTTCACAGTCGTGGATTGCGATTTGATTTTTCACATTTTAGTAAAGTAACGACAGAGGAATTAATTCAAGTAGAAAATTTTGTAAACGCCCGTATTAGAGAAGGATTAAGTTTAAAAGAAAAAAGNAATATTCCGCTNCAAATTGCATTGGNTGAGGGTGCAATTGCTCTTTTTGGAGAAAAGTATGGCGATACAGTTCGCACTATAAAATTTGGTAGTTCTATAGAGCTTTGTGGAGGAACCCATGTGGAAAACACAAAAGATATTTGGCATTTTATTCTTCTTCATGAAGGAGCTGTAGCTTCAGGAATAAGGAGAATTGAAGCTATTACTGGAGAATTTGCAAAAGATTTCTTTATTTCTAACTCCAATAAATTTAAAGAAGTAAAAAAAGTACTTCAAAATACAAAAGACCCGCTAAAAAGCATTGTCGCAATACAAGAAGAAAATTCAGATTTAAAAAAGCAGATTCAAATTCTTTTAAAAGAAAAAGGAAAAAATTTAAAAACGGATCTTAAAAACGAGATTTCGGAAATGAATGGCATTAATTTTTTAGCAAAGCAAGTGGATTTGGATGCCAATGGTATTAAAGATATTTCATTTGAATTAGGAGGAGAAATCGATAATTTATTTCTTTTGTTAGGAACCAATCAAAATGGAAAAGCATTGCTCTCTTGTTATATTTCTAAAAATTTGGTAGCTTCTAAAAATTTGGATGCAGGAAAAATTATTAGGGAATTGGGTACCTATATTCAAGGCGGCGGGGGAGGTCAACCTTTCTTTGCAACAGCAGGAGGGAAGAATCCAGATGGTTTAAGCGAAGCGTTAAGTAAAGGGAAAGATTATATTTTTTAAATGCAGTTAACGTTAAGCTTTTGTTGTAAAATAGATGAAACTTCAAACTAAAATACCGATAGCTTCAAAACAACCTAAGATCGACTATGATGCTAAAATAGTTTTATTAGGGTCTTGTTTTGTAGAAAATATTGGAGATAGGTTGAGTTATGCTAAGTTTCAAACATTGCAAAATCCCTTTGGTATTTTGTTTCATCCAAAAGCAATTGAGAATAGTATAGAAAGAGCGCTGCGAGATCATTCGTTTACTGAGGAAGATGTTTTTTTTAAAAATGAACGGTGGTATTGTTTTGAGATGCATTCTTCTATAAACGCAAGCAATAAAAAAGATTTTTTAGTATTGATAAATAGGAAACTAGCCGAATTAAAATCATATTTATTAAATTCAACCCATATAGTTTTAACTTTTGGAACAGCTTGGGTATATCGATTTGTGAAGTCTCAAAAGTTGGTGGCAAATTGTTTTAAAATACCACAAAAGGAATTTAAAAAAGAATTGCTTAGTGTTAGTGATATTCATAGTTCGCTATCTAATGTAATTTCATTAATAAAAGAAAGCAACCCGAAAGCTTCCATTATAACAACTGTATCTCCGGTAAGACATTTAAAAGATGGCTTTGTTGATAATAATTTAAGCAAGGCCCATTTGATAACTGCCATTCAGCAAGTTTTATCCAGTGAATCACTTTTAAAAACCCTTTTTTACTTTCCCTCTTATGAGATAATGATGGACGAATTGCGAGACTATCGTTTCTATAAAGAAGATATGATTCATCCCAATAATACTGCTGTTAGCATAATTTGGGAAGCCTTTAATAAAGCCTGGATCTCTTCCAAAACAGCGCCATTACAAAAAGCTATTTTAGCAATTCAGTCAAGTTTGCAACACAAACCATTTAATCCTAAAAGCGAAGGCCATTTATTATTTATAAGGAATTTAGAGGCTAAAATTAGTTTAATTACAAAGGATGTTCCACATGTAAAATTTTAAGCAAATATCTTTTTTTTGCTATAAAATGTTGATTTACAAAACGTCCTATATCCTATTATTTGTTTTTTAATAAATTATCTTTTTTTAATTAAATAAACTAAAATATTCAGTTGTTAAGTTGCTGTTTTTATAAATTAAAATAAAATTTTAAAAACATGAAAAAANCCTGTATCCCTTTATATCTAATGTTTTTTGATAAAAAATATAAATAATGGATGTTATACCNTAAAAANTTAATTTTTTATCGTNCAANACGTAAATAAACAGTATTATTGTCCTCATTTAAGGATTAGTCCTACACCTATAAATGTACTTTAAGAACAAAATGACAAAATAGGTAAGCAACAATTAGAAATAAATACATACAAAAAAGAAGTATTTAATTAAAAAAAATATGTTTAATCAACTTATTATCAAACAATAATAATATCACAATTTACTATGAAAAAATTATTTACACTTTTAGCAGTAACTATTGTTTTTACAGTCAATGCGCAAGTAACACATACAGGGACAACTAATACCGGGTCTTATTCTTCAGCAATTGGAACTTATACAGTAGCAAGTGCTGGAGCTGCATTTGCATCGGGGAGAGACTCAAAAGCAACTGGAGAATATTCTCGAGCAATGGGATATTTTACAGAGGCAAATGGAGTTTCGTCCACTGCAATGGGGAGTCGTTCCGAGGCAAATGGAGATTTTTCTACAGCAATGGGATATGATTCAGACGCAAATGGAGATACAAGTACAGCAATGGGACAATACTCAGAAGCAAATGGAGATTTTTCTACAGCAATGGGATATTATTCAAGAGCAAATGATTACTCCTCATTAGTAATTGGTTATTTTAATTTAAGTGGTTCAACGGTTACTGGTAGTGCAACTAGCGCAAATTCTGCAAATACCGCTTTTGTAATTGGAAATGGAACTTATGCTAATAATTCAGATGCTTTTAAAGTAATGGCTAATGGAGACACTACAGTAAGTAATGACCTAACAGTAGGTGGTGATATCGTAGTATCATCAGACGCGAGACTTAAAGCAAATATTGTATCGCTAGGGTCTACGCTTGCCAAACTACTGCTTATTGATGGGAAGAGTTACACAATGAAAAAAGACGGCAAACAAAAAATTGGCGTATTGGCTCAAGATATTCAACAAGTATTTCCAGAACTCGTTACAACAGACGATAAAGACATGTTAGCGGTAAACTATCAAGGGCTTGTACCTGTACTTATTAACGCACTTAAAGAGCAAGAGGGTAAATTATGTAAGCAACAATCAGAAATAGACGAACTAAAAAAAATGGTTGAAAAATTAATATCTGACAAATAACAGACCATGAAAAAGCTTACACTATTAATATGTTTTGTCTCTTTTTTGACAAAAGCTCAGGACATCACAGTTGCCTCAGGGAAGAGTTTTACAATTGAAAAAACTGGTTCTGTGACCATGAGTGGAGATTTCTTAAACGCTGGAACCTTTACCTTAAATTCTGAATCGGATGCGTTTGCTTCCATTATAATTGGCGGCTCTGTTACTGGAAACATTAGCTACAATCGGTATGTTAATTCGGTNGGTACNAANGNNTGGGATTTAATNGGNNCNCCNGTGGAAGGNCAATCTATTAGCTCTTTTGCTTCTGCTAATGTTTCAACCNTAGCCACTAATGGTGATCAGTTCGCAATAGGGCCCTATGATAATGAAACCAATACATGGACCAACTANACGACTTCTACTATTGGGAATGCAGGTGATTTTGATATTGGTAAGGGCCAACAAATGGCTACTATAAGTGGTGGAACTTTAAAATTTACAGGAACTCCTGCTTCTACTTTACAAATGCAGGCAATTATTGATAATGATGCTGCCAATTCAGGCGCAGGCACTCAATGGAATTTAATAGCCAATCCTTTTCCCTCTTATTTACAAGGAAATACCAATGCGCACTCTACCCATAATTTTTTAACAGTAAATAGTGATAAGCTTGACGATGAGTATGAAGCAATCTATGGCTATGATGCAGACGGAACAGGATATACAGTTTATAATAATTCTAGTGCTGCATTGTTTCTTGCTCCAGGGCAAGGATTTATGGTAGCCTCANACAATACAAGCTCTGATACTGTTTCCTTTACAACAGCTATGAGAACTGTTGTTGGCACAGATGATTTTATTTCAGGTGTTAACCCAAGCTCTTTTGAGCTTATTCTTAAACTGTATGAAGGAAACACAGAAATAGACTATACGAGATTTTATTTTGAAGATGGACTTACTCTTGGTTTAGATCCTGGCTACGATGCTGGCCATTTTAATCAAAGCGCATCTTTAATGTCAAGATTAGTAGCGGAAGATCAAGGAGTTGGATTTGCTGTTAATGCAATGGGAATACCGAGTTTAGATGATGTAGTAGTTCCTNTTGTAATAAATAGAGCAGCTGGAGTCGACTTTAGAATAAGCATCGATACTTTTGGTCTTTCTGCAGGTACCAATGTTTATCTAGAAGACAACCAAAATGGTACAATGACTCTTTTAAATGAACAAGACTTTGAATTAACACCAGCGAATAACTTAAGTGGAGCAGGTAGGTTTTTTATTCACTTTTTTGAATCTAGTTTATCCATCGAAGATGAAATAAAAACCAATCTTTTAAATGTATACAAGTTAAATGCGCATAATTTTATTACAATAGAAGGTTTGGCTAATCAGACGAGCCAGACTACGTTAATATTGTACGATTTTTTAGGTAAAGAACTCGTATCCAAAACTTTTTTAAACAATATAAACACACAGACAATTTCTACACAGGGATTAACTTCAGGTATTTATATTATTAAATTAGAATCTGAGAATACCGTAATAACTAAAAAACTTTTTATAAAGTAACTAGCGATGAAGAAAGAGACTAAGGATAATAAAGAAGAAGTTCCTTCTGGAATTACTAGAAAGGACGCAATATTGAAAATGGGAAAGTATGCAGCGCTTACAGCAATGGGAACTTTTATGATTCTAAATCCACAAAAAGCACAGGCTTCATCATCTAACCCAAGCATCNGCGGTGATGGGGGTGGCTCTGATGATGGCAGCAGAGGTGATGGAAGAACTGATAATCCACCAAACCCTCCTGGTTGGGATTAGTAAAACAACTTTTTAATGATTTAAATGATTTGTATCGAAGAAAAACTTCTAGTTAATGTTCTTTATAGGCCAGCGACTGAAATTTTAAATGGTATTGATATANATGATATCAACTTTGAAAATTTAATAAAATTAGCGAGTGGCCATTTAATGCTTCCTGCTCTTTTTTTTAATATTNANAAAAANAANGTNTCCTACTTATTTCCTGAGGATTTTATAGCNTACATTAAAAATATCTANGCTATNAATAAAGCNAGAAATACCGTTTTATTAGCGGAGGCAAAAGAGCTGTCGGAACTCCTATATAAAAATAATATCAATCATATTTTTNTNAAGGGAACGGCGCTTTTACTGTCCAATGTTTTTGAGGATATTGGAGAACGAATGATTAGTGACATCGACTTTATTATTCAGTATAAAGATGAAGAAAAAGCTATAAAATTATTTAAAAAAAATAACTACGTCTTTCGTGGATCTCTAAAATCAAATCAGGAATTTAAGTTTAAGTTGTTTAAGCCTAAACACCTGCCCAGGCTTGTACATAAAAACAAAATAATGGCTTTAGAACTTCACACAGAGTTATTAAATAAGGGATGGAGAAGATTTATTTTTAATTCAAAAGCGCTTTTGAATGATTTTAAAAAGGAGATAAAAATGATTAAAACACCCTGTAAGCCCTTTATGTTTGACCATTGTATCTATGCTTTACAAATAAATGATAAAACATTTTTTACTTCGTATCATTTTCATCGAAGTATCTATGATATTTATAAATTGGATTGCAAAAAAAGCCTAAGGATTAAAAACATTAAAAAAGACATCTTTATCAAACACTTTTTTTTAAACATAGCTAAATTTAAAATATTTGATATAGCTATAAGAGCTTCCTCCTGGAGTTTTTATTTTGATAAATTGTATCGATTTTTAACTATCTCGTTCTTTAAAATTTTATTTATTGTTGAAAAATTTATTAATAAATGTTCAATAATAATTCAATTATTCTCTAACAACAATCTCAGAAAACGGGCTTTAAATAAAATTACCTATCACCATTCTAATAAATCGCTTTTAAACTATATGCACAGATGGTTAATAGCTTAAAATACCTGCCTTTTTCAATGGCTCAAAAAATTTCTGAGGAGGATTCTATTGTTTGGTTAAAAAAATCAAACAAGTACCTTGTTTTAAACACGAATACATTGGAGTTAATTAAAAAAAAATCAAGTTTATCTTTAAATGGCTTCTTAACTCTTATAACTGAATCTTTAAATGTTGATGTTAGTATAGCCAAAAAAATAAATAAGGATATTTCAGAATTATTGTTAGAAACTAAGGAGCTTGACTTAAAACGAGATATAAAACATCTAGACCCCATAAAATCGTGTCAACTAATTAATTATTATTCGTTTAATAATACCATTATTAAAGTAGGCTTTGATGCAGAGGAAACAAAATCATTAATCCATCAAAAATACCGTCATCTTGCGATAGATCATGTAAATAGCTTTGATGTTGAATATTCGATTTTTAATAGCGATCATAGCTTATTTATTTTCAAGAATAATAAAATTGTGGGTTCATGGGACATTGGTACTCAATTGCATGAGTTTCAAGGAAAGTTTTCTATGGAATTAATCTGTTCCTTTTATAATAAAACAGAACACGATTGGATGGGTGTATTTCATGCATCTACTATTTCTAAAAACAACCGTTCAATTATGTTTACCGGGGATTCTGGGAACGGTAAAAGCACACTTATATCCATATTAATGGCCAATGGCTATAATGTAATAGCAGATGATTTTTCGCCGGTACTAAGAACCGATTTTAAAACCTACTGCTTTCCATCGGCTATTTCTATAAAAGAAAAATCATTTAATTTAATTGAGCAATTATATCCAGAATTGATAAATTATAATGAATACTACATCAATGAATTAAAAGGCAATGTTAAATACCTTCCGCCAATCTCAAAAGAAACTAGCGCAAACTGTAGCAGTGTTATTTGGGTCAAGTACGCTGAAGGTACAGAAAGCTCATTAAAAAAAGTTAGTATAAAAGATGCTTTAAAAAAAATATTACCAGATGCGTGGATCTCAAAAAAAGAAGTTAATGCTAAAGCTTTTTTAAAATGGATAGAAAAAACAGCATTTTATGAATTAAACTATTCTGACAACAATCAATTAATCAATATCATCAATAGTTACTTTTTAGAGTTAAAAAAACAGTAGATGGGTTTGTTGTTCTTAGAAATTCCATCCCATTAAGCCATAAAAAATTTAATTTTTTATCGTGTAAAACGAAAAAGTATTCTATTGTAGCCATGATAAAATAAATTGGTCTTGCTTTACCTATTTTTCGCCAAAGCTTTTAATGGAATACTGACACCTAATTGTATAATAGGTAATTTATTTTAAGAAACTGCATCTAAACATAAAATCAATATATTTTAAAAAAAAAGATAAAAAAAGATAAAAAAAATAAAAAAAAGATATTTTATAAAAAATATAAATTTTGTCACAACAAAAAATATGCATTATTATTGTTACTTAAAAATCAGGCATGTTTTATATTAATTTTATTTTAAGTTTTGTTGTTTTGTTTAACAATGGCTTTAGCAATAACCCCACAGAGGGTTTTGTAATTAAAAAAATTTATGACGACAAAGTTTTTTATAATTTTGTTGCATATGAAAATGACTTATATGTTAGTTCTAACAAGGGTATCTTTATCGTCAATTCGTCTGAACATAACTTAACCCTTTTTGATGCTTCTATTACTGGACCCATCAATTCAATTTTTGAAAAAAACAATAATTATAAAGTAAAGTTTGTAAAATCTCCGATAGCATATCCGGAATTAATTAACAAAACAACAACCGATTTTGCTTACCTGGATAATGACCTTTATCTCATCGCAAGAGGACAATTATTAATTTATAATAATCTTACCTATTCATTTAAACCTTTTGGAAGTGTAAGATCAATAACTGAAAATGCAGTTGGCAGTTATGGAGCCGTTTATATTAATGGAAATAAATTAAACACGATCACTTATACAGATGGACAAATTAAAGAATTTGACAGTATAACTTTTGTATGTTATAATGGTTTGGTAAGTTATAAAAATAATACAGAAACCAAGTTATATAATAATGACAATTCAATACGAACAAAAGGTGAATATGGAAGAATATCAACTATTTATGCTATTGGGAATTCTAAATATTTAGCTATTTCTGATAAGGGGATATATAACTATGATAATGAGTCGAATGTTTTTAAATTAATTTATACCGCTCAAAATGAAATCATACCCATTAGAAATAAAATAAATGAAAGAATTAAAGACCGAAAAGAATTTCACTTTATAGACAATAAAAAATACATTTCAATACATGTAAATACCAATAAGATTGATGTGATAGATCAAGATATTGGTCATCAAATTAATGATATTCTAGAGAGTGATATTAATGGTAATGATTTTTATGCTATTTCTGAGAATAAATTATTACTTACTTATAGGAGAACAAAAAATGGGCTAAAATTAATAGATGAAATCCCTATTAAACATACTGCTCATACCATTACAGATTTTGATGATTTGGTTTTTTTATCGGGAAATAACGGACTAAGTATCTTCGAAAAATCAAAAAAACTGATTCTCGATAATTATATAGTTGATGAATTTAATAAAAGTGCAGTTTACAAAAAAAATAATAAAATAAGTTTTGGGAGTATTCATGGAATTTACGCTATTGATAATCTAGTTGATTTTGAAAAGAATTTAATTTTTAAAAATTTTAAAATCAGTAGTCAAAAACCATATCTATATTTTGTAGCACTACTAGTAATTGTCATTTTTGTACTAATTATAAAAAAATTAAGCAAAAAAAATATTTCAGATGATCAATTGATTTCTAATATTAAGCGTTTTATTAATAAAAACTTAAGCCGTGTGACATTAAAAATGTTAGAAGCTGAATTTAACTTAGATTATAATGATATTAATAGTATCAATAAAAATTTTAAGCCCGCTAAATACATAAAACAAGAACGGTTAGAATTAGCAAAAAAAATGCTTTTGAATAAAAGATCTCTTTCAGAAGTATCAGAAAAAACTGGATATTCTGAAACATACCTCCTTAAGAATAAATATAAATTTTTAAAATAAAAATCATCTATCTTAAATAGCTTATAGCTAGTGTAGCTCTTATATATGGATAGTTTTATATGAATAAATAAAATATACAAAAAAGATGTTTATTTTTAAAAAAGGATATTTTATTAAAAAAAAAATATTTATCTACACATTTAAATAATTGTAATTATGCAGATTAATACTTGAAATTACTTTTATTTTGAATTTAAAAATACATATAAATTTACTATTGTTAC
>PAUJ01000012.1 GCA_002713705.1 Flavobacteriaceae bacterium
TTCCGCCAGGAGCATTGCTGGGTAGCTACGTCGGGAAGGGATAAGCGCTGAAAGCATATAAGCGCGAAACCCACCACAAGATGAGATTTCTTTAAAGGGTCGTGGGAGACTACCACGTTGATAGGTCATAGGTGTAAGAGCAGTAATGTTTGTAGCCGAGTGATACTAATAACCCGTATAGCTTATGTACAAACCGTTCCTCTCCAAGGCAACTTGGAGAGGGCAACTCTTTTTATAAGTCTATTTAATACTATTACTATTCTAATAATTCTTTTTTCTTTATGTTAAGATATTTGTTCAGCATTGCTGGACAGTGTATCGTAACTAGTGGATTGTGTTTAAATCACATTTAACAGTTAACGAAACACTAATAACTAAGGTGGTTATAGCGACGGGGCTCACCTCTTACCTTTCCGAACAGAGAAGTTAAGCCCGTTTGCGCCGATGGTACTACTACTGTGGAAGAGTAGGTCGCCGCCTTCCTTAAGACCCAATCATTTATTTGATTGGGTCTTTTTTTTGTCTTAAAATAAGTGCCTTATTAATCAATAATATAGCTGTTTGATAAAACTATATTGAGATGGGTCTAGTGATCATTTAAAAGGAAAGCTAAGAGATTTAATCAAGACAATGTTTTAAAATATGGAATCTAGAATGGATCTTAATGCTCTGAAAAATANTAAAATAGCTAAAATACCNATTGCNATNCCTACTAGTAAAAAAAAATAAAAACTNAAATTATCTTTATTGAGAAATGATAAGGTTAATAAATAAGGACTTAAAAAAAGTAANGGAAGTGTAAAANCTAAATATTTAATTCCTTTTGCTAGCTTCTTAGTATCTGTATGTTTTTGACTCATTTTTTNTTTTGAATTAATTGCTGCTCTTACATTTTTATACTTCATTAATAATTTATAAGCTTCAGTTTCTGATATGTTCAGTTTAGACCTTATCATNTTAATTCCTCGATCTACTAATTTGTCATTGCTCAGTTTCATATCAACCATTTTGTTTCCTTTAACTTTTCCCAATTGAATCATTGTTGTAGTTGATATCATATTCAATACAAGTTTTTGAGCAGTACCTGCTTTCATTCTTGAACTTCCGGTTATAAATTCTGGGCCTACTTTNACAACAATTGGATATTTAGCAGTAATTGCTAATGGACTTCCNAAATTACAAGTAATGCAACCAGTTTCAATTTTGTTTTTATTACATTCTTGTATGGCTCCAATTACATAAGGTGTTGTTCCAGAAGCTGCAATTCCAATAACAAAATCANTTGATGATATATTNAGTTNTTTTAAATCTAACCATCCTTGATCTATAGAATCTTCAGCATTTTCAACTGCANTCCTAATTGCTTTNTCTCCTCCAGCAATTAATCCAATTACTAATTCGTGAGGAACACCAAATGTAGGNGGGCATTCACTTGCATCTAAAATCCCTAAACGTCCACTTGTTCCTGCTCCTATATAAAATAATCGACCACCACTTTTTAATTTAATAACTATTCTTTGAATTAAAGTTTCAATTTCCGGTATAGCTTTTTCTACTGCTAATGGAATTTCCTTGTCCTCGGAATTAATGTTTTTAACTATTTCTGAAATTGACATGTTCTCCAAGTGATTGTAATTGGAATCTTCTTCTGTTGTTTTTATAAAACTCATATNACAAATTTACAATAGTTTTATATANNAAAAAAGCTATCANNNNCTGATAGCTTTTTTTAATATTTATTAAANTNTNATTAGCNAAGAATAGTNTTTAAAGTTTTACTTGGTCTCATTAGTTGTGAAATCAAATTAGTATCAGCAAAATAATAACCTTTAATATCAGTTTGTTCTCCTTCANCATCTANAAGTTCTTTTAATATTTTATCNTTATTNTTTTTTAATCTTTCCGATATAACAGAGAATTTATTTTTAAGNTCAACGTCTTTATTTTGATTNGCTAATGCTTCTGCCCANTACATCGCTAAATAAAAATGACTTCCTCTATTATCAAGTTCATTTACGTTACGTGACGGTCCCTTTTTGTTAAGTAATAATTTTTCCGTTGCATCATCTAATGTTTCAGAGAGCAAAATTGCTTTATTATTATNAGTAGTAGTACCTAAGTGCTCTAATGAAACTGCTAAGGCTAAAAATTCACCTAAAGAATCCCAACGTAAATGACCTTCTTTTAAAAATTGTTGAACATGTTTTGGAGCTGATCCTCCAGCTCCTGTCTCAAATAATCCTCCACCATTCATTAAAGGAACTATAGAAAGCATTTTTGCACTTGTTCCTAATTCTAATATTGGAAATAAGTCGGTTAAATAATCTCTTAATACATTTCCTGTAACAGAAATAGTATCCTTCCCATTCTTAATTCGACTTAAAGTAAAATCTGTTGCTTCCTCAGGAGAAAGTATTTGTATATTTAANCCTTCAGTATTGTAAGTTGGTAAGTATTTGTTCACTTTCTTAATTAATTCAATATCATGTGCTCTGCTATTATCCAACCAGAAAACAGAGGGAGTTCCTGTAGTCTTAGTCCTGTTTACTGCTAATTTTATCCAATCTTGAATTGGTAAATCTTTAACTTGACACATTCTCCAAATATCNCCTTGTTCTACAGTATGTTCTATTAAAACAGTATGATTAGAATCAATAATTTGAACCNTACCATTTTNTGAAATTTCAAAGGTTTTATCATGTGATCCATATTCTTCAGCTTTTTGAGCCATAAGNCCAACATTCGGTACAGTTCCCATTGTGNTAGGNTCGAAAGCTCCGTGTTTCTTACAAAAATTAATAGTAGCCCTATAGACACCTGCATAACTACTATCTGGGATTATCGCTTTGGTATCTTTTAAGTTTCCANTAGNATCCCACATTTTTCCTGAAGTACGAATCATAGCAGGCATTGATGCATCAATAATAATGTCACTTGGAACGTGAAGATTGGTAATTCCTTTGTCTGAATTTACCATGGCTACTTCTGGTCCATTNTTGAATATNGTCTCAATGTCAGCGACTATTTCTTCTTTTTTAGAATTAGTAAGTTTATTCAAATTAGTTATTAAATCTCCAAAACCATTATTAACATCAACACCAATTTCTTTAAACGTCTTTCCATGTTTATTAAATAAATCACTAAAGTAAACACGTACAACATGTCCAAAGATAATTGGATCACTTACTTTCATCATGGTAGCTTTCATATGTAATGAAAATAAAAGATCTTGATCTTTGCAGTCTTTAATTTGTTCTTTTAAAAANGAAAGCAGTTCTTTTTTACTTAATATTGAAGCATCTATGATCTCACCTTCTAATAAATGTAAACAATCTTTTAAAGTCGATTTTANACCATTTACATCTGTATGAATNATAGAAACAGTATGATTTTTATGTAAGGTTAATGATTTTTCATTGTGTTTAAAATCACCTTGAGTCATTGTTGCTACGTGAGTTTTTGAATCTTTATTCCAAACACCCATAGTATGAGGATTGTTTTTGGCATAGTTTTTAACAGCTTTTGGAGCCCTNCGGTCACTGTTTCCTTCTCTTAATACTGGATTTACAGCAGATCCTTTAATCTTATTATATCTAGCTTTGANCTCGATTTCTTTGTCATTATTAGGATTACTCGGATAATTTGGTATGTTAAATCCTTTCGATTGNAATTCNTTTATGGCTGCAATTAATTGTGGAACAGAGGCGCTAATATTAGGTAATTTGATAATGTTAGCTTCAGGTTTTTGNGCTAAATCACCCAAATATTTTAGGTCATCTGCTATTNTTTGATCTTCATTTAGATATTCAGGAAATACTGATAAAATTCTACCTGCTAGTGAAATATCTTTTGTTTCAATATTGATATTTGATGAAGCCGTGAATGCCTTTGCTATTGGTAGAAAAGAATAAGTTGCTAATGCAGGTGCTTCATCTGTTTTAGTGTAAATTATAGTTGCCATTTTTGACATAAGAAATAGAGTTTTATTCTGTAAATAAAACGAAAAGAGTCCGTTTTTTCCTCCTGTAAAGATACAAATTTGAACAGGCTTATAAAAGTGGAAAGCTTCTATAATTTAATAGAGTTATTTAAAACAAGAAAAGCCATACCATTGTATTTCTACTTTGATATGGCTTCTTGTGAAACAGATTGTTACCGACTAATCNTTACNATTTAAAGCAAGTTTATTATAGCCCTGCAGTCGTAAAATGTTTCAATTAAGTCTCCTAATCGATAATTTCTCAGCCTAAACTAGATAATATCAAAAAATTCGACTCCTTTTTTAATCAATACATCNACCTTCAATTAAGATTGTCAATGTACTAAGCTTATAAAAATCTCTTGTGTCCATAACTGTTGGTTATCTACNTACTTGAATCAATTAGCCGAAGCTAATTTTTTAAGTTTTATCCNCTAGGTAAACCTTTGGATTTATTGCAGACCATTTAGTATTTCGTTTCTTGATTAGGGTTCTTTTGAAATGTATCAAAAGTCGAAATCTNTTTAAGTCAAGCTTAAACCGAAATTAATATCTCAAAAATTTAAGATGTCTCTTAATTTTTTTAGACTAATTTTTATTTGATTTCTCGAATAAAAATTAGAAAGTCACTTCAATTAAATTAAAAACTNATATTACCTCACGATGAAATAGTTTTAATTTATTTGGATTAAAAAATGTTTAAAGAACGTTGCTTTAATAAAAACGATTGTTATTGTTGCTTCGTTTTGTTAAANCAAATATAAAACAGAAATCAATAAAAACAAGTGTCGTATCTATTTAGATATTAACTTGATACGAACCAAGGTTATTAACTTTTGTTAATAAAAAAAGCGACTCCNNNGGAGTCGCTTTTCATTATTATAAATGTAAGTGTTACATTCTTTTTTCTTTAATTCTCGCTTTTTTACCAGTAAGACCNCTAAAGTAATAAATACGTTTTCTACGAACATCNCCTTTTTTGTTGATTTNAATTTTTTGNAAAGCTGGNAAATTGATAGGAAATATACGCTCAACTCCAACGGTACCTGACATTTTCCTGATCGTAAATGTTTGTGATGTACCTGTNCCCTTAACCTGTATTACTACTCCTCTAAAGAACTGAGTTCTTGTTTTTTCTCCTTCACGGATTTCATAATATACCGTAATGGTATCACCTGCTCCAAATGTTGGAAATTCTTTTTTTGCTATAAATTCGTCTTGAACAAATTTTACTAACTCTTCCATTTTAATTTTTGTTAAAGTAACATTTAAAACAACATTCACGATTTTCGCCAGAGGTTGGAATAAATTTGAATCTATANTAATATATAGACGGNTGCAAAAATAATCATTTTTATTTAAACTGCAATGATTAAAGTATTTTATGTATTACTTCTAATNGATAGTTAATCAGTATATTAAATATTTGGGAATATTTTACTGAATTTTTTTGGAAGTGGGATGGCTATTTTAACTTTATTATTTGTAAATGGATGAATAAAACTGATATTTGAAGACTGTAAATAAAGTCCGTTACCCNTACTAATTAGNNCTTTTTTTCCNTATTTTAAATCNCCTAGAATTGGGTTTCCAATCGTTGACATATGAATTCTTAACTGGTGAGTCCTTCCNGTATAGGGAATTAGTTCAATTAAATTTAAAAAACCATATTTTCTAGAAGGGATACTTAATATATTTTTAAATTTAGATTTAGANGGTTTCTCATTTATAGGNCATTCAATAATTCCATGTTTTTTTTGACTGCCTATAGTAATTGCTTTATATTTTTTTTTAATNTTTTGTTTTTCAAACATTTTATTTAAAAAAATAACAGCTTGACTNGTCTTTCCTATTAATATAGCNCCACTTGTAGGGTAATCTAATCGATGAATTGGCTCNGGGTAAAATAAAGCATCTTTCTGTTTACTTTTTNTTAAACTTGTAGTTAAGGCATTTTCCAAAGTATATTTTTTATTTCCACTAACNAATATACCAGCAGGCTTATTAATTATTGCCAAATAATCATCTTCATAAATAATTGGTAATAAAATTTTGACAGACGGTCTTTTTTTNGGTTTTTTTGGTTGGTATAATTCTAATAATTCACCACCATTAATATAATCTGCAGTATAACCTCTTTCACCATTTATANTCACATACCCTTTTTTTATAGCTTTTTTAATTCCTTTTTTTGAAAAGANGNAATTAAATTTACCAGGAGTATAATCTGAAAGGCGAAATCTATTATCTAATATAGGAACTTGATGCGATTCTATTTTTATTAATTCTGAATCCATGTGTTACTCTAATAAATCTGGTCTTCTTTGTTCGGTTCTTTTAACGGCATCATCTTCTCGCCANTCTTCAATCTTTTTTAAATGCCCACTTAGTAATATTTCTGGCACTTTCCAACCCTTGTATTCTGCTGGTCGAGTATAAACCGANGGAGCTAATAAACCGTCTTGAAAAGAATCTGTTAATGCGCTGGTTTCATTACCTAAAACTCCAGGAATTAAACGAATAACTGAATCACAAACAATAGCGGCTGCTAATTCACCTCCGCTTAATACATAATCACCAACCGAAATCTCCATAGTTATATAGTGGTCACGAACTCTTTGATCAACTCCTTTATAATGACCACATAATATNATAATATTCTTTTTTAAAGAGAGCGAGTTTGCAGTTCCTTGGTTAAAAGTGTTTCCGTCTGGAGTCATATAAATGACTTCATCATAATCTCTTTCAGACTTTAATTTTGAAATACATTTATCTATAGGTTCAATCATCATAACCATACCNGCACCNCCTCCAAATTGATAATCGTCAATTTGATTATAAGAATTGCTTGAAAAATCTCTAATATTATGAAAATGGACAGATACCAAATCCTTTTCGATAGCTCTTTTTAATATGGAGGCTTCAAATGGACTTTTAAGTAATTCAGGCAATGCGGTTATNATATCAATTCTCATTTGAAGAAATTTTATTCAAAATACAAAAATACATTTAAATGATTTAAATNAAGCTTCCCAAGTGTAATGAAATACATCGGTGTCTTTTTTCCAGCCTAATCATTCAATANATAGTTGCTGATATAATTTTTGTAAGGTAATTTACCTATTTATAGCATAAAAAAACTCGATAAATTTATCGAGTTTTTTTTAAATTGGGTGTTATTAATTAATAATATGTAAAACGTCTTACTTGTGCGATGTATTTTGCTAATCNAATTACTTGATGGCTATAACCATATTCATTNTCGTACCAAACATATAAAACAACACTTTTACCATTTTTAGCAACAATAGAAGCATTACTATCGTATATAGACGGAGCAGAAGTNCCTACAATATCACTAGACACTAATTCATTATTTATTGAATATTGAATCTGTTCCACTAAATTGCCTTGCATTGCATATTTTTTAATTATTGCATTTAATTTTTCCTTAGTTGTTTCTTTACTCAATTCTAAATTTAAAATTGCTAAGGATCCGTTAGGTACAGGAACACGAATAGCATTTGATGTTAGTTTTCCTTCAAAAGNAGGTAATGCTTTTGAAACTGCTTTACCGGCACCAGTTTCAGTAATAACCATATTTAACGCAGCAGCACGTCCTCTTCTATATTTACTATGCATGTTGTCTACCAAGTTTTGATCATTAGTATATGCATGAATAGTTTCTAAGTGACCGTGGTCCACTCCAAAAGTTTCTTCAACAGCTTTTAAAATTGGTGTAATAGCATTGGTAGTACATGATGCTGCGGAAAAAATATCTACTATATTTGGATCATGATCCAAATGGTTAACACCGTGAACAATATTTGGAATACCTTTGCCTGGAGCCGTTAATAAGACTTTTGAAACCCCTTTACCTTTTAAGTGACGAGCTAAAGCAACATCATCTCTAAAAGCACCTGTATTATCTATGACCAAAGCATCATTGACTCCGTAAAGCGAATAATCAATATCTTCTGGAGCATTAGCAGAAATAATATAAACAGTTGTTCCATTTATGATTAACGCTTTATTCTTTTCATCAATTGAAACGGTTCCGTTAAAATCTCCATGAACAGAATCCATTTTTAATAAAGAAGCTCTTTTTTCTAAAACTGTAGCATCAACTTTTCCTCTTGTAACAATTGCTCTAAGTCTCATTTGTGATCCTTTACCAGCTTTGCTCATTAGNTCCCTTGCAAGAAGGCGACCAATGCGACCAAACCCATAAAGTACNACGTCCTTGGGTATTAAGGTTTCAGATTCATAAGCTTTACTTAGCTTGTCCTTTACAAATGATAAGGCATTTTCATAATTCTGTTTTTCTAGAAAATATTCATAGGTTAATTTTCCGATATCTAATTTTGAAGGCGGTAAGTCTAAAGATTGAATTGCTTNAGCAATTTCAACAGTTTCAAAAATAGAAATAGGTTTTTCTACAAAGTCATTTGCATATTTGTGTAGATTTAAAATGTCACTTACACTGCGATCTATTAATTGATTTCTAAAAAGCACTANTTCAATCGAATTATCATACCAAAGGTTACTTGCTATTTTTATAAATTCAACAGTTGCTTTTCGGCGATCAGTTTGAAAAGACATTTCTTTTTCATAAACGTCAACAATACTCATAATTTTTTAAATTTTACAGTTAAAATATTTTGCAAAAATACTCCTTTTAAAGAGTTAAATAAAGGATAATAATAAAAATAAAAAAACCTCTGGAATGACTAATATTTAGGACTTTATTNAAAATTAAATGAAATATACTATCTNAANATAAACGAGTTAATTTTTCCTTTTTTATTTATATATGTCATTTTAACTGGAGCTCTCTTATTTCTTTTTTCCATAATAGACTTTGCATCTTCAATATTTTTTATTTTATTATCATTGAGTTTTATAATAATAGTACCTTCCAACCCATATTCTTTTANGTTTTCATTTAAAGTACTACTGATTTTAACACCATATTCAAGTCCATATTTATCTAACTCTTTTGTATTTAAATTTTTAATTTCTAATCCTAAATAATCTAATTTATAGGTTTCTAATTTAATCAGCTTTACAGAAATATTTTTTTTATTACTATTTCTTAAAATTTCTAAATTTACAAGATCATTTGGATGTTTAGAACCGAGATATCCTGCTAAATCAGAAAATTTACTAACTTTTTGATCATCAATACCTATAATGATGTCTCCTTTTTNAACACCACTAATTTCNGCACCGCTGCCTTTTTCAATAGTATTTACATAAACTCCTTCAGTTTCGTTAATCCCCAATTCGTTTGCAAATCTTGTATTTAAATTTCCACCACCAATTCCTAAAATGACTCTTTGAACGTTACCATATTCAATAATATCTTCAATAATTTTTCTTGCATTATTAGATGGGACTGCAAAAGAATAACCTATATATGATCCTGTTTCAGAAGTGATAGCGGTATTTATNCCAACCAATTTTCCTTTTGAATTTACTAAAGCTCCNCCNCTATTTCCTTTATTTACAGCTGCATCAGTTTGTATAAAAGATTGAAGATTTCCATCAAATTCATTTAAATCGCGCGCTTTAGCACTAACAATACCTGCTGTTACAGTAGATGTTAAATTAAANGGATTNCCAACAGCTAGTACCCATTCTCCAATATTTAAGTTATCGGAATCTCCAAATGGGATAAAAGCAAGTTCTTCTTTAGTATTAATTTTAATAAGTGCAATATCTGTATTGGCATCAGTTCCAATTAATTCTGCNACATATGTTTTGTTATTGTTCAAAGTTACTTCCAATTTTGAAGAATTCTCAATAACATGATTGTTTGTAACAATGTATCCATCTGCAGAAATAATTACACCACTACCAGTACCAATCCTTTCAGTNGGTTCTAAACCTTTAAAGAAGAATTTTTTNTCACTATTTAAAGTTTTTGNACTAATAGTGTTTTTAACATGTACAACTGCATGNACTGTTTTTTCTGCTGCTTCCGTAAAGTCTAAATTATTGGTAGTNTTAACAGNATTTGAATTACTTGTTGTCATTAGTACAGGACTCTCTTGTTTNAAAGCTAGCTTNACATCTTTAGTTTCTATAAAATATTTATAGCCTGTTAGTGTGAATATGCCAGCAAATATGGCTACTATGATTAATTTGAAAGTTTGTTTCATGTGTAGTGATTTATTAATTAATGTCTGTAATCTCTATTATTAACAAGTAACTTGTAAATATATTTTCATAAATATTGATTTTAACTCGTATTTAACAGAGCGATAAGATTTTTATAAAGCATAGCTTTTAATATATTTGCTATTTATGAAGATGAATTTTTATAAATATCAAGGAACTGGAAACGACTTTGTAGTTATTGATAACAGANATGGATTTTTCCCTAAAGATGATCATTCAATGATTGCAGAAATCTGTAATCGTAAATATGGAATAGGAGCCGATGGACTTTTGTTATTAGAAAATAACAGTAAAGTTGATTTCACCATGGTTTATTATAATGCTAATGGAAAATTGGGATCTATGTGTGGTAATGGAGGGAGATGTATTGTTCATTTTGCAAATTTTTTGAACATTATTAATGATAATATTGTTTTTGAAGCTATTGATGGTCTGCATGAAGCATCTATCCACAATGCAATAATATCNCTTAAAATGANTGATGTAGCTACTATTAAAGTCAATTCTAATTCGGTATTTTTAAACACAGGCTCTCCGCATCATGTTGAAATGNTAGAAGATTTAAAGAATTATAATGTAGCAGAAAATGGATCCCTTATTAGAAACAAAACCTATGGNAAGGAAGGTTCTAACATTAATTTTGTAGAAAAAATTGGAACAAATTTATTTGCTGTTAGAACCTATGAGCGTGGAGTAGAAGCGGAGACGCTTTCTTGTGGCACAGGANTTACNGCAGTCGCTNTTGCATTGTATGAAACCAATAGGATNGATACCAANAATGTTGAATTGCAAACCGAGGGTGGTAATTTGTTAGTGCATTTTAATAAATTAAATGGCATTTATTGTGATGTTTATCTAAAAGGACCAGCTAAACAAGTTTTTAAAGGAGAATGGAAATGGTAACTTTAAAAGGAAAGAATATATATTTAAGAGCCTTGGAACCGGAGGATTTAGANTTTTTATATGANTTAGAGAATAATGAGTTAGTNTGGGAAGTTAGTAATACTTCGACTCCATATTCAAAGTTTTTATTAAAACAGTATTTAGAAAATTCGTATAAAGATATATTTGAAGCTAAGCAATTGCGTTTGGTAATTTGTGTTTCAGATTCGGATATGCCAATTGGTTGTGTTGATTTATTTGATTTTTTGCCAAAGTACAAAAGAGTAGGAGTAGGTATTATTATTTCATCTAAAGAAGATTTACAAAAAGGATATGCTTCTGAGGCATTAAAAATGACTTGTAATTATGTNTTTACACATTTAAACTTACATCAAATATATGCTAATATAACTGAAGATAATCAACCGAGTATTTCTTTATTTGAAAATGCTAAATTTAAAAGAACAGGAATAAAATTAGATTGGATTTATTCTTTCGGAAAATTNAAAAACGAATTATTATATCAATTAGTCAATGAGTAATTTAAAGAAAACAATAGTAGCAACATTAATGTTGGGCTTGCTTATTATGGCTGGTTTTGCTTATTTTGTTTATACTAATATTTTTGTTCCAAATACTTCATTTGANAATAAAAAGGCACATGTTTATATTTCTACAGGTGCAAATTTTAATGATGTTTTAGNNGAATTATCGCCTTTAATTAAAGATTTGGAATCGTTTAACACAGTTGCTGANAAAAAAGGATATCCATCTAATATCAAGGCTGGACATTTTATTATTAATAAGGGAATGAACAATAATGAAATTGTAAATGCGATTCGGAACGGTAATGTTCCTGTAATTGTAAAATTTAACAATCAAGAACGAATAGAAAATTTAGCTGGAAGTCTTGCAAACCAATTAGATGCAGATAGCATATCCTTTTTAAAAGCAATGAGAAATGAACAATTTCTTAATAAATATGGTTTAACAAAAGAGACTGCGCTTTGTAACTTTATCCCAAATAGTTATGAGGTTTACTGGAATATTTCTCCTGAAAATTTTAATGATAAAATGCATGAGGAGTCTAACAAATTTTGGAACGATGATCGAATAAAAAAAACTAAAAACATTAATTTAACCAAAACACAAGTTATTAGTCTAGCTGCAATTGTTCAAAAAGAAACAGCAAAAATTGAAGAAAGAGCAAAAGTAGCTGGAGTTTATATAAACAGAATTAAAGTNGGAATGCTTTTACAAGCAGATCCTACTGTNATNTATTCCAAAAANTTATTGGATAATAACTTTGACCAACAAATTAATCGAGTTTTGTATAAAGATCTAAAGTTAGATTCTCCCTANAATACTTATAAATATNNAGGAATTCCTCCTGGACCNATTGCNATGCCCGATATTTCGTCTATTGATGCAGTATTAAATTATGAACATCATAATTATTATTATTTTGTAGCAGATATCACAAATTTTGGATATCATAATTTTGCAAAAAATCTTGCGCAGCACAATAGAAACAAGAAAGAATACGTTCGTTGGATTTCTAAACAAAAAGTAGTTCGNTAACATTTNGTTGCTGTTTTTTGAATTTATTTACTTTATCAATCCATTTTAATATCAAATTTATTATAAACTAAAGAAATTGTATATTTGCATTCCAAAAATAAAGTATNGAAACCTACTTTAAATTTTGACAGAATGAAAAGCAACTTATTTAAAATAACTTTATTACTAGTTGTTATACTTGGTATAGCATCCGGTTTCTCTTTTAAGAAAANAACTGGTTTGTCAAAATATCTTATTAATGATGTGGAGTTTTGTTATCAAGTGCCTAATAAAAACGAAGTTCATTTACTTCATCCCGAAAAACCATCTTATTATATTTTTTTAGGAAAGTCCTTTTTAGGTTTTAAAGAAGCTATTGGATTTAAAGAATCTAGAGGCGATTATTCTATTGTTAATATTTATGGTTATTTGGGTAAATATCAATTTGGAACAGGTACTCTTAAATTAATTGGCATTAAAGATACTAAAGAGTTTATCGNTAATTCTTATTTACAAGAACAAGCCTTTTCTGCAAATACTTCTAGAAACAAATGGATTTTAAGAAGGGATATTANAAGATTCCAAGGTAGCTATATCGGAGGTATTAAAATTACAGAGTCTGGCATGNTAGCNGCTGCACATTTAGCAGGGCCAGGAAATGTAAAAAAATANTTAAGAAGTGGTGGAACCCTNCAGTTTAATGACGCATTTGGAACTTCCATTAAATATTATTTAAAAAAGTTTTCNGGCTATGATACTTCTTTTATNGTAGCTAACAAAAGAGCAAAAGCTTAAAACCTATTATTTTTGAATAATAAATATGGTCGGTCTTTTATGAAGATCTACTTTTGTTTTTTTCCAATTGTTAGCGCTTTGTGTCTTGATATACTCAGTTGTTAAGGTAATATCANAAGCAACACAAACATAGGTCTGAGGGTGTAATGTGTTGATCAAACTTTCTAACATTTGATTATTTCGATAGGGGGTNTCAATAAATAATTGTGATTGATTTTCTTCTATTGAAAGTCTTTCTAANCGCTTTATTTCTAATTTTCTTTCTCCTTTGTCTATTGGTAAATAGCCATTAAATGAAAAATTNTGGCCATTAAAGCCACTAGCCATCATTGCTAATAAAATTGAAGAAGGACCAACTAAAGGNACAACTTTAATTCCTTTGATATGAGCTTGTTCAACTACAGCAGCCCCNGGATCTGCTATTCCTGGACAACCAGCATCAGAAATGACTCCAACATTTTGGCCTTTTAANCAAGGTGTTAGCATTTCAGGAATTTCAGTNGTATCTGTATATTTATTTATTATACTAAAGTGAAGACTTGGTTGACTCTTTTTTGGACAAATATTTTTAATAAACCTTCTTGCATTTTTTTCGTTTTCTACTATAAAAATATCAAGATTTTCAATAGTTTTTTTTACTAATAGTGGTAATACTTCTAAAGGAGTTGTATCACCTAAAGTACAGGGTATTAAAAATAAATTTCCTTGTGCTTGCATTTATTTTAGTTTACTATTAATTTTTTAATGATAGATAAACCTTTTGTAGAAGTAACTTTGACCATATATATTCCTGATTGTAATGAATTTATTGAAATATTGGTTTCGGTAAGACCTGAAATATTTTTTGTTAGAGCAATACTTCCTTTAAGATCATAAATACTAATATTTTTTATAAAACTATTGTTAGAAGACTTAATATTTAAGGTGTTAGAGGCAGGATTGGGATAAATGGAAACAGTACTTATATTAAAATCTGTAGTTGATAAGATGTTCCCTTCAATTTTATAAATGGATCCGAAATTATCAATTATGTATAATTCTTTATTTTTATCTTCACCAAAAGAAACCCAAGAACCATTATATGGCCCGTGATTAATTTGATTATTGGATTGATCAATGGTTCCAATTTCTCCACTACAAAAATCTGCATAAAAGTAGATACCTGAGAAATTTTCATAAATTTCTCCACGATAAACATATCCGCCAGTAATTGAACAATTACCTCCGGAGTGACTGTATTCAGCTACTGGGAAAGTCAAATCAAACTCCATTGGACATCCAGATGTGTTGTATTCTTGGTTGCCTTCATAACACCTCCATCCATAATTTTGACCAGAAACTCCTGCTGCAGCTCTATCTATTTCTTCTTTAGAACCTTGACCTACATCACCAATCCATAATTCATCTGTTTCAGAATCAAAAGAAAAGCGCCAGGGGTTTCTTAATCCATACGACCAAATTTCATCTAAAGCATTGGGATCTCCAACAAAAGGATTGTTAGAAGGAACCGCGTAATTAGTGCTACCTTCAGTGTTATCAATATCGATGCGAAGCATTTTACCTAATAATGTTTGTAAATTCTGTGACCTATTTTCAGGGTCACCAGCACTACCGCCATCACCTAAGCCAATATAGAGGTATCCCTCTGGTCCAAAGCGTAAACAGCCACCATTATGATTAATATAGGGTTGTTCAACTTCTAGAATTTGGAATTCAGAATCGGGATCTGCAATATTGGGATCACTTGTACTTACGGAAAATCTTGAAATTTGTGTATTTCCAAAATTATCGATATAATTAACATAAAAATAACCATTATTTATATAATCTGGGTGAAAAGCTAAACCTAGTAATCCTCTTTCATCATAGTTACCTCCGGGAGTTAAAACAATATTTTGTATGTCTAGAAAAGGAGTGGGGTTAGTCGTTCCGTCTAATTGGAGTATTTCAATAACTCCACGTTTTTCTACAATAAATAATCGGTCATCACCTACATTTTGCATTTCTACTGGGTTTGAAAAACCTTCTGCGAATAAAACTGTGTAAATATCTTGTGAGAAAGAAATTGTAGTAATTAATAATAATAGTAAAGTAAGCGTTTTATTTTTCATTGTTCTTTTTATTTTTCTACTAAAATAATAAATTAAAGACGATTGGCAATGCTATCACAAGATAGATCTAACATTCGATACACGTTTTGAAATCCTTCACTACCTCCATAATAAGGGTCTGGAACATCCATATTTTCGTTTGGAAATATTTCATTTAGTATTAAATGAACTTTTTCCTTATCAAAATCATTCCTAGCTATTGATAAAACATCTTTTTTATTTGCATTATCCATCACGAAAATATAATCAAAATCATCGAAATCTTGTTTAGAAAATTGTCTACCTCGTTGATCGGTGATATTTATTTGATGTTTTTTTGCGACTTCAATACTTCGTTGATCGGGTTTGTTTCCAATATGCCAATGTCCAGTTCCAGCTGAATCTACAAATACGTTATTAGAATCAATTTTAGATTTTAAAATACCTTCTGCTAATGGGGAACGGCATATGTTTCCCAAACATACCATGAGAATTTTTATTTTCATCTCTGAAAAATTAAATAAATAAAACTGACTTTATAAGGTTAGCTTTTTATTAAGATCTTCTACGTATTTTCTGAATTGTTTATCAGTGCTAGATAAATTATCTACCGTCTTACAAGCGTGTAAAACCGTTGCATGATCACGTTTTCCAATTTGTGATCCAATAGAAGCTAAAGAAGCTTTTGTTAATTTCTTAGCAAAGAACATGGCCAATTGTCTTGCTTGAACAATATGACGTTTTCTGGTTTTTGATTGAAGAGTATCTACATCCATTTGGAAATATTCACTAACAACTTTCTGGATATAATCTATAGAGACCTCACGACTCGTATTTTTTACATAATTATCAACGATTCTTTTAGCAAGATCAATTGTAATTTCTTTTTTATTGAAAGAAGAATGTGCTATCAATGATATAATAGCTCCTTCTAATTCTCTAATATTGGTTTTAATATTGTTAGCCAAAAACTCAACGATAACTTCAGGCATTTCTACACCATCTCTATAAAGTTTATTTTTTATAATGGCAACTCTAGTTTCGTAATCTGGATGATTTAATTCTGCTGAAAGACCCCACTTAAAACGAGACAATAATCGTTGTTCAATGTCAATCATATCAACTGGAGCTTTGTCACTGGTTAAAATAACTTGTTTCCCATTTTGATGTAAGTGATTAAAGATATGAAAGAAAACGTCTTGAGTACCAGCTTTACCNGAAAGTAATTGAATGTCGTCTACTATTAAAATATCAATAATTTGATAAAAATGAATAAAATCGTTTCTATTATTCTTTTTAACGGATTCTATATATTGTTGGGTAAATTTCTCAGCAGAAATATATAGAACTGTTTTTTCTGGATATTTATCTTTTATTTCAACACCAATTGCATGTGCTAAATGAGTTTTTCCTAAACCAACTCCTCCGAAAATTAATAGTGGATTAAATGATGTTCCTCCTGGTTTGTTTGCAACCGCCATACCTGCAGACCTAGCTANTCTGTTNGAATCTCCCTCTAAAAAATTATCAAAACTATAATTTGGATTGAGTTGTGATTCTATTTTAACATTTCGAATCCCAGGAATAATAAAGGGATTCTTAAGCATTGGATTTTTATTTTTAATAGCNACGTCTACTTNTTGAGATCGTAAATGATTTCTATTAGAGCTAGGAATTTTTTCTGTAAACGGTTGTTTATTACCGTAAGTATTTTCCATTTTAATAATGTAGACTAATTTGGCTTTTTCCCCTAATTCNTTGGTTAATGCAACTTTTANTATTTTAACATANTGTTCTTCAAGCCATTCGTAGAAAAATTTNCTTGGTACTTGAATGCTAAGAGCNTCATCTGTTAATTTGACAGCATTNATTGGTTCAAACCAAGTTTTGTATGCTTGAGCNGTAATGTTNTCTTCAATAAAAGTTAAGCATTTATTCCAAACCAGGTCAGCTGTTTTGCTCATAGTAAAAATAGAGATGAATAGTTAATATTAATAATTNATTTATTAAGAAAGATAGTACNCNTCNAANAACTTCTTAACNTTGCAAATATGTGAACAAAAAAGTTATAAAAAAAACACTTTTGGTATTGAATNTTTGNTTTTTTTTTCTCATNTTAANNTCCTGATAAATCTACAACAAAACTTTCTTATNTTCTTAATTTATTTTGAAAAAAACATTTACTAAATTAAGAGTNCGATATGCGGAAACTGACCAAATGGGAGTCGTNTATTANGGNAATTATGCACANTATTTAGAACAAGGACGTACAGAATGGTTGCGTTCATTAGGATTTTCTTATAANTANATGGAAGANAATCAAGTCNTGTTACCAGTTGTGAATTTAACNATAGATTATAAGTATCCAGCTAAATATGATGATGTTATAAANATAACGACTACTCTAAAAAAGACTCCCTCATTTAAAATTGAATTTTATTATGAAATTCACAATCAGGAAAATAAACTTNTAGTGACNGCAACNACCAATTTAGTGTTTGTAGATAGTATTACTAGNAAATTGATAAAAGCACCAGATTATNTATTAAAAAAATTGAAAGAACTGTAATTATTTTTGTNNNACTANAATGGATACNTTATANGTGTTTTCAAAAATTTTAAAAATTCTTATNGCTTCTTTTTTTCGTATTGAAATTATAAATTNACAATNTAATTCCATTTTNTGATTGATAATTGAAATATTTTCATCCTTGATGATNCGCATTATCGNATTCATTTCTGGATATTCAAATTTTATTAAAAATNCCTNATCAATNGTTTTATNGATAATTATCGAATTTTCTAAAGCTAATTTNGCACNATTTTTATAGGCCTTTATCAAACCTCCAACTCCAAGCTTNGTGCCCCCAAAATAGCGNACTACTACCACTAATANATTTGTAACATTAAATGANTGTAGTTGGCCATAAATNGGCATNCCTGCACTATTTGAAGGTTCACCATCATCATTTGCTCTNTAATGATCNTAATTTTCTCCAAGCTNCCATGCATAACACCAATGNCGAGCNTTATAATGTTGTTTTTTTAGAANCTCTATTTTTTCTTTAATTTCTTCTTCATTAGTCACTGGAAAAGCATAGCCATAAAACTTACTACCTCTATCTTTAAANAGNCCTTCTTTTGAGGCTTGNATTATNGTTTTGTATGAATCTATATTATTATCCAATTATATTGATATTAAAATAATACTTAAAATTGCTAGCGCTATTCCAACCCAATTTTTCCTAATAAGTTTTTCTTTAAAAATAAAAATTCCTGCAAAAGTTGATAGTGCTACTATGGAAACATTGTTAATCGCGAAAATTCCTGAACTTTCTAGTATGTCACTTCNCAANGTTTTCACCAAAAAATAAATAGAAAAGTAATTAGGTACTCCAAGACATATTCCTGCGATAATATTTTTAAATTCAAAATTAAAACTTCCCCTAATAATCTGAATTATTATAAATATAAAACCAATAATAGCCGCAGCTAGAAATANAATTGCTGAAAACAAGGGAACNTCGTTATTTGCAACATAAGTATCTTCTAAAAANTTAATNCTTGTATCAATAANTCCACTACCAATAAAAACCAATATGGGTAATACTATTGATTTTCTATTCACAGTAATTCCTTGATTGGATTTATTTGAAGTAAGATAAACAGCAATTAAAGCAATCGCAATACCAATTAACTTTANNGTACCAAGACTTTCGTTATAGTATANAAGTCCAAATAAAACGGGAACTACAACACTCATTTTAGTGGCAACAGAAACGACTGAAAGCCCANTTTTTTGGGTTGTTANNCCCATTAAATTAAAAACAATGATAAACAAAGCCCCTAATATTAGCGTGTANTAAAACCAATCTAAATTTGGTAATTGTGAAATTGTGATTGTTCCATTATAGCTTAAAATNCCAGTTGTAAANGCAATACAATAATTTACAACGATTGCTTGAAAGATATTTATTTGAAACTTTTCAAATAATTTAAATATGATAAAAATTATTGTAGATGCTAAAATGCTAAGTAGTAAATAAATCAATTATTTATGTGTTTTTTGAGTTTGTTTCTTGATCTANTTTAAATAGATCTTTTTTTAAAATAAATAAATCTANGATATCTTCCTTTTTTGGAATAATNTTCCAGCTATGAATTCCAANTTTTTTTGCTGATTCAGTATTTTCTTTNGTATCGTCTANAAATAAAATTTCTTTTGGATTAATTTGATGTGTATCTAAAACAAAATTATAAATNTCAGAATTTGGTTTTNTTAAATGGATCTCTTGTGATAAATAAAAAGCATCAAAACAGTTTTTAAAACGCAGGAACCTTTCTANAGTCATNTTTTTAATTACTTTTTCNATATGTAAATCGTTGGTATTACTCAATAATATTAATTGATANTTTTTTGAAGTTGCTAAAGCTTCAATATATTTAAGTCTGTATTCAGGGAAATCTAAAATAATAGAATTCCAAGCCTCAGAAAGTTNNGTTTTANTNGTGNTTANGNAAATGCTTTNNNATAANAATCTAAAAANGCNGAAGTNNNAATNNTNCCNGTTTCATATNGTTTATTNNTTTCANNCATTTCNTNAGAAAATGANTGAATACCTANTTTNNTCATNTCNATATATNNAGCTTCNTTATCNANATTGATAAANACATCNCCAAAATCAAAAATGAGNGTTTTAATCATTTAATANTATTTTNAANGTGTCTTGNTTNATTTTTGTTTCAGAANNTANNTTNCCATTTANNAAAGGNGCTTTTGTACCTTCTTTAAANAAAGGAATGCCTTTAANTATTCNNGCTTCATCCCAAAGGTTTTTATCAATAAAAGTTTGTAGTGTTTTTGCACCACCTTCTACAATTAATGATTGAATTTTATACCTATATATAAGCTTAATAATTTGTGCTGCTATATTTTCTGAAAAATCAATTAGCTCGTAAATAAGATTTGTCTTATTTACTTTCTTTAATTCAGTTATAATAATAGTTTTAGCCTTAAGATCAAAAACGTTGGCCTCCAAAGGAATTCTTAAGTTCTTATCAATTACTAATCTAATAGGTGAATTACCATTCCAATCTCGAGTAGTTAAACTTGGATTGTCCTCAATTGCTGTATTCGTTCCAATAAGTATTGAGGACTCTTCAGTTCTCCATTTGTGGACTAATTGTCTGGAATTTTTGTTAGTTATCCAAACTGGACGTTTTTCAATTTTGCTTTTAGGTGAAATAAACCCATCTGAAGTTTCTGCCCATTTTAAAATAATATAAGGCCGCTGTTTTTTAAAAAAAGTAAAAAATCGTTTGTTGAGCTCTTTACATTCTTTTTCCAAAATTCTTTCAACGACATTACACCCATGCTCTTTTAAAAGCTTTATTCCATTTCCTGCTACTTTTGGATTTGGATCCATACTTCCAATAATAATGTTTTTGATTCCTTTTTCAATAATTAAATTAGCACAAGGAGGAGTTTTTCCAAAATGGCTGCAAGGTTCTAAACTTACATAAATAGTTGCATCTTTTAAAATGGATTGATTTTTTACACTAGCAATTGCATTTACTTCAGCGTGAGGCATTCCAGATTGATAATGCCAACCTTCACCGATAATCTTATCTTTGTAAACAATTACACATCCTACCAAAGGATTTGGATAGGTATTTCCCAAACCATTTTCAGCAAGTTGGATGCATCGCAACATGTAATTTTCGTGTATCTTCACATTGTAAAAATACAAGGATTAATTTATATGAAGAAACCAATTATCCGTCCAATCTTAAAAAAAGACAATCACCATATAGCCAGCGTGATACGAAAGGTTTTAATTGATTTTAGAGTTCCCAAAGTTGGTACTGCTTATGCCGATAAAGCATTAGATGCGCTGTATGAAACTTATCAAAAACCACGTGCCATCTATTTTGTAATAGAATTTGATGGACATATAATTGGTGGTGGTGGAATAGCAAAACTTGACAATTGTGAAGAAAATATTTGTGAATTACAAAAAATGTATTTTTTAGAAGAAGCTAGGGGTTTAGGTTTAGGTGTCGAGATGATCAATATTTGTATTCAAAAAGCTAAGAGTTTTATGTTTGAAAGTTGTTATTTAGAAACGATGACCTATATGAAAGCTGCTCAAAAACTATATTTAAAAAATGATTTTAAATATATAGACGGCCCCATTGGATATACAGGGCATTATTCCTGTCCAGTACATATGCTAAAAAAAATATAAGTTTTGAGTGTAAAAGAATTAAAAACATATTTTATAAGTTCATTAAAGAGTTTATATCCATCAAAAGAAGTTTTATCCTTCTTTAATTTACTCGCAGAAAAATCATTGGGTTTATCAAGAATTGCAATTGCGCTTCAGCCAGAAAAGCAAATTTCAGAAAAAGAGAAATTTGTATTTGATAACGCTATTTCTCGTTTGAAAAAATTTGAGCCAATTCAACATATTTTGGGAACTACTGAATTTTTCGGACTCTCTTTTTTAGTTGATAAAAATGTATTAATTCCTAGGCCAGAAACCGAAGAATTAGTGGATTGGATTCTTGGCCAAAATAAAAATAAAGAAGCTACGATACTTGATATAGGAACTGGAAGTGGGTGTATCGCAATTTCTTTGGCAAAACAATTACCTAGTGCAAAAGTTTGCGGTTTAGATATTTCTGCCAAAGCTTTACATGTTGCTCAACTCAATACTGTTCTTAATAAAGTTGATATTAGGTATTTTAACACTGATGTTCTTGAAGAAAATACTTGGAAATTTATTTTTGAAGAGATGAAATTTGATACAATAGTTTCAAATCCACCCTATGTTAGAATATTAGAAAAAGAACTTATGAGTCCCAATGTAATAGAGCATGAGCCTAGTATAGCATTGTTTGTAAAAGATGAAGATCCATTGCTTTTTTATAGAAAAATTGCTCAACTAAGCAATATATATTTAAAGCCAGAAGGAGTACTTTATTTCGAA
>PAUJ01000013.1:0-22261 GCA_002713705.1 Flavobacteriaceae bacterium
AGGTCCTAAAGGTTCAACTGGTCCTGGCGGTGACAGAGGTGCTCAGGGTCCACAAGGTCCACAAGGTGGTACTGGCCCTAAAGGTGCAACTGGTCCACAAGGTGGTACTGGTGGTCAAGGTGCTAAAGGAGCGATGGGTCCACAAGGTGGTACTGGTGCTAAAGGTAATAATGGCGGTCAAGGTCCAGCAGGTGCTAAAGGTAATACTGGCCCAGGCGGTCCAACTGGTCCTAAAGGTGCAACCGGTGCTCAAGGTGGTCAGGGTGGTCCTGGTCCTCAAGGAGCTGTAGGTGCTCAAGGTGGCGGTGGTGCTCAAGGTGCTAAAGGTCAAAAAGGTCAAACAGGTGCAACTGGTGGTACTGGTGCTAAAGGTAATCAAGGTCCACAAGGTGGTACTGGCCCACAAGGTGGTCAAGGTCCTACTGGTTTAACTGGCCCTCAAGGTCCAGGAGGTCCTCAAGGTGGAACTGGTGCTAAAGGTAGTCAAGGTGCAAAAGGTACGTTAGGTCCACAAGGTGGTACTGGTGCTCAAGGTGCTACGGGTGCTCAAGGTCCAACAGGTCCAGGTGGAGCTCAAGGTGGCGGAGGTGCTCAAGGTGCCAAAGGACAAAAAGGACAAGCAGGTGGTCAAGGTCCACAAGGTGATAGAGGTGCTCAAGGTGCTCAAGGTGCCAGTGGTCCACAAGGTGCTCAAGGTCCAACAGGTCCAACAGGTGCTAGTAATACTGGTGCTAAAGGTGATAGAGGTTATCAAGGTGCACAAGGTTCAACTGGTCCACAAGGTGCTAAAGGTCAAAAAGGTGCTACTGGTCCAACAGGTCCACAAGGTCCTTCTGGCTTCTCAGATAGTAGATTAAAGACTATCGATGCTCCAGTAGGAAATACACTAGAAAAGATTAAAACATTAAGAGGTGTTGTCTGGAACAACAATGAGTTAGCTAATTCATTAGGGTTCGATAGTACAGCTCCACAAATTGGTGTTATTGCACAGGAAGTACAAGCGGTATTCCCGGAAATAGTTCACGAATTATATTACCAACCTGGTTATTATGGAGTTGATTATTCTAAATTACCTGCAGTACTTATTGAAGCAATTAAAGAATTAGATACTAAGTTAACTAATATTGAAACTCAATTAAACAGCGGAGAATAACATGTCGAAACTAAAACTTAAACAGTTTGAAAAATTCACAATATCAAACCCGCAAGACGGTCAATATTTAGCGTGGGATTCAAACACAAAAGCTTGGATAAACGTTAATGAACCTAGCGATGGTGCCAAAGGAGCACCTGGTGAAACAGGATCTTATGGAGATCCAGGACCTAAAGGTTCTAAAGGTGCTGACGGNGGCGATGGTGCAAAAGGTGATAAAGGTACTAAAGGCACAACTGGACCACAAGGTCCACAAGGTGGTTCTGGTTCTGGTGGAGGTCAAGGTCCTAAAGGTGACACTGGCCGTAAAGGATTTCAAGGAGAGCAAGGTCCTAAAGGTGAAAAAGGTAATACCGGAGGAGAAGGCCAAACAGGTTTTGATGGCGCAGTTGGTGCAAAGGGAAATAGAGGTGAACAAGGTATAAAAGGTGAACTTGGTCTAAAGGGTACTACTGGTGATCAAGGTCCAACGGGTAGAAAAGGAGATAGAGGTGAAATTGGTGTCGATGGTTTACAAGGTGGACAAGGCCTAAAAGGTAGACAAGGTGAAAAGGGTATTAAAGGTACAACTGGTCCACAAGGTGGTGGTGGAGACCAAGGTCTAATTGGTGATACAGGTCAAAAGGGTATTACAGGTGTAGAAGGTTTACAAGGTGGTCGTGGTGATACTGGTGATACAGGCCTAAAAGGTATTACAGGCCAAAAAGGTATTACAGGTGCAGAAGGTTTACAAGGTGCTCAAGGAGCCCAAGGTTCTAAAGGTAATACTGGTACTCAAGGTGATGAGGGAGATATAGGTGGTTCTGGTTTTCAAGGTCCACAAGGACCTCAAGGTGACGAAGGACGAAAAGGTGAAAAGGGACAAGGAGGTAATCAAGGTGGTGTAGGCTTCTCAGGTGAAAGAGGTGCTCAAGGTCCTAAAGGTAATTTTGGTGGCGGTGGCGCAGTAGGACAAAAAGGTATAACTGGCTCAAAAGGTATTACAGGACCACAAGGTCCTAAAGGTGTAACTGGTCCACAAGGAAATCAGGGTGTTCAAGGTACTAAAGGTATTCTAGGTGCAGATGGTTTTCAAGGTGCTCAAGGTGGCCAAGGTGCTCAAGGTCTACAAGGTCCAACTGGCCCTAAAGGTGCAACTGGTGCTCAGGGCCCTCAAGGTAAATTAGGTATATCAGGTTTAGATGGTGCAAAAGGTGCAACTGGTCCAAAAGGTGATGCTGGTACTAACGGTAGAAAAGGAGCTCAAGGTGCTCAAGGTTCTAAAGGTAATACTGGACTACAAGGTCAAAAAGGTGCTCAAGGTGCTAATGGAGATCAGGGTTCTCAAGGTCCACAAGGTGGTCAAGGTGCTCAAGGTGCTCAAGGTCCAAAAGGTAATAGAGGTAAAACAGCTAACGATGGCGAAGGTGGTGCTTCCGGTGCAATTGGTGCACAAGGTGGTGGCGGCGATCAAGGACCTAGAGGTGCAACTGGCCCACAAGGTGCTCAAGGTGCTCAAGGTGCTAAAGGAAACCAAGGTGCTCAAGGTGCTCAAGGTTCTAAAGGTATAAAAGTTGTTGGACCACAAGGTCAAAAAGGTGCAACCGGTGCACAAGGTGCTCAAGGTATAGGTGATACTGGTCAAAAAGGTGCAACTGGTGCACACGGTGCTCAAGGTCCTCAAGGTGGATCTGGTTCTGGTGGTGGAATTGGTCTACAAGGAACTCAAGGCCGTCAAGGTGAACAAGGTCCAGGTGGAGCTCAAGGTGGCGGAGGAGCAACTGGTCCTGGAGGTAATCAAGGTGCTCAAGGTGCTCAAGGCCCAGGTGGTGTAACAGGTCCTAAAGGTCAAAAAGGTGAATTAGGTGGTCAAGGTGGTCAAGGTGCTAAAGGTAAAACTGGGTCTGATGGTTTAACAGGTCCACAAGGTGCTCAAGGAGACCAAGGTTCAACTGGAGCTGGTGGTGCTGCAAGAGGTACTGCTCAAGTAGGAGCAACTGGTTCAAAAGGAGCAACTGGTATAAAAGGTATTATAGGTGCTAAAGGTAGACAGGGTGNACAAGGTCTTATAGGTAATCAAGGTGGTCAAGGTGATAAAGGTCCATACGGTAGGCAAGGTGGCATAGGTGCTGTAGGTCCACAAGGTGGTACTGGTGCTCAAGGTGGCGGTGGCGCTCAGGGTCCTAAAGGTGCAACTGGTGCAAAAGGTGCAACTGGTGCAAAAGGTGCAACTGGTGCAAAAGGTGCAACCGGTCCTGTAGGAAAACAAGGTGCTCAAGGTGCTCAAGGTGGCCAAGGTGCTCAAGGTGTCGGTGGTGGTACTGGTGATAAAGGCGCGACTGGTGCTGTAGGTGCTCAGGGTCCTCGAGGAGGATCTGGCGATGGCGGAGGCCAAGGTCCAACAGGTCCACAGGGTGCTAAAGGTGCTCAAGGTGCTCAAGGTGGCCAAGGTGCTCAAGGTGTCGGTGGTGGTACTGGTGATAAAGGCTCAACTGGTCCTCGAGGTGCTCAAGGTGCTCAAGGACCAAAAGGTAATACTGGTGCTCAAGGTGCTCAAGGTGCTCAAGGTGGCCAAGGTGCTCAAGGTGTCGGTGGAGGTATTGGTGATCAAGGCTTAACTGGTCCTCGAGGTGCAACCGGTGCTCAAGGTCCTGGAGGTGCTCAAGGTGGTATCGGTGCTGTAGGTCCACAAGGTCCTGGAGGTGCTCAAGGTGCCGTCGGTGCTCAGGGTCCAAGAGGTGTTCAAGGTGAACAAGGTAAAACAGGTGCTCAAGGTGCTCAAGGTGGTATCGGTGCTCAAGGNAGTACTGGTCCACAAGGTCAAAAAGGAGCAACTGGTCCTGGCGGTGATAAAGGTCCAACTGGCCCTAAAGGTGCAACTGGTCCACAAGGTGGTACTGGTGGCCAAGGTGCTAAAGGTCAAAAAGGTAATACTGGCCCAGGCGGTCCAAAAGGTCCATTAGGTGCACAAGGTCCTGGCGGTCCAAAAGGTCCAACAGGTGATAGAGGTATACAAGGTGGAACAGGTCCAACAGGTGCACAAGGTCCTGGCGGTCCAAAAGGTCCAACAGGTGGATCTGGTTCTGGTGGTGGTATTGGTCCACAAGGTGTTCAAGGTGCTAAAGGTCGTACTGGTCCACAAGGTAATCAAGGTGGTCAAGGTCCAACAGGTCCAACAGGTCCAAAAGGTGCAAAAGGTGATGGAGGTGCAACTGGTCCAAAAGGTCCAACAGGACCTAAAGGTTTTGGAGGAGAACAAGGTGGAGCTGGTCCACAAGGTGCACCTGGTGCAAGAGGTGGTGATGGTAGAGGTATAATCGGGCAAAAAGGTGAAAGAGGCCTTGGAGGATCTTCAGGTGGAACAGGTACTAAAGGTGCAAAAGGACAAACAGGTGCTTACGGTCCAACTGGCCCACCAGGTGGTAGTAGTGGTAGTGGTGGTGATAAATGTCTTCCGTATGGTACACAAGTTAAAATGTCAGATGGTACATATAAGAATGTAGAAGACCTAGTTGCTGGAGATCTAGTACAAGCATATAATATAGATGGATTAGGAACTGATGAAAATTGGTATGGATGGAGTACAACATCATTTAACGGAACTGCTATAACAGCACAAGTAATGAGTAACCCAAAAGGATCTTATGGTAGATATTACTTGTTTAATAATACTTTAAAGGCAACTAACGAACACCCAATACTTATTAAAAGAGCTGGAACTACATCGTTCGAAATGGCTAGAGATGTTGTTGTAGGAGACCAATGGCTTAACGAGAGTTATCAGTGGGTTGATATAACTTCTATAGAAGAAGTATACGAATCTGTTTATGTAGCTAGCCCAGACGTAGAAGGTGTGGATAACTATTTTGCTAGTGGATTCTTAGTACATAACTCTAAAGATCTGGAGAAAGTGGATGGTGAAAAATCTGATGAAAGACTTAAAAATGTACAAGGCCTTATTACAAACGCTTTAGCGAAAGTAAAACAAATGGAATCTTATTATTTCTATTCAAATGATTTAGCTGATAGATTCGGTTACGATAGGGTTGAAGATGGTGAACAAAAACCTAGAAGAATTGGTTTAATTGCACAAGAGTTAGCGGCTATTGAGCCCGATCTAGTAGAAGTATTGGAACATCTTCCAAAGGACGAAGGAGAAGACGGTTATTATACAATTAACTATAACCACTTAAATGCATTATTAATTGAAGCGATGAAAGAACTTGAAGCAAGGGCTGCAATCGCTGAGACTCAAGCAGGACTTTAATGTCGTTACTTCTACTTTCTAAAAGAGAAGATACANTAATTACAGCATTCTTAACAGAGGTTGAATGGTATNCTCTTCCATTATTAGATTCTATTTCAGATTATGAATTTAAACAATTCTTAATGTATGAAGACTATTATGCTAGTTTAGGTTATTGTGATTCCCCCTATGGTACTTATGAATTTAAGCTAGATAATACAACAGCAATAGGTAATTCATGCAATCCGGAGATAGTAAAAGATATAGCCATTTCAGTGGCTTCTAAGGATGCGCCCTCTGGAGATATAATATCTAATATAATACATACTAAAGCATGGTGGGGATTGTTTGGAACTAGCCAAACATGTTCTTTTAGACTATCTGAGTGGGATAACACAGGAAAGCTTATATCTAATAATATTAATCGCATAAAATTAAGGTGGATAAATAAACAAATAGAACATTAGTTGTATAACTGTTAAACATTATTTTCCATGGCAAAATATCTATACGATACAAAAGAAAACAACCCACAAGAATATTACTGGTTTAAAACCGCATTAAGTAAAGAAGAAGTTGACAAGGTTATAGCCCTTGCAAGTGAACTCCCAGAAGCAGAAAGAGCTACAACAATTGGCAGCGAAGACGGAGGGTCTACTAGATCTTCAATGGTAAAATGGCTTCCAAAAGATAACGCTGACTGGGATTGGTTATATGAAAGAATGATGAANCTTTCTACAGAAGCAAATNATGCATTATGGGATTTTGATTTAAGAAGTGCGTTAGAGTGCATTCAATACACAGAATACTATGCTTCTGAAAACGGACATTATGACTGGCACCAAGATATTGGTCCAGGTGAACTACCATCTAGAAGAAAGGTTTCAATTACTATTCAATTATCTGATAGTNATGATTATGACGGTGGTGAACTACAACTCTGTACNGGAAGTAATGGTGATGGTTTATTTAGTCATGTTAGAACTTGTGAAAGAGGAGCTGGTGTAGGAGTTTTATTTGCAAGTTATATGATGCATAGAGTAAGTCCAGTTACAAAAGGTACTAGAAAATCTTTAGTACTTTGGGTTGGTGGAGCTCATTACAGATAATATATGAAAGTACTTATTTATACAGGTTACCAAAAGAACGAATGGGATGGTAACACAACTTCAGGAATTGCAGGTTCAGAAATAGCAGTAATTAAAATAGCAGAAGAACTAGTTACTTTTGGTTATGACGTTGTAGTATCTGGTATGGTTAAAAATTCAGGTAATATAAGAGGTGTTGAATATTGTAATCTTAAACATATACATAATAAACACCATGATTCTTTCGATATTATTGTAGGAACTTCTTACGCTCACTTTGCTTTAGAATTTAAAGAGTATAATGCTAAGAAGATATTTTGGGCGCATAATACAGAAGTACACCATTGGTGGAATGGCGTAGAAATAGAAAACGATTTAGTACAGGAAATCATGGATTATGATTCTGATTACTTAGATGCAACAGTCACGTTAACACATTGGCATGCCTGGAAACACCAAGATAATTATAGATGGCTAAAAGAAAATCAGGCTAAGATTGGTAATGGTATTGACAAGTCTACATTTGTAGGACATCCTAAGAAAAAGATTAACTCATTTATATGGTCATCAGCAATTGATAGAGATTTAATAGACCTATTAAAAAACTGGCCTAGAATAAAAGACGTATTATATGATGCTACATTAAATGTTTATTGGCCAGCATATTCTAATGAATATTCACAAATGGAGTGGATTAATGAACATAAAGAAATATTAGAAAATATAGGGGTTACATTCCACGGACCTGTAGATCAAAAAACATTACATAGGGCGATGTTAGAATCTGATTATTGGTGTTACTTAACATCTTATGAAGAGACCTATTGTATTACAGCTTTAGAAATGCAATACGCTAAAGTCTTACCTATAGTTACTAAAGTAGCAGGCTTAAAAGAAACTGTACACTCTGGTATTATACTAGACGATGATGAAACAAAGTGGGATAAATTAATAGAAACATTAAAGAAGTTATCTCCATCTCTTAAAATGTTTGCAAAGAATAAAGCACATCGATGGGCAAGTAAACAAACATGGAATCAAAGAGCCTATGTTTGGAAAGAGTTATTTAGAAAACTTATAGATGGTGAACTAGATGTAGATTGGGATGCAGATAAGCATTCATATAATAGACTTAGACAAGAACAAGAAAACGCGAACAATTATGAACATAGATAAAATTTATATAATATCATTAGATAGTCAAGATGCTGAAATGCAGGACAAGACGCTTAATGGTTTACAAGGTTTAAACTTTACAAACCAAACTGGGTATGAAATATTTCCTGCATGGAATGGTGTTNAAAAAGGAGCTCCAGAAGGTTATGCCGCTTATAGTAAATGGAAGCTTGAAGATACATGGAATGACTGGTGGAAAAGAGATGTTATTCCAGGTGAAGTAGGGTGTATGGTATCTCATATTAAAGTATGGGAAAGAATTGTAGCTGAAGGTTTAGAAAGAACTTTAATCTTAGAAGATGACTTTAAAGGTAATGGCGAAGTAGGAGAACTAGATGAACCTACTGTAGATTTTGATATTGCATACCTTGGTAGATGGAAGATTAATAAGAAGGCAGAAGAAGAGTCTATAGGAGGTAGCTGGGTTACACCAACCGCAAGTTATTGTACACATGCTTATGTAGTTACTTTAGAAGGTGCAAAGAAATTATTAAACAACTATAAGATTAAGCAGAATTTAATTCCGGCTGATGAATTTTTAGCAGCAACTTATTCTACACATAGAAGACCAGATATTGCAGCTTTATTTCCACCAACATTAACTGCGATAGCTCATGAGTCTGAAAAGTTTATTCAACAGAAAAGAGCGCAGGAAGATTCAACAATTGAACTAGATCCTAAATTAAATCCTAATTTAATGAAAAAACAAACAGAACTAAAAACACCTAAAGAACCATATTTTGAAATATTAGATACTGCGGATTGGGATGCATGGAAATTAAAGTATGTAAATCAATCAATGTTAAAGGGCGAGTATGACTTAATGGTAGATGACATTGGGCATAACGTATATGAATTCCCACTATTTACAGAGAAGTTTTGTAAAGAAGCAGTAGCTCTTTCAGAAGCTCTAGATAAATGGACAATTGATAGACATGAGTTTTATCCTACAAATGATGTTTTATTACAAGATATAAATTTACAAGACGCATATCATCAAGTACTTAAAGAAGTTGTTTATCCTCTTTGTATTCACTTATGGACATTAGAAGGTAAAGGTTGGAAGGATATGTTTAGCGAAAACTTCCTTGCAAGATATACTACAGATAGACAATCACACCTTTCATTACATCACGACTTTAGCCACGTAACTATGGTGGTTAAATTAAATGATGAATTTGACGGTGGTGGAACATGGTTCCCAAAATATAATTTATTATCAAATCCAGAAAGAGTAGGAGTTGCGACACTTCACCCTGGTATGGTTACACACTTGCATGGTGCTAGACCAATTTACGCAGGTAAGAGATACATTTGCGTTTCATTTATGAGAAAAGAAAACTAAGTAACAAAAGATACATGAAAAAAGAAATCACATTTAATAAGATAGTAGGAGATGACGGACACTTAGTCTCTCCAGTATTAAAGAACGGTTGTAAGAATTATTTAATTGATATTGACGGTACAATTACTGATGATGTACCAAACGAAGAACCAGAAAGAATGTCAGTAGTAGAACCATATCAAGGCTCAGTAGAGACTCTTAATAAATGGTTTGACGAAGGACATGTAATTACATTCTTTACTTCAAGAACTGAAGAGGTAAGAGAGATTACAGAAACATGGTTAAATAAACATGGTTTTAAATACCATGGCCTACTAATGGAAAAGCCTAGAGGTGGTAATTATCACTGGGTTGATAACCATATTGTTAAAGGTACAAGATATGAAGGCAAATGGGCAGATTTAGTTAGAGAAGAAAGAACTATAGAAGTATTCCCATCCTAAATTCATAGATATATAATCTATGATTATTAAAGATTTCCATACATTCCTTAATGAGGGTTACGGAGGATTGCATAAAGTTATTATGTGCGTATCCACTGAGCTGACTGATTTTAAGTACGTAACTGATAAGTCTTGCTTTGCTAGAAATTATATGCAATTATTTACTAAAGGTAATGAGCCTATAAAGGCTGATATGCCAGTAATTAATTTTTGTAATATTCATACGCAAAGATTATTAGATGCAGGTACTCCAAAAGAATTAATCTATAATCCTAAGGAGAAGAAGATGGAAATAGCATCAAAAGTTAAATGGCACGAAACACACAAAGATTCTAAACATGTGCCTAAGACTACATCTGATGCAAAAGATTTAGATCAGTTAGAATTCCCTATTATAGCAAAACCAGATAACAGATATTCTGGACAAGGTATTATTAAAATAGATACCCTTGAAGCAGCTAAAGATATGGACCTTTCTGATTTTGAAGTCTTCAGCGAGAAGATAGACATCGATGAAGAACACAGAATAATGATGTGGAGAGGTGAGCCTGTTATGTGGGTACAAAGAGTACATGGTAACAAGGAGACCAAAGAGATGACAAAAAAGAAAGAAGATAAACTATTGTTTAAATATGTCCTAAAGGATTTATCTAAAATGCCAAAGGAATGGAATGAAGTATTTCAGGAAATGAATGAGGCACATAAAGGTTTAGACATATACTCAATAGACTTAATGGTTGATACTGATGGAAAACCATGGGTAGTAGAAATGTCTTCAGAGTTTGCTCCTCTCTATGGTGTAATGGCATTACTCTACAAAAAAGTCTATCAAGATTATTATGATAAAAAACTACATTCTACNGATGACGCGCAGATAGATATGTACCAGAAGAAAGATATTGACTCGACAATCGGGTTCGATAAAAAAAGATTTAGTAAAGAGTAATGGGTAAAGCAAATATGGCATGTATGCATATAAACATTTGGGTCCACCACATGGACGTAGATCAAATGTTTGATTTCCTTAATGATAGAATTAAGGAAGCACCTGACTATTATCTAAGTCCAGATAAAGTGCCAAACTCAGTAACTGGCGGCTACGTTTCAGTAGCACTTTCTTTTGAAGCATATTCACTCTTAACCTCAATTAAAGATTGGGAAGCTTCAGACGGTTGGATGGCTTAAAACAACAATTATGAAAAAAGATGAAAGAAAAGATTACTTATTAAACTACAAAGGCAAGAAGTATAAAGCCGATAGTTTAATAGGATTAATCTGGAAGTTCTTAAGAAACAAATAAGACTTCGAACGTATAAGAACTGTCTAGTTAACGCTAGGCAGTTTTTTAGTATAAAAGGATTAAAGATTTAAAGAATGTACACAATAGACGAATTAAAACAAATGATATTCATTGACATTGAGACAGCAACTCAAAAAGAGACGTTTCAAGAGATTATCGATGAGAACCCAGAATTAGAACAATATTGGAACCTAAAGACTATGCAGTTGGTTCAAAAGAATCCGGTGGAATTAGCCGAGTTTGAAGATCCACATAAGATGTTTCCAAGAATGGCTGGTCTAAATCCAGAATGGGGTAGAATTGTTTGTATCTCTATTGGTCAATTACAATTTGACGAAACAGGCTTTCCTAATGGTTTTAAGGCTGTCTCATTCAACGGGACTGATGAAGGTAAGATACTAAAGGACTTTCACGATATGTCCTCTAAGATCATGCAAAAGTACCCAGGGATGAAATGGGTTGGTCACTTCATAAAAGGTTTNGATATGCCTTATATTATTAAAAGATCTTTAATTAACGATGTAAAAGTACCAAGACATTTTCACTTACATAAAATGAAGCCTTGGGAAAACTGTTTACTTGATACAAAAGATGTATGGCAATTCGGAGGATGGGACTCTGCAAAACTAGGACTTATCTCAGAAGTTCTAGGCATCCCTTCTCCAAAAGATGCTATGTCAGGTTCAGAAGTTTCTGAATATTATTGGAATGACAGGCATGATGAGATAAAAACTTATTGTGAGAAAGATATTAAGGCTACCGCAAACGTCATATTAAAAATGTCGGGTATGCCAATATGTCACTAAAATTTACTTCAATTTAATAAAACAGTGACACATCGTCACAAAAACAGCTTTGGCATAGTTCTTTCACTATAAGTACTGTGCACGAACGCACAAATAATTTAAAACAAAACATTAAAACTATGTATTTAACAAATTTATCAAAACTAAACAACGGATCATTTCACGACGCATTTGATTCATTCTTTAACTTTCCAACTGCTAGAAAAGATTGGGACACATTAGGAATTACTGGACCAGATTACAAAGTAGGCGAAGATACTTTATCAGTTAGCTTGCCAGGTTTTAGTAAGAAGGATATTTCATTAGAAGTTGAAGGTCAAATCTTAACTATTTCTGCAGAAGAAAAAGAAGATAGCTTCGCGACAGCTTTTAATAAGCAGTTTAAATTTCCAAACGGAACTGATATGGATTCACTTTCTGCTACAATGAAAGATGGTATCTTAACACTTAGCTTTAAAAGCTCGGATAACAAGAAGACAATCTCTATCAAATAAGATAGAGATTTCTTCAAAATAGTTGCCGAAATATTTTTTTATGTCAGATATTTTTCGTATATTAGTACTGTAATTAAAAACAATACAAACTATGTCAACAAAAAATCTATTAGAAGAAGCTAAATATCACTACTTCGCCGGCTATTCACAATCAAGAGTAGTAGACTTTGTGTATGAAAATGCAAAGACTGACGCTCAAGCTACTAACGTACTTAGAAAAATATTCGGATAATGAATAAAGACGGATTTAATATAGACGATTACCTAAACGATCCAGAGTTTGAAGGCAAACTAGAAAACTATCGTGAAAAAATGATTCTCGAAGCTATCGAGCACAATTATCAAAACATTGTAAAGAATGGATTAAGTGCTTGGCATCTACGAGAAATGACTCAAACAGAGCTTAAAGGGCTTAAAGAAACACTAATTTATATGACAAAACACTTCATTGACTTAGAGCAATATGAGAAGTGTCAAGTACTTCAAAAAGAGCTAGAAAAGATCGAAGAGGTATTAGTTAGCGTTTAAAAAGATATATAATAGACGCACATCCACTTAACGGAAGTGCGGGCCCCCGAAATGAACCCGTCGAAGACCTAGTGTTTTCGCGGGTTTTTTTATTGAAAATATTATGATGATATATAATCTATGAAGTATATTTTGACATTAGAAAAGTATCAGGCATACTCAGATTTCAAAAGAAACTGGGGTTCTCCAGTAGAAATGAGAGAAGATGTAGAGTTCTGTCTTGGTAGACTACTACCTAAAGAAGATATGATAAAATCTATTGACGATCAGTCTGCAGATAAAGGTATTAAATTCTTTGTAGAGTTAGAGTCAGGTGATTACATCCACATGTATAAAACGTCTGCATATAGAATGCAACCTGAAGGATGGGAGTACTACTTTAATAAAAAGAAGATGAGATACCAAGAATTAAAGAATAAACTAGAAGAGGACTTTATGTCAAAGCTAGAAACATTCTTAAAGTATTTTAAATCTTATGACTTTTATGCACAATATATTGATGATGGTAGACAATGGAAGAGAGCTACTCAAAATAACAAGTGGATTGAAGACGCATATAAAAATCTGTCTAACAATGAAAAGAGACAGGCTAAAAAAGAAATAGTAAAACACTTTAAATCTAAAGAGCTTAAGCCTCAAGTAGATCAAGTGTTTCCAAATTAAAATAGAAGAACATGAATAGAATTCCTAATTTATCAGAATTTGTTAACGAGGCTAATGCTTTCGCTGCTAAAGTAGAATATGTAAAACCAGCACTATCAAGAGCTGCTGATATTGTAGCTAAATTTGTCAATAAGAAAACTGGTTTAAAGTTTTTAAAATTCCCATTTGCACATACAGCAAATATTGATGGGCAAGATAATGTTGGAGTAATGTTTTACTCTGCTAAAGGTAAAGAGGCTTTTAGAGTTTCAGATAATACATCTGGTGCTGCTGGAATTATCGGTTCATTACAATATTTTTCTAATGCTGAAAACCCAGTTGCTGATTTTAGTTTAGAAGCAGGTACTCACAAGATNCCAGTAATTAAATTACTACATGAGTTTGTTAAACTAGTCAACGAGAAAGATTATTATTCAGAAGTTATTGCTGAGTCTTTAGAAATTAACGAGGCTAAAACAAGAGCCCTATCAACTGCAGAATTAAAAGAAGTAAACGATAAACTAGGTGCTGGCGATTCAGTAAGATCTATTGCATTAGCATTAGAAGTACCTTATAGACAAATTTCTAGAATTAAGAAAGGTGTTAGTGTAAAACCAGTTGATTCTCCTGCTGTTGCACATAATGATGCAACACTTAATGATAAAGTAAAATACTTAGAAGAAACAATGGAAGACATCTACCAAATCTCAAGAAGAGTTGGTGCAGGTGCTTTTAATTCTCTATTCATATCTGGTAGAGCTGGTACTGGTAAAACTTACAACGTTGAAAGAGCACTTAAAGATGAAGGTCTAGTAGAAGACCAAGACTATGTTTTAGTTTCTGGTGCGGCATCTGTAATTATGATGTACAAAAAGTTCTATCAATATAGAAATGGTACTTTAGTATTTGATGATTGTGATGCAGTATTTAGAGATGAGAATGGTAGAAACTTAATGAAGGCTGCGTTAGATACAAAAGCTATCAGAAAGATTTCATACCTAAAGAAAACAAAAGCAGTTTACGATCCTAAAGATGTAACTCCAGAAGAAGAGTTTAACTTATTAGAAGCAGGGGTTGTACCTAACTCATTTGAATTTGCAGGTAGAGTTATTTTTATTTCTAACCTACAAAAAGATAAAGCAGATCCAGATGGAGCAATCAGATCTAGATCGATCTTAATCGATGTTAATCCTGATGATTCAACTCTTATGGAAAGAATGAAAAAGTTATTACCTCACTTAGAGCCAACTGATATGGCGATAAAAGATAAAGAGGAAATATATGAATTTATGAAGCAGGCAAAAGATGTCTCAATGAGAACATTTGTAAAAGCTGCAGGATTTAAAATGGCAGGTCTTCCTAATTGGAAGCGTATGGCTGAAAGATNCCTATAAGACTATGAAGCATATAAAACTATTTGAAGACTTCGCTAGTGATAATCCAGATCTAGAAAGGTCAAGACAATTCCAAGGTAGTGTAGAAGATTTACATGCATGGATGAGTCGTAAAGCAAAGGAGACAGGCCACTCAGGTGAAACAAATCCATATAAAGATACTATAATGGTAAATGGCCCGCATAAAGGAGAGAAGGATAAGTCAATGCCTTATCAAGATTTCCAAAATGGTAAGTCAGACTTAATTAAGAATAGACATGGACGACAAGATAGCTAAAGATATAGCAAAACAACTTAAAAGAATTGCTGACGCAATGGAAGCATCGAACAAGCGAGAGACTGTAGCTGAGAAACGTAAAGCTAAATTAGAGTCTTTACAAGTTCGTGAAATAAGAAACTCTAAAACTGAAATTGAGTGAGCCACTACCAAACCTTAGGTGTAGATAAATCGGCAACTCAAGCAGAAATAAAGAAAGCTTATAGAAAACTTAGTATGCAACACCACCCTGATAAAGGTGGTAACGAAGATAAGTTTAAAGAAATTGCAGATGCATATAACGTAGTTGGTGATGAAACAAAGCGCCAACAATATGATGCTGTACAAGAAAATCCATTTGCCAATTTTAATAATATGGGTGGAATGGATGGAAACTTTTCAGATCTATTCAATCAATTCTTTCGTGGCGATGGTGGTCCATTTCAACAACAGCAGTCTAGGGGTAACGATATAAGAGTACAATTACACATTTCTTTTAGTGAAGCGTTCTATGGTGTTACAAAGAACTTTAACGTAAACGGTGAACATATTACAATCCATCTTAAGCCAGGCGCTAAAACTGGACAGAGGCTAGTTGTTCATGGAAAAGGTAGTCCACATCCATTTAATTCTCAATTGCCTAGTGGTAATGTTATTATAGAGATTTCAGTAGAACTAAATGTTGAGAATATAATAGATGAAAAAAACAATATATGGCGAGAATATAGCCTGCCATGGTTTGACATTATGAAAGGTACAAAGATAACTATCAATAGTTTAGATGGTCCTCTTGCGGTTATGATTCCTAAACATAGCCAACCTGGAAAAGTACTAAGACTTAAAAATAAAGGATGGCCAGATTATCAATCTGGAATACGCGGTAATTTAATGCTAAAATTAAATCCGAGCTACCCTGACTTAAACGAGGAACAACTCGAATATATAAGTAAAGTACATAAAATACATAATGGAAACATTTAGACATAACAATAGACGAAATAAAAAAGATTTTTACGCAGCAATAGAAGGTTTGCTCGTAAACAATAAGTCTATGTTTTTTACAGTTCTTTACAACGCTATGATGGAACACCCATCTTACGTATTATTATCAGATATGCCTAAAGAGCGTAAGTTTGAAATCTTGGAAGATATGTTAGAGTTTTACGAGCAACATGAGTCTTATGAAAAATGTGCTAAATTAATTAAAATGAAACAGAGTATCAATTTAATAGATCCTGAACCAAAAAAGTAATATATGCTAATAGTAAAATTAGAAAAGAAAGTCAATATAGAAAAAGCTTTAAGAAAGTTAAAGACTAAAGTAATTAAAACTAAGCAACTTAAAAAACTTAGAGACGGTAAGCATTTTACTAAACCTTCTGCAAAAAAAAGACTTCAAAAGCAAAAAGCNGTGTATCTTCAAAAGAAGTCTGATTCTGAAAACCAAGATTAACAAAGTATTTTAATATACTAATAATTTTAGCACTACATATCGGTATGTGTGCAAGTCTTCACAAATATATAAGTTATCAGAAAAAGAATAATAAAAGCTATGAGCGGATTTATTTCAAGTTCAGATAAAGATAGCCTAATGAGAGCTAGCTATTATCAAATTACAAGGAACTTTACCAAGACGGTAAATAGGTTTGTAGCATTTAAGGATGAAGATAAATTAATTGAAATTCCTCATGGCATCGGACAGCGTTCAAAGTTTGTTGATTTAATGATTAGATATTTTGAAACACTGGAAGAGTATGAAAAGTGTAATAAGCTACTTAAATTAAAAGAGCTTGTACTGATGGCCGGGGACTAAAAATAAATAAACTATGGCAAGAACCTCTAGAGCAGCATCGATCGCTGCAGGTATTAAACAAATAAGACTTAGAAACGGACAACGTGACTATGTACAAACAATAGCTAAAAATGATATAACATTTTGCTATGGACCTGCAGGAACCTCGAAAACATTTACAGCATGTTACAGTGCTTTNCAAATGTTGCAGAATAAAGAGATTAAAGAAATCATATTATGTAAGCCAATCCAAGAAGCTGGAGAAAAGCTTGGTCATTTACCAGGCGGGATTGAAGATAAAGTCGATCCATATATGAAATCATANAAATCCAATCTAGTTAAAATTATCGGTCATGAATTGACTGAGACTCTATTTGAAAAAAAGATAATTAGATTTGAACCATTAGCATATATGAGAGGTGATACTTTTGATGATGCACTTATGGTTTTAGATGAAGCTCAAAACGCTAACTTTAAACAACTAATGTTATTTGTAACCCGAATGGGTAAGGATAGTAAAGTTGTAGTTACTGGAGATGTCAGTCAAGCAGACATCCAAGCATCNCAAGTTAGCCTACCTGATTTTATTGAACTTATACAAGATGTAAAAGGAGTAGGTACTCACATCTTTACAGAGAAAGATATTGTTAGGGCTAAAATATTACAGGAGGTTGTAGTCCGCTACGACAAATGGAAAATCCAGAACAACATAAAGTAAAACTTAGAAAGGCCACATACGATGACCTTGAAAGTATTTGCGATATTTACACTCAAGCATTTAAGGGTATAACTACGCCATCGACTAGACAATGGTGGAATATTCTAGATAATAAAGATATTGTATATTATGTAGTTGAGCAAAATGGCTACGTAGTAGGAGTGGCTTCAATTATTATTATTAATAAACTTTTAAGAGGTGGNAATAGAGTTGGCTTAATCGAAGATGTGGCAGTATCTAAATTTGCTGGCTCGAGAGGTATTGGCACAATGTTAGTTGAAAAATTAAAAGACATAGCAATAGAGCGTGGGTGTTACAAAGTAATACTTAATTGTGCTGAAGAGAATATAGACTTCTATAAAAAATGTGACTTCTATCAGAATGAAGTACAAATGAGATGGGATAGACCTGTAGAACTAGGACCAAAAGCTAGAAACAAAGGACTCTTTTAAGGTATAACTGTTAAACAAGTTTACCTATGTCTAAAATCATTTTATTAAAGCACAGCCACACTGGTAATCCTCAAACTATTGAGGTAGGTGTAGATGAAGCTGGTAGAGGAGCACTCGCAGGACCAGTAACTGTAGCGGCATGTATTATGCCTTACGGATTCCAACATGAACTTATTAAAGATTCTAAGATTCTAAAAGAAGATGAGAGGGTTGCAGCNNGNCAACTAGTCTTAGATAACTGTTTAGCATACTCTATTCAACACATCGATGTTGACCAAATAGAAAACACTAACATTTTAAAGGCTACCTTAGAAGGCATGAGAAGAGCTCTTGAGGCTACTGCAAAAGAACACGATTTTGATTTTGTTCTAATCGATGGAGATCAATTCCATGGTTTTGATGGGAAACCATTTGAAACTGTAGTTGGTGGAGATAATATCTACACAAGTATTGCGGCTGCTAGTATTTTAGCTAAAACAGAAAGAGATAATTATATGCGAAGCCTAGAAGGTGGTAACGTATATGGTTGGGGTTCTAACAAAGGCTATGGTACAAAACAACATATTACTGCAATTAAAGAAGCAGGTCCAACTGAACATCACAGAGATTCATTCATCTCACATTTATTAACCACGACAAGTCAATTATTTTGAGAGGTTTACTTTTAGGCATTGCATGCTTTTTAATTGGACAAACCCTAATCTGGTTTCAGACTAATGGGCAGTTCATAAATGAATGGGCAAAGAATAATACTTTAATCTTATCTGTTGTAGGAGGAACTACTATTAGTTATTTCTTTATTAATGGTACTAGGCTAATTGCAGAACATTACGATGGTTTACTCTGGCCTGGAAGATTCTTAGGTTTCTCAATGGGTATTACATCATTCGCTTTCTTAACATGGTATTTCATGGGAGAAGGCCTAACTATTAAAACATGGGTTAGTTTAGGCTTAGCATTATGTTTAATCTGTGTACAACTATTTTGGAAATGAAACTACCCTGGCTAGAAAAGAAAGAAGATAAACCTACGTTTGTAGCAGTTTACAAGAAACAAAAAACTAGTAACAAACACTATATGATTGTTACAGATATTCATGCTGATATTTTAATTAATGCCAGAGCGACAAAACCTATCATAGACCACAAGTATGACATTGTTGAACTTGGATGTGGAAAGTCGTTTATTGAAACATGGTCTAAAAAGTATAATATTAAAAAACCACAAATAGTCGAAAAATATCCTGCAAAATAATTGCCAAAACATTTTTTTATGTCAAATATTTTTCGTATATTAGTACTGTAAATAACTAACTTATGAAACATCCAATTTGGAAACCCCTACTTACTCTACTTATCATGGTGCCACTTTCTGTTGCTATAGCTACTATGCTATGGAATGGAATTTTAACTCAAGTGGTCACGATTGTAGATCCTATTAATATCTGGCAAATGGCTGGATTAATGTTACTTTGGTATATTATGTACCCTGGAACAAAAGATAATATTAAACCCTTTAAAAAGAATAATGAATAAAAAGATAATCTATTTTGATATGGACGGAGTGTTAGTAGATCTAGCACAAAAGATAAATGCATTTCCACCTGCAGTTGTAGAACAATTTAATGCACTGGATATGGTCGAGCAACTACCTGCAATCTTTTTAGATCCAGATCCTATTGCGGGCGCAGTAGATGCATTTAATAAATTTTGCGAGTCTGACAAATACGATTGTTATATTTTATCTACAGCTCCATGGGATGCTCCTTGGGTATGGACTCAAAAAAGAGAATGGGTAGAAAAGTACCTAGGTCCTAATGCATATAAAAGATTAATCCTATCTCATAATAAAAACTTATGCAAAGGTGATTATCTAATTGATGATAGAACTAAGAATGGTGCTGGTGAATTCGAAGGTGAATTAATCCAGTTCGGAACAGAAGAATTCCCAGGATGGGATTCAGTACTTAACTATTTAAAACCTTAATATGAAATTTGATACTAATGTAGATTTAATTTTAGGCATTAATAAAAAGACTCTTGATGTTATTATGAGTTGTACTAATACCACTCAGTTAATAGGTGCTAAACAATTTGTAAAACTAGTTCAAAGGTTTTATGACAANGTTATATGTAAAGACGATATGCAAAAATCATATATCGCTAAAGCTACTAATAATATAGACAAAGTACTTAAAATTCAATCTAGAAAATTAAAGCATTTATGATACAAAATAATTGCCTCTAGATTTTTTTATGTCAATTATTTTTCGTATATTAGTACTGTAATTAAAAAACAACAAGAAATGAGAAACGTAATATTTGACCTCGACGGAACTTTAGCCCTTATCGATGATAGGAGAGCTTTAGCTACTAAAGATAATGGTAAAATGGATTGGGATGTATTCTTCGATCCTAAGAACATTGATCTTGATTTACCTAACCATGGTGTAATTGCAATGGCCCAGACTCTTAAAGCTGCTGGCCATAGGATTATCATCTTTTCTGGTAGAAGTAAAGGAACTAAAGATGCAACTAATGCGTGGTTAAAAAAGTTTGATGTACCATGTGACATCTTGAAAATGAGACCTACTAGCAAAGACTTTATGTTTATGCCTGATGATAAGCTTAAGCAAATGTGGTTAGACAAGTTATTCACTGACAAGAGTGATATTATCTGTGTCTTTGACGACAGACAGAAAGTAGTTGATATGTGGAGAGANAATGGATTAACTTGTATGCAAGTTGCACCCGGTAATTTTTAAAATAAAAGATATGAAATTTAAAGACTTAAAATTTAAGAAGCAAACACACGGTGGCGTAGGAGCTACTGNAGAATTTGGAGATATTACAGTAAGTATTCAAGGAGGTGAATTCGTTTACAGTAACCCTCGTAAAGATTTACTAGACTCTAGTCAATACACATCTTTCGAAGTTGCGGTATTTGATAAAGAAGGTAGATTTATTACTGAGAAATTTATTGAAGACTGTAATGACGGTGAAGTTTCANGATGGACTCCTAAAGAAAGAATAGAACAATTACTTGAAGATTTATCTTAGACAAATTGTTAATAACTTTGCAAAAAAACTGCCATATAATTTTTTTATGTCAGTTTTTTTTCGTATATTAGTACTGTAATTAAAAACAAACACAAACTATGTCAAACATTTTAACATTCGTACTTAGGAACTCCATGGGAGATTCAACAAACAACGGTCTTACTTCAAGAGAAGACTCAATCGTTCTGCACCACGGTCCAGATACTGATTTAGCAGATTTAACTCTAATTCCAGATGATGAATTAGTTTTAGTAGAAAGANNNNTNTTNGGAGAAGANGCTTGGTATGCAGTTCCTGCTGGAATCTACAANAGNAATAAACATTCAATGTTCGGTGGTAANTTTATCCACACTTCAGATTCAAGGTTTCCTGGCAGAGCGCCAATTCCTGTTCACGATAGAGTAGAAGCATAATGAGCATCTACTCACTACCAAAAGGCACTTCGTGGTATTACCGCGAGATGGGTTCCAGAAACAAAAAGACTGGTAAGTTATCCTACTACAACGTAAAGGTAACAGATCATAAAATTGTAGACTGTGAATGTAAAGCCAGAGAGTTTAGCCGATACACTCCATGTAAGCACATGAAAAGATTACATGAAAAAATTGGCCATAGTTTGTAAATTTTAAAATAAACATGTAATTATACTAATATGGAAGCAATAAAACAAATACAATCACTTCTGCAAGAGGCAGAACAAATCGCCAAAGATCAACTAGGACTTGACAATATATTCTACAATGAGAGGTTCATAGAGATGTTCATGGCAAATCATTTAGGCCATGAGTATGGTAACAATACACAGGGTGGCGACGCNTTAGATGCCACTGAAACGCCTACAGAATATAAGGCGATCAACATGAGAAACAAGGGTAAATCTGGTACTTTCCAGTTCCATTGGTTATCTAAAAACAAAATTGAAAAATACGCGCAAACGAATAATATGTACTTTGCCGTAAGAGATGGAGTAACAATCCAAAAAATCTACGAGGTACCGACTGATGTTATCATGCCAGTTCTAGAAGCTAAAGCTACTGGAGGTAAATCAATTCANGGTCACGCCGGATTTAATGAAAAGAAATTAATCGAAACGTTTAACGCAACACTAGTTTATGACAGCGAAAAAGAATACTGTGCATATTCTGGTCTAACATCACCAGCAGCTTATGAGTAAAAGACAAACACCAGTCGCATTGTTAATAGAGGCAATGCAAGAAGAATTAGAAAGTAGTCCAAAAGAAGTTTGGCAAGGAATGGAATATGCAATTGCGATTGCTAGAACATTCCTAGACGAAGAAAAGAAAATCATGTGTAAATTTGCAGATGATTGGGCGGACGCAAGAGAAGAATCAGACAGAATCCGCAAAATAGAAGAAGATGAATTCAATAG
>PAUJ01000013.1:22266-24023 GCA_002713705.1 Flavobacteriaceae bacterium
TAGGCAGATTCAGACCNTAAACAATTAACNAANTTTAAACTATAATAATTATGACATTAGAAAATCTTAAAAAATANGCAGAAGGAATGTCCAACACATATCCTGACTTANANGNCGANATTAGAGANCTTTACTTTNTAGCAGANATGGAAGTAGAANNTGGAGAATCNNAAACNNATGAATGTGAATTAGCAATACGAGATATTAAACAATTGATTGCTAAATGGGATTACGAAGTAGAAAAACTTAAAAGAGGTGAGTAAATACTTAAAGCAAGGATTTGTAAGAGAGTTGGAATGGCAACTTAATAGAGAAGAAATCTCTTACTCTAAAATGGTAGAGTTGATGGAGGAAGAATGCATCAAGAACTATAAGAAAGAAACCTTTAACACCAAAGAGAAATGAAACCATTAGACAATGTTCAAATGATTGAAGTAAAGGCGGGTGTAACCACCATCACATATAAAGATGGTACTACATTTATCACTAAAGATGATATTACGCTTGGACTTGGGTATAAGAATGAGAATGATATACCATTAAATGACCATTGTCTTTAACACCAAAGAGAAATGACAGAAGAACAAATTGATAGAATTATAGAAATGGCATGGGAGGATAGAACTCCATTTGAGGCCATTGAATTTCAATTTGGTCTTAAAGAGAATGATGTTAGGAAGTTGATGAGGAAACATATGAAAGAATCCTCGTTTAAAATGTGGAGAGAGCGAGTTAAGGGCAGAAAAACAAAGCACGCTAAAAATAGCGATGGCACCAGATTTAAATCAAAAAACCAAAGAGCAAACAGATGACAGCAGAAGAGTGGTTAGATAAAAATGAATGGCCAAATAAAAATATAGATAGTGATGCATTTTCTCATTATACAACAATGAGTAAAATCATGGAACAATATGCCAGAGAATATCATGTAAAAAAACTAGAAGAATCTAGAAAAAAAGAAGAAACACAATTTAAACAATATTTATGAAAAAGCTAGAAAGAATGCAGAACTTGATTGTAGTAGGTCATCCAGATCAAGAATCTTTCTGTTACAATGGTATTTTTAAAACAATTCAGAAAACTCTATTAGAGAGTGATTATCTAAACGAGGTCCAAGTAATAGATCTATATAGAGATGATTTCTCTAGACCAAGAACAGATCTTATTAAAAGATACCAAGAGTTAGTAACATGGGCAGACAGAATCTATTTTGTATCTCCAGTTTGGTGGTTTAGATTGACACCCAGAACAGAGATATTCTTTGATGAGGTGATGACACCTGGATTTGCTTATAAGTTTGTGCCACTATTTGGTAACTACGCTTATCCTAAGCCATTCTTAAGCGATAAAAAGGTAAGAACATATATTACACATGGTGCACCGGCACTACCTGTAAAAACACTTTATTTAAACTCTGTCAAACTACGTTTAGTGATGGGAGTATTTACATTTGTATTTGGATGGAACATTTCAAGATGGTTAAAGACAAAACAATTTTGGGCAGTACCATTCGTAAATGCAAAAAAAAGATCTAAATATTTAGAAACAGTTCGAAAAGACGTCATAAAAGATTTAAGGAAACATCAAATAAAACAAGTAAAATGAAAAAGATTATGAACAGGATTAGCAAATTTAAAGAATTCTTCAATAACTGGTACCCAGTAATTTTAGCATTCGCGTGCCTTCTATATTCTGTAACTTATGGAGTATTAGGTTACACAGAAGAAGCTCAGTATTCGGCACACTGGCCAGGAACT
>PAUJ01000014.1 GCA_002713705.1 Flavobacteriaceae bacterium
AGTTACTTTTACAGAATATTATTTATTATGAAATTAATATTAAAATATTTTCCAGATTTAACAGATCAACAAATAGGTCAATTTGAGCAACTAAAAGGTTTGTATAAAGATTGGAACTTAAAAATAAATGTAGTTTCTAGAAAAGATATCGATGAATTATATATACGTCATGTATTACATTCTTTAGGGATTGCAAAGGTAATGCAATTTCAATCTGGATCAAGAATATTAGATGTTGGAACTGGTGGAGGTTTTCCTGGGATCCCTTTGGCAATTCTTTTTCCGGAAGTACAATTTCATTTAGTTGATAGTATCGCAAAAAAAATTAAAGTAGTAAATGAAGTGGTGGAAGGATTAAATCTTCAGAACGTAAAATCAACAAATGGAAGAGCAGAAACTATTAATGACCAATACGATTTTATCATTAGTAGAGCTGTTGCTCAAATGGAAACTTTTGTAAGATGGGTTAAGTATTCCATTGCAAAAAAAAACAATCATAAATTAAAAAATGGTATTCTTTATTTAAAAGGAGGAGATCTTACTGAAGAATTATCCTTGTTCCCTAAAGCTAAAATTTACTCTTTAGCAGGTTTTTTTGAAGAAGATTTTTTTGAAACTAAAACGGTTGTTCATTTGCCTTTAAAATTCAAAAAAGAAAAAAAATAAATTTTTAAATAAAAAAAACTCCGAAGGATTCCTCGGAGTTTTTTTTAAAAATTTAATTTTACTTATTGATGATAAATTTATCTATTTTGTTTTGACCATTATTTGAAATTTTAATTAAATAAGTTCCATTAGATAAACTTGAAACGTTTAACTGTTTGTTACTAGATATAATATTTTCAGATAAGATAATTCTTCCTAATAAGTCGTAGATTTCTATTGATGAATTTTCAGCATTTTCAATATTTAAAACCGAACTAGCAGGATTTGGATACATGACTACACTGTTTAAAATAGTATCATTGTTAGCAAGCACAACCTCATTTACAATAAATGAAACTGCACCACCAGCACCATAATTTCCTGGAGAATTATAGATAACTTCGTTGTTACTGTCATAAACTACCACAGATCCACTACCGTTTTCACCTGTATCTATTAGTCTAAATTCGTGACAACCTTCAGTAGGTACATTAATTTCTTCATTAATCGAAGTGTTGTTTTCATAGGGGCCACCACTCTCAATTATTTCTCCAGAAGGATCTTTAACAAACCAAGTTGTTTCACTTCCATTGTTATCTGTATTTAGAATAATTGTAAAGAAACCAGAATGAGTAACTTCTGTTTCTCCAAAAGTATTTGAAACCTCATTATTAGTATTATCATCATCATCTGAAATTGAGATGTTAACAGTATTTGTGCTCTCTATTGTGTATGGAATTCCTGGTAATTGAACAACTTCTTCTTCAAAAACACCTAAGTTTCCATTCCAAGTATATGTTTCTAAACTTCCATTATTAATTGAATATTCAAAATCAATTGATGTTAAAAGGTTATTTCCATTATTTTGAATAATCACTCTAGGTCCAAAATCAAGGCCACATTGATCATTTATTTCTTCTAATCCTACTATATTAGTGTCATTGTCTAGAGGTAAATTAGTGAATGTTGGGTAAGTTCCATTTCCACTCACTATGTATTGTTCCGTTTCAGTTACAAAAACAACAATCTCTAAATCTTGCAATATTACAGGAATATTGTTATAATCTGCTGGGATTGTATATGTGAAAGTTTCATCATACAATGATTCTTCGGTTGTATTAGTAATAGTCTCACCCCATTGACCAGTTACCATATGCACTAGTCTATGCATGTGATTGTAGTTGTTTCCTTGACCTCCTCCTGTTTGAGGTCCTGCAGTATTATTCTGTAATAAAGCAATGTTTAGTAAATTAGTGCTCTCTGGGCTATCTCCAGTGTAGTATGCTTGTACATGAACGATTAATTCACCAGAACTCATGTCAATAGTAGCTTCTACACCTACATTTACATAAGATGGCTCATTTAAAGTGATGTTTGAAGCATTTCCCCAACTACCTCTGCTCATTGCAGTTGTTCCTGGAGCTCCTTGTTCCAAACCTGGGAAATTCTTGCGGTTTACAGTACCTGCAGGATATCCAACTAATCCAGATTGTGACGAAATAGCCGTGCCAAAGGGGGTCCTGAAATCTGGATCACTACCGTTAGGATTAGCATAGCCACCTTCATGGATATTAATTAAAAATACTTCTCCAGGATAATTGTCTTGAATACCCTGTGCAATGGCATGTCCATCTGGACAAAAAGTACAGTAAATACCCGTAAATTCTTCTAATATTATTTTTTTATTTTCTGGTGAAGTACTTGCTAATTGGCCATACATAGATAGCGCTAAAAAAATAAATAGTACACTTAGTGATAATTTTTTCATTTTCATTTTTTTTTTATTAGTCATAAATAAAACATACCTAAAAAGCAATACTTAGCTATTTTAGTGAATGTTTTTTTGTTTTAATTAATCAATTTTTAAAGATTAATTAATTTGTAATTGTTATAATTTCTTTGGATTTTATTTATTAACAATAAATTTATCAGTGATTATTTTATTGTTATTTGTGATTTTAATTAAATAGGTTCCTATAGNTAAATTTGANACNTTTAANTGNTTGTTNNTAGNGATNTTATTTTCANANAANACAACTCTTCCNAATAAATCATATATTTCAATTATTGAGTTTTCTGCNTTTTCAATATTTAAAATNGTATCTNGTTGGNTTNGGATAAATAATNACGTTTTGTAAATNGTTGTCATTTACACTTANTGATCCAATTGTTCTAAAAAAAACNTCTTCTCCTTCCCCATAATTTCCTGGTGTATTATANATCACCTCATTTTCAGAATCATACAATACAATAGATCCACCTCCATTTTCCGCAGCATCAAAAATTCTAAATCTNTAACAATTTTCAGCCAATTCAAAAGCTTCAATAACGCTTTCATTGTTTGCATATGGNCCACCNCTATATATTATTTCATCATTTGAATTCATTATNTCCCATGTACATTNACTTCCTGCATTATCAGTGTTNAATATCANGTTAATAGTNNTTGTGAACTGANTAGCAATATTGAATTCATANGCAATTTCATTATCTGTATTGTCATCATCATCAGATATCGAAATATTAATNGTATTTACTTCTTNAGTTGAATAAGAAATAGAAGGAAGTTCAATGGATTCGTTTTGTAATGANAGNAGTAACCCAGTCCAATTATAAACTTGTGGAGTTCCTCCATTAACGGAGTAAGTTATTTCAACTTCTGTAAGATCATTTTCTCCGAAATTTTGAATATTAACACTAGGCATAATATCAAATCCGCATTGAGGTAAAATNTTNTCNACATACTTAATTCTAGCATTGTTTTCATTAGCAAAATTAGAATANGTTGGATAAACACCGCTTCCACTTGGAATGTCTTTTTGNGTTTCAGTTATAAAGGCAACTAGTTCNAAATNTTCAATNGCAACAGGAACACCGTTGTAGTCGCTTGGGATNGTATANGTNTATGTTTCNTCTATAAATGTGCCCTCNGTTGTTGTCGATATAGTTTCNCCCCATTGTCCAGTTATTAACCAAACCAATCGATGCATGTGATTGTATTCTAAAGTGTTTTCTACGGTTCCNGTATAATCTGTTTGTGGTCCNAAAGTGTTATTTTGTAAAAGAGCAATATTTAAAAGGTTGCTNCTTTCAGGNCTGTTTGAAGTATAAAATGCTTCTAAATGGACAGTCATTTCATTNGTNTGCACATCAATGTCTGCNTCAATACCTANATTTACGTTTGAATCTTGTCCTAGGACAGNATTAGNAGCTCCATTCCAGGAACCTCTTCCTAAAGCATTAGAGTTACGATTTATAGTTCCAGAGGGATAAAAATTTGCTCCAACTTGACCAGCTAAAGCATTCCCAAANGGTGTTCTGAANTCNGGTTGTCCATTACCAGGATTTGAAAAGCCTCCTTGATGAATGTTTATTAAAAAAACATTGTCAGGATTNTTATTTTGAATATTTTGAGCNATTGTATGTCCNTCAGGACACCANCCACAACTTATTCCAGTAAATTCNTCTAGAACCACCTTTTTGTTTTCTGGTGAAGTNCTCACTATGGTTTGGCTATGNATNACTAAACTAGTTAAAAATANTATTGTAAATGTGTAGAGTTTTTTCATTTTTTTTNANTTTTTTNTAAANNTAGATCTAAAGTTTCTTATTATCAACTAAAAATCTTCTTAACTATTANTATTNTTANNNAAGTAATTNTNTTGTNATATTANTTTTGNTTTAAAAATTTGNAAAAAATTAACTACATTTGTAAAAAAAANAAATAAAATGAAAAAAAATTTAATAGTATTANNCNNNNTATTTNCAGCTTTTACAATGAATGCTCAGTATGAGGTTGAANACCAATTTGGAAATGAAATTATTGATGGAATGGTTGTTGAATTTAGNGATTATGGAGTGTCTNATGCTTCATTGAATTTCTTTATCACCAATACTGGACCTGATGAAATTTATANGAGAATTGAATTTGTTAGTGCAGTAAATGCTNNTGGNNCTGGTTTTGAATTATGTTTTGGTCAATGTTATATTNATTTNGTAGTAGGACAAACAGTNCCTCCNGCACCACAATTTTTAGCAATAGCACCAGGGGGAATTACATCTGAAGGGAATCATTTTGCAAATACTCTTGAAGGAACTGAAGTAAAAGATTATGTTTTTAGATTTCATGAAACTGATTCTGATGGTAATGATATAGGTAGCGATTTAACCTTTACTTACCGGTATGATCCAACATTAGGTATAAATGATTTTNATGATTTGGATATAAGTGTTGCTTCCACGGTTATATTAAATGATATGCAAGTAAGTGCTGTTGAAGAATTAAATATGGAAATTTATANCCTTCAAGGAAAATTAGTTAGCAGTGAGAAAATTAACATTGGACAACAATTAATTAACATGTCTAATTTAAGTTCTCAAATGTATATAGTTAAGTTTAGTAATGATGAAGGAGCTTCAAAAACCATTAAAGTTGTTAAAAAATAATAATTTATNGAGTTTTGAACTAGTTTTTACTTAATAAATAAAAAACTCCGGGGAATTAATTTCTCGGAGTTTTTTTATTTTAATTATCTTTTGGAAATTGATAGGCTATTTGCTAAAGTTTTAATTNATGCTAGTTAAAAATATTTTGTTTTATGCTCATCACCANAAGGTTTAGAAAGAAACTGTNAGGTTGGCAGTAACCCCTGTNTTTTCCGGAACAAATCTACATACTCCTCCAATACAAATTAAGCCTCCTCTTTGTCTGCCGTAATTAACTCCAAGTCTNGTTCTACCTTTAGAGTAGCTTCCTCCTAAACTGTAATAATGAATGTCNGTATCTCCATAATTCCAATTATCAGCAACATANAAGGCAAAACGGGAATTAAAATTATATTCTAGAACTGCAGCAGCCCAATTTTTTCTGTCTTTTTCCGCCCATAAATGTTGNAGTACAAATCGTACAGACTTACTACCTTCAAATTTATAAGTTCCTTCCAGAACAGCAATGGATGCTTCTATGTCTCCTTCNTCTTCAAGTGGTCCTCCATAAACAATTCCTTTATCAACAATAACATTTTGAAAAGTTGCTATAGCACTCCATTTTTTGCTTAGTTTCTTCTTTAACTCAAGGCTAAAGTCTCTAAATAATTTAGGGCCTTTACCGATAAATTTAGCTTCGTACCAACGGTTTTCAATATTATATTCAGCGTCTAATCCAGCCCAATAAGAAAAGTTTGCTGCTATTTTTGTTCCATATTTACCGCCTAAAGCAGTTCCTTTTTTTATCTTATAATATAAATCTATTTGAGCACCAACTTCACCAGCTCTTTGGTCATAACTTTCAATAATTAATCGTGGTTGAGCATTGTAAACATATATGTTGGTAANCATATAATCTTGTTGTTTAGTTAATGCAGGGGTGTAGCTAATTAGTTCTTGGTTGTAAATATTTCCTTCAGCTAGACGATCCGCATAAAANGCAAAGTTTTCTAACCTTCTAAAAGTTGCATTAACACCCAATCCTTTTCTTGCATAACCTAAATCTACTTGCATAGCAGTACCATCATATAATTTNTTTGATGATATTTGTCCTTCATTTGCAATTACATCTGGATCTTTTATAATAGCTTCAANACCTCCATAAAAATCACCAGCTACAAAATTAAATCTACCGCCATAAGCATTTACAGTACTTGGTATGCTATCATTAGTTCCGCTGCTTTGGTATCTGCCAACATAACTAGCACCAATGCTCAGTTCAANTTTTTCCATTTTTAAAGCTTCACTAATGTATAAATTTGCATCAATACCTTGAGTAACTCCTTCAGAAACATTAAATCCATTTCGGGTTTTACCATAAACGCCAGTAAGATTCAAATAATCTAATGGTGAACAAATAACACGTATTCCTTTTATTGCATTGTTAATTCCAAGTTGGCGGTCTTCCCAACTTCGCAATATTAATCCGTTTCCAAATTGTTCGTAAAAATAACCAGCAGTAATATCTAATGCTTTGTGTTTAAAATTTAGATAGTATGTTCCTATTCCATTATTGTTGTCATAAATTGGAGCATAGCCTAATAAAGCGGCTGGAAGATAGGTTTCGTATTGAACACCTGCAGTGAACTCACCTAAATTATAGTCTAATCTGAAATAATTGTTTGCTCTAAATTGATCTTCAGGAGCTATAAAGTTTAGTCCTTCATCATTTAAAAGCCATTGAGAGTTTGATTCAAATCCTCCAAAAAAATAGCCTCCATCTTGTGAGAATGATAGTCCACTATATAAAATAGCAACACATAGTATTATTTTTTTCATTAAAAAAAAATTAATTGGTTATAGTATTTTTGTCTAGTTTAAAGAGAAAGCTCTTTAANTTTTTCGTAGAGTTCATCTTCTGATCCGGGGCTGTATCCAGAATGTCTTGATACAATTTTATTGTCTTTAATAACAATAGTAAGAGGTACCGTAGATGCTCCAAGAGCACGTTTTAAATCGTTATTTGTATCAAGTAAAACCTGATAGTCCCATCCTTTACCATTAATTAAAGCTTTTACTCTATTTACAGTACGGCTGTCATCTACAGATATTGCAATTAATTCTACACCTGTTTCTTCCTGCCATTCATCATATACNTCNCTAATTGCATCTAATTCTTTAATACATGGTACACACCAAGTTGCCCAAAGGGATACAATAACGACATTATCTTTATCGGTAACTGCCTGAATATTATAGGTTTTTCCATCCAATGTTTTTAAATCTATACTAGGGATATTGTCTTGAGCATTTGCATTGAATACCAAAAGTATGCTAAATAGTAATATTACTTTTTTCATTTTTTTTTTATTAAGTTGCTAAAATAATTTAAAATTTTAATAAATACCTACTCCTTAAAGATTTGTTATTTTTTTAGCATTAAATTCTTTCTCTTTATAATTTCTATTACTTTTGTTTTATTATTTTTTTAAAAAAAAATCCCATGAAAAATACTTATTATTTTATTTTAATTTTTGCTTTCGGAACCCTAGTATCTTGCAGTAGATCTGAAGAGAATGTTCCCCTATACCCACCAACAGCAGTAATTGTTGTTGACGAACTAGTAAGAGAAGCTTCACTTATAAATCAAGAGATACCTTTTAAAATAATTAACGAAGCAGGTGTTGATGTGTCTTTAGAAGCTACTTTTTATGTAGATGGTATAGCAATTAATGGAAATNTATTTTCTTCTGATACTGTTGGAGAATTTCAAGTTTATGGAGTCTACACTGAAAATGGGGTAATTATAACTACCAATACGGAAATATTTAAGGTAATTATACCAAAAAGAAAAGTTGTAATTGAAGATTATACAGGTACTTGGTGTGGTTTTTGTCCAATAATAACAGCTGCTATTGAGGAAGTTCATGCGGTAACCGAAGATATTGCTGTTATTGCTGTTCATAAAACTGGAAGTGGTGATCCAGATCTTTTAAATTTCCCTCAAGTTGATGAACTTAGAAATGTATTTGGAGTAACGGGTTATCCTACAGGGAAAATAAATAGAACAACTGACTGGCTTTCTCCTTACGATGCAGAAGATGTATTGGTAATGGCCGGTGCTGATACAAATTTAGCTATTGCTATAATCTCAGAGCTGTCTGAAGATAATGAACTGATTGTCGAAGTTGAGGTCGTTTACAAAGAAGGTTCTTTGTCTGGTGATAAATTGGTAGTTTACCTTTTAGAGAGTGGCGTAGTACAAGACCAAGTTAATTATTATAACAATGATCAAACGAGTATTTACTATCAGTTAGGAAATCCAATATTAGATTTTGTTCATAATGATGGATTAAGAAATTCTCTGACAAATTTAACAGGTGACGAGATTTCAAGTGTTGAAGCATTAAAAACTTTTACAAGAACCTTCAGTTTATCGGTTCCAGAAAATTATAATAATGATAACCTAAGTATTGTTGCTATGGTTGTAAGTGATGATAATTCTGCTCGCAACGCACAATTTGCTGAAGTTGGTGAAAATAAACCATTTGAATAATATGGTAGCAATATAAAAATTGATAAAAAAAACCTAAGCAATCTCCTTAGGTTTTTTTTATTTTAGAAATTTATGATTTATCCTAAAAAAGGATATTTGTAGTCAGTTGCAGGTACAAATGTTTCTTTAATGGTTCTTGGAGAAACCCATCTTAACAAATTTAAGATTGAACCAGCCTTATCGTTTGTTCCAGAACCTCTAGCACCACCGAAGGGTTGTTGTCCAACAACAGCACCAGTTGGTTTGTCATTAATATAGAAGTTACCTGCTGCATTTTCTAAGGCTTTAGTAGCGTATTCTGCGGCATATCTATCTACTGATAAAATAGCTCCTGTAAGTGCATATTCTGAAGTACTATCTACCAGCTCTAGTGTTTCTTCCCACTTCTCAGAATCATAAACGAAAATAGTCATTACTGGACCAAATACTTCTTCCACCATAGTTTTAAACTTAGGATTTGTCGTTACAATAATAGTAGGTTCAATAAAATAGCCTATTGATTTATCATAATTTCCTCCTGCAATAATCTCAGCGTCATCCGCTTTTTTGGCATCATCAATATACATAGAGATTCTATCAAATGCCTTTTCAGATATTACAGCATTGATAAAATTTGAAGTGTCCTCAGGAGAACCCATTTTGAAATCTTTAGTATCCGCAACAATTTGTTTTTTTACAGTTGCCCATAAATTTAAAGGAACGTAAGCACGTGAGGCTGCTGAACATTTTTGTCCTTGGAATTCAAAGCCACCTCTCGTAATAGCTGTTGCTACTTCAGCAGCTACTGCTGATTTGTGAGCAATTATAAAATCTTTTCCTCCTGTTTCACCAACTATTCTTGGGTAGGACTTATACTTTTCAATATTATTTCCTATTTCTTTCCAAAGCTTTCGAAAGACATCAGTACTTCCTGTAAAATGTAATCCTGCAAAATTTTTATCTTGAAAAACAACTTTCGAAATCTCTCTACCACTTACTGTTACCATATTAATGACTCCATCAGGTAAGCCTGCTGCTTGAAATAATTCCATGATTACTTGTGCTGAATAGATTTGTGTTTCTGCGGGTTTCCAAACCACCACATTACCTAGCATAGCAGGAGCTGCGCAAAGGTTAGCACAGATGGAGGTGAAATTAAAAGGGGTAAGTGCAAATATAAAACCTTCCAGCGGTCTGTGTTCTAGACGATTCCACATCCCTGGTAATGATTCTGGTTGCTCCTTGTACAACTGACTCATGTACTTCACGTTGAATCTAAAAAAATCAATTAGCTCACAAGCAGCATCAATTTCAGCTTGCATTACATTTTTACTTTGTGCAATCATTGTAGCTGCATTCATTTTTGCTCGGAATGGCCCTGCCAATAAATCGGCAGCCTTTAAAAATATAGAAGCTCGATGTTCCCAGCTCATGTTTGCCCATTTCTTACGAGCTGCCATAGCCGCATCAATAGCGTCGCGAACTTCTTGTTCTCCTCCATAATTTGAGTTTCCAATTACGTGTGAATGCTCATGCGGTGGTGACAGATTTCTTTTGTCATTAGTAAATACTTGTTGATCACCAATATACATAGGAATGTCAACAGTAGCATTGTACATTTTTTTGTATTCTGCTAATAGTTCAGTGCGCTCAGGACTTCCTGGTGCGTATGCTTTTACTGGTTCGTTTACCGCAATGGGTACTTCAAAAAATCCTTTTCCCATGATATGTTTTTTTATAAATTTAGTTTCACAAAGGTACTAATTTCAAAAATGAAACGGAATAGACCAAAAGGAATCTTTTTTCTATTTTCCACTTTAAATAATGATGTAAAATAGTAATGTGCAGAATTAATCATACATCTAAAAAAAAATAATTTTTTTTCCTAACTTAAAATGGTGATGAGTCCCCTAATTGAAATGCTGTTCTATCATTTTTTTAGGATATAAATAATACAAGCTTATTATTTTCGGAAGATTAAATAGCAGGAAGAAATTGATTTGGAGCAAGTGATAAAGACGATTGATTTACTTATCGAATATTGACTTTAAAGCTTGTATTCCAAAATAGGACTATCTTCAAAGTTGGAGTATAGAAACTTAATTATTGCTCTAATAAAGGTTGTTAACCCCATTTATTAATTATGCTATTTAGTGTTCTTATTAAAATTAATGGATTAAATCGTTTTGTTGAAAAGCAAAGATTTTCGTTTAAAATCGAGTTTTATTTTTGAAAAACCTCCATTTTTTATACGTTCAACTCCTTCTTCGGTAATATCAAAACTAATTTGAGTTACATACTTAAAAGAATTACCCGCTAAATCAGATTTTATTTCTTGAGTATCAGATACTAATATAAATTCATCATTTTCACTTATAAAAGTAAGCTTTGCTCCATTAAATGTCTTAATAATTACATTGCTTAGTATAAAAGTTTCTAAGAACAAATAATCAGATAATTCCTGAATTCCAACATTTAATTGACCCTCCTTAGAAGCACCAATTTTATCTCCCTCTAATTCTTCAGACCTATTCTCATCGTCAGTAATGTTTTCTAAATAATTTTTTCTCTTTTGTTTCCCTATGGAAGCTAGTGCGCTACTAATATTTTTTAAAAAACTCATTATATCAATTATTTTTTTAAAATAAATTTTTATTATTTTTTACAAAATCTTCAATAGTTTTAAATAAATCTAAAATATCATTTTCAGTATTGGATGGGTTAATCGTTACTAACCTTACAAATGTAACCCCTTTTATTATACCAAAACCTACAACCAATTCCGCATATTCATATAACAAGGTACAAAGTTTATCTGCAGGGATATTCAAATAATTAAAACATATAGAAATTGAATCGTCATAACTATAAAATGTATAATCTGGATGATTTTTCACGTAATTTATAGCAACATCAGCAAGCATAAATTGATTATCAACAATAGTTTCTAATCCTTTTGTTCCAATAGATTTCCAAAGTGTCCAAAATTTTAACGCATTATTTCTTCTTCCACACTGCAATGATGTTTTTCCTAGATTAAAATCATCGCCATCGGTTTGATATAAATAATCAGCTTCCACGGAAAGTGAATCAAATAGATACTTTTTATCGTTAGTTACTAAAATTGAGCAAGTCAAAGGTGTGCCTATCATTTTGTGAGCATTAAATACAAATGAATCTGCAAGTTCCAATCCCTTTACTAAATGTTTGTATTTTTTACTAAAAATCACACTACCACAATAAGCGCCATCGACATGTAACCAAATATCATACTTTTTAGCAATGGATGCAATTTCTTCAATTGGATCAAAGGCTCCGTATACAGTAGTACCTGCAGTTGCATTTATGAAAAATGGCTTTCTGTTGTTTTTGATATCTTCTTGAATGGTTTTTTCTAATTCTTTAGGAATAATTTCACCTTTTTCATTTGTTTTTATTTTCCTTAATTGCTCCGTTCCGATTCCAATAATAGCTGCATTTTTTTTAATTGAATAATGACATGCTTCTGAAGTATAAGCAAATATTGGTTTTTGATAACTTTGGTATCTTACTTCTGGGCAAACTTTATCTCTTGCCATAAGCATTGCAATCATGTTACTGACTGAGCCTCCAGAAGTAATAGTTCCTCCACTTTGTTTTGGGTATTTTATAATTTCACAAACGCGATCGATGATTTCAATTTCAATACCTATTTGTGGTCCCGCTACCTTATAGGTGTACATGCTATTGTTTAAGACAACTGCTAATAAGTCTCCAAGTGTAGCTTTTGGGTTCCTTCCTCCAAAAAGCTGATTAAAAAATTTATTAGTAGCTGTTCTAGGAGTATTAAATATGATTTTACTCAATACTTTTTCAAATTCTTCTTCCGAAATTGCTTCTTCTTCTAATGAAATATTTATTTTATCCCATAATGAGTCTGCTTGTAAGGGCTTTATTACAGGTTCATCTATCTCTTTATGTAGTAATTGTGTTGTTAATTTTTGAAATAATTCTAACTCTTTTTTCACAGTTTTTTTTTTAAATAAATTTATTAAGAAGTTTGCAAAGATAATGGTTTGTAAACATTATATTTCGCCAAATTGCTTATTTAGTCTAATAATTTAATAATTTAGTAGTTCAAATTAATCATATGTCAATAAATACAATTTCAGAATTAGTTAAAGAAATATCAAGCTCTAAAAAAGAAGAAATAAAAAATATAATAAACAATTTAGCGATACCGATTAGTGAATTTGAAAAGATTGGTACTTGGGATGAAAATCATTATACCAGAAATTGTATTGCAAGAACAAAAAATTACGAACTTCTCTTATTGTGTTGGCAAGCTGGACATGAAACTCCAATACATTGCCATAATGATCAGGATTGTTGGGTTTATTTACTTGAGGGCGCTATTACTGAAAATCAATATAAAAATAATGAAGCTGAAATTCCAGTTTTAACAGTGAGTAAATTGATGACAGAAAAAGGGACGTATTTCATTAATGATGATATTGGTTTGCATAGTTTGCATAATTCGAAGAATAAAAGAGCAATGAGTTTGCATGTTTATGTTAATCCAATTGAGGAATGTAGTTATTTTAGTAAAAAACTAAAGGAATACAAAACAAAAAATCTAAGTTACGATTCTCCTGCTATTTTTTAATTTATTGATTATTTATGGTGATGGAGTTTGCTTTACCCATACCAATAATTCGATCAAAACGAGCACCTAGAGCCCTAAAGTAGACTAAAACGGTATATTCATTTTCAGTTTGCCAAAAATTCCCTGATATAGCTCCTTCGTCAATAGTTCCGTCTCTATCTACTAATACAAACTTATAATTATAAAACCCTTGTTTAAATAATTGACTATTTATATAGGTGTCTGAAAAGTCATCGTATTCCATATAGGTTGATTCATTAATTGTCCAATTATTGAAATTACCGTATACATGAATTTCTTTATCTGCTATATCCTCAAAATATTGTAATGCAAAATGTACACGAGCATAATCTGCTTCAATTGCCATATTAGTCATAGCATCTAATGCTCTTATTTGATAATTACCATTAATGTCTGGATTATAGGTGTATGGCCTATTAAATCTAGCTATGTTTGTATATAAAAAGTTATTATAAATATCAGTTAAGTCAATCCGCCTTATGCTAGAGGTACCTGCTCTAATATCTTTATTGTCAAAAAATAAAAACTCGTTTCCTGCATCAAATGCTGCGGGTTTATCATACCTGTAAATTAATTGAGAGCCAATGGTGTATTGAGGTTTTAAGTTACTAATTGGATTGTTCAGGTTGCTGTTCTGTAATATTAAAGTTTTAATTGTTTCGTCTGGATTGGTTATTTGTAAATTTGGAGAATCAATCACAAATTGAACCACTTGTTTGGTTTCAATGTTTTTTAAATCTCTCGATCTTTTGATAGAAGTAGGTACTGAAACTATATTTTCAACAATCATAAATCTTCTAGAAAAAACAATTTCTTCGTTATCATCAAAAATAGAAATCATATAATTTCCGCTTTTTGTTAATTTTCTAGTATCTCTATTAGGGATTTTTAAAGTGTAATGCGAATAACTTTGCAAGGTATTGTATGAGTTTTCGTAATTATAAATTCGAACATCATCAAAGCCATTCATGTACTCTCCTTTTGTTAAATCACTTAATGACCAATCAAAATCATGATGCGTAATTTGATAATAATAATCTGCTTCATTTCCGTTTAAATCGTCAAATGAAAGGAAAAGTTCTTCTCCTAATCTTATAATTGGTAATTGACTTTGTTTGGTTTCACCTGCAAACTGTATGGTTTTAATAAAGTCAGGTTCTATTTGTTCTGCATATTGAGCAATTAAAGTTCCTGAAAAACAAGTAATTAAAGCTTTAATGATAATTTTTTTTAACATTTTAATGAGTTTAAGTTGTTAAATATAGTCAATTATTACACCTAAAATAAGTGGTTTTAATATGCTTTTTATTTTAATAAGAAAATTGCAATAAATAGTATGTGTAGCAACATATTTTTTTTAAATTTGCATACCCAAAAAAAGGGATTTTTAAATAGAAATTAAACAAGAATTCTATGTCTAAAGACATTAAGATTAAAAAAGGTCTTAACATCCGCTTAAAAGGTGAGGCAAGCAAAACTCTTTCAAATGCACCTCGATCTAAAACGTATGTTATTAGACCTTCAGAATTTCATCTTATTACACCCAAACTGGATGTGAAAGAAGGAGCTAAGTTGCAAGCTGGAGATGTTTTATTTTACTCTAAAATTAATGAAGCAATAAAGTTTGTTTCTCCAGTTAGTGGTACACTCTTAACAATTAAAAGAGGAGCCAAACGTGTAATTACAGAAATAATTATTGAAGCAGACCAACTGGACACCTACAGAGATAACGGTGTTTTGAATGTAAACTCCATGAATTCAGATGAAATTAAAAATCATTTATTAGCTACGGGTTGTTGGGCTTTCATAAAACAAAGACCTTACGATGTAATCGCTAATCCGGATGTAAAGCCAAAAGCTATTTTTATTTCAGCATTAACAACTGCACCATTATCGGCTGATTATGATTTTACCCTGTTGGGTAAAGAAAACGAATTACAAGCTGCAGTAACCGCTTTTAGTAAATTAACCGATGGTAAAGTTAATGTTAGTGTTGGTGAAAATTCAAAAAGCGTTTTTGAGGGATTAAATGATATTACCGTACATAAAATGTCTGGAGTTCATCCTGCAGGAAATGTTGGAACACTAATTAACAAGGTGGATCCTGTTAATAAAGGTGAAGTTGTTTGGACCGTAACTCCACAAGATTTAGTAATTATTGGAACATTATTTTTAACAGGCAAATTTAACGCTAAACGTGTTATTGCGTTATCCGGCTCATCATTAAAAAACCCTAAATACTACACTGCTAAAATTGGAGCTGAGGTTTCTACTTTTATATATGATTCCGGATTAAATGAAGAGAATGTAAGAGTTATTAATGGTAATGTCTTGTCTGGTGAAAAAATCGCTCTAAAAGGTCATTTAGGGTATTATTCTGATACCGTTACTGTAATACCAGAAGGAGATGATTATGAGTTTTTTGGTTGGAATAAACCGGTCTTTGATAAAATATCTACTTCAAGGGCTTTGACCTTCTCTTGGTTACAACCCAATAAGGAATACAGCCTAAATACTAACACTAATGGAGAGTACCGTGCATTTGTTATAACGGGTTCTTATGAAGAAGTATTTCCTCTCGATATTTATCCTATGCAAATATTGAAAGCTTGTAAATATGAGGATTTAGATGAAATGGAAGCTTTGGGAATGTACGAAGTCGCTCCTGAAGATTTTGCATTAACAGAATTTGTATGTGTTTCTAAGCAACCACATCAAGAAATAATAAGAAAAGGTTTAGACTTAATGTATAAAGAGATAGGATAATGGGTTTAAAAAGTAATTTACATAGTTTAAAAGAAAAGTTTAAAGGGACAAAGATGGCTCCTGCGTTTAACGCACTACATACTTTTTTATACTTACCAAATGAGACCACTCATAATGGTACACATATAAAAGCTGCGGATGATTTAAAACGTACCATGAATACGGTAATTATAGCATTGTTACCTTGTTTGATTTACGGAATGTTTAATGCCGGTTATCAACATTATTTAGCATTAGGTGAAATTGAGGCTACAAGTGGTTTTTTTGCTGCCACATTTTGGACCTGGGATAATTTAATAGTAGGGATGTGGCAAGTACTTCCATTAGTAATTGTTTCTTATGGAGTTGGATTAACGGTAGAATTTTTATTTGCTGTTATAAAAGGGCATGAAGTTGAAGAGGGATATTTAGTTACTGGTATGCTTGTTCCTTTAATTGTACCTATTGATATTCCTTTATGGATGTTGGCAATAGCAGTTATTTTTGGAGTTGTTATTGGTAAGGAAATATTTGGAGGTACGGGTATGAACATCTTAAACCCAGCATTAACCATTAGAGCTTTCCTATTCTTTTCTTATCCTACTTGGATGTCAGGTGATAAAGTATGGGTTCATGGAGCTGTAGAAAGAGATCAAATGATTGCAGCTGGTCAGGGTCTTGATGCTATTTCAGGAGAGACGATTTTAGGAGCATATGCGCAAAATAATTCTATTGCCTATGATTATTGGGATATGTTTTGGGGACTAATTCCAGGATCGGTAGGTGAAACTTCAAAATTTTTAATTATAATAGGCGCTTTGTTTTTAATTTTTACTAAAGTAGGAAGTTGGAGAATTATTATTTCAACATTATTTGGAGCATTAACGATGGGCTTAATTTTTAATGGGGTAGTTGATGCAGGTTGGATAGGAGATTCAAATAAATTTTATGGATTAATGAATGTACCATTTTGGCAGCACTTAATCATTGGTAGTATTTTATTTGGTGCCGTATATATGGCTACAGATCCTGTGACAGCCTCTCAAACGAATAAAGGAAAATGGATTTATGGATTTTTAATAGGACTTATTTCTATTATGATTAGAGTATTTAATCCAGCATATCCAGAAGGAGTATTTTTGGCAATATTACTTATGAATGTATTTGCACCAACCATTGATCATTATGTTATTCAAGGAAATGTAAAAAGAAGGATGAATCGTTTAAAAGTTAAAACTAATTAATTATGGCTATTAATACTGATAAAAATAGTTACACTATCATCTTTGCTATAATAATGGTAGTCGTTGTTGGATCAATATTGTCTTTTGCATCTCAAGGTTTAAAAGGTAATATTGACGAGAATAAGCGTATTGAGAAACAACAAAATATTTTATACGCTTTGGGAATCAACGAAAATGACGAGTCAAGTGTAACATTTGTTTCAAAAAGCAAAGTTTCTGAATTATTTTTAACAAATATTACTGAACAACTTGTCATTCAAGGAACTGATGTAACGGAAAATAATGAGGCCTATTTAATTGATGTAAAAAAACAAAAAGCTTTAGCCAAAGATCCTTCTTATGCTAGNAAGTTACCTTTGTTTATTAGTNAATCTAAATCTGGAACTTACTATGTAATTCCTATTTTAGGGAAAGGTTTATGGGATGCAATATGGGGTTATGTAGCCATAGATAAAGATATGGTAATTAAAGGCGTGTACTTTGATCATAAAGGAGAAACTCCGGGTTTAGGAGCTAATATAAATAAACGTTTTTTTATGGATGACTTTACAGGGGAACACTTAAGTGATTCNTCAGGNAAATTTACTGGAGTAGTCGTTACAAAGGGAAATGGAGATCCAAGAAACAATAATAAAANAGATAATAAAGTAGATGCAATTGCTGGATCTACCATAACAGGTAATGGTGTAACTTCTATGATTAAAGATGAATTGAAGCTNTATATTCCTTATTTCAAAACTTTAAAAAACAGTTAATTTATGGGACTTTTATCAAAAAAAGATGCGAAATTAATAACGGATCCTTTATCAGATGATAATCCAATTACGATTCAAGTATTAGGTATTTGTTCCGCANTAGCTATTACGGCTGAACTTGANGCTTCTATTGTAATGGCAGTTTCTGTAATGTTTGTTTTAGGAGTAGGTAATGTAGTGATNTCTTTAATGAGAAATATAATCCCNTCTAAAATTAGAATTATCGTTCAATTAATAGTCGTTGCTACTCTAGTAATTATTGTAGATTTAGTATTAAAAGCATTTGCTTATGAATTAAGTAAAACACTTTCTGTATTTGTTGGCTTAATTATTACTAACTGTATNATAATGGGACGTTTTGAAGCTTTTGCATTAGCAAATGGACCTTGGNGNTCATTCCTAGATGGAATTGGAAATTCTTTAGGTTATGGTTTAATCCTTATTTTGGTAGGATTTTTTAGAGAATTATTAGGTTCAGGAACGTTACTAGGTTATAAAGTATTAGGCGATCCAATTGAATTAACCGGGCTATATGCGTTTGGATATGAAAATAATGGTTTTATGTTATTATCGCCAATGGCTTTAATTATTGTGGGCTTAATTATTTGGGTACAACGTTCAAGAAATCCGTCTTTAATNGAGGACGAATAAATTATTTTTCGATAGGAATTAAATATTGAATNTAGAATATTAAAAAAGAATGGAACAATTAGAATTATTTTTTAAATCAATTTTTATTGACAATATGGTATTTGCCACGTTCCTTGGAATGTGTTCATACCTAGCTGTTTCTAAAAAAGTGAAAACCGCAGTGGGTTTAGGTGCAGCTGTAATTTTTGTATTAGCTGTTACCGTGCCATTAAACTGGTTATTAGATCAGTACATATTAAGAGATGGAGCCTTAGTTTGGTTAGGACCTGAATATGCACAATACGATTTAAGTTTTCTCTCGTTTATATTATTTATTGCAACCATAGCAACAATGGTACAGTTAGTTGAAATTGTGGTAGAGAAGTTTTCACCATCATTATACAATTCACTTGGTATATTCTTACCACTTATTGCTGTAAACTGTGCGATTTTAGGAGGNTCTTTNTTTATGCAATCTCGCGAAATTGAAACATTAGGTTTGGCATTAAATTATGGAATTAGTTCAGGAATTGGATGGTTTCTAGCGATACTTGCTATTGCAGCTATTCGTGAAAAAATTAGGTATTCTAANGTNCCTGGACCATTAAGAGGTTTAGGAATCACATTTATTATAACTGGATTAATGGCAATAGGATTTATGAGTTTTGGAGGTATGTTGACAACGAGTGGAGAAAATGAAGAAGCAACTTCTGAANCTACTGTTTCAAAAACGGAAGGTATTAATAAAGAAAAAAATGAATCAACTCAAATTGTTGAAGTTTCAACTATAAAGTATTAATAATATGATCTTAGCAGCAAGTACAATAGGGGTAGTCATTGCAACAGTCGTTGCNTTTTTGGTTTTGATATTATTATTGGTGTCATTATTANTGTTTACNAAAGAAAAATTGGCACCTTCTGGACCAGTTTCAATAACTATTAATGGGGAAAAAGAAATTGAAGTTTCTTCGGGAGATAGCTTATTGACCACTTTAGGGAATCAAAAAATATTTTTACCATCTGCATGTGGGGGTGGAGGAACTTGTATTCAATGTGAATGTCACGTAATAGAAGGAGGAGGCGAAGCATTGCCTACTGAAACACCTCATTTTACAAGAAAAGAATTAAAAGATGGAATTCGTTTAGCTTGTCAGGTAAAAGTTAAGCAAAACATGAATATTACGATTCCTGAAGAAGTTTTTGGAATTAAAAAGTGGGAAGCAACTGTAGTTAGAAATTANAATGTAGCTTCTTTTATTAAAGAATTTGTAGTTGAAATCCCTGAAGATATGGGATANAAAGCTGGTGGATATATTCAAATTGAAATTCCAGCCTGTGAGGTGAAGTTTTCTGATATGGACATTACGGCTCATCCAGAAGANCATGATACTCCAGATAAATTTAAAGCCGAGTGGGAAAAATTTAAATTATGGCCNTTAGTAATGAAAAATACCGAGACTGTAGAAAGGGCNTATTCNATGGCCTCTTTCCCTGCTGAAGGACGAGAAATAATGTTAAATGTTCGTATTGCAAGTCCACCATTNGATCGTGTCAAAGGNGGATGGATGGATGTAAATCCTGGTATTGCATCTTCGTATATATTTAATCAGAAAAAAGGGGATAAAGTAATTATTTCAGGNCCTTATGGGGAGTTTTTTATCAATGAATCTGATTCAGANATGTTATATGTTGGTGGTGGAGCTGGAATGGCGCCAATGAGATCACATTTATATCATTTATTTCGAACATTAAAGACCAATAGAAAAGTTACGTATTGGTATGGAGGACGTTCNAAAGCAGAGTTNTTTTATATAGAACATTTTAAAGCTTTAGAAAGAGATTTTCCAAACTTTAAATTTTACTTAGCATTATCNGAACCGTTAGATGCAGACAACTGGAAAGTGAAAAAAGANATCAATGATAATGAAGGAGACGGTTTTGTTGGATTTATTCANAATTGTGTTATTGATAATTACTTAGATCATCATGAGAATCCAGAAGATATAGAANTATACTTCTGTGGACCTCCTTTAATGAATCAAGCCGTGCAAAAAATGGGTGAAGATTTTGGGATGCCAGATGAAAATATTCGATTTGATGATTTTGGAGGATAATGAGCACTAATATTCTAATATATATCATAAAAAAAACACTTCTATTTAGAAGTGTTTTTTTTATGATATATTNANAGATCAATATCAACTAAAATATATTGTTAATGATCNATATATAAATCATGTTAATTCTGTGAATTTACATCAAGAAATATAAATTTTTTAGTTAATCTTATGAATCAAAAACTGACAAGGCAAGAATCACATAATTTAGCGATGAATTTGGTAGGNGAGGAGTTAGAAAAAGATGGCTATGAGTTTTTAGCTATCAATTCAGATTTAAAAAAAAANCCTCAATTTGTAGTTTTAAAAAATAAAGAAACTTTTTTCNTAGTTGTAAGGCATGTTTCAAGNTCTGAACAATTGAATAATNATATNCACATCACAACAAAACCAATCNTAGAACACGCTATTAAGCACAACGCGAAAGTATATTATGCAGGTGTNCTGTTGGGGCACGGATTAGATATTAATCTACCTATTATAAATGGAGANAATTATTCTTTTGTATATAAGGGATTAATTGAAATAAAATAAGCTCATATTCGCNTGCACATCAATAGACCNAAGTTTTATAAACTNCAATAATTATTANAAATAANTGATTTCGAAAAGTAAATTAATATAGACAATGAAACATACAATATGGTTTTTATTTTTGATTCTAATGATTTCGTGTNAAAAAGAGAGACCTCATAAGTCTTTTTTTCAAGGACAAGCTTTTGGAACTACATTTTCAATTCAAGTATATTCTATAAATGAAATTGAATTTGAAAAAGGAATTGATTCTGTTTTATCCAAAGTAAATAATTCGGTTAGTACCTATATANCAGAAAGTGATATTTCAAAAATTAATAATGGAAATACCGCTATTATTGTAGATGATATTTTTATTGATAATTTTAATATTTCTGCTGAAGTNTATGAAAATACTGGAGGTTTTTTTGACCCCACTATTGGTGTTTTAAGAAATGCATATGGGTTTGGAGATACAAATTCGATAGAAGAGATNGATAGTCTAGCTTTAGATTCTATGATGAAATTTGTNGGATTTAATAAAGTGAAACTTACTTCAGAAAATAAAATAGAAAAACTTTATCCAGAAATATATATTGACTTTAATGCAGTGGCAAAAGGNTATGGTATTGACCTCATTGGTAGNTATCTAGATTCTAAAGGGGTTAATAATTATCTAATTGAATTAGGAGGTGAAATCTTGGCTAAAGGTAAAAATGTTGAAAAAAATAAATCTTGGCTTGTTGGAATTGAAAACGTAAATTTAAATGANAAAAGTTTTTCNANTATCATTGCTNTAGAAGATATAGCAATGGCAACTTCAGGNAACTATCGTAANTTTAGAATAGATTCGTTAACTGGAAAAAAATATGTACATACTTTAAATCCTATTACAGGATCGGCATCGAAAAGCGATATTACTAGTGCCACTGTTTTAGCATCTACTTGTGCTTTAGCNGATGCTTATGCAACTGCATTCATGGCTTTAGGATTGGAAAACTCTAAAGTAATATTNAAAAATATTGATAAAATTGATGTTTATTTTACCTACAATGATCAAAATAATGAAGAGCANGTNTTTGNTACAGAGGGTTTGATAAANAGGTTAGTGAANTAATTTTTTTTGCAAACGGGTATAATTTCTCCTTTTGCTAANCGAAACTTATTGATGTCTTTATCGGAGAATNTTTTNGTNTAATCTNCAGCTAAAACTTCAAAACCAATGCTGCGAAGTTTATTAAAATAATCATAACCATATATTCTTACATGATCATATTGTCCGAATATTTTTGTTCGTTCTTTTGGATNAGTTATGCTATTATCTTCATAAGTAGTTTTTCTTGATAAGTCTTGTGGAATTTGAAATATGCCAATTCCACCNGGAGCTAAAACACGATATAATTCTTGCATTGCTTTAGTATCNTCAGGNATGNGCTCCAAAACGTGATTACAAAAAATATAATCAAATTCAAGATCTTTAAAGGGTAAATTACAAATATCTGCTTTTACATCTGCTAATGGTGAGTTTAAATCAGTTGTAATATATTCTAAATGTTTTATTTTTTTGAAGCGGTTATAAAAAGCTTGTTCTGGAGCAAAATGAAGTATTTTTATTTTTTTAATACTGGAGAAGAAATTGGTTTCATTTTTTAAATACAACCAAAATAAACGATGTCTTTCCAAAGATAAAGTTCCNGGTGCNAACACATTCTNACGTATTCTTTCATATCCNTANGGTAANAATTTTCGATAGGATTTACCATCTATAGGATCGGTATNTTTTTTACCTTTNAATANTATNGCTAAAATGGGNCTTACCCAATAACTTAATTTGATAAGTATGGGTCTTGGAATACTGTTTAATGCTTTAGATATCATTTTTACTTAGCTATCAAACCTAAATTCATCTTCTTCGTTATTTACAATTCCTAAAGCGGTATAGATGTAATCAAAAGTTGATAATAACTTNGGTTTTCCATCTACAATAGCAACATCATGTTCAAAATGTGCGCTGGGTTTTCTATCTTTAGTTAAAATGGTCCAGCCATCTGCTAATTGTTCAATACGTTTGGTTCCTAAATTAATCATAGGTTCTATAGCAACTGTCATTCCTTCAATAAATTTCTTGCCTTTTCCACGTCGGCCATAGTTTGGCATTTCAGGATCTTCATGCATAGTCTTTCCAAGNCCATGACCTACTAATTCCCTTACAACACCATAACCTTCTGCTTCACAATGTTGTTGAATCGCATAACCCACATCACCGGTNCGTTTCCCAATTTTTAACTCTTTAATGCCTTTGTATAAAGATTCTTTAGTAATGCGAAGTAACTTTTGAATCTCTGGAGTTATTTCACCTATNGCGAAGGTATAGGCGTGATCACCGTAAAATTCATTTTTTATGGCACCACAATCAATAGAAATAATATCTCCTTCCCTTAATGGTGTGTCGTTCGGTATTCCNTGTACNACTTGAGCGTTAGGGCTCATGCAAAGTGTATTTGGGAAATCGTATAAACCCAAAAATCCTGGAATGGCTCCTTGTTCTCTAATAAAATCTTCTGCAAGTCTATCAAGATATAAAGTGGTTACTCCTGGTTTCACCTCACTAGCTAACATTCCTAATGTTTTTGAAACCACGAGAGCGGCTTCACGCATTAATTCTATTTCTTCTTTGGTTTTTGCTATAATCATATATTGTTATTTAAACTGAACCAGTTTTTTTATAGTAGATTTTTTTCTTTTAGTAGGTTTTGATAATGATTACACTAATTTTATATCACGCAGATATAAGATTCCTCAAAATTTACTGCTACTATAAGTATTTTAAAAAAAAAATAATTCACAAAATTACAAATAAATTATTCTTCATAAGAATGCTTATAACCAGTTTCGTTTAAAATAGCCAATATATCTTTCTCCAAGGTGTCTCTTGCAAATTCTACATAACGACCAATTTCTTTGTCGTTTTTATAAAAAATAATGGTAGGTACAAATTCTATATTAAATCCTTTTTCTAAGTGGTTAGGTGTATCCTTTTCCTGAGAAAGCGCTATAACTTCTAATTGATTAGTATCAAAATCAGCTTCTTTTAATACTTTGTAAAGGGCAGCAACTTCTCTTTGGCTATCACTACACCAAGTTCCCATAAAAACTATAATCTTAAGCTCATTTAACTTTGGTTTTATCAGTTTAATAGTAACGGTATCTAGGATATGATCCTTATAGTTTTCTTGATACCAATCTATAAATTCTTGCTTCTTTAGACCTTCTTCATTGATCACTCCAATTAGCATCATGTTTTCATCAACAGTATCAGGAATCATTAAATTGAGTTCTGATTTAATTTCATTATTTTCTGAAACTCCTTGAATATTTTGGTTTTTTTCGAAAGATTGTTTGCATGAAATCATCATAAATACAAAAAGTATATAGCTTAAATTTTTCATTTTATTTTATTAAAATTGAATGTTGTGTCATTGTTTTTGGTTTTTCTATTCCCATTAAATCAAGAATAGTAGGAGCAATATCTCCTAAAACACCATTATTTATTGAATAGTTATTTTTGTCAATTAAAATAACTGGAACTGGGTTGGTAGTGTGGGCTGTATTTGGAGAACCATCTGGATTAATCATCATTTCACAGTTTCCATGATCTGCTAATAAAATGGTCGTATATTCATTTTCTAAAGCAGCTTCAACAACACTTTTAGTACAAGAGTCGATAGTTTCACATGCCTTTATTGCTGCTTCTATGATTCCAGTATGACCAACCATATCTGTATTCGCAAAATTTAAGCAAATAAAATCTGCAGATTGTGAAATAATTTCAGGTAAAATTTTATCCCGAATTTCATAAGCACTCATTTCTGGTTGAAGGTCATAAGTAGCTACTTTAGGCGAAGGACAAAGAATTCGATTTTCACCTTTAAATGGTAATTCTCTACCTCCAGAAAAGAAAAAAGTTACGTGAGGATATTTTTCAGTTTCAGCAATTCGAATTTGCTTTTTATTATTTTTCTCCAATACTTCTCCTAGTGTATCCTTTAAATCATCTTTGTTATAAATCACCTTGATGTTACTAAAGGTATGATCGTAATTGGTAAGTGTTACAAAGTAAAGTGGGATAGGGTTCAAATCAAAATCCTTAAAAGGTTTTTGTGTTAACACTTCTGTTAATTCCCTTCCTCTATCCGTTCTAAAATTAAAGAAAATTACAACATCATCCTTTTCAATAATACCTATGGGTTGATTTTTTTCAGTTATAATAATTGGATTGATAAATTCATCTGTAATTCCTTGATTATAGTTTTTTTGAATACTTTCAGCTGCATTGGTAGATTTTTCTCCGATACCAGAAAGTAATAAATCATAAGCTATTTTAACTCTTTCCCAACGTTTATCTCGGTCCATTGCGTAATATCTTCCAATTACAGAAGCAATTTTACCAGTGGTTTTATCCAGGTGATCCTGTAATTCATTTATAAATCCAGCACCAGAATACGGATCAACATCACGTCCATCTGTAAATGCATGAATAAATACTTTATCAAGTTCTTTTTCGTTTGCGGCATTTACTAAGCCTTTTAAATGTTCTATATGTGAATGAACGCCTCCATCAGATAATAAGCCTAAAAAATGAACTTTTTTATCATATTTTTTAGCATAATTAAATGCTTGTTCTAATATTGGTTCTTTTTGGAGGGTATTATTTTTAATGGCTAAATTAACTTTCACCAAATCTTGATATACAATTCGACCCGCACCTAAATTCATATGTCCAACTTCACTATTTCCCATTTGACCTTCAGGTAGGCCAACACTCAAACCATCAGTTCGAATTTGGGCATTGGAATATTTTTTATAAAGTGAATCTATATAGGGCGTTTTTGCCTGAGCTATAGCAGAAGTTGTATGGTCTTGAGTAATACCCCAACCATCTAGTATCAGTAAAAGTACTTTTTTATTCATAACTTAATTAAAACACAAATATAGAAACAAAAAATGTGGAGATATCGTTTATAAAATAGAAATTTATTTTCTTGGCTTTGATATTTAATATTGGATTCCTTTATTTCTTCGATGCTATATTTGTAAACTGAATATCACTTTTCAATTCTTTTTATACGAGAGCATTACTTAAAATAATTGAGGATTGATATCTAAAATGTTTTCAGTTTTATATTTAAATATAAATTCTTCTGTAAAACATTCATGCCCTAATATTTTTTCTTCTTGAAGAATACTTTTTATGTCTAGTTTTTGATACTCTTTTAGCATTGGTTTTGATACTGGCGCATAACTAAAATGCCAGGGTTCATATTTTACTCCTTTTCGGTTTGGGTTTTTGGTATAAACTTCAAAAAATCCATAAGATTCGGAGTATCGATCCATCCAATTTTTTAGTTGACAATAGGGACCATTGCCATAAAAATTTTCTTCTTCTAAAACACTTATTGGTTTTGGGTAATTAGCATCAATAATATCAATATCAGTACCCCAATGGTGCCTTGATGTTCCAGGTATTGTGGAATATTCAATAATTTTCTCGACAGATTGAACGGGGGCAAGTCCTTCATTGGTAAATTTTTTATATTTATTTTCGAAAATATTTTTTTGCTTTTGAAAGCTTCTATAAGCAGAAACAACTTCAATATTAATACCATCTTTTAAGGCAGCAGTTTTCATTTTTTCAAAAGCGACCTTAGCTTCCTTATTCATTTTTGAAGCATAAGTATCACCTGTTAAATCTGGATTTTCTTTTCCTAATAATTGATTTTTACTATACTTTTTCTGAATTAAATGGAAAGAATTTAATGGAAGAAATATAATTGATAATCCACCTAAAATAGTAGTTTTAAAAAAGTGTTTTCTATTCATATTATTCTTGATTATCAGTAAATGAAAACTCTAGTACTTAAAAAAAATTGTTATTAAATCAATAATTATAATTTTAAAGTAGTTTCTGCTTCAATTTCATAGGGATTTTTATTCTGTTCAAAAATTCGAGCAGTGTGAGTTCCTTTTAAAATAATAGTATCCCCTTTTACTTGTAACCAGCTCCCTTCTCTTATACCAATTACCGGAATGGTACTTTGTGTATGAAATTCATTAATTCTTATTTCCCTGGTTTCACCCATATGTTTACTGGAAGGATCTGGATCAAGATAATGTGGATTTATATTAAACGGGATAATGCCAAGCGTTTTAAATGATGGTGGGTATATTATCGGCATATCGTTGGTCGTATTCATTGTTACTCCACAAATATTACTACCAGCACTTGTTCCAAGATAAGGAAGTCCTTCAAATATAGCTTTTCTTAATACCTCTAGCGTGTTTTTTCTATATAGTTCGGAAACCAATACAAAAGTATTTCCACCACCAATAAAAATACCTTTTGCGTTTTTAATTGCCTCAATAGCATTTTTAAGTGTATGAATACCAACAACTTTTTTTTTGATTTTTGTGAAAGCCTCTTGAGCAATTTCTGTGTATGTATCATGCGAAATTCCACCAGGTCTTGCATAAGGTATAAAAAGAATCTCTTCTGTTTCAGAAAAAAGTTTAGCTATTTCAGGTAATAAATAAGATAAATATGTTCCTCCATGAATAGTTGAAGTACTTGCAATAATCAAATTTTTCATAAATCAAGAATTAAAAGGTAAATTTAATAAACCATAACATAATGTTTAAGAATTTTATAAAAAATGATTTTTTTTTGACTGTAAATAATGAAAAACATGATTTTATGTTCCTAAAAAAAAGAATAATAGTTTCATATTTTTTAAAAATCATACCATCACATTCATTTAAAATGTTAAAAGAATAAAAACAAAAATATACTGACATATAAATTTAGTATATTGCAGGTTATTAAATATTAATTTTAAAATTTAAAACATGAAAAAAAATTATTTTACAATTGCATTAGTATTTTGTTTAACCTCAATGGTTATAGCTCAAAATACAGTATCAGTTGATGCAAATGCTGAACTATTTGGTTACGCAAATGTATTTGAAACAGATGGAACGTTTGTTTTCGGAGAAAGTTGGGGTGTTACAGATTTACAAACTATAGTAGATCCAGCAAACAATACCTTAACTCTACAACCTAATTATAATACTTGGGCTGATGGAACTGATCCATTTTGGGTTAACCAAACAACAGTTCTTGGAAACAAACTATTTGAAGGAAATACCTATGTTGAAGACAACACTTTAGTTGGTTCTGAACTAACTTTTGAAGGTCTTGTTAACTCTAATACTCTTGATGGAGCTGGACAACTTTTATTTAATGTAAATAATGGTCCTTTAGAAGGTGGTCACCAAGCAGTTGCAGCAGCTTTTGGAGGTGCTTTTACATCTACAGCATTAACCGGTGATGCGGTTCTTGTAACAGATGAAAGTGTCGATCCTGATGAAAATGATGCCTGTGAACCAATTACCAATGCTGGTGAAATAGACGGAAATGTGGCAGTGGTAAGACGTGGAGCTTGTCAATTTGGTTTTAAAGCATTAGCTGCACAAAATGCAGGTGCAATTGCAGTTATAGTTGTAAATAATCAAGAAGGTGCACCTATTGTTATGGCTGGCGGAGATGACGGTGAATTAGTTACTATTCCTGCATTAATGGTTAGCGATGTTGTAGGTGAGGCTATCATTGCAGAATTAGCAAATGGAGTTAATACAACAATGGTATTATCAACATATACAACAGTTGCTTTTATTAAAGTATTTAATTCTGACTTTAGTGTATTAAAGCAAGAAAGTGTTGCCTTAGGTGGAGACGGTTCAACCTTTTCAGTGACTTATGACAATGTAGAAAGTGAAGATGCTGTTGTTCAATATGGTTTCCAAGTATTTGGATTAAATGCAAATCCATTAGACGAGGCTGCATTAGGAAGTGTTATAGTAACATCTGAACAATTAGGTGTTAGCGATTTTAGTGCTATCAATGTTTCTGTATATCCTAATCCTACGATTAATAAGATAACTATCCAGTCGGATGAGCAAATATCAAATGTTGTAGTTTACAACACGCTTGGACAAATGGTAATGAATTCAGCTCCAGATGCAACTAATTTCTCTATGGAGACCGCTAATTTAGACGCTGGTATTTATTTCGCAAAGCTATCAACAGAAAAAGGAAGTAAAACTGTAAAGTTTATCAAACAATAAAAATTTATCTAAAATTTTTATAAAAAAAAAAGAGGTGATTTATCTGAATTTTTCAGAAAAATCGCCTCTTTTAAATTTTGCTAAAAACATTAAATGTCTTAGTTTGTTACATGTAAAATATGCTATTATTGGATTTGTATCGAAAAAAAATATTTTAATGATTTTTTTATAAAAAACCATTTAAGTACGATATCTAAATATTCTTTTTTCCTTAATTGAATCAATGAGATTTAAAAAAAAGAAAAAAGCCAACTTACCATGTAATGATAAATCGACTAAAAGTGGGGAAATCGCAATATATGAATTTTATACGGTTTAGGTGTGGAAGAACTTACCTACAATTATAATGTGTTTTAAGCCCTTAGTTGTTTTTTGTCCTTGATATTTTTTTTTACAGTTCTTTATGTTAATTTACCAGTTTTAATAATTAAAACTGAAATTTTATAAATATAAAATAGAGTAATGAAAAATGGTTATTTGTTGCTGGGTCTGTTCCTCTTGGTGTTTAACATAGCAAGTAGTCAACAAATTGATTTAGAAGGCAAGGTTACCAATGCTTTTGATATTGAAGGAATTCATATATTAAATAAAACATCTAAGTATAATACAGTTACTAATGAATTTGGAGAATTCGTTATTAGAATACAAGTTCAAGATACCATTATATTTTCTTCTATAAAATATCAGATTAAAGAATTGATAATTACAGAAGATATTTATTATAAGAAAAAAATCAATATTAATTTAAACGAATTAGTTAATGAATTAGATGAGGTTTTAATCGGAAATACACTAACAGGAGATCTTTTTACTGACTTAAAAAATATAAAAGTAGAAGAAACATTTAATTTTGATAATGTAGGAATACCTGGTTTTAAAGGAGAACCTGAAGAAAAAATAGTACCTCTAGCAGCAGCAGCATTTCCTTTAAATGTTAATATTGAGGCATTATACAAACATATCGGGGGTTACTATAAAAAATTAAAAATTCAACGAAAGTGGACTAATGAAAATTTAACTGTTGTAGAAATTATGGATTATTATGGTTTTAATTTTTTTGAGGATGCTTACCGTATTCCAAATAATAAATTGTATGATTTTCTGTTATTTTGTATCGAAACTACCACATTGAATTCAGATTACAATAGACAAAATTTTGCAGGAGTTCTGCAAATATTTAATGAAAAATCTAAGATATATGTTCCAAGAATAAAAATAATAAAAAAATAATAGTGTAACTATTTTTATATAAACAGTCTTATGAATATGAAATTTTTTAAAACTTCTCTTGTACTTATTTTATTTCCAATTTTAACAAGCTCTGTATCTCATAAGTTTTATGTGAGTACAACGAATGTAGAATATGTGCCTGAAATACAAACAATTCAAATTATTTCAAAAATATTTGTTGAAGATCTAGAAAAAGTGCTTCAAGAAAGGTACAGTCCTTTACTAGTTTTAAATCCAAAAAAAGAAACAAAAACTGATATTAATTATTTAAAAAAATACGTTAATCAAAAACTTAAAATTATTGTAAACAATAAGCCTGTTGAACTTATTTACATAGGAAAAGAATACGATATTGATATCGTGAATTTATATTTTGAAATTAAAAATATTTCAGAACTTACTTCTATTGAAATTATAAATAAAATTCTTTTTGATATGTTTCCAGAACAACAAAATATTATTCATATGATTACACCAGATGTTAATAGAAACATGATTTTAGATAAAAACCACCCCGATGGACTGTTAAAATTTAATTAAACAAGCCTTAAAATATCTTTAAGAAAACTATATTTCGAAATTAAAAAATTAATAATTATTAAAATATGCAATCAATCAAAACTTTAACTTTAGTTGTTTTATTTTTAGCAACTGGATTTAGTTATTCTCAAGAAGAAGATCAAAAGGAAGAACGTGTCCCAGGACACTACAATAACAATCCTTTTAAACAATTATATGAAGAGTTTTCAACTCCTAACCAATACAGATCTGCAAGTGGAGCTCCAGGGCCAGCTTATTATCAGCAACAAGCAGATTATGTTATGGATATAGAACTTGATGATAAAAACAAGAAACTTACAGGTTACGAAACGATTACTTACACCAATAACTCTCCAGATGTTTTGGACTATATATGGGTTCAGTTAGATCAAAATATGCGAGCTAAAGATTCTAAAACTCCTTTAATTGCATCTAGTGGTGCAGCTCCAGCAGATATGGCTGGAAACTTTGTAAATCANTATATGGGAGAAGGNTTTGANGGNGGATTTAANATACAATCTGTNAANGATAACAATGGAAATGATTTAGANTATATGATAAATCGNACTATGATGCGGATTGAATTNCCANAAAGNATGAATAATGGAGATAAATTTGTTTTTTCTATTCGTTGGTGGTATAACATNAANAATCATGTAAACNNTCGNGGTCGTAGTGGTTANGAAGANTTTGAAGATGGAAATCGNGCNTANGTAATTGCTCANTTTTTTCCAAGAATGGCAGTATATAGTGACGTTGAAGGTTGGCAAAATAGTCAGTTTTGGGGAAGAGATGAATTTGCTCTAGTATTTGGAGATTATGAAGTNAATATNACNGTACCTGCAGACCATATTTTAGATGGAACTGGAGTACTTCAAAACAGAAAAGAAGTTTTTAGNAAAGAAATGATGANCCGTTATGATAAGGCCAAAAAGTCTTATGANGANCCAGTANTAATTGTAACTCAAGATGAAGCAGATGAAGCTNCNANAAGTTTTGATGNNAATAAAAAAACTTGGAAATTCAAAGCAAAAAATGTTCGNGACTATGCATTTGCAAGTTCAAGAAGATTTATNTGGGATATGATGGCAGTTAAAGTTGGAGAAAGNGANGTGATGGCAGTTTCAATGTATCCTAAAGAAGGAAATCCTTTATGGGAAGATTGGTCAACTAAATTAGTTGCTAGTACTTTAGAAACATATTCAAGAATGACATTTGATTANCCTTATCCTAAAGCAATTTCAGTACATGCTAAAAATCAAGGAATGGAATATCCAATGATATGTTGGAATTATGGACGTCCAGANAAAGANGGNANCTATAGCGAACGTACAAAGTATGGTATGTTTGGAGTTATAATTCATGAAGTAGGACATAATTATTTTCCAATGATNATNAATAGTGACGAGCGNCAGTGGACATGGATGGATGAAGGAATCAATACTTTTGTGCAATATGTAGCAGAGCAAGATTTTGGCGATAAATACCCTGATGCAATAGCTCCTAATAANAAATACCCATCAAGAAGAGGACCTGCAAAAAACATTGTAAGTTATATGTCAGGAGACCAAAANTCGATTGCTCCAATTATGACAAAAGGATTAAACACNTATAATTTTGGNGCAAATGGTTATTCTAAACCAGGAACGGGATTAAATATATTAAGAGAAACNGTAATGGGCAGAGAATTATTTGATTATTCATTTAAAACATATGCCCAAAGATGGATGTTTAAACATCCATCACCTGAAGATTTTTTCCGTACCATGGAAGACGCNTCGGCAATGGATTTAGATTGGTTTTGGAGAGGATGGTTTTATACCACTAATGTNGTAGATATTGGAGTAGGAGAGGTCAANAAATACTTTGTNACTTCAAAAATGACTAAAGAAGTTGAAGAAATGATGACCGCTAGGGGAATGAAAGAAAGTGATCTTCCTCCATTGGTATATTTAGTAGAAGAAGGTAGTGATGATTTTGAAGAGAGTATGCGTACTTCTANTTTAGATGATGTTTCTACATTGCAAGAATACATCATGGATAATTTAAGCCCCGAAGAAATTTCAAAACTAAAAAAGCCTACATTTTTCTATGAAGTAACTTTTGAGAANCCAGGAAGATTACCGATGCCAATNATTGCTGAATACACCTATAGTGANGGTAGTACTGAAAGANTTACCTATCCNGTGCAAATATGGAAAACAAGTGATCAGTCTGTTGGGAAAGTAATTGCCTCCGATAAAGAAATTACTAAAATTGTAGTTGATCCAGATGAAGAAACAGCAGATGTNGATACTTCAAATAATACCTGGCCTAAACGTAAAAAATTAGGTGCATTTGATTCTTTTAAANAAAANAAAATAAAAGGATAGTATTAATTTTAGTAGCGTTAAATCGATATAATAAAAACCACTAATTTAAACTTNATTAGTGGTTTTTTGATTTAATGAAACNTANNCTNTTATAGTTGAGNTACTATTTATAGAGTGATCCTAATAGTTGATCAGCCCAATTAATAATATCTTCTTTATCTTCTTTANNTAATTTTGCTGTTCGATGTANAATAGTATATTTTTTTAAAGGCATNTCATCACCATANACAACAGTTGATATTTCTTCTAGTTTTTCTGCTTTTTCCTCTTTATTTAAAGTATTCCAAATAGAAAAATTCAACTCTTCTCTCCCTTCATTTACATGTTTGTAAATAAACCATTTTGTTGGAGCAATAGNGGAATACCAGGGTAGTTTTGTTTCATTAGAATGACANTCGTAACANGAAGTTTTTAATTTTAAACCTATATTTTTTGGGATGTTNGTAGCTGCTATTAAATCATTGGGATTAGGAANTATTATTTTAGGTGTATTTACAGGTAAAAATTGTAGTGCAACAAATAGTAACTTGGTTGCAATTATANAGATTATTATAAGTTTTCTTTTTTTCTTTAATTTCAAAAACTTCATTATTTTTTTTAAATTTAGGTNACANACAAATATANAACTTTTATAATAACACAATAACTGAACCTTTTTTGATTNCTTTGCTTAGTTTCAAAATACTTATATTTGTGATATGATTACANTTCCNTTATTTATTAGCGGAGCAGAGATATTTTTTATCGTTTTTATTGTGGTAATGGTTTTTGGTGCAGATAAAGTTCCAGAAATNGCTAGAGGNTTNGGAAAAGGTATTCGTCAAATAAAAGATGCAACTAACGANATTAAAAGTGAAATTAATAAAAGTGCAAAAAAAGAGGGAATTGATTTAGAATCTACTGAAAAATTAAAAGATGATGTTAATCATAATTTANCTAAAGATATATCCTCTGAAATAAAAAATGTGAAAGATNCAATAGATAATGTCACTGGGTCNATAAANAGAAANTTTTAATTATTTTACTCTTGTTATCGTTAAACCATCACGAATAGGTAATAATACTGTTTCTAGTCGAGGGTGATTATTTACNATTTTATTNTATTTTAAAAGTGCTGNNGTATCTTTATCTCCTTTAATTAATGGTNCTATTACTTTTCCTGTCCATAATACATTGTCACTTAATATAACAGATCCAGTTTTAAGTTTTGGTAATAAGGTATCTAAATAATTGGGATAATTTTGTTTGTCAGCATCTATAAAAATTAAATCAAAAGTTTCTTTTAAATTGGGGATTATTTCTAAAGCATTACCAANATGTTGAATTATTTGATCGCCATAATTGGACTTGTTAAAATATTTTCGTTGTAAATCATACAATTCTTCATTGGTGTCAATGGTGTGTAATTTTCCTTTTGATTGCATTCCCTCTGCTAAACACAGAGCAGAATAACCCGTATAAGTCCCTATTTCTAATATGTTTTTTGGATTGATTAATTTAGAAATCATACTNAAAACCCTTCCTTGAAAATGACCACTTAACATTCTAGGTGCTAAAACTTTTCGCCAAGTTTCGCGACTTAATTCTTGTAATAATTCTGGTTCTTTTTGAGAATGAGAAATNACATAATCATCTAGTTTCTCGGATATAAAATGCATTAAATTAACTAAGTATTTTATTGGTTAAATCTTGTTTCTTTTTTTTATNATCACCAAATAACCATTGCAGCACATTATGATNCCATATTGCATCACATTCTTCTGTGGTTAATATTTTTTGTTCTTGTGCTAAATCTAAAATTTTTCCTGGATATGAGGATTGATTTTTACTNTCCATTTCACCCAAAGGATAAGGATCATCTAAGCCCATAATTATTTGCTTTGAAGTTTGGTTCTTTACCATTAATTGTAAAGAACCTGTATCGTGTACTAATGTATCGAAGAAAATATTTTTATGAGCAACCGATTTCCTNGGATGNNCTTTGCCCTCAAATAAATCAGGTCTTCCATCAAACCCTTGAATACGTCTTCCTAAGTTCATTTGAGCCAATTGTCCTCCATGAGCAAAACAAGTTCTCATATTTGGAAATTTATCAGCATANCCATTTAANGTAAAAAAATGATAAGCGTCAGCACATTGAGCTAACATCCATATTAAATGAAAACGCCAAGCAGTATTTTCTAATTTTATAAATTTCTCACCATCATAAGGATGAATTTCTAAAGCAAGATTNTATTTATTGGCCAATTCAAAAATAGGTTCATTTTCNTTNTCAAAAATACATCTCCAAGTACCTATGGTATCCATATAATGAGTTGGTAAACANAGTAAATTTAAACCTAATTGTTCCACACATCTTTCTATTTCCCATAAAGCACCTCTTCCATATCCTGGGTGTACNACAAAACCACAGGTAAATTTTGAAGGATGATCTTGTTGTACTTTAGCATTAAAATCATTTTGAAATCGAAGTGCTTGCTTCATCTCTTCTAATCNCAATCCATTTCCATAAAGTTGAGATAGATTTAAAACGACTGCGTGATCAATTTTAAATTTTTCCATCCATTCTAGCTTTTCATTTAAAAANAAACTAGAATCTGTTACAGGTCGTTTCCAATTTTTTTGAAGCATAAAATTACGATCTTTATCCACCCAAAAAATACCATTATCTTTCATAAACTGAGGTATTTCTTCTGGATAAGGAAGAAGGTGTGAGTGTCCGTTGATTCTTAATTTTCGTTCCATAAATTGCCGAACTTGATCCGGTATCTTTTAATGTTCTTTATNTGAGTTTTNTATAAGCTTTTAGTTCTACCGCCATCAACTGGTAAATTAATACCATTAATATAGCCTGCTGCTTCACTTGCTAAAAATACAACTGNGTATGCTATTTCTTNAGGTTGGGCAAATCTTCTAGCTGGAATAATANTTTTCATGATNTCNCGNGCTTCTTCAGNGGNNTTTCNAATCTTTTTACCAACGTTTANCATAATTTGATCCAAACGTTCTGTAGCNGTAGCTCCAGGCAAGACATTGTTAACTGTAATTCCAAATGGTCCTAGTTCAGAAGCTAAAGTTTTACTCCAATTTGCAACAGCTCCACGTATGGTATTACTAACTCCTAATCCTTCAATGGGTTGTTTTACTGAAGTGGATATTATATTAATAATTCTTCCATAGCCATTTTCTTTCATTCCTGAAACAACAGCTTGAACTAATAAATGGTTGCAAAGTAAATGTTGCGAAAAAGTATCCGTAAATTCTGAAAGATCGGCATTGAGTATGGGACCTCCTTTTGGACCACCTGTGTTATTTAAAAGAATATGATAATTTATAGAGGTATTATTTGATAGCACTTCTTTTAATGAATTTGGATCATTAAAATCAGCTATCATATAATTGTGGTTTTGACCTTGATTAGTTGGTAATTCAGAGAGTACTTTCTTTAGTTTATGTTCATTGCGAGCAATCAATGTTATGTTTGCACCAAGATTAGCTAACTCCATTGCAGTTGCTTTTCCAATACCAGCTGTGCTTCCACAGATTAATGCATTTTTGTTTTTTAAATTAAGATTCATATATTTATTTCAATAATTAATTATCATCAATAATTAATTANCATATNTGATGCAAATATTTTTAGATTCTGTAAAGAATTTTAAAGCTTCAAAGCCCCCTTCGCGACCTACACCACTGTTTTTAACTCCGCCAAAAGGAGTTCTTAAGTCTCTATTAAGCCAGGTGTTTACCCAAACAATTCCAGATTCTATCTNTTTTGACATTCTCATAGTTCTNTCAAGATTGCNAGTCCACAAGGTAGCCGAAAGCCCGTACTTGACATTATTTGCCATTTCTAAAACTTCTTCTTCAGTATCAAATGGCATTATAGTTACTATGGGACCAAAAATNTCTTCTTGATTTACACGGCAATTATTATCTGTAACCTCTATAATGGTAGGTTCAAGATAATATCCATTTTCAGATCCCTTAACTATCAACTTATTACCGCCATATAAAACTTTAGCACNTTCTTCTATAGCTAAATCAATATAAGACATTACTTTATNAAGATGAGGTTTTGATACTAAAGCACCAATTTGAGTNGAAGAATCAAATGGATTCCCTACTTTTAATTGTTTAACTCTNGAAACNAAATCATTTTTAAATTTTAAATAGATTGATTTTTCTACAAAAATTCTACTTCCACATAAGCAAATTTGTCCCTGATTTGCAAAAGATGATTTTACAGTAATTGAAAGCATTTTTTCATAGTTNCAATCTGCAAAAATGATGTTTGGATTTTTACCACCTAGTTCTAAGGATAATTTTTTAAACATAGGTGCTGCTGTTCTCGCAATTGATTCACCAGTTTTAGTTCCACCTGTAAATGAAATTGCTTTAATGTTTGGATGTTCAACAATAGCTTGACCTACAGAAGNNCCAGTTCCATTAATAATATTTAANACNCCATTTGGTAGTCCAGCTTGAGTACAAATTTTTCCTAATAANAATGCTGTCATAGGAGTAACTTCACTTGGTTTTGCAACTACAGTATTCCCTGCGGCAATGGCTGGAGCAATTTTCCAAGTAAATAAGTACAATGGTAAATTCCAAGGGGAAATACATCCTACAACTCCAATAGCTTGTCTTAAAGTAAAGTTCATGGTGTTTAATCCAANACTTTCATGTGCTTCACTAGCAAATTGTGTAATGGCATGTGCGAAAAATCTAAAATTACTAGATGCTCTTGGAATNTCAACAGTTTTTGCTAAACTCAGTGGTTTTCCATTGTCCAATGCTTCTGCTTCTGCTAGTATATCTAAATTATCGTCAATTAGGTTNGCTATTTTTAAAAGAATAGCACTGCGCTCATCGATAGTTGTGTTAGACCATGAAGGGAACGCTTTTTTTGCAGCTNGATATGCCTTATCAACATCTATTGAAGAGGAAGATGCAATTTTTGAATATACCACTCCTTTTGAAGGATTATAATTATCTAACCAATCTTGTNTGAATGGTTCACAATATGATCCGTCAATATAGTTTAGTATTTTTTTCATACCCATAAATATTATAAAGGTTTATATGCCATCACTTTAATTTCTATCACTAAATCTGGATGTGGTAATTGATGAACAGCTACAGTTGTTCTTGTTGGTCCCGTTTCTTTATCAAAAAATTTTGCATAGGCTTTATTATAGCCAGCAAAATCATTCATGTTTACCAAAAAAGTAGATACATCTACGATGTCTTTTAACGAAGCTCNAACTTTTTTTAAATTATTATTAATATTGTTAAGCACTTCGCATGTTTGNACTTCAATGTTTAAATGTTTAGTTCCCATTTCATCAATAATATCGACTCCTGCTATGGTGTTGTCTGGTCTACGTGAACTAGTTCCTGAAACCAATATAAAATCACCTACTCTTTTAACATGTGGATAGGCTCCTCTTGGAGTAACTTTTTTTTCTAATTCTTTATTTTTCATGGATTATAATTTTTTTGCTGCATCATCATCTTGTAAAATNTTTTTTGTCTCATTTAATACCAAACTAAGTTTTTCTTCTAAACTCACAGAATCTNTTAATTTGCCACCGTCTAATAATTTTAAAATTGCTTTATCTTGTGCTCTTCCTCTTTTCATAGCCTCAGAATAAGGAATGTCTGCGTTAAAAGTTACTAAGGAATATTTCGAATTGTATTTNCCTGGATAATGATCTTCAAAAGCTACTTCTAATTTTCTTTTTTTCTGAAATAAAGGGTTTGCGGTATGTTCTTTCATTTCATAAAAATTATCAATAGCAAGATCTGCAATGGCATCGGCATCTACTTTTCTTTCTTTTTGAAATTCAGAAAAAGTTTTTCCCCAATCTCCTTCATNCTTTTCAATATATTTATCTAGAACAACAACATCTTCAAAAGAAGCNTTCATTCCTTGACCATAAAAAGGTACAATNGCGTGAGCAGAATCTCCAATGAGTAGTGTTTTTCCATAAGTATTCCANGGNTGACATTTTACAGTACCTAATCGACCTGTTGGGTTTTCAAAAAATTCCTCTGTTAAATTAGGCATTAATGCTTTTGCATCGGGATATTCTCTTTCAAAATAGTTAGAAACTTTTTCTGGAGTATTTAAATTNTCAAAATTATCTTTTCCAGTTTCATGAGCTAAAAATANGGTAACTGTAAAACTACCGTCAAGATTAGGTAATGATATCAACATATTTTCTCCTCTAGGCCAAATATGTAGTGCATTTTGTTCNGATCTGAAGTCGCCGTTTTCTGTTGCTGGTATTGTTAACTCTTTATAACTATGACTCAACCAATCAATCGAAAAACTTAATCTAAGATCTTTATTCACAAACATATTNTTTCTAACTNCAGAACCTGCTCCATCAGTNCCAAAAATAAGNTCAGCATTATAGGTGATTTTTTCTTTAGTATCATAATCTTCAAAAACAGCCATTGTGTTTTTAAAATCTAAANACTCACANCTTTTATTAAAATGCAATTCTACATTTGGTAATTTTTCTGCACTATCAAGTAATAACATATTCAATCCAGGACGCGATATAGAATTGATGTATTTATCTTCTTTACCACTATAAAGACTCATAAATTTATGACCGCTAATATCATGAATCATNCTACCAATCATTGGTATGCATAGTTTTTCTATTTCATCTTGCAGACCTACCATTTTCATTGCTTTCACTCCACGATCAGAAAGAGATAAATTTATAGAGCGTCCTGCATCTTGACCTACCANTCTTAAATCTGGGCGTTTTTCTACTAAGGTTACATCATAGCCTCTTTGGCCTAAACGTAATGCGAGTAGACTNCCACATAATCCTGCTCCAATAATTAAAACTTGTTCTTTTTTAGTTTTCATGGATCTATATTTATTTTTTTTAAAGGTCAATTGCTGCTAATTATTAGTGATCTACTTATTTTATTATTGGTTTTTGTAAATCTTCGGTTTATTTGGGTGTAAAANATTTAATTTACTAGTNCTATTAATTTAAAATTTTTTTTAATCGTTGAACAAATTCAAANACATCNTGATAACTATTATAAAGTGGNGCAGGNGCAACTCTTATAACATCGGGTTCTCTCCAATCACTTATTACACCATTCTTTGTTAGTTGTGTATGTAAATTTTTATTGGCACTCTTCACCTGAATTGANAANTGGCAGCCTCTTTCNTCTGAATTTTTAGGAGTGATTATATTTATTCTATTGTCACTTAATTCGTTAATTAAAAACTCTAAAAAACCAGTAAGTGATTTAGATTTTTTGATAATNTTNTTAAAACCTGCAGCTTCAAATAAATCTAAAGAAGCTNTAATTGCAGCCATTGATAGTATNGCAGGATTGCTTAATTGCCATCCTTCAGCACCAGGTATNGCATCAAATTCATGGCGCATATTAAAACGAGTTTGCTTATTGTGTCCCCACCATCCTGCGAATCGATTTAAATNGGTATTATTAGCATGACGTTCGTGAACAAAACAACCACCTAANCTCCCTGGGCCACTATTTAAATATTTATAAGTACACCACACAGCAAAGTCTNCNCCAGTTTCATGTAAATTAGGTTGGATGTTTCCAACACCGTGAGCTAAATCAAAACCTACTAAACTATTGTGTTTATGTCCTAATTCAGTAATTTTTTTTAATGGATATAATTGACCTGANTAATAATTAGTGCTTCCAATCATTAATAATGCAATTTCATCACCTTGGTCTTCCATTATTTTTTCTAAATCCTCAAATCGACATAAATTTTCGCCCTCACGNGGTTTCCATAAAATTAANCCATCATTTGAATCATAGCCATGAAATTTTAACTGGCTTTCCATCGCATATTTATCGGATGGAAAAGCATCACTTTCAATAACTATTTTGTATTTACTTTTCGTTGGTTGATAAAAAGAAACCATCATTAAATGAAGGTTGGTAGTGAGGCTATTCATGATTACAATTTCACTTGGCTTGGCACCCACTATTTTTGCCATAGAATTTGTTAAAAACTCATGATAAGGCAACCATGGGTTTTTAGCATCTGTATGTCCTTCAACTCCAAATTTAGCCCAATCATTAAGCTCTTGTTGTAAATAATTNGATGTTTTTTTTGGTTGTAATCCTAAGGAATTTCCACANAGATACACCAATTCTATGCCCTCGTTATTAGTTGGAATTAAAAATTCTTTTCGGTAGTTTTTTAATGGATCTTCTTGATCTTTATAGGTAGCGAAAGCTAAATTATTTTCGTACATTTAATTGGTTGTTTTGAACTCAAACAAAAATAAGGATTATTAAATTAATTAATTCTNTATTAATAATAAATTGATTTTTTTNAATATNANACTAATTTATAATTTATATTTAGATAAAATTTTTAATAAGAATGAAAAAAATAGTTTTGATTTTATTNTTTTTAAATTCNTCCTTATGTGAATCTCAAAACCGTTCTATTGCAAGAGAATGGAACGAACAAGTTTTACATGCGATTAGAAATGATTATGCNCGTCCAACANTACATGCTAGAAATTTATTTCATACCTCCATAGCTATTTATGANATTTGGGCAGTTTTTAATAATAAGGCATCTACTTTTTTATTAGGGAAAACAGTGGGTAATTATAGGTGTAATTTTGATGGGTTTTACATTGGTCAGTCTATAGATGAGGATCAGAAAACAGCTATGAGTTATGCTGTTTATAGAATCATGTTACATCGGTTNTCAAATTCACCTGGNATTGAAGAAATTTACTTATCTATTAATAATTTAATGGATGAATTAGGTTATGATAAAAATATGCAAAGTGTCGATTACCATAGTGGCAATGCGGCAGCTTTAGGGAATTATATGGCAAATCAAATCATCGCGTTTGGTATGCAAGATGGNTCTAATGAAGAAAATGANTATGCTAATTTATTTTATGAACCTTTAAATGAAAATTTAAATACTGATTATGGAGGTAATCCAAANCTAACTGAGCCTAATCATTGGCAAGCTTTAACAATAGAGGAATTTATTGATCAAAGTGGTAATTATTTTCCTGGTGGAGCACCTGAATTTTTAAGTCCAGAATGGGGCAAGGTCANACCATTTTCNATTAAAGAAGAGGATTTAACNATANACAATTCTACAGATTATAGTTTTTGGGTTTATCATGATCCAGGTTCTCCATCTTTTATANAAGAAGGTGATGGAATAAATGANCCCTATAAGTGGGGCTTTGCATTGGTTTCTATTTGGGGATCACATTTAGATCCNAATGACGATGTAATGATTGATGTATCTCCGTCAAGCATTGGTAATATTTCANTTTTTCCAGAGACCTTCGATGAATATAAGGATTTTTACAATTTGGAANATGGGGGAGACCCTAGTTTTGGTTGGAATNTAAATCCAAGTACAGGATTGCCTTATGAAGAACAATTGGTNCCTAGAGGAGATTACACAAGAGTTTTAGCAGAATTTTGGGCNGATGGACCTGATAGCGAAACACCTCCAGGACACTGGTTTACTATTTTAAATTACGTTAGTGATCATCCAAATTTAATTAAGAAATTTAANGGTGANGGTGAGGTATTGGAAGATTTAGAATGGGATGTTAAATCNTATTTTATTTTATCTGGAGCAATGCATGATTCAGCAATAGCAGCCTGGGGAATTAAAGGTTATTANGATTANATAAGGCCAATGAGTTCGATACGGTATATGAGTGATAAAGGTCAGTCTTCNGATACTACCTTGTTAAATTACCATCCACATGGGATNCCTTTAGTACCCGGTTATATNGAAATNATAGNAGAAGGAGATCCTTTAGAAGGAGAATATTTAGAAAATATAGGTAAAATTAAATTATTTACCTGGAGAGGTCATGATTTTATTATTAATGCAGATTATGATATTGCTGGNGTTGGTTGGATTCTAGCCGAGAATTGGTTTCCTTATCAGCGTCCTTCATTTATTACTCCTCCNTTTGCTGGCTATGTTTCTGGACATTCTACTTTCTCAAGAGCGGCTGCNGAAGTTCTAACTTTATTGACCAACGATGAATATTTTCCTGGGGGAATGGGAACCTTTAATGTTTATAAAAATGANTTTTTAAAGTTTGAAGTAGGTCCTAGTGTCGATTTTCAGTTGCAATGGGCTACTTATAGAGATGCTTCCGACCAAACAAGCTTGTCNCGTATTTGGGGTGGGATTCATCCTCCAATAGATGATATTCCAGGTCGAATAATNGGAAAAAAAATTGGTATNGACGCTTTTGAGTTTGGAGAAAACTATTTTGAAAAAGAGGAGNGATTTGAAAGTGTAATTTATCCTAATCCAGCTGGTGATTTTATAAATATTCAGTATNNGTCTGACCNTCAACTTAATGTTGAGATTTATGATTTAAATGGAAGAAAAATTNTAAGTAACCCAATTCAATTNAATAACNTTAACCGTTTTCGAATCAATGTTTCTAATTTAATTCAAGGATTTTATATTATNTACTTAGTTGATGATTCTNATAATGAAGTTGCTATTTATAANATGTTAAAAGATTAATTAAATGGATATTAAGAAAGCATTTGAGATAAACCGTAAAACTTGGAATNATAAGGTAGCGGTTCATGCAAAAAGTGATTTTTACAACTTAGAAGAATTTAAAAATGGTAAGTCTTCACTTAATAATTANGAGATAGCTGCTTTAGGAGATGTTGCAAATAAGTCGATACTNCACTTACAATGCCATTTTGGTCAAGATACTTTAAGTTGGGCTAGGATGGGAGCAGACTGTACAGGAATTGATNTATCAGAGGAAGGAATAAAATTAGCTAAAGAACTAAATAAAGAGTTAGGTATGAAGTCCAATTTTTTGTGCTGTAATGTTTTAGATGTATCNAAGCACCTCAATACTAAATTTGATATTGTTTTTACAAGTTATGGAACGATAGGATGGTTACCCGATTTAAAACCTTGGGCACAAATGATATCTGAAAGATTAAAAAAAGGTGGTATTTTTTATATAGTAGATTTTCATCCAATTGTTTGGATGTTCGATTATACNAGCAACCCCCCAAAATTGGCTTACGGTTATCATCAAAAAGAATATATTTATGAAGAATATGAAGGAACTTATGCAGATGAAAAATCAAAAATNATTAGCAANGAATATGCTTGGAANCATAGNTTGGGTGAAATTATTACATCACTTACAAATGCTGGATTAACTATTGATTATTTAAATGAGTATGATGCTTCTCCTTATAATATTTTCCCTGAATTAGAAATTAATAATGATGGGATGTATGAACTTTCAGATAAATTATATCCATTACTTTTTGANTTAAAAGCAACAAAAANTTAATNAATACTTNANATTTTCTTTAAGTAATTCTGGAAACTTTTCTTGAAACCTCTTTAATCTAGGGATTGATACATTTTGGATGTATGGATTATTTGGATGTAATCTTTCATAATTTTGATGGTATTTTTCTGCAATCCAAAATTTTTGAAATGGCATTACTTCAGCTGCAACTATTCTGTTTTTATTTTCTTNGTATAAAACTTCTATTTGATCATTAATGATTTTNTTTTCTTCTTCATTTTGATAAAAAATAATAGAACGATATTGAGAACCNCTGTCNTTTCCNTGACCATTTAATTGAGAAATATTTTGTGATCCAAAATAAATNGATACCAATTGTTTAAAGCTGATAANTTCAGGATTATAAATAATTTCTACCGCTTCTGCATGTCCAGTTTTACCAGTATTACTTTTTTCATATGTTGGATTGTCAGTATGACCTCCACTATATCCAGATATTGATTCTTCTACTCCTTTTACACTTTCATAAATAGCTTCCACACACCAAAAACAACCACTAGCAAAATAAGCGCTATTCAATCCATCTTCACGCTCTANTTGAACAGGTTCTAATGTTTTTTGATTTTCAGAATGAGCATTATTTTTATTAGGATTTTGACAGGTTACTTGTAAAATAACNAATAAAACTAAAATAGAAATTGTAAGTGACTTTTTCATAGGTTTTTTTTGTATAGTAATAATCAAAAATACTTTTCTTTTTACAACAAAAAAAGCCTTCAAATTTTTTGAAAGCTTTTTAAGTTTGTATTTAAAATTGGATTTAAAGCTTATTAAACATTTTTTCCATTTTTGCTTCTTCTTCCGTTGCTAAGTCAATGTCTACTAATATCCTTCCACTATGTTCATCTGTAATAATTTTTTTACGACCAGCAATTTCCATTTGTATTTGTGGTGGAATAGTAAAGAAAGATCCTCCAGAAGCTCCACGGTCGATAGCAACAATTGCCAAACCATTTTTAACATTACTACGAATTCGCTTGTAAGCTTTAACTAAACGTTCTTCGATTTTTTTCTCGTAATCAGCAGATTTTTTGATTAATGCTTTCTCTTCTTTCTCAGTTTCAGCTAAAATTTCGTCTAATTCTCCTTGCTTGTGAGTTAAATGATCTTGACGTTTTTTAAGACGCTCATTAGTTTCCTCGACTACTACTTTCTTTTGTTCGATTTGTGCTTTGAATTCTCTAATGTGCTTTTCGTTTAATTCAATTTCTAATGTTTGAAATTCAACTTCTTTACTTAATGAATCATATTCACGATTGTTACGAACATTATCTTGTTGTTTTGTGTATTTTTTGATAAGCTCCTTAGATTCTTCAATCTGATTTTTCTTATCTGAAATGCTATTCATTACAGCATCAACCCCATCATTTAATTTTTCAAGTCGAGTATTCATACCTGCTAATTCATCTTCAAGGTCTTCAACTTCTAGAGGAAGTTCTCCACGGATGTCGCGAATTTTATCAATTCTAGAATCGATAAGTTGTAAATCAAATAAAGCTCTTAACTTCTCTTCTACAGTGATTTCGGTTTTCTTTGCCATGTCTTAAATATAGGTAATTGGATTGGTATTTTTTTGCGATAAAACGATTGCAAAAGTACTAATTTTTTTGTTAAGGAAAGCAACTAATAACTCTTTTGTGAATTGCTCACTTTCATAATGACCAATATCTGCTAAAAGAATATTGTTTTCTGCTTTAAAAAAATCATGGTATTTGCAATCTGCAGTAACAAAAGCATCTGCTCCAGAACTTATTGCAGCTTCGATAGCATAGCTTCCGCTACCTCCTAATACGGCAACTTTATGGATGGATTTATTCATTAATTTAGAATGGCGAATACAATAGGTATTCATATTTGTTTTAAGATAATTTAAAAATTCAATTCCTGTCATTGTATTTTCTAATTCTCCTGTCATTCCCATTCCGATATGTTGATTTGTATTTTCTAAAGTTATTATTTCATAAGCAACTTCTTCATAAGGATGGAAATTGAAAAGTGCTTTTAAAACGGAAGCTTCTTTATGTTTTTGCATGGTGATATTTATCTGCACTTCTTTTTCAAAATGTAATTCGCCTTTAATCCCTTTAACGGGATTTGAATATTCATTTCCACGATACGTTCCGTCTCCATTTGAAGAAAAACTACAATTGCTGTAATTTCCAATAGAACCAGCTCCAGCTTTAAATAATTGTTCAAGAAGTTTTTCAACACTACCTGAAGGAACATAGGTGGTAAGTTTTTTTATAGTTTCATTTTTAGGAATCAATATGTTTCGATTTGTTAATTTTAATTTTTTACAAATCATTGCATTTACTCCATTCCAAGAATTGTCTAGTGCAGTATGCATCGAAAAAATAGCAATATTATTTTTAATTGCCTTCATAACTACTCTTTCAATATAGTTTTCACCTGTCAACTTTTTTAATCCTGAAAAAATAATAGGATGGAAACTAATTATTAAGTTACATTCATTTTTAACAGCTTCATCAACTATGCTTTCAAGTGTGTCTAGGGTGACTAATATTCCTTTAACTTCAGTGTTATAGTCTCCTACAAGCAAACCTGTATTGTCAAAGTCTTCAGAGTAGGATAATGGTGATAATTCTTCTAGTATGGAGATGACTTCATTAATTTTCATAGGTCTTTTTTTAGATTTTTTTATCATTTAAAAGCTGAATACAAGCATTATTGTCTCAGTCAATCATCTTTCTTTTATGTGAAATATTTTATCATGTTCGTTTTATAAAATATAATTTAAGGTAAATATAATGCATTCCTATTTTGAAATAAAAATTTGTGAAACTCATTTTAAAGAGAAGTTGTATTTTTGTGCTATGAACAGAGTTCGGAAACTACTTTTGCCCTTTTCTTTAGTATATGGAAGTATTTTAGCTTTACGTAATTTATTTTACGATAAGGGGTGGTTTAAAAGTAAATCATACGCTACGCCAATCATATGTATAGGAAATCTTTCTATTGGAGGAACAGGAAAATCTCCAATGATTGAATACCTGATTAGTTTTCTAAAAGAAGATTATAAAGTAGCTGTTTTAAGTCGTGGATATAAAAGAAAGACCATTGGCTTTAGAGAAGTTACAATTAATAGTAAGGCTGAAGATGTTGGGGATGAGCCATTACAATTTAAACAAAAATTTCCTGAAATAATCGTTGTAGTATGTGCAAATAGACAAGAAGGAATTGAGAAAATAAGAATTAAAGCAGATGTTATTTTATTAGATGACGCCTTTCAGCACCGGAAAGTTAGTGCTTCTACAAATGTCTTGTTAACTACTTTTAATGATTTATATGTTCATGATATGATATTGCCAGCAGGAAACCTCAGGGAATCTAAAAGGGGAGCTAAACGTGCAGATTTAGTGATGGTAACTAAATGTCCTGAAAAGCATTCCTATGCTAAACTTCAAGAAATTCAATATATATTGAATTTAAGAGCTGAACAAAAAATCTATTTTTCAAAAATTAGTTATGATGAATATATCTATGGTATATCTGAAACATTGCCATTAAACTATCTATTAGATAAGAATTTCACTCTAGTAACTGGAATAGCTAATCCAAAGCCTCTTGTTGAATTTTTAAAACAAAATCAGTTTAATTTTGAACATAAAAAATTTCCAGATCATCATTATTTCTCTAATTCTGAAATTAAAAATTTAAAAGAAAAAGAGATTATTTTGACTACTGAAAAAGATTTTGTTAGGTTACAACCTAGATTAAATAAATTTGCTATTTATTATCTTCCTATTAAAATTGCAATTTTAAAATCACAAGAGAATTTTTTTAAAGAATATATTGTAAATGAAATTGAAAATTTTAGTACTAAAAATTAACTATTTGTAGCCTAGCTTGCTTTAAGGGTATAGGATATTTTCTCAAAAAAGTCTTCAGGTTTAAAAGGTTTTGGAATAATTTCATTAAAGCCTGCTTTGTAAAATTCGTCTAAATTTTCATCAATGGTAACTGCTGTCAAAGCAATAATTGGTATTTTATTGTCAAATTCACGTATTAGTTGAGTGGTTTCAATACCACTAATCCCTGGCATATGTATATCCATTAAAATAAGTTTAAAATCATTTTCTTTAACCATTTTAATAGCATCCAATCCGTTATCTGCTACTTTACAAATTATCTTGTGCTTTTCAAGTATTTTTTTGGTAATCATTTGATTGATTTTATTGTCTTCAACCACCAAAATAGAGATTTTTTCTAAAGATTTGTAATCAATATTATAGGCTTTATTACTTAACTCAGCATCTCCAAAATTATCTTCTGAGATATTAAACGAAATATCAAACCAAAATTTAGAACCTTGTCCAAGAACACTTTCTAAATAAACCTTACTGTTCATAAGTTCTAGAAGGTTTTTCACTATGGAAAGTCCCAAGCCAGAACCTCCAAATTTTCTGTTAATCTGAAGTGATCCTTGATTAAAGGTCTCAAAAATACTTTTCTGTTTCTGCATGGATATTCCTACTCCAGTATCTTCAATTTCAACATGAAGATTTACTTTATCTTTGACACTACTCAACTTATTAATACGAATAGTTACCTCTCCATTTTGTGTGAATTTTACAGAGTTACCGATCAAGTTAATAAGTACTTGAGAAAGTTTAAGTGGATCACCAATCAATTTTTCAGGGATGCTTTCATCGTATTCAAGTGTCAAACTATTTTTTCTGTCTTCTGCAGTTTTTTTAAGTGTAATTAACACATCATTGATTCGTTTTTTAAGGCTAAAAGTTGTTTTTTCAATTTCTACTTTATTGGCTTCTAATTTGTTTAAATCTAATATGTTATTGATAAGGGATAAAAGGTATTCACCAGAGAATTCAAGAGAATTTAAATGTTCCTTTTGATTGGGTTTGGGATCTTCTTCTAATAATAAATGTGTTAGACCTGTAACTGCATAAAGCGGAGTTCTTAGTTCATGTGTGATGGTCGATAAAAATTCAGCTTTGGCCAAAGAAGCTCTTTCTGCTTTCTCTTTCGCTATCGTAAGTTCAACGTTTTTATCTTTTAATAAGTCATTAGCTTTGGCTCTTAAATTATTGTTTTTAAATAATGATAATGCCAATAAAGAAAGTATAATAATAAGGGCAATACTTAATCCAGTAGTCATTTTACTAAAATATATTGACTTCTGGTTTTTGTTAATTTCTTTTTGCTGAGATGCTATAATTTCATCTTTATCACCAATGTTTGAATCATAGCCAGAACTTTTAGCAATGGCTTTAATATAGAGGGCGTAGAGTAATTCTTTCTCTTGTAAGTATGTATCCAATAAAGTGGAGGCTTCTTGAGGCTTATTTTCTCTAGATGCTATTTGAGATTCAACTCGGTAGCCTTCTATTTTTAAATTTGAAAATGAATTCTTAGTCACCAATAAATTATAATTATTAAAAGCTGCTTTTGCTGATAAAAGATTATTGGTATTGTTTAAGTTGTTTAATTTAAGGAATGCAATAGCTTCAAATAAATATAATTCAGCTTGTTTGTATTTTAAATTATTAGATATTAATAGTGGCAAAGCTGCTTTAAGATAATTGATAGCTACTCTTGGATTGTTTCTTTCTAATTCAAGAAGACCAAAGTAATAGATGGTTATTGCTTGATTTTTTTCATTATTTAACGATGTGAAAATTATATCTGCATCTTTTAAGTATGTTTCTGCTTTTTTGTAATCTTTTAATTTAGTTAGTACTAATCCATAGAGATTATAAGCCTGACCAAGTTTTAATTGATTGTTTTCTTTTTTTAAAAATATGATTGCATTTAAAACTTCAGCTGCCGCTTTTTTATAATTATTAATTTGGTATTGTAGTTTGGCGAAATTTAAATAAACATCTGATTTAAGAATATTGTCATCAGAATTGATTACTAATTGGAGTGCTTCATTTAAATTAATGATTGCTGATTCAAAGTCTTGATCTAAAATAGCATTATTAGCTATTGTTTGATAATTATAAAATTGAGATAGGGTATCCTGCTTCGCTTCTTGTGCATTAAAATGATGCAGTATAAAGAAGCAAATAATTGTAAAAATTAACTTTATTTGAATTTTAAAAAAAAAGATATCCCTGTCCCTGTTTTAAAAAAAATGTTCCTGTTTAAGGGTTAAATATACTCATTTATTGGGCACTAAGAGCATTAAATCTATTATTCTCGATGAATATCCTACCTCATTATCATACCAACCAATAATCTTAATCATTTTACCAATAGCTGAAGTCATACCAGTATCGAAAATACAAGAATGGTTGTTTCCTTTTATATCTATAGATACTATGGGGTCCTCGGTATATTGAATTATGTTTTTAAAATGTGTTTCTGAGGCATTTTTAAAAGCATTATTTATTTCAGAAATACTAATTTCTCTTTTCGCATTTATGGTAATATCGGTTAAGGAACCATTTGGAACTGGTACTCTAATTCCGCATCCTCCAATTGCATTTTCAAGTTCAGGAAAGATTTTTGTCAAAGCTTTTGCAGCTCCTGTAGTAGTAGGTACGATAGATTGGTTTGCTGCTCGTGCTCTTCTTAAATCTCGATGAGGTTGATCGTGTAAACTTTGATCTGTTGTATAAGAATGTACAGTAGTGATATATGCTTGCTCTATGCCACATAATTCATTGATGACCTGAAGCATTGGAGCTGCATTATTGGTTGTGCAAGAAGCATTAGATATAATAAAGTCTTCAGAATTTATGATGGAATCATTTACGCCAACGACAATCGTTTTTATAGTTTCATCCTCTGGTGGAACTGAAAGTATAACTTTCTTTGCGCCATTAGTAATATGATTTTGTAATAGCGTTCTAGTTTTATATTTTCCAGAACATTCGATAACAAAATCTAAGTTGCCCCAATCTATTTTTTTTATGTTTTTTTCTGAAGAAAAACGAATGGTTTGATTCGCAATTGAAATATCGTTATTTGTAGCTTTGATTTCTTCTTTTAAAACACCATGAATACTATCATATTTCAATAAATGACACAATGTATGTGCATCTGAAATATCATTAACCATGTTAACGTTTATTGTTGGATGGTTTATTAATAATCTGAAAAGAGTTCTTCCTATTCTTCCAAAACCATTGATTCCAATTTGAATAGTTTTCGCCATTAATGTAAAATTAAGTAAGGTGTTTTTGAGCTTTGTACGATGAACGTACCAAAGCTCCACTCTCTACATGACGGAATCCTAACTCTAATCCAATAGTTTCGTATTTTTTAAACTGTTCAGGAGTAATAAATTCTTTAACAGACAAATGTTTTTTAGAAGGTTGTAAATATTGTCCAATTGTAATAATATCAAGATTTACCTTGCTTAAGTCTCTTATTGTTTGAATAACTTCTTCTTCAGTTTCACCAAGACCAAGCATAATTCCACTTTTAGTTCTTTTTGCTCCTTGTTTTTTTAGGTAATTTAACACTTCTAGGCTTCTTTCGTATTTTGCTTGAATTCTTACTTCTCGAGAAAGACGCTTAACAGTTTCCATGTTATGAGAAATAACTTCTGGATGTACTGCTAATATGCGATCAATATTAGTGGTATTGCCTTGAAAATCGGGAATTAATGTTTCTAAGGTTATGTTTGGGTTCATGCGTCTAATAGATTTTACAGTCTCTGCCCAGAGTATAGATCCCATATCCTTTAAGTCATCTCGATCTACTGAAGTTATTACCGCATGTTTAATGTTCATGAGTTTTATAGATCTTGCTACTTTTTCTGGTTCATCCCAGTCTATTGTTTCTGGTCTGCCAGTTTTAACACCACAAAAGCCACAAGAACGGGTACAAATATTACCCAAAATCATAAAAGTAGCAGTACCTTCAGTCCAACATTCGCCCATATTTGGACAACTGCCAGATGTACAAATGGTATTTAGATTGTATTTGTCAACCAGTCCTCTTAAATCGGTGTATTTTTTACCGGTTGGAAGCTTTACTCTAAGCCATTTTGGCTTCGGAGTAAATTGTTTTTTTTCTGCAGTTTCTATTCTCATAATTAAGAACAAAGATAAGAAGTTTCATGATATTATTCTTATAAAACTCAAAGAAGTCCAAACCCAAAATCTACTTCAGCTCAAATAGATTTTAATAGATTAGAGATGCTTGTATTTAATCTAATAAATAGAAAATAACGCTAATTTTTTTGTAGTAAAATTTCAATTGGAGTTATTTTCTTTTATGATTTCTGCTAATAATTTCCTCGCTCTTAGTAATCTTACCTTTACATTATTAAGAGGTTCATTAAGTTTTTTAGAAATTTCTAAATAACTCATTTCTTGAAAATAACGTAGATTGATAACATCCTGATAATGTGGTTTTAATAGTTTTATAAAATTTAATAATTCTGCTAAATTTTGTTTAGTAATTAGCTTATCTTCAGGTGTTGGAGAGTCATCTGGGATTCTTTTTACTTGTTCATCTGAAGTAGTTGAAGATTGAGAATGTATGGAAGCATTTTTTTTTCTTGTTTTATCGATCTGAATATGTTTAGAAATAGTAATTAACCAAGTGCCAAACTCAAACTCATCCTTAAAAGTATGGATTTTATCAAACGCTTTGGAAAAACTTTCAATTGTTATATCTTCTGCTTCATATTCGTTTTGAACTCTTTTTAATTGAAAGCGATAAACATCATTCCAATAATAATCTAACAAAAAATTAAAAGCTATTTGTGAGCCTTCTTTTGCTTTTCGAATCTGAATTATAATATTTTTTTTTGTTATTTCCATAAAGCTGTTTTTGACGAGCTAGTTGAAATAAATGTATTTAATTAAAAAAAATAAAAAAATTATTTTTTAAAAATGGAAACCAGTAAATCAAAACTTTTCACCTTTCTTTTAATAGTTTATAGACTGCGATAAATTGGATGGATAATTTTAATTTTATTGGATTTAATGGTTTTTTTTAATCAAAAATAATGAAAACTAATACTGATAAAACTCAAAAAATATTTTTATTAAAAGTAAAAAATCACTACAATTAAAATTAATACAAAATAAGGAGGTAAATTAATACCTTAGTTGCAAAAAAACTATTTATTGGGTTCTTCAGAACAATTTTCAAATTGTTCAGGTGTTTTTCCACAAAAACTACAAGATTCACCTTCTTTATTTAAAAAAGGATTTTGACTTGCGCAAGTACCACCAAATTCACCATCTTTTTGAGCCCATATTTTTATAGCTATTCCTGCAAATGCAAGAAGTAATAATGCAATAGTTAGTATATAAATTCCCATAGCAAATAATTAAAAAACAAAAATACAATCTTTATTACTTTTTTAATATTGATTTGAGTAGTTTTTGATTTCTTTGATGATGTTTTTATAGAATTGTAAAAGATAAATTATCTTTTTTGTTTAGCTATTTATACTAGTATTAACAATTTACTAAATAATGTTAACTTCAGGACTGATAAAGATTCCAAACTCTTCTTTCACTTTGGTTTGTATTTTTTTAGAGAGGGATACTAATTCTTTTCCCGTTGTATTTCCATAGTTTACTAATACTAATGCTTGTTTTTTATGAACACCAGCATCACCAATTCGCTTTCCTTTAAATCCGGATTGCTCGATTAGCCAGCCAGCTGGAATTTTATATTCTGAATTTGATATTTTGTAATAAGGAGCATCTGGATAGTTTCTGTGAAATTTTTTAAATTCAAGATTATTAATAATTGGATTTTTAAAAAAACTTCCACTATTACCTAATTTTTTTGGATCTGGTAATTTGGACTTCCTAATTTTTATAACTGCTTCCGATATTTCTTTTAGGGTTGGATTTTCTATTTGAAGATTATTTAATTCCTCTTTAATAGCTCCATACCCAATATTTTTATTGTGCTTGGTCTTTGTTAAATTAAAAATTACACTTGTTATGATAAATTCATCTTTTTGTTCATTTTTAAATATAGAACTTCGATAACCAAATTTACATGCATCTTTAGTGAATTTTTTTTCTGAATGGTTGTTTAAAGAAATGGCATTACAGCTATTAAAAACATCTTCTAATTCAACTCCATAGGCACCAATATTTTGAATAGGTGCTGTACCAACATTTCCTGGAATTAAGGATAAATTCTCAACACCTCCATAATTATTATCGATACAATATTCAACAAACTCTTGCCAGTTTTCTCCAGCCATAACTTTAAGAGATATGGTGTTTTTATTTTCAGATAAAATTTCAATTCCTTTAATATTTATGTGAATAACTAACGCATCAATATCTTTAGTTAAAAGCAGGTTACTACCTCCTCCTAAAATAAATATTTCGGAATGAATTTTAGATTTTAATGCTTTTTTTAAGTCACTAATTGATTGAATAGAAGCAAAATATCGCGCACTACAATCAATTGCAAAAGTGTTGTATGTTTTTAAAGATTTATGTTCTTCAATATGCATTAATCTTGGTATTTTTTTAAGGCTTGTTTTAAAATTTCCACTGCATTTATTAAGCTTTCCTTTTTAAGTACATAAGCAATTCTAATTTGATTTAATCCAGTATTTTTAGAAGAATAAAATCCTGCAGCAGGAGCCACCATTATTGTTCTTCCATTATAATCAAACTCTTCCAATAACCATTGTGAAAAATTGTCACTATTTTTAACAGGTAGTTCTACAATGCAATAAAATGCCCCCTTTGGAACTCCAACTTTTACACCAGGAATTTCCCTTAATTTATTAATTAATGTATCTCTTCGATCTTTATACTCTAAAATTACCTCATCAAAATAACTTTGTGGTGTTTCTAAAGCTGCTTCACTGGCAATTTGTGCAAAAGTGGGTGGACTTAATCTTGCCTGAGCAAATTTTAAAGCAGTTGAAATAACTTCTTTATTTTTTGAAACTAAACATCCTATGCGAGCACCACACATACTATATCGTTTAGATACAGAGTCTATAATAATTCCATTATCTGCAAGACTTTCTTCTTGTAAAATTGAATAATGAGCTTCTCCATCATACGTGAATTCACGATAAACTTCATCTGCGACTAAAAATAAATTATGTTTTAATACAATAGAAGCCAGTTTTTTTATTTCTTCTTTTGAATATAAATAACCAGTTGGATTACCAGGGTTACAAATTATAATTGCTTTGGTCTTTGGGCTAATTAATTTTTCGAATTCTGAAATAGCAGGTAACGCAAAATTATCTTCAATTTTTGAAATTACCGGTACAATATTTACTCCAGATGCAGTGGCAAATCCATTATAATTTGCATAAAAAGGCTCAGGAATTATGATTTCATCACCTTGATCACAAATGGTTCCCATGGCAAATAATAATGCTTCACTTCCTCCAGTGGTTACAATAATATCGTTGCCAACTACTGGTATATTATTTCGATTGTAGTATGCAGCAATTTTTTCACGATATTCTTCTGAGCCTTCTGAGCGGCTATAAGCTAATGTCTCAAGTTGATGATTGGCCACAGCATCCAATGCAACTTTTGGCGATTTAATATCGGGCTGACCAATATTTAAATAATATATTTCTTTGCCGGATTTAGCTGCTTTTTCAGCATATGGGACCAATTTTCTAATTGGTGATTCTGGCATTTTTAATCCTTTAGAAGATATTGATGGCATCGTTATGTATTTAAAAGCAAAGTTGCAAAATAATTCTTAAATTTCAATTCTCTTAGGGAGTCTTTTAATAAAATTACTTATATTAACAATATTAAAACATCTTTTAAAATAAATCACCAAATCATTCTATTAAGTATTCTTTTNTGTTTAACAACTAAGGGAATTGCTCAAAGCGGTTTTTTTTTTCCTGAAGACAAAAAAAAAGATAAAATATCATTTAAATTAATTAATAATTTGGTGGTAATTCCTGTTGAAGTTAACGGAACAAAACTTACTTTTTTATTAGATACTGGAGTAAGCTCAACCATAATGTTTAGTTTGTCTGAGATTGATTCTTTAGCGCTTAACGATTCAAAACTTATTCGTTTAAGAGGATTAGGAGAAGGAGGTAGTATTCCAGCTTTAAAAAGTAGTCTTAATAGAATAAAGATTGGTAAGGTTACAGATGTTAACCATACAATCTTTGTTGTTTTTGATAAATCACTTAGTCTTTCCAAACGAATGGGAATACCAATTCATGGAATCATAGGTTACGATNTTTTTAAAAATTTAGTAGTTAAAACAAACTATAACACAAGGAAAATATTTTTGTATGCACCAGGAAACTACGTCGAAAAAGAATGTAAAAAATGTGAAGTTTTTGATTTAACTTTTCACAATAAAAAACCATATTTAAATGTTACGAATATCTATGAAAATGAGAGTGATGTTTTTACCTTACTTATAGATTCTGGATCTAGTGATGCCATTTGGTTATTTGATAACTCTATTCTTGAAATAAAACTTAAAAATAAATGGTTTGATGATTTTCTTGGTCAAGGTTTGAGTGGAGATATTTTTGGTAAACGATCCAAAATACCTAAAATGAGTATTGGTAATTTTGAAATGACCAATATAAAAGTTGCATTCCCAAATAAAGAATCGATAGAAAATATTGAACTATTTAAAGAAAGAGATGGCAGTATTGGAGGAGAATTGTTAAATAGATTTACCATTGTAATGAATTATCCATTAAAAAAAATAAGCTTAAAAAAGAATAATAAATTTAAGGATCCATTTTACTATAATATGAGTGGATTAACAATTAAGCATGATGGTCTTGTATTAATAAAGAATAAACGAGATTCTTTTAAAAATAGATCAAATGAAATTGATGGAGCAACACAGATTACCGTTTCCTCTACTTATGATTTTTCTCTTGAACCAAAATATGTTGTTTCAGAAATCAGAAAAGAATCACCTTCTTATTTAGCGGGTATAAAAGTAGGTGATGAGATACTATCCGTAAATGGAACTCGAGCTTATCAATATAATTTATATCAGATTATTGGCTTGTTCTCTTCTAAAGCAGGTAAGAGAATTACTATGAAAATTAAAAGAAACAATAAAATTACTAGAAAAACATTTATTTTAACATCCCTGTTTTAAACTAAAAAAAGGGATGTTATTATAAAATAACATCCCTTTTAATTCTAATTAGAATAAATTTATTTTGTTTTCTCTAAAACACTCTTACCATTATCACCACCAGTTGCTAGAACCTTTCCTTTGATTTTTAAAGAAAAAATAGGTTGATCTGCATTGGAATAAACGGTTACCGTTTTTCTAATAGGCCCAATTCTTTTGGTGTCATATTTTACTTCGATAGTACTAGATTCTCCAGGTGCTATTGGTCCTTTTGGTTTTGAAGGAACAGTGCATCCACAAGATGATTTTACATTACTTACAATTAAAGGTGCGTCACCAGTGTTTGTAAACTCAAAAACTCTTAATCCATCGCTTCCTTTTGCTATTTCGCCATAGTCAATAATGTCTGTTTTAAATTCAATTTTTGCTTGTGCGTTTACTTGCTGTACTAATCCTACAAAAGCGATTAATGCAATAATTACTATTTTTTTCATATCAAATATTTTTATTTAATGCTAAAGTAGTTAACTTTAAAACATCACGCAAAGTATATCATTCACTTTTATAATCATAAGGATATACTTACTTTTGCTATTTACTATTCAAATATCAGACCAAAATGGCTTTAGAAGTGAAATATAATGCTCAAAATATTGAAAATAAATGGTATAATTATTGGATTGAAAATAACTATTTTCATTCAGAAGTTGATGAAAGAGAGCCTTATAGTATCGTAATTCCACCTCCAAATGTGACAGGTATTTTACATATGGGACATATGCTTAACAATACCATTCAAGATGTATTAATTCGTCGTGCTCGTTTACAAAGTAAAAATGCTTGTTGGGTACCTGGTACGGATCATGCATCTATTGCAACAGAGGCAAAAGTGGTTGCGAAATTAAAAGAACAGGGAATTGATAAAAACGATTTATCTAGAGATGAATTTTTAAAGCATGCTTGGGATTGGACTGATGAATATGGTGGAGTAATTTTAGAACAATTAAAAAAATTAGGCTGTTCTTGTGATTGGGATCGTACAAAATTCACTTTGGATGATGACATGAGTGAATCTGTTATAAAAACTTTCGTGAATCTTTATAATAAGGGCTTAATTTATAGAGGATTTAGGATGGTTAATTGGGATCCAGAAGCCAAAACAACCTTATCGGATGAAGAAGTTGAATATGTAGAACAAAAAGGAAAATTATACTATATAAATTATAAAATTGAAGATACCAACGATACACTCACAATTGCGACTACACGTCCTGAAACCATATTAGGAGACACCGCTATTTGTATCAATCCTAAGGATGAAAGATTTACGCATTTAAAAGGAAAAAAAGCGATTGTTCCTATTTGTAATCGTGTTATTCCAATCATCGAAGACGATTATGTAGATGTAGAGTTTGGTACAGGTTGCTTAAAAGTAACTCCAGCTCATGATATAAATGATAAAGCTTTAGGTGATAAACACAAGCTTGAAGTAATTGATATTTTTAATGAAGATGCTAGCTTAAATAGCTTCGGATTGCATTATCAAGGGAAAGATCGTTTTGTTGTAAGAGATCAAATATATGAAGAATTAAAATCTTTAGGTTGTGTTTTAAAAGTTGAAACCCACTTAAATAAAGTAGGTACTTCAGAAAGAACAAAAGCAGTAATTGAACCAAGACTTTCAGATCAATGGTTTTTGAAGATGGATGAGATGGTGAAACCTGCATTAAAAGCAGTATTGGAAACAGAAGAAATTAAATTATTTCCAAAAAAAATAGAAAATACCTACCGTCATTGGTTGGAGAATATTAGAGATTGGAATGTTTCACGTCAATTATGGTGGGGACAACAAATTCCAGCCTATTATTATGGCGATGCTAAAGAAGATTTTGTAGTTGCAGAGAATATGGAAGAAGCATTGTTAATTGCTAGAGATAAAACTAGAAATTCAACATTGAAAAGTGAAGATTTAAAACAAGATCAAGATGCTCTTGATACTTGGTTTTCTTCATGGTTATGGCCAATAGCTGTTTTTGATGGAATTAGAAACCCAGATAATAAAGAAATTAATTATTATTATCCAACCAATGATTTAGTTACAGGTCCAGATATTATATTCTTTTGGGTAGCACGTATGATATTTGCAGGTTATGAATTTAGAAATAAAAAGCCTTTTAATAATGTATATTTTACAGGGATAGTAAGAGATAATCAAGGGCGAAAAATGTCTAAACAATTAGGAAACTCTCCTGATGCTTTAAAATTGATTGAGGATTATAGCGCAGACGCAGTAAGAGCTGGAATGATGCTACTAAGTTCTGGTGCTGGAAACGATTTATTGTTTGATGAAACTAAGTTGGCACAAGGGAAAGCATTTAGGAATAAAATAATCAATGCGTATCGATTAGTTAGCGGATGGGAGCTAAGTGATAGTATTGAGCAGCCAGAGTCTAGTAAAATTGCATTAGAATGGTATCACTCTAAATTTCAAAGTGCTTTTGCTGAAATGGAAGATCATTTTTCAAAATACCGCCTTTCAGATTCATTGATGACTATTTACAAGTTAGTCTGGGATGATTTCTGTTCTTGGTTATTAGAAATGGTAAAACCAGGTTACCAACAACCAATGGATAGAAAAACATTTGATGCCATTATCAATGCTTTTGAAAATAATTTAAAATTATTACATCCTTTTATGCCTTTTATTACCGAAGAAATTTGGCATCAAATATCAGATAGATCGATAGATGAAGCTTTAATTGTTTCAAGATATCCCTCTATAGAAGCAGTTGATGATACTGTTTTAAAAGATTTTGAAATTGCTTCCGAAGTTATTTCAGGAATTAGAACGATTAGAAAAGAGAAAAATATATCATTTAAAGAAACGATAAGTTTATCAGTTATAAATAATATTAATGCTGCTAAATCTTTTGATTCTGTAATCAAGAAAATGGGTAATATTGAAAAATTAAATTACATTTCTGAAAAAATAGATGGTGCTTTAACTTATAGGGTTAAATCTAATGAATATTTTATCCCCATGAAGGGTTCCATAAATATTGAAGATGAAATAGTAAAACTTTCAGAAGAATTAAAATACACTCAAGGATTTTTAAAAAGTATACAAGGTAAATTAAGCAATGAACGTTTTGTTAATAATGCTCCAGATAATGTTGTAGCAATCGAACGTCAAAAAGAAGCAGATGCTGTATCAAAAATTGAAACTATAAAAAGAAGTTTAGAAGGATTACAATTATAAAAAAACCCTTATATATTAAGGNTTTTTTTAAATTTACGTTGCATTTTTATACAAGTCTTATTTTTTTTGTTTTGGTGAGAACCATCACAATATCCGTTACTATCTTGGGTATTACCACAACCGCATTTTGGTCTATCTGTATTTTTCATATTATAGTGTTGTATTAAAATTCTAAATCTACTTTTATGTCAAAATCATCATAAATAGCTTTGTCTTTTAAGCCATCAAAAAATGAGCTTGACCCGTATTTTATATCGTATTTAGTTCGATCAATTTTTAAAACTGCAGTTGCCTTTCTGCCATAAATTGAAAAATCAAATTCTATACTATTCGTAATTCCTTTGATGGTCAAATCACCTTTAATTCTGTAAGAATTTTTGCCACTTACTGTTATTTCTTTGAATTGTAAGGTAGCACTTGGATGTTCATTGGTTCCAAAAAAATCTTTTGATTTTAGATGTCCATCGAGCTTATCTTTAGATTCACCTTCTAGATCTGTACAACCCATAGATTTCATATCGATTAGAAATGTTCCATCAACTAACTTTCCATCTTCTGTAAAAGTCAATGTTCCTGATTTAAATTTTAAATTTCCTTCGTGAGAACCAGTTACTTTGAAACCTTTCCAATGCAAGTTGCTTTTATCGATATTGATGTTTATTTTTTCGTTCAATACTGTTGTAAAAGAATAGCTGCCAAAAACAATCAATAGTAATGCTAATAATTTTTTAAATTTGTTTTTCATTTTAAATTTGGTTTATATTTTAGACTACAAATATGAAAAAGAATATTTTTTAAAAAAATAAACTAGATTAACAAATCAAAATAACTGGCTTACGATTTATTCTTAACTAACTGCGCTTTAATTTTACTTAAAAATTCTTTTGTGATACCCAAATAAGAGGCTACCTTGTATTGAGGAACTCTTTGCTCTATGTTGGGATATTGATTTTTAAAATATATATATTGATCTTTTGCAGAGAGGCTAAAATTATTGACAATTCTTTTTTGTGAAGAGACCAGCGCTTTTTCTAATAATTTTCTAAAAAGTGTTTCCATTTTCGGAATATTTTTAAAAATTTCATCTTGATTTTGACAGGTAAATTGAATGACTTCTGTATCCTCGAGACACTTAACATTAAAGTCCGAACGTTTTTGGGTTATAAAGCTACTAATATCTGACGACCACCAATTTTCAATTGCAAACGTTACGATATGTTCTTGACCTTTTTGATCCATGTAAAAATTTTCAGTACATCCAGAGATAATAAAGTTGGTGTGGTTACAAACTTCACCTTGCTTAACTATGTATTGACCTTTAAAATATTTTTTATAATTGGTATATGAACGTAAAAAAGTTATTTCTTTTTCATTTAAGTCTACGAAATTTTTAATATAATTTAAAAAAGGAGTGTATTTCATTAATAAGTTAGGGTGTTAAAGTTTTGATCCAAATGCCAAATCACCTGCATCACCTAATCCAGGGACAATATAACCCTTGCTGTTTAGTTCATCATCAATTGCAGCAATCCAAAGGTGTGTGTGTTCAGGAAAATGAGATTTGATAAAATCGATTCCTTCAGTACTGCCAATAACAGAAACAATATGAATATCACCAATGGTTCTTTGCTTTTTGATAGCTTCATAAACTGCAACTAAAGACTGACCAGTTGCTAAGATGGGATCTGCTAATAATAGGGTTTTACCTTTTAATAAAGGAGCTGCAAAATATTCAACTTTGATTTCAAAATTATTATCTTGATTTGGGTGGTGTCGGTATGCTGAAATAAAAGCATTTTCTGAGTCATCAAAATAATTTAATAAGCCTTGATGCAAAGGTAAACCAGCTCGTAAAATAGAACATATTACTATTTTATTAGTTGGGAGATGGATGTTTTTAATTCCTAATGGAGTAATAATACTCTTGTTATTGTACCTTACAAATTTACTGAGTTCATATCCCAGAACTTCGCCTATACGTTCTATATTTCTTCTAAATCGAAGTGAATCTTTTTGAATAGAAACGTCTCTAATTTCTGCAATAAATTTATTTAAAATAGAATTATTTTGCCCTATATGATGAATCATCATATTTAATTATTTTCGATATAAAAAATAGTGCTTTGCACACTCAATATAATGTTCTTTGGCTTCATCAGGAGTTAAACCTTGTGTTTGAAATAGTGCATTTGTTTTAAAAGCATTAATTAAAGGTGTTTTACTTCTTGGGGTATCTTGATCGTTAGTAGCAATTTTATAAAAAGAATACAAACGCAATAATAAATCTGCAGGAAAAGGATCTTTATGATCGTTAACGCTTTTAACAGCTTTTCTAAATACTATTTCTAATTCTTCAGTTGTCATTGTTTGCCAATACCGTAATTCCTCCTTTTACTTTTTGATTAAGCTTCACATTTATTTTCGTACCTAAAGGTAAAAAAATATCTACACGTGAACCAAATTTTATAAAACCACTATCAGAAGTTTGGAAAACTTCCTGACCTTCTTCTGCATAATTTACAATTCTTTTGGCAACAGCACCAGCGATTTGTCTATGCATTATTTCTCCAAATTTTAAAGATTTAACCACTACAGAAGTACGTTCGTTCTCTTCTGAGGATTTTGGGTGCCATGCTACTAAAAATTTACCAGGATGGTATTTGTTATACACAATACTTCCACTAATCGGATACCTTGTTACATGAACATTTAAGGGTGACATGAATACAGAAATTTGTAGTCTTTTATCTTTAAAATATTCTTTTTCAAAAACCTCTTCAATAACCACAACTTTACCGTCAACAGCAGACAAAACTTGGCTTGTATTTAATTTAAAATCTCTTTTTGGGTTTCTAAAAAACTGAAGAATTAGAAACAGTACTATTAAAATAATTAATAAAACTCCTTTTTCTAGGTATTCATTATCGATTAAGAAGTGAGCAGAAACTGCTAAAATTGCACTTATTAAAAAAACTATAGTAATAATTTTAAACCCTTCTTTATGAAACATAATTTATTATAATTATAAACAAATAAATAAATGGACTCGCAAATATAATACTGTCAAGCCTGTCATAAACACCACCGTGACCAGGCATGATGTTTCCGCTATCTTTTACTCCAGCTAGTCTTTTAAATTTTGACTGAATTAAATCACCAATTGTCCCTAAAACAGAAACTAATAAACCCAAAAATAACCAAAATATTAGATTGTATTCAGATATTGGTGTGAACTTAAAAAAAATAAAACTTGCAAAAAGAGCCCCCGCCATACCCCCAAAAAAACCTTCAATCGTTTTTTTAGGAGATATATTTTCCATTAGTTTTCTTTTTCCAAAACCTTTCCCAATTAAATAAGCAAAAGTATCATTGGTCCAGGCAAATATAAAAATGCCTAATATTATTTTTGGTTCAAAAACTTTATTAGTAAAAGGAATTAGTGCTAAAAAAACAAACCCACTAATAATGTAAAATATAATATATAAATAACGTTTTGATTTTAACAAGGATATTTTATTCAAGACCATTACATCTCTAATTAAAAATAGATTTATTAAAATAGTTGCTGACAATAAAATTAAAATTAACACACTATTTATTAACTTATAAGCTAAAAAATAAAATGAAACAGCAAGAATGATATAAGCGATTGTTCCTCTTAAATTTAACAGTTTTAAAAATTCATTTAAAGTGATAATCGCAAGAATGAATAGTAAGCCGATGTACCATTCACGTGCCATGAATAGTGAAAATAAAATAATTGAAATATAAATTACTCCAGATAACAACCGAATAATAACTTCTTTCATAAATTATAAATCTTCGAGTAGCAACAAATATAAGTTTTTTGTGCTACTTCCATAACTCATAAAATCCTTTTCTTTATTGGTTTCAAAATCTTGTATGGTGGTTATATTACTTGGAATAAGATTTTTACTTTGATTTTTAATTTTCCGCATCCCTTCACTAATTGTATCAGTTAACTGACTAGTAGTTGCAAAAACTATAAATTTCGAGGGTAATTCGTTTAATTTTTTTTCTTTTATTTGATTGGATGAGAATAATATAGATCCATTTTTTGCAATTAAAGATTCACAAGTAGTTAGGAAAAAAGAATTCTCTTTTTCTTTTTTAAAATTAAACTTATTTGAATTAAATTTAGAACCCAACTGTTGATTGATACAGTAAATGTCTTCCTCAGCAATTTTATTTTCTTCAAGTATATTTTGAAATGATTCCAATACTTCATCCATAGATAAGCAATAAAGGAATTTCCCACCATTTTTATTGAAAATATAGGTGAATTTTTCATCTATTGGCGCACCGTCTTTTGGGAAATAACTACTTTCTTCAGATTCATTTATGGAAATTTCTGACTTTGGTTTTTTTCCAAAAATTTTTCTAAGCAGATTCATTTGCTATTTATTAAAGACTTTAGGTTACTTATAATTCAAATATATAAAATCTATGTTTAATAGGTATTATTTTAGCTTAATTTAATAAGCACAAACATGAATGAAATAAACTATAATTTATTCTTTTTCTCCTTTAAAATAGATTCACTTTTATCATCTTCAATTAGTTCACTATTTACATCGTTAGAAGTATCTTTTATAGCGTTAGTTTCTAATTTAGAATAAGGGCGGTCCCCAAATATTTTCTGAAGGTTATCTTTAAAAATAACTTCTTTATCTAATAATACCGTTGCCAGTTCAGTTAATTTATCTTTATGCTTATTTAAAATACTGATAGCTCTTTGATATTGTTCTTCGATCATTTTTGAAATTTCCTCATCGATAAGTTCAGCAGTTTTTTCACTGTAGGGTTTTGTAAAACCATATTCGTTTCCACTTGAGGAATCATAATAAGTTAAATTACCGATTTTTTTATTTAAACCATAAATCGTTACCATAGCTCTTGCTTGTTTGGTAACTTTTTCAAGATCACTAAGTGCCCCAGTTGATATTTCGTTAAATATTACCTTTTCTGCCGCTCTTCCTCCAAGTGTTGCACACATTTCGTCCAACATTTGATTTGGTTTAACCAATTGACGTTCTTCGGGTAAATACCAGGCAGCTCCTAAAGATTTCCCTCTTGGAACAATAGTAACTTTTACTAAAGGAGCAGCATGTTCTAACATCCAACTTACGGTTGCATGACCAGCTTCATGAAAAGCAATTGCTTCTTTTTCTTTTGGAGAGATTATTTTATTTTTCTTTTCTAAACCACCTACAATTCTATCTACAGCATCCAAGAAATCTTGTTTTTCAACAGTTTTTTTATCATTTCTAGCTGCTATTAGCGCAGCTTCATTACAAACATTAGCGATATCTGCTCCAGAAAAACCAGGTGTTTGTTTTGATAAGAAATCGGTATCTAATTTTTCATCAACCTTCAAGGGACGAAGATGGACTTCAAATATTTCTTTACGTTCTCTAACATCTGGTAGGTCAATATAAATTTGTCTGTCAAATCTTCCAGCACGCATTAATGCTTTATCCAATACATCAGCCCTGTTAGTTGCAGCTAAAACGATTACATTAGAATCTGAACCAAAACCATCCATTTCAGTTAGTAATTGGTTTAGCGTGTTTTCTCTTTCGTCGTTAGATCCAGACATGTTATTCTTTCCTCTAGCACGACCAATGGCATCGATTTCATCTATAAAAATAATAGATGGAGATTTTTCTTTTGCTTGTTTAAATAAATCACGAACTCTAGACGCTCCAACACCAACAAACATTTCTACAAAATCTGAACCTGACAAAGAAAAGAAAGGTACGTTTGCTTCTCCTGCAACAGCTTTAGCCAATAAAGTTTTACCAGTACCAGGAAGACCTACCAATAGTGCTCCTTTAGGTATTTTTCCTCCCAAAGAAGTATATTTTTCAGGTTTTTTTAGAAAATCTACTATTTCCTGTACTTCTTCTTTGGCTCCCTCAAGACCCGCAACATCTTTGAAACTTGTCTTAACGTCTGTATCTTGATCGAACAATTTTGCTTTTGATTTCCCAATATTAAAAATTTGACCTCCAGCACCTCCTCCAGCACCGCCAGACATTCTTTTCATAATAAATATCCAAATTCCTATGATGATAACAAATGGAAGTAGTGAAATCAATATTTCACTCATCACATTGTTGTCGGTTTCATATACAACAGTCGTTTGTAAATTATCTTGAGATTTTATTTTATCAAGGCTATTTTCAAAATTTTGTAAGTCTCCAAATTCAAATTGGTAAGAAGCCTGCTTTCCATCAGACAAGAAATTAGATCCCTTTTTGTTTTTTGTGTGTTTTTCTTTGTCTTTTGCTTCTGGGGTAAGATATACCTTGGCAATTTTACGATTAACAATTTCAACTTTTTCAACATCTCCATCTCTTAAAAGAGTTTCAAATTCTCCTTGAGTAGTTTTTTTTGGTTGAGACCAACTTCCACCACCAAAAACATTCAAGGCTATAAACACAATAATTATAGCTCCATAAATCCAGTAACTATTAAATTTTGGGTTTTTTAATTCCGATTTTTTATTATTGTTTGCCATTAGGCTTCTTGTTTTTTAGTTGTTGTTTCTATGATAACTGATTTTGCATCGCCCCACAATCCTTCGATATTGTAAAACTCCCGAATTTGTTTTTGGAATACATGTACTACTACGTGGACATAGTCTAATAATACCCATTCGGCATTATTACTTCCCTCTACATGCCAAGGTTTTTCTTGTATAGCTTTACTTACTATTTTTTGTATTGAATTGACAATCGCATTTACCTGCGTATTTGAATTACCATTACAAATTATAAAATAATCACAAACAGTATTTTCTATGTCTCTTAAATCAAGAATTTCAATATCTTGGCCTTTAACTTCTTCAATCCCTTTTATAATTTGTGTTATAAGTTGATCAGTCCCTTTATCTTTTTTCAATATTTATATATTTATCCCAAGTTATTAGGGTGTAAAGTTATTATTTTTTTGTTTATTTAAACGTTATTCTAACGTTACATTAACACATTTTTTTATTCATAGTGGATATAATCAAACTTAATGCCATTGATTCAACTAATTCTTACCTGCTTAACTTAAGTAGGGCGGTACATCTTGAAGATCCAACTATTGTTATCACAAATAATCAAACAAAGGGGAGAGGACAGCATGGGACTAGTTGGCAATCTGTTCCACAACAAAGTCTATTGTTTAGCGTGTTTAAAAGATTTGAAGATCTTCCTAGTAACAAAATACCTAATATTACTTATGCGGTTTCATTAGGTTTAGAAAATGCTTTTAAAAAATATAAAATACCANATATTACTATAAAATGGCCTAACGACATAATGTCACGCTCAAAAAAAATGGCAGGAATTTTAATTGAAAATCAGATAAAACAAGGAAATGTCGTTTCTAGTGTTATCGGGCTTGGAATTAATGTAAATGAAAAGAAATTTAAATCGCTACCTCAGGCTACTTCAATGTTATTAACTACTGGGAATAAATTTAATTTAAATGAAGTTTTACAACTTGTAATTGAAGAAATTTTAATTCAATTAACGAAACTTGATAAAGGCGATTATGCTGATTTGAAAATAAAATATGAAACATCTCTTTTTAGAAAAGATATGATTTCTGTATTTGAAGTTAAAGACGGTTATCGTTTTAACGGTAAAATAAAAGGCGTTAATGAAATTGGGAAAATTGTAATTGAAAATGAAAATGAAATTTTGAATTCATATCAATTAAAGGAAATAAAAATGTTGTTTTAAAATTATAAGTTCTCTAAGTTACTTGATAAGGTTTCTATAAATTTTGTGATAGGTCCTTTTATCATCATTGCCATCATTGGATTAAAATTTCCTTCGAATTGTAAACTCACATCAGAAGATTGTTCATTTATAGCCTCAATGTTGCCTATGAGAGTAAATGGAATTTTGTCACTAATAGCGCCTAATTTCAGCTGTATAGGACTGTTTACTTCTTTTAGTTCTAATGCGATTTCTGGCATTCCTTTTAAAGCAAAAATAAAGGCATCATCTCTAATAATTTCAAATTTACTAATAGTATCAGGCATTAGCTTTTCGAAATTTTTCACATCACATAAAAAATCAAAAAGTGTTTCTGCAGATTTTTGAACGGTTACTTTTTTACTTGTTAAATTCATATTGCTTTTTTTGTAATTAAATTAATTAGTAAAATAATACCAATTATTTACCCCAATTTTCTGGATCAATTCTCCATTTTGATAGAATTTCAGCTTCAGAAGAAGTGATGTATTTAGATTTTTCAGCTAGAAGTAGTAAATTTTTGTAATTACTCAGTGTATGTAAATTGACATTAGCATTCTTAAAGTNTTCTTCAGCAATTGCAAATCCATACGTAAATATGGCAACCATACCTTTGACATTTACCTTAGCCTCTTTTAAAGCTTCTACAGCTAATAAGCTGCTTTTTCCGGTACTTATAAGATCTTCAATGATAATCGCATTTTGTCCTTTTTCTATATGTCCTTCAACTTTATTTTTACGGCCATGTTTTTTTGCTTCTGGCCTTACATAACAAAAAGGAAGATTTAAAGCCTCAGCAACCAATGCGCCAATACCAATAGCACCTGTTGCTACACCAACTATTACATCAGGTTTACCATAGATTTCTTCAATCTGTTTAGCTAAATTTTCTTTTATGTAATTTCTGATAATTGGATATGAAAGTGTAATTCTATTGTCACAATAAATAGGAGAATACCATCCAGAAGCCCATTTAAATGGATTTTGTGGTTGTAATTTAATTGCATTAATTTGCAGGAGTAATTCGGCAGTTTTTTGAGCTGTCTCTTTATTTAAAATCATATTGCAAATGTATAAAGTTTTTGTTAAAGACATACCAATAATTCTCTCCACTAAAAAAAATATTGGGAGTCAGTATACTGCAATACCCTTAAAAATTGTAAATTTTAAAAATTTGATCAAACAAATAATAAAAGGAGACCTACATTATATTAACTTATACCATAAAAATGAAGAGAAACTAGAAAAATTTCTTAAAAAAAAATTACCTGTAGTTCAAGCTGCTGGTGGACTAGTGTATAATAATAAAAGAGAAATACTTTTTATATACCGTAATTCTAAATGGGATCTTCCAAAGGGTGTATTAGAAAAAGGAGAAACTTTTGAAAAAGCTGCAATAAGAGAAGTGGAGGAAGAAACAGGGGTGAAGGACCTGGAAATTAGAAGTTTTATCGCAAAGACATACCATGTGTTTAAACGCAATGGTAAATTTAAACTAAAGATAACTTATTGGTACGAAATGTATACAGAATCTAAAATAGAATTAGTTCCGCAAGCTAAGGAAGGAATAAAAAAGGCAAAATGGAAAAACTTTGAAAAGTCTCAAAAAGCATTACAAGGTTCTTATGAAAATATAAAATTACTTTTCCCTAAAGAATATTTAACTACCCATCCTAACGATAGGGTGTCTTAAAACAATTTTTAAATCGATTTAATTAACAATTTTGTAACAATTACATAAAAAGAACGTTAATAAGTAAATGGCTTGTTAAGCATTGTTTAATTTTAGCCACTCTCATTAAATTATTTATTATGAAAAAGATTCTATTACTAATTACACTTGTTGTATTGTTTGCATTTCAATCTTGTAAAAACAATTCTAAAGAAGTAGTTGCTAAGGGTGAAATTGAATTGATATCACCGCAACAAGTTTACGATGCTGTTTATAGTGAAGATATTATTCAGTTAATCGATGTGAGAACTCCAAAAGAGTACAAGGAAAGTCATTTAGAAGGAGCGCAAAATATTTGTGTGACCAATGAGGATTTTAATGAAAAAGTTAAAACTTTAGATAAAAGCAAACCTGTTTATGTTTATTGTAATCAAGGATTGGGCAGCAAACAGGCTGCATTAAGATTAAAAGAAATGGGTTTTACTAAAATTTATGATATGGATGGCGGACTTTTAATGTGGAAGGAACGTAAATTAGAAGTAAGTAATTAAGTGGTTGAATAAACTATTTAAGTTGTTATCCTTGTGAAAATTTTCAGATATGAGTTTAAATGAGCCTATAATTGGCGCAGGTTAATTTTAAACAATGGTTTATTATAATTTGGCAAGTTTATTTTAATGTTCAATACNCTTAACTAGTTTCACCTTTTGGATACCTAAAGACTATCTCGCTAAAAGTTTTTTAGAAACTTTATAAGAAGCGGAATAAATAAGTCCAGATTGACCCATTCTAAAGGTTAAAAATGCTTTTTTAAACCATTTTGGGTCTGTAGCTTTCTTATTATGGTCTAAATGTCCTGAAACCTTATAAGTTTCTCCATTAAAAAAAGGCTTGATTTCATAAATACCAATCCCATAATGTTCCGCTCGTTCAAGAATGGTTTCGAAGTCCGATTCAGAAAAATAGTGAATATCTTCTTGGTCAAATCCGTCATTCAGATTTTTCAAATCTGAAAATACATGTTGTTGTAAAAATTCCGCTTGTTCCATATTTATATAGTGGCTAAAAGTTATACCATGGACAAAGGTAAGCTTATTGATTTATACTTTAGGGAAAGGTGTTTATGAATATACTATTAACATTTATTAATTGAGTTAAAATATTAACCGTAACTGTAACCTAAAACCTGTAACTATCTATATTTATTTTTGTGTCTAAGTATTATTTTGACATCATTTTAATTCCAACGTAAAGAGTTCTTGGAAGTGAAGGGCCAAAAACAAAATTACTATCTCTGTTTTTTCCTATATCAAAGTTTGATTGATAGGAGTTAAAAATATTTTTCACACCGCCATAAAATTCTAGGTTTGATTGTGTTTTTTCAATTTCAATGGTATAACCAATCTTTGCGCTTAATTCCGAAAACGCATCTGAAGTATACATTTCATCGACCAATTGATTTGGTGCACCTGCAAAATGTGGTATCACCATTTTACCTGTATATACGTAATTTAGGTTAGCATTAAATTTCTTACTTGGCTTAAAAGATAAAGTTGCGTATCCGTAATCGTTGGGTGTTCTTGTAAATTTTCTAATAGCTTCAACTCCTTCTATATATTCAACCGCATTATCAAATTCACTCGACTGTATGGTAAAACCTGTTTCTAATTGTATTTTTTTAACGAAATTGGCTCTTAATTCTAAAGTAACTCCCTTTACGGTTGCTCCTTGTCCGTTTTGTTTTTCGAATAATTCGCCAAACTCATCTTGTCCGATTGGTTGAAGAAAAAAGGCATCGTTTAATCTTGTATAAAACCCTTCTAATGTAAAACCTGCTATATAATGTTCTGTTGGTTGATCATAATTTATAGAAGCACTATAACTTTTTGACTTTTCTGGGATTAAATTTGGTGATAATAAAATACGTGAAACACCACCACCAGCAAAAGCAATATGTAAATCTGTGTCGAATGCTTGCGGTGCTCTAAATCCTGTTCCATAACTAAGCCTAAATTGTGTATTGGCCTTATATTTGTAAAGCAATGATAGCCTTGGGCTAAAAACTAAATTATCTATCAAGTTGTGTTTATCCAATCTAAGTCCAGAAAGAAAAGTTAAAGAAGGTGATACTTCCCAATCACTTTGTAAAAAGGCACCAATATCTTTGGTAGTCTGGTCTATCAAATAATCATAGGTAGAAATTTCATCAAAAACATCATCATACACATATTCGGTTCCTAAAATAAAGGTATTAGTTCCTTTTATAAAATCATACACTTTATGATTAAGTTGAAATCCTCCTTGTAAAGTAGTGACGTTTGAAGTTCCATAAGGAGGGTTTTCAAGATGTGCTTGGATTTCTGGTTCTTGATCTGGGAATATCCCTGTATAATGTTTCCGTTTTGTGTTTTGCCAAGCCGCATACGTAATAAATGAGGAATTATCATCATTAAAATTCATTTGATAGTCGGCACTTCCCATCCAAACATTGGTAGTTCTTTCTTCTGATTGTTGTGTTAAATATGCCGGTTTTTCAACCATTTCTCCACCATACCTATATTCATTTAAATTGCTAATGCTAATTTCTAATTTTTGATTGTCTTTAGGTAAAAAGAATAAGTTTGTTCCAAATGATGTATTTTCAAGTTTTGGTAATTCAGAATAATTATCATCATTTTCATCATACCAGTCTCTATCTCTATGGTTAAAAAAGAAGGCAACTCCCGAATTCTTATTTTCAGNAACCAAAGAGGCATTCCCACTAAAAACAATATCGTCTGCTTTTCCGTTTATATTTTGATAAAAAGAATTTAATTCATACGAGTTTTTTTTGGGAATTTTAGTAATAATATTTANAGTTCCACCTATAGCACTAGAACCATATAATGAAGAACCGCCACCTCTTACCACTTCTATTTTTTCAATCATATTTGTTGGCAATTGTTCTAAACCATACAAACCTGTTAATGGACTAAAAATAGGACGGCCATTGATAAGAATTTGTGAATATCCACCTGCCATTCCATTCATTCTTAATTGTGTGTAATTGCAAGTTTGGCAATCTGTTTCAACTCTTAAACCTGGTTGAAATTTTAATCCCTCAGATAAGTTACAAGCTTGTATATTATTTAAAGTTTCACTATTTATAATTCCAACAATTACTGCTGAATTTGTTTGTCTTTTATAGGTTTTGGAGCCAGTTAACACAATTTCGTCAAGTAAATTTAAATTTTCATTTAAATTAAAGTTTAACTCTAATTTTTGATTATTTTCATTTAAAATAACAGTTTTAGTAACTTTTGTATAACCTGCAAATTCTGCTGTTATTGTATAGGTTCCAAAAGGAATTGTATCGATATAAAAATATCCTTTTGAATTCGTACTAGCAACTTGAATTGGATCTGTAGATATGGATATGGTTACAAATTCTTGTTTATTATTATCCACATTAACAGTTCCGTTAATAATTCCTGCTTGTCCGAATGAAAGACTAAATATGCCCATTACAAACAGTAGGGTGAAAGTTGTTTTTAAGTTCATTGATCCTAATATTGTTTTGTAATGCAAATATATTAAGTTAGTCTTATCTAACAAATTTATTCTGATAATATTTTTTATCTTTACACTTTAATCGATAACATGCCAACACAAACGAAAGAGAATTATCTTAAAGCAATTTATTTTCTTAGCCAGGAAAACATTGATGTTTCTATTACAGAATTATCAAAAAAGATGAACGTAAGTAAACCAACCGCTAATAATATGGTGAAGAAAATGCAAGAAAAAGGTTGGTTGTTTTATGAAAAGTATAAGCCAGTTAAATTAACTATTAAGGGTAAAAGATTAGGAGCTTTAATTGTTAGAAAGCATAGATTAACAGAAATGTTTTTATCTCAAGTAATGAGTTTTGGATGGGAAGAAGTACACGATATTGCAGAAGAAATTGAGCACATTAATTCCAATTTATTTTTTGATAGAATGGATGAAATTTTAGGATTCCCTACTTTAGATCCACACGGTTCGCCAATCCCAGATAAAAACGGAAAAGTTTTAAAAGTAAACTATTTGAATTTGTCTACTATTAAACCAGGACAAAAGGTGAGATTATGCGGACTAGAAAATAGTTCTAAAGATTTATTGCTTTATTTGAATAAGAAAAAAATTAAACTTGGGTCAGTTTTATCAATACTACACATAGAAAAATTTGATAATAGTTTTGAAATTTTACTTGAAAATAATTCTACTATCCTTTTAACTTTTGATGTTTGCTTATCTCTTTTGGTTGAGGAAATATGATTTTTTGATTAAACTTAATTTTTTTATTATGATTTCTAAAATTAAATATGTAGGTATATTTATTGGATCAATAGGATATCTAATGAAAGTCACACATACTGGTTTGGGTCTTTTTCAAGGGAATACATTAGTGATAATTGGGCTTTTTTTAATAGCGACTTATGCTTTAGCTAAACTTTTTGGAAAATAAAATTTTATTTATTATCAAGAGTGCTAAAACGTCAGGCAAGTCCAAGTCAGTTTATCTAAACTTTGATATTTACATAAATTTGTAATATTATTAGTTAAACTTTAACTCAGTTAATAATTGATAGATTCAGCTTTTATTTTTGGAAAATTATATTGACACTAATTTTTAGTAAACTAAGGTATTATTAGTTTTATTTTACAATTAAAATTGTTATTTTTGAATTTAACTTTTAAATTAAAAAGATGAAAAATTATTTTTACTTATTGGCTTTACTTGCCTTCAGTTTTGTTTATGGTCAGGAAAGTAACGAACCAGAACTTTGGATTACCTATGAATACACTCCTAAGCAAGGAATGAATCAAAAATTTGAAAACGCTATTGCAGAGAAAACAACTCTTTTTAACACTGCCGAAAACTCTGCTTATACTGCAGTATTAATGACTGGGACTGAAGCTGAAAACGGTCGTTATGAGCGTATAATGCCTCGCCGAACAAATGACTGGTATAGTAAATCTTTAAGTTCAGAAGAGTCAAGTTTTTGGCAAAAAAATGTTGCAAAATACATTCAAACTGGAAAAGGCCCATATGTTTGGCAAAGAATCAAAAGTTTNTCAATAAATTTTGAGGAAGCTCGACCTACTAAATATTTTCGTTCTTTTACTCGTGTTCTTAAGAACGGTAATAACGAAGATTTTTGGCGTTATTTAAAGCGTCATTCCGAAGTGTTGAGAAAAGCACGTCCCGACGTACAAGAAGCGATTTTTGTTATGAGCTCTGGAGGAAACACCAATACTGTTCGGATTCTCACAGCATTTAATGATCCAAATGAGAGAGAAGGTAAGAGAAAGGAAGGGGTCGTAGTAGATATGTATGAAGAAATGTATGGTGAAGGTTCTTGGGAAGATGATTTTCAAAAATACAATGAATGTTTAGTTGAATGGACTCGTCCTACTTATGACTTTATGATGCTGCCAGAATTATCTACAAAGCTTTAATACTGTAGTTCTTATAATTTATTTTTAAAAAAAATGATATTACCCTCCCAAAGTGGAGGGTTTTTTCGTTTAAAGTTGTCGATATTAGAAAATTTAATAAAAAAATTATTCTTGTAAATAATATCGAGGGGGACAAGTGAATTAAATCGTAGTATTTTAGTAGGATAGAATTAAGCTTACTGTAATGAACGTAAACAGAAAATAAAAAGGTACTAAAAATTAAATAGTAAAATAGAAACTCTTTTTTTGCCTTTCATTTTATGTTTTAAATATATTTACAAAAAAAATCAATGAAGAACATAGCATCTTCTTTTAAGTTACCGAATGGCTCTGTTTTAAAAAACAGAATTGCAAAGTCTGCAATGAGTGAAAATTTTGGAACACGATACCATGCCCCAAGTAAGGGTTTAATTAATGCATATCAGGTTTGGGCAAAAGGAAATCCAGGATTACTGATTACAGGAAATATAATGGTAGACTCAAATGCGCTAGGTGAAGCGCGTAATGTAGTAGTTGAAGACTATAAGGATTTTGAGCTGTTAAAAGAATGGGCTAAAACAGTGAAAGGAACTGGTGTGCATCTTTGGCCACAAATAAACCATCCAGGTAGGCAGGCTTTTGCAGCAATTAACAGAGAAACAGTAGCTCCATCTGCGATATCGCTAAATATGGGTAGTGCTTCCAAGATGTTTAAAATGCCAACAGCATTGACAGAAGAAGCAATTTGGGATATTATAAAACGCTTTGGGAATACCGCAAGAATCATGAAAGAAGCAGGCTTTACAGGCTGTCAAATCCATGGGGCCCATGGATACTTAATAAGTCAGTTCCTTTCTCCAAATAGTAATATTCGATCTGATCAATGGGGCGGTTCTCTTTCTAATAGGGTGCGTTTTGTTTTAGAGATTTATCGTGAAATTCGCCGTCAAGTAGGCTCGAATTATCCGATAGGAATTAAAATTAATTCTGCAGATTTTCAGAGAGGTGGATTTACNGAAGAAGAATCTATGGAAGTGATTCATCTNCTTGGGAATGAGGGAATCGATTTAATTGAAATATCTGGTGGAACTTATGAAAGTCCAGCTATGATGCAGGGAGATCGAAAGAAAAGTACCATATCGCGTGAAGCATATTTTCTAGATTATATTGAAAAAGCACGAAAATTAATTGAAACACCTTTGCTTCTTACGGGAGGGTTTCGTTCTGTTTCAGTAATGGAGAAAGCTTTGGAAGATGATAGTTTAGATATCGTTGGTTTGGCTAGACCATTTTGTTTGTTTCCTAATTTGGCTAATCAAATTTTTGACGGGTCCATACAACGATTTGAAACTCCGATCCCAAAAATTGGTATTACGTTTTTAGACCAACTTGGTGGTGTAGAATTACCTTGGTATGAACTTCAAATTCAACGTATTGGAAAAGGGAAGTCTCCTAAAACCAACCTGCCTGGAATTTTTGCTTTCTGGTTTAGTCTTAAGAGTTTGTTTTTTAAATCTTTTTGGAAGAATAGATAAGTTTTTTCATTATTTTTCTTCAAATTGTTGTTGAACTGTTTTTAAATTATTNAGGAATAAAACAAATTGGTCGTGTTTAATTTTATTAAGATTGTAATTATCTTCCAATTTAGATACTGCTTTTTTTTCAATTTTATATTTCTCTATTTTCTCAGTAAATTCTTTAATTTCTTTTTGATGATTGTATATGTGATTTTTTAATTCTTTGATAATTGACAATGCCTTATTGTGGGCATCATTAATAATATTCTTTTCATTTAACCAAAATTTAGTAGCTTGATTTAAAGAATTAAATTGGGGAAATGGAGTTAAATTAGATATGCTATATAACTCAAATATTTTATTTTCAAATATTCCTTGGAGCGCACTTAAGTTATTTAAAAAAACCATGAAATGTTCATGCTTTTTAATGTTTATATTAGCTTCACTTACGATATCCTCTTCTAATTTAGAGCTATTTTCTATTTCTTTTGAAGTCTGAGTATTAATGAATGCAGTAAATTCTTTTAATCGTTTCTTGTGGTTATAAATAATTTGGTCAAAATTATCCAAAATAGAAAGTGCTTCAGTGTGTCCAATTTTAATTTGTGANATTTCTGTTTTCCAGGAGTCATAAGTCTTATTGTATTCTTTGTTGTCGTTTTTGCAAGAAGATAAGGTTGCGAAAATCAGGAGTATAATTGCTATTTTTTTCATTATTTGAATGTTATAATTTTTACTAAGATAATAGTTATTAAATAAAAAAACAAATACCTGATAACTCTATAATATCACTTAATTAGATAGTTGTATTTTGATAATAAGCTGAGGTATTATATAAAGAAATAATATTCTTTTAAGCTGAATTTCAATATTTCGTTTTTACTCATTTCGGACATTTTTAAGAAGTTTTTGATATTTTTTAGCTCATTTTTGATAGTTTTTTACACGTTTTTAGGCTTTTTTACGTAAATNTACTTTCTTACAGATGAGTTATTAGGTCTTGAGTTTTCATAGAATATAAGCTAATAGTAAAATATGTTTTTACTCTGATTGGGTAACTCAAATTTAATTTATAAAATAGGAGGTTACTTGTTATGGAGCCCATAGCAAACAAAACTATGTAACTATTGGTTTGGTGTTATATCTACAATACCATCACCTCCAGTGATTTTAATTACATGTTTTTTGGCACCATCCTTTAAGTCTAATTTGTTTAGGTCTACGGAACGAACTTGTAAATTGTCGTAGGTTCTAAACATATACCTGCGGTTTGTTAAGTCTCTTATGGTTACCCATTGAGTATAGTCATAATCTTTTTTNCCATCGGTTATCATTCGTGATACTCCAAGTGGAATGTCAACNNCGTTAATAAAATGCAATGCAAGGTTTACTGCTTCTGTAATATCAGTGGGTGGTATTGCATTGTGCGACATTAATGTTGACTTTATGAAACGTGATGGAGGTGTCCAGTCACCTGGTATCCCAACAAAGCCAGCACCTTGCCCAACGGGTATGAATGTTTTACCGTTAAATGATGTGGGTTCAGGATTATTTGGTGTTAGGTTAAGGTAGTTTGTTATATTAGTTGTTTGCCAGTCATAAGGAGGCGAGTTTGTTAACACTCCCAATGTATTATCATAAATATTTAATCCTTTAGCTGTGTATTCAATTATTATGGATTTACCCGTGGCATCTGTAACATTAAAGTGCAATGGGCTAGGAATTGGAAATGATTCTAAAAAGCAAACGTAGACTGATTGTACTGCGGTTCTTACTTCTTCAACAGTGCTAAAATTTCCCAGTACCCATAATCCAAAATCCAAGTTCCAAAGTGCTTTTGATTCTTCTCCCTTTGGAACATCTTGATAAACAGTGTAGCCAGGTAGATAAAGCCCTCCAAATGACAACCCAGCTTCGTTTAAGCCATCAATTGCCACAGAGTATCCCATGGCACTCATGTATACATAACCATATTTGTTTGTCCATTGCATACCAGGTGTGCTATCTGGTGTAATACTTGTAAAAGATTCGCCTCTTGGCTGTATGTTAAGGTCTGAGTTGAGTGCTACCCCAAATTCCATGCTCCTTACAGTTACTACTGATGAGTCCTTTGCTATAACTAGTATTTCTGTGCATGTTGGCTGTATGTTAAGGTTTGAGTTGAGTGCTACCCCAAATTCCATGCTCCTTACAGTTACTTCTGATGAGTCCTTTGCTACAACTAGTATTTCTGTGCCTGCTCTTGATGAATTAAAGGGAAGTATCAATGCACTAATAATTATAATAAGTTGAAATCGTTTTATCATGGATATTGATTTAAAATTAAGAAACTAAGTTACATTTTTTTTTTTAATTAAAAAAAATAACATGAAAAACACTATAATCTTAATAGTGCTCTTATTTAGCATAAACTTATCAGCACAAGGCGTCCAAAACCAACAAAGCCCTTACAAATAAATTTACAGGGCTTTTTAAGGATTTACTCATAATTTTGCGATGCTTCAAAATGGACCGCTCGGTCCTTATTTCGAACTTTTTTCAAAAATTATTGAGTAAGTTTGTTTTATGAAACAACTAATACTATTTTTTTCTTTTTTTACAGTATTAGGCTTTAGTCAAACCTTGGAGATTGATGAAATTAAAGCTATCGATAAAGACATTTATTCTAAAATAATTGAATTCTCTTATGGAGATCTTGATGGTGATGAGAATATAGAGCTAATGCTTGTACTTAACCGTTTAGATACTTCTGAAAACAATATTCCAAGAGACCTTATTATTTTAAAAATGAATGATTCAACATGGAATGTGTGGAAGAAATCAAGTACAACTATTTTAGGTTCTGATGAAGGAGGTGCAATGGGAGATCCTTTTCAAAGGGCTTATATAGATAGTAATCAAATTTATATTTCTCATAGTGGAGGAAGTAGATGGAGATGGTCTCAACGTCACATTTATAGCTTTTATCAGGATACATTCCTACTTAACTCATATTATTCTTATTGGGGAGCATTTTGTGAAAATAAGATTGAAGTTGATTTCAATCTTATTTCAGGTAATATAAGTTACTCTATAGATATTGAAGAGTGTCCTGAGGGTTTTGGAAACAACCATCATTTATTAGACTCGCTTCCAATTCTAGAAGAATTTTTATATAAGGATTTGAGAATTAATTTATTCAATGAAAATAGACCAATTTTAGATATAATCACTCCATTAAATAATACTTTTTCAATTCCTTAGTTATTTTTCATACTCTAAATTTGAAACCCCATCACCAATGAATAAATTAAGAATGTTATCATCGCATAATTCGTTAACTATTGGAATGAACCCTGCATTTGTACCATATGAAATGCTCTTAATTTTTTTTATGCCATTTGGATGATTATTTTTTTTTGGTTTGGGGTCAATATTAAAATAAGTCATAAGAAATGGGATTCTCCGTTCTTCTGGAAAAAGTAGTTTCCATTTTAGTAATCTATTTGATGGATCTAATCTTTTGCTCTTCGTAACAAAGTAACCTTGCTTATACTTTTTTAAAACTTCCTCTTCTTTTTTAAAGTCGGTATCATAATTCTCTAAACATAATTCAATAAAACCCTCCTTCTCCTTATTCCATCGTTCCAATCTATCAATAACTTTATGCTTGCCGATTAGCTTTAAAAATAGTTTTGCATAGGGTGGAATATTTACATTTTCTAATATTTCAATATAGGGTCCCTCTGAAAAATAAATCAAGGCATTATGTGCATTTCTTTTTGATCCGTATTCAATTTCAAATCCCTGGCTTTCAAAGTGTTTGAATCCATTTTTTAAATTATCAACCTTGTATATTACATGACTTATTTTCATTTTTTAATTGATGAGAACGCTAGGCTATGGTTAGTACGGAAATTAAAAGTAATAAAATTCCGATTAAGCACTGAGCCAAAGCGTTGTATTTTGTATTTAATTTATTCATTCTTAAAAGCCAAATCAACGATTTGGTGTTGTTTGTAAATAGCACTGAACTTTCGTAAACCACTAACAGCTCTATTTGCTATATAAAGTGTTAGCTGCTTTTTTATCTAGCCACATTTTTCAGCTTTTTAGATTTCTTTGAATTTAAAGACAACATAAACAGAACAATTACTAAAGGAGGAAAAATGAAGTTTATAATTGCTCCTGGAGCTGTCCCGCTAGTTTCAATTGGTTTTAGAGCTCCTAATATTAAACGCATTAAATATTCAATAAAGATAAATAGATACATTAATGGTATTAAGGATTTGTATCTCCAACTAACTATTACATAAAATATTCCCATAATTAGTTGTGATAATCCCCAAAGTGAAAAAATAAGTATTATAGTACTTGCACCTTCATTTGTAAAAGTGTCTAAGGGAATTGTTGCTATCGTTTAAGCGCCTCCGTCTGTTGCAAACATATGGATTAAGCTCCTTACAACAGTCATAATTGTTATTTATTTCTTTAGGTAAAACTTTCATTACTTAATTTTTTGATTTAATTGCAGCTAACGTTTTGGCTAAGCTGCGTTTTAATGCAGTTTAGGTTTTGTTAGCCTCTGTTATTTTTTCTTTAAATTTTCAATTCGTTGTTTATGATTTGCACTACCACTGATCTCAAAAGCTTTAATAGGTAAGTCTATATACATATTAAATGCTTTAAATAAATTTGGATATTTCATTACTTAAAAGTCTTAATTTTAAATTAATAAATGGGTTATTTTACCCTTTTTTTGTAGTTCAAGATAATCAATAAATTTTATTCTGGGAATAGTATTGTGAAGCGAAGGTGATGAAATCGAATAATTTTTTGGGAGGATTTAGTTGTTTTTAGAAAAAAATATTCCCAAGAATAAAAAATTATTTTTGGGAATAAAAAGTGGAGCCTAGAGGAGTGAAGTCGAACTATTTTAAAACGGAAATAATAAAAATACTTAAGCAATAAATCTTTGCAGAAACACCATTAAATGATAATTTATTCGTTCTTGTATAATTTATTAGGGGTTTTGTAAATTAATTTTATTAAATTGTTAAAAATTAAAGTTATGTTTAGGTATATTCTTGTTTTTTTTTCAACATTTTGTTTCTCTCAAACAGCATTAGATAACACAAATATAAATACTGCTGTTGATTTGTGGATTTCCGATCAAGTAACTGCTGAAACAACATATGGTCATATATCAAATTGGGATACTTCCTCAGTCACTGATATGCAGGAACTTTTTAAAAATCATAATTATTTTAATGATGATATCAGTCAATGGGATGTTTCCAATGTAATCAACATGAGGGAGATGTTTTATGGTTGCTTCTACTTTAATCAAGAGATATCCAACTGGGATGTTAGTAATCTTATCAATATGGATTCCATGTTTATTAATTGTGCTGATTTTAATCAAAATATTTCTGTATGGGATGTATCTAGTGTAAACAATATGAGAGGCGTTTTTGCATATGCAACTGATTTTAATAAACCTATTGGTTCATGGAATACATCTAATGTAACAGACATGTCATATATATTTGATGGTGCTAGCTCATTTAATCAAGATATAAATTTATGGGATACATCAAATGTTACAAACATGGCTTATGCATTTCATGATGCCTCGTCATTTAACCAACCATTAGATAATTGGGATACTAGTTCAGTAGTTGATATGCAGCAAATGTTTTGGATAGCATCATCATTTAATCAACCATTAGATAATTGGGATGTTAGTAATGTTTGGAGCATGTCAAATATGTTTAGTCAAGCCTCATCATTTAATCAACCTTTAGATAATTGGAATGTTAGTAATGTCGAAGATATGAGAAAGATGTTTTTACAAGCCTCATCATTTAATCAACCAATAGACTCTTGGGATGTTAGTAATGTAGTCAAAATGAGTGAGATGTTTTCAATAGCATCTACTTTTAATCAGCCTTTAAATAATTGGAATGTTTCTAATGTAACTGAGATGAGTTCAATGTTTTATAATTCATCACTTTTTGATCAACCACTAGATAATTGGGATGTTTCGAATGTTACAGACATAAGCTATATGTTTATGGGTGCTGCTTCGTTTAATCAACCTATTGGTTTGTGGGATGTTTCGAATATTACAGATATTTCATATTCATTTAGTGGTGCTTCATCATTTAACCAAGACTTAAATTCATGGGATGTTAGTAATGTAACAAACGCTATCTATATGTTTGAAGCCGCAACCACATTTAATCAACCCATAAATAATTGGGATACTAGTTCAATAGGTGATATGGAGAAAATGTTTTTTTTAGCAGAAGCTTTTGACCAAGATTTGAGTTCTTGGGACGTTTCAAATGTTTCTAATATGGAAAATATGTTAAGCTTATCAGGAATCTCTGAATCTAATTATGACAATATCCTAATTGGTTGGTCTGGGCAAAACGTTTTAAATAATGTTTCTCTTGGAGCAGAAAATTTGATTTATTGCAATAGTTACAATGAAAGACAATATTTGATAGACAATTTCGGTTGGAATTTCGTTGGAGATCAAATTTCATCAAATTGCACACTCAGCACTGATGATTTTGCAATCAATTTAGTTAAAATACACCCAAATCCTGTTTCCGATGTCCTAGTAATTGATGGGATTAATGAATTATATAATATTCAAATTTTCGATATACACGGAAAAAAAATAATGAGTGCTTATAAAGCAAAAACTTTAATATTAAATTCCTTAGATGCTGGAATTTACATATTAAAAGTTTTTGACGATTCAATTACTCACAATTTTAAAATAATCAAAATTTAATAATATTTGGAGGAGAAGGGAGTGAAGTCGAACTTTTTTAGGTCTGATTTAGCTGTTTTTAGAAAATATTATTCCCAATTATAAAAAATTATTCTTGGGAATAAAAAGTGGGGGGGTTCCAAATATCTAAACATATTTATTTACGCCCCTATCCCAAAGACGAAAAATGAAACATTTCATTTGAAATACCGTTCTTTTTAATTACTTCAGCTCTTTCAGGAGTAGATAATATTTCTTTCAATTTACTCATGTCAACATCAAACAATAGAACAACAAAATTATTGTTGTCTATTTTACTAATTGTTGTCTTAGATTCATCACAACATTGTGCTCTTGTTTCTGACAATCCAATAAAGTCTTTATATACCGCGTCATAACTTGACGTGCATTTCCCTTTAATTACTAAATTCATTTTTATTTATTTAAAGTTAAAAATAGCTTGTAGATGCGATCTACAACTACTAATATTTAAAGTTGCAGCACAGCTATATCATTTGATAAATTAAAATAAGTTTTAATTATTCCATTGCCGCGATTACAGGTGCTCCGAGAATTCCTGCAACACTATATGTGTTTGTTAAGTCTACTAATTCAGCAAACATGGCTTCACGTTGCTGACCTAAAGTCATATGAGCCTGAACACCTTCAGGGCCATTATAAATTTCTGTTAAACCATAAAGTGTGTTTCCTGTTTCACCACTGTTGGGATCGAAAGGATTATTCAATTCTGGGGACTTAAATACAGAATAAGATAAAACAATGGGTTCTTGATCACCAGATAAGTGATGAGTCTCGCGCATAAACTGTTCATGTGTCTCAATAAACTGATCCATTCTTTCTGTGGCATCGTTAGGCACTACAAATGATACATGAAATCCTAAAGATCCTACTTTGATTTTATTTTCTATTTCACTGGCTGGCTCTTGCCCACAAGAGGCAAATAATAAAATACTTACTAAAGCTAAATAAATGTTTTTCATGATTTTTGATATATTGATTTACATCAAACATAAAATTAATAATTGTATTTTGCAAGTTATAGTATAGCAATTATATTTATTATTTAATAAGCTGTCTATTTTGATAACTAAAACTATAAACAATTAAATTATATATTATGAAAGATTNTGAAAAAACCAATGAATCATTACCTTTTTCTGAGTTAGGCCCCTATGCTGATAATTTTACCACTGAAACAGTAATCACCCGATTAATTGAAGGGTTAGGGTTCAGATATTACTGGGCCACTGACGGCCTAAGAGATATTGACCTCTCATACAAGCCTAGTGATGATAGTCGATCTTCTTTAGATGTNTTGGAGCATATTTATGGCTTAACAGAAATGATCATTTATGCATTTCATAATAAAGAGTATCCTACAGAAACTAAATATGAAATGTCCTTTAGTGAATATAGAACTGAGACATTGTTAAATCTTAAAAAAATGTCTGATATGCTAATAAAAGAGGTTAAAATCTCTGAAATTTCTGTAAAAATTAATTTCGGTGGTCATAGTATGTCTTTTCCATTTTGGAATGCTATTAACGGTCCCTTATCAGATGCTATTTGGCATACCGGACAAATCGCATCAAATAGAAGAGCTAGNGGAAATCCTTTTAATTCCAGAGCACAGGTATTCTTAGGTAAATTAATGTAGCGCTAAATTTTCTAGGAATAAAATCAAAAATGGTTACACTATTAATAGTGTAACCGTTTTATTGCTTTAGTAGAGTTCTCTATTCAAATATCGAGAATATTTATAAACTTATTTTAAATAACAGTAATAATGATATAAATACTGGTTGGGTTTATTTAAACCACTGATTTGAGATTGATCAAAAAAATATTCCCTAAAATAAAATTTATTTTAGGGAATAATGCCTTGGGTCTCTCGGTCCTAAGTTCGAACTTTTTTAGAAAATTATTGAGTAAGTTTGCTTTATGAAAAAACAACTATTTATATTACTTTGCTTGCCTATNATTGCGGTTGGTCAAATCTCGGATAATGCTGAATATAAAGATCTCAATAGTATAAATATAGATATGTGGAAAACTTCCTTTAGTAAAAGGAATGATATTAAAGAAATAAAAATTAAGCCTCACATGTATACTCAGAATTATGAGCATTTTAAAAGGCTAGTACTTGATTCTCCTGATTCTAAAGCAGAGTATATTGATGGATTTGATTTTGAATGGGGATATTATTATACTTTAAGAGTTAAAGAGCTTGATAAAGGGAGGCTTTCAGATGGAACTCGTTATGAGTATTCTTTGTTAAAAGTCATTTCCAAAGAAAAGGAATCTGATACGGTAATATTTAGAATGTCTATAGATCCTTTAAGGTATTATCATAAATTAGAAGAAGATGGGATTTCTAACTACACATTAAGTCAGTTAAATGACAGTACTTATCTTTATATGGATAATGTTGAGATTGAAGTACCTCAAAAGTTTCTAGAATCTTTTAGGAAAAAGACAGATAATGAAATTGGTTTTAGAGGAAACTTTAAATTTGTTAATGGAAAAAGAATTAGATTAGTAAGTATTAGATAAATAAAAACCCACTCAACTGAGCGGGTTTCTTTTTNGTGGAGCCGGGGAGATTCGAACTCCCGTCCAAACAAGTAATTATAAAACTTTCTACATGTTTAGTTTTCATTTAAATTTTCGTCCAATTGCCGGTTGAAAACGACCAACGCAAGGCTTATCTTTAATTTGAGTTTCGCAAGTACATCAAAGCACTATACAAGCTAGGTTTACTTTTACGAAGTCTCTATATCAAAAGCCGCAAACCAAGGCGTTCGAGAGACTTCCTGCTTGCCCGCCTTGCGGGCCGAGGCATGATCCTACTATAATTCGGATTATGCAGCTAGGGCGTAGTTATTCTCGCCGTTTAAAAAGTGTGAAATATGATATTTACGAGCTGTATCCCAGCGCTCGACATGCTTACTTTACAATTAGACCCGCTGTCAAAACCAGTCGGCCCCAATTACCTATCTTACTAGGTACCTCTGAATGATGAGGTTGTTTTCAAAGAACAAGAGCAATATCAAAACTGCTAATGATCCGCAAAGATATAATAATACTTGTATCTTTGAGCTTCTAAATTTATATTTCAAAATTGATTTAAAATGGCCATAAAATTTGCAATTATAAAAGAACGAAAATCACCACCAGATCGTAGGGTTGTTTTTTCTCCACAAAAGTGTCAAAAAATCCTAGAAACATTTCCGGAGGCAAGCATAAAAGTGGAGTCTAGTGATGTAAGGATTTTTAATGATACTTCTTATTTGGATGAGGGTATTGAAGTGAGCACTGATATTTCAGATTGCGATGTTTTATTAGGAGTAAAAGAAGTGCCTATTGCTGCATTAATACCTAATAAAAAATATTTTTTCTTTAGCCATACCATCAAACAACAACCTTACAATAGAGCATTGTTGCAAGCAGTTTTAAAAAATAAAATTGAATTGTATGACCACGAAACTATTGTTAAGGAAAATGGAGCAAGATTAATAGGGTTTGGACGTTATGCTGGCTTGGTTGGAGCTTATAACACTTTTAGAGCTTTAGGAATTCGGGATGACCTATTTAACTTGCCTAAAGTTGAAAGCTTGGTAGATTTTGCTGAAATGAAATTAGAACTTGACAAAATTAAGCTTCCTGCAATTAAAATAGTGCTAACGGGTAGTGGAAAAGTGGCTAAAGGAGCTAAGGAAATTGTTGATCATTTGAATATTGAAAAGGTTACTGTTGAAGAATACTTGACAAAAACCTATCAAAAGGCAGTATATTGTTACATTGATGTGATGGATTATAATAAAAAAATAGACGGTGGAGCTTTTAATAAAACAGAGTTTTTTAAAGATCCAATTGGCTATGAAAGTAATTTTATGCGTTTTGCTAAAGTAAGCAATGTGTTGATAGCAGGTCATTTTTATGGGGAAAATGCACCTTATTTATTTACTAGAGATGATGCAAAACAGCCAGAATTCCATATTAGTGTAATCGGTGATATTTCTTGTGATATTGATGGTCCAGTAGCTTCTACACTTCGAGCTTCAACGATTGCAGATCCCATATATGGATATCAGGCTGCTTCAGAAAAAGAAGTTCCTTTTAAGACTAAAAATTCAATTACGGTGATGGCGGTCGATAATTTACCTTGTGAATTACCTAAAGATGCTAGTGAAGGATTTGGAAGCATGTTTTTCAATCAAGTGATNCCAGCTTTTTTTAATAATGATAAAGATGGAATATTAGAAAGAGCAAAAATCACTACTTCAAAGGGAACCTTAACCAAAAGGTTTTCCTATCTAAAAGACTATATAGAAGACTAAGATTAAACTATTTTAACTAAATTGATGCTGTTGTTATTATAAATTTAAATAAATAAGTTTTTATAAGTATTTAACAGNTAGTGTTTTATTTGTTTTTCAAATTAATGTAATTTATTAAAGATAGGAAAAAACCCCTTTTTAGAAATAGGAAAAACCCCTTCGAGAAATAGGAGAAACCCTTGATTAAACTACTTTGTATAATCGCATCTTTACAAAGCTTATTAATTGGGGAGTTAATTAAAGCGATTATTTGAATTTAAGGGTTGTTTTTTACAACCCTTTTTTTTTCCTAATAAATCACTTGAATTATAGGTGTTTTTAAAATCCGATAACACCTTGTTAGAGGGATGTAATTGTTTTACGTATCGCTACTAAATCGCTAAGTAATTTTTCTAAATATTGAATGTCCAGCATATTGGCGCCATCGCTTTTTGCAGTTGCTGGATCAAAATGAGTTTCCAAAAACAAACCATCAACTCCAACAGCAACACCAGCACGAGCTAGAGTTCCAATCATTTCTGGCCTTCCACCAGTAACTCCACTAGTTTGATTGGGCTGTTGTAAACTATGAGTAATATCTAAAATTGTAGGAGCATATTGTTGCATTGTAGGAATTCCACGGTAATCAACAATCATGTCTTGGTATCCAAACATGGTTCCCCTATCGGTTATTGTTACTTGTTGGTTACCACAATCTAAAACTTTTTTTACTGCATGCTGCATGCTTTCGGGACTCATAAATTGTCCTTTTTTAAGATTTACAACTTTTCCAGTGTTTGCAGCTGCAACAACTAAATCAGTTTGACGTACTAAAAAAGCAGGTATTTGTAAAATATCAACATATTTTGCAGCTAATACTGCATCACTAACTTCATGAATATCGGTAACCGTTGGAATATCAAATTTTTCGGAAACTTTTTTTAGTATTTCCAATGCCTTTTTATCTCCTATTCCTGTAAAACTATCAATGCGACTTCGGTTCGCTTTTTTAAAACTCCCTTTAAATATGAATGGAATTTTTAATCGATTTGTAACGCCTAGTATTTTTTCGGCAATCGACATAGCCATTTCTTCTCCTTCAATAGCACAAGGCCCGGCTAGCAGAAAAAAATTATTNGAATTTGTATGCTTTATTTTTGGAATTAAATCGAGGTTCATTTTATTAAAATTTTATACTGTAAAGGTAATATAATATTAGTGTAAATTAATCATTCAATATATTGTGTTATAATTAAATCATAAACACTACTTTTGCACCCTCTTAAAAAGATAGTAGTATGAAAATCAAAAACATCGCAATTATTGCACACGTAGATCACGGTAAAACAACTTTGGTAGATAAAATTATGCATCACTGCAGCCTTTTTCGTGAAAACGAAAATACAGGAGATTTAATACTAGATAATAATGATTTAGAGCGTGAACGAGGTATCACCATTACGTCAAAAAATGTTTCAGTAGTTTACAAAGACACGAAAATTAATATTATTGACACCCCAGGTCACGCCGATTTTGGTGGTGAGGTAGAACGAGTATTAAATATGGCAGATGGTGTTTGTTTACTTGTAGATGCCTTTGAAGGCCCAATGCCACAAACACGTTTTGTTTTGCAAAAGGCCCTAGGTCTTGGTTTAAAGCCCTGCGTTGTAATTAATAAAGTAGATAAAGAAAACTGTACACCAGAAGAGGTACATGAAAAAGTATTTGACTTAATGTTTGAGTTAGGTGCAGAAGAGTGGCAGTTAGATTTCCCTACAGTATATGGTTCTGCAAAGAACAACTGGATGAGTGATGACTGGAAAAATGAAACAGATTCTATAGAGCCATTATTAGATATGGTATTAGAGCACGTTCCATCTTTTGAGGTTAAAGAAGGAACTTTACAAATGTTGATAACATCATTAGATTTCTCTTCATTTACAGGTCGTATTGCTATTGGTCGTCTGCAAAGGGGTACTTTGAAGGCAGGTATGCAAGTGGCTTTAGTTAAAAGAGATGGTAGTGTTAAAAAGACAAAAATTAAGGAACTACACACTTTTGAAGGATTAGGTCGTAAAAAAGTAGAACAAGTACAAGCAGGAGATATTTGTGCTCTTGTTGGATTGGAAGGATTTGAAATTGGTGATACTGTTGCTGATCTAGAAAATCCAGAAGGAATGAAGACTATTGCAATCGACGAGCCAACAATGAGTATGTTGTTTACCATTAACGATTCACCCTTCTTCGGTAAAGATGGAAAATATGTAACTTCAAGACATATCAAAGAGAGACTTGAAAAAGAATTAGAAAAGAATTTAGCCCTCCGTATGGAGCCAACAGGCAGTGCAGATAAGTTTTTAGTTTTCGGTCGCGGTGTATTGCACCTTTCTGTATTGATAGAAACTATGCGCCGTGAAGGATATGAATTACAAATTGGGCAACCACAAGTAATTATTAAAGAAATTGACGGTAAAAAATGTGAGCCAATTGAAGCATTAACTATTGATTTACCAGAAACTGTTAGTGGTACTGCTGTAAACATGGTTTCAATTCGTAAAGGAGAAATGGTTTCCATGGAAGCTAAAGGAGAAAGAATGGTTTGTGAATTCTTAATCCCATCTCGTGGGATTATCGGACTGCGTAACCAACTTCTTACAGCAACAGCAGGTGAAGCAATTATGACCCATCGTTTTCTTGAATACCAACCATTAAAAGGAGGTATTCCAGAACGTCAAAACGGATCTTTAGTATCTATGGAAAAAGGGAAAGCAATACCTTATTCAATAGATAAATTACAAGACCGTGGACGTTTCTTTGTGCATCCAAATGAAGATATTTATGAAGGACAAGTAATTGGTGAAAATACACGTCAAGATGATATGACAGTAAACATCACTAAAACAAAAAAGATGAGTAATGTACGTTCATCGGGAGCTGATGATAAAGCAAAAATTGTACCTGCCATCAAGTTTTCATTGGAAGAAGCTTTAGAATATATTCAAAAAGATGAATATGTTGAAGTTACTCCTAATTTCTTAAGGGTACGTAAAGTGTTCCTAAAAGAAGTAGATCGCAAGCGATATAAATTATAGAAAATAATTAGTTGATACCAACGGGATTTAATGTCATAATTAAATCCCGTTTTTTATTTAAAATCAATTTTGATGATTTTTTTTCTAATATGCTAAGGTCTAAACTAAATAATATGCTTTATATTGCTAAAAGAAAGGAAGCTACTGCTGGTATTACAATTCATAAAATAGATAAATTCGTGATGTTTCCGTAGTTTAGTTCTTGCCAATTTCTCTAGGAATATTTTGAAAATTAAAAAATAATTTTTCAAACATGAATTTATAAACCTTATTGTAGGTTACTAAAATAAAAAAATTATAATTAGATTTACACATCAATAATAAAAGTAATTAAATCAATTTTTGTGTTCCAAGTATGTAAATATACTAATAGTAAAAAAGCAGATTGGGATAATTTTATCGCTACTGCAAAAAACGCTACCTTTCTATTTCAACGCGAGTTTATGGATTATCATAACGATCGGTTTGAAGATTTTTCGTTGATGGTCTATAAAGATGAAAAATTATATGCTGTTTTTCCCGCAAATAAAAATGGCAAAAATGTTTATTCACATCAAGGGCTTACCTATGGCAGTTTTGTTTTACAGGATTCTGCTAAATTAAAAAGTACGTTCATCGCTTTTAAAGAATTATTGAAATTTCTTTTTGAAGAAGGAATTAAAAAATTAGACATTCGAATCATACCAACTTTTTATAATAGTTTGCCTTCAGACGAATTAGAATATGTTTTATACAAAGCAGGAGCAAGTCTAGTAAAACGCGATGTAATTTTATTGATTGACTATCAAAATAAATTGCGTTTTCAAAAAAATAGGAGAGAAGGAATCAATAAGGCAAAAAGAAAAAATTTAACAATTAAAGTAGATGGAGATTATGAAGTTTTCTGGAATAAAATTCTCATTCCAAATCTTAAAGAAAAACACAATTCTTCTCCTGTTCATTCATTAGATGAAATAAAATTATTAGCAGCACGTTTTCCTAATCATATAAAGCAAGTTAATGTATATCAAGATGATAAAATTGTTGCGGGTACTACTGTATTTTTAACCAAAAAAGTTGTACATCCTCAATATGTTTCCGCAAATATCAATAAAAATGAATTGGGAAGTTTAGATGTTTTATATAATTTTATTATTGATCATTTTATAGCGGGAAGAAATTACTTTAGTTTTAATACTTCCAGTGAAGAGAATGGAAAATTATTAAACGAAGGATTGTTGTTCTGGAAAGAAAGTTGTGGAGCTAGGCCTCATGTTTTTAATAATTATGAAATAAATACGGATACTTATAAAACTTTAGAATTTGAAACTACATGATTCCTTTTTTAGATTTAAATAAAATAAATAAACGATTCGAAACTGAATTTAAAAATAAGTTTACAGACTTTTTAGATATTGGTTATTATGTTTTAGGATCTAATGTAACGGATTTTGAAAAGGAGTTTGCTGCTTATTGTGGAACTAACTATTGCGTAGGAGTAGGTAATGGATTAGATGCATTGCGCTTAATTCTTGAAGGGTATAAAGTTCTTGGTGATTTATCTGATAATGATGAAGTTTTAGTAGCTTCCAATACCTATATTGCTACTGTCATGGCAATAAAACAAGCAGGATTAACTCCTGTATTGTTGGCGTCTGAAGATGATACTTTTAATTTTAATTTAAATGAATTGTCAAAATCAATTACATCAAAAACAAGAGTGATAATGCCTGTTCATTTATATGGACAACTTTCTCCAATGGATGCAATAAATGAAATTGCTGCTAAAAATAATTTACTAGTGATAGAAGACGCAGCTCAGGCTCATGGTGCAAAAAACACAAAAGGACAAGTGGCTGGTAATCTTGGAGACGCTGCAGGGTTTAGCTTTTACCCTACTAAAAACCTTGGAGCTCTAGGGGATGCTGGGGCTATTACAACAAATAACGAGAAATTAGCTACAGTTATTAGGAAACTTAGAAATTATGGATCTTCCTCTAAATATGTAAATGAATACCTTGGTTTTAACTCTAGATTGGATGATCTCCAAGCGGCTTTTTTAAGAATTAAACTACCATTTTTAGATGCTGACAATAATAGAAGGCGAGAGATTGCAAAAAAATACCTATCCACTATTAATAATCCTAAAATTAAACTTCCAACTTATAATTTAGACGCATCACATGTATTCCATCTATTTGTTATTCAAGTTTCAAATAGAGAAGAATTCACTAATTATCTTTCTCAAAATAAAATTGGTTTTTTAATTCATTATCCCATTCCTCCACATCAACAAGAAGCATTAGCTGATTATTCTAAATATAGCTTCCCAGTTACTGAAAAAATTCATCAACAAGTTGTTAGTATACCTATAAGTCCAGTACTTAATAATGATCATATAAAAAAAATAATAGAAGTTTTAAATTCTTATTAATTTGAAAATACCTAAATTATTTAGAGAGAATTTACTGTTAAAGATGACCTCTTTAAATGCTGTCGTGATAGGTATTCGACTGGTAGTTTCTCTTTTTATTCAACGTCTTTTAGCAGAAATGGTTGGAGAAGTGGGTATTTCAAAAATAGGTCAATTACGAAACCTTACTTCATTATTAACTTCTCTATCAACGGGTGGAATATTTAATGGAGTTACCAAATATGTTTCGGAGTTTAAAGATGATAAAGGACAACTTCAAAAAATGTTTTCAACAGCTTTTGTTTTTACAGCTGTTGGTACCGTTTCTATTTCTATCGTTTTGTTTTTTGGAGCAGCATCAATAAGTAATTATTTATTTGGCTCTTTAGATTTTGAATATTTAATAAAAATTTTAGTGATAGTAGTTCCTTTTATTGCTATTTATCGAGTTTTTAATGGAGTTGTTCATGGCTTATCTCAATATAAGCATTTCGCTAAAATTGATTTAATAGCTTATTTATTAGGTGCTATATTTTTAGTTATTTCATTAATTAAATACAATATAGATGGTGCTTTAGTTGCTATTGCTATAACTCCTATTATCCAATTATTAGTTTTGNTATTTATATTTTTTAAAACACTAAAAGAATATATTCATTTTTCTGAATTATCATTTAAAATACCTTTTGCAAATGAGTTATTAGCTTTCACTTTAATGTCTTTTGTATCAACAGGCTTATTAAGTTTTGTTGAAATAGATATACGAACTATGATTCGAAATAAAATTACAGAAGCAGATTCAGGTATTTGGACAGCGATGACCTTTATTTCGAAAAATTACATGGTGTTTTCTGCTTCTATATTTACCCTATATGTGATACCGAAATTTGCAAGCATTCACACTCAAAGAGGTTTCACTTCAGAAGTAAAAACCATTTATAAAACATTGCTTCCATTATTTGGTATTGGTATGTTGATGGTGTATTTCTTAAGAAATTATGTAATTTTAATTATATATCCAGATTTTACAGCAATGGCTCCATTGTTTAAATGGCAATTATCGGCAGATTTTTTTAGATTGGCTACTTTGGTCTTGAGCTATCAATTTATTGCGAAAAAGATGGTAAGAAACTTTATTTTTTCTGAATTGCTATCTCTTGCNTTGTTTTATTTTATTGCAGGTTATTTAATAAATGATTATGGAGTTGAAGGAGTTGTAATAGCGCACCTAATTAGATCAGTTATTATGTTTATAGTAGTGTTTTATTTAGTGTTTCGATATTTTAATAAACAAAATATATTAAATAGTAATGACTGAACATAAGCATTCATATAGAAATGTTTTAAATGCAACTTCTCTCTTTGGAGGAGTGCAGGTTATTAATATTATTATTTCTTTAATTAGATCAAAAGCAATTGCATTATTAATTGGTCCTTTAGGGATGGGTATCGCTAGTTTATTAGTTTCTACTATGGAATTGATTAATGGTATTACTAATTTAGGACTAGAACGAAGTGCTGTTAAAGAGATCTCCTTAGCTAATAATGATTCAAACACAAAAAGTGTTGCTAAAACCATAAGTGTTTTAAAAAAATTGGTTTGGCTAACTATTACTTTGGGGGTAGTTATAATGATTGTAGCATCTCCATGGTTAAGTGAAATGGCTTTTGGAAATAAAGACCAGACCATTTCTTTTATATGGATTTCAATTGCATTGTTATTTAAGCAATTGTCAAGCAGTCAATTAGCAATTTTACAAGGATTAAGAAAATTACAGTATTTAGCAAAAGCAAATTTATTAGGAAATTTTATTGGGCTTTTGATAACAGTTCCACTGTATTATTTTTTCAGATTAGATGCGATTGTTCCCGCAATTATTATTTCAACTTTTATGAGTTTTATTTTTACGTATTATTTTTCTCAAAAGCTTGAAATTAACAAAGTAAAGATTTCTAGAAAAGAAGCGATTACTGAAGGAAAAAGCATGATCAATCTTGGAGTAATGTTAAGTTTGAGTAGCATGATTACATTACTAGTCGCATATATTATTAGAATTTATATCCATACAGTGAATGGAGGAGATGAACTAGGTATTAAGGAGGTAGGTTTGTATAATGCGGGTTTTATTATTCTTAACTCTTATGTTGGAATTATTTTTAATGCTATGGGAACCGATTATTTTCCAAGATTGTCAGCAATATCTGAAGAAATAGTTAAAATTAGAAAAACAGTTTTAGAACAAGCGGTTGTTGCAATTTTGTTAATTACCCCAATTATAGTCATATTCTTAGCATTTGCGCCCTTAATTGTAATCATCATTTATTCTAATGAATTTTCACCAATAGTAGCAATGGTTAGTTGGGGAATTTTAGGTATGATTTTTAAAGCAGTTTCTTGGTCTATGGGGTATATGATTATTGCAAAAGGTGATTCTAAAGTTTTTATAAAAACTGCTATTGGTTTTAATGCAATTTTATTAATTTTTAATGTTTTAGGTTATCATTACGGAGGTCTTGAAGGCATTGGTTTTAGTTTTTTTATATATTATATTATCCATTATATTGTAATAAGAATTATTACCTACTACCGATATGATTTTTATTTTGCAAAAGGTTTCTATAAAATATTTACCTTTACGGTAATATTATGTCTTGCAGCATTTTCTATTACAATGATATCAAATCCAATAATAAAATACAGCTTAATGGTATTTGTGATTTTATTATCCTGCACCTATTCCTATACGGAATTAGATAAAAAGATAGCAATTAAAGAATATTTGAAAGGTATTTTGAAAAGAAAAAAATGATAGGATTTTTAAAAACAATATATAGAAAATTTAAAAAAAAGAATAAATTTTTTTGGTCTGTTAATTGGATAAAAACATATTACTTCAATTACAAAAAATTCCCTTATGCTGTTGCAAAAAAACTTCCTGTATTTTTTTATGGAAGTGTAAAGTTATCAAGTATTAAAGGAGAAATTAAAATTGAAGCTCCTATTAAAAAAGCGATGATTGGTTTTGGTCAAAAATATGAATTGGTTTCACAATCTAAAAGAACAGCTCAATTAGTATTAGACGGCACTATAGTTTGTAAAGGTCATGTACAGTTTGGAATAGATTATTTTGTGTATGTAGCAAAAGATGCTTATTGTGAATTTGGACATTTATCCTCAATGGCATCCAATGGGAAAATTATATGTAAAGAAAAAATAGTATTAGGAAAATATGCAAGAATTGGTTCTGAAGCTCAATTAATTGATACAAATTTTCATACCATGTTTAATACAGAAACAGGTGAAAAACACCCAATGAATGCTCCAATAGAACTTGGAGATTATAATTTTGTAAGTAATCGAGTTACTATTATGCAAAAAACCATTACTCCTAAAAATTGTACAATAGCATCGAACACACTTTGCAATAAAGATTATACAACATTTGGTGAGAATATTTTAATTGGAGGAATACCAGCAAAGTTGCTAAAAGAAAATATTTCTAGAGATTGGGAAGGGGAAAGAGAAAATTTAGAAAGAAATTTAATTATATATTAATTTCGATTCCAAATATCTAAATACTTCTGAGCATTTTTTTTATAATGATGTTCTATTTCTATAAATTCTCTAGCATTTTTGCCGATTTCAATAATTAATGCTGGATTTAAAATAAGTTCTTCAAGTGAGGATGCAATCTTTTGAGCATTCGGAAGTGCGTTAATTGCTACTTTGTTTTTTAATTTATAATAGTTGTTAAATTCTTCTTCAGCTCCTGTAAAAACGACTTTGCCTTTAGCCATAGCTTCTAATGCATTGTAACCTTGATCGTAAGCTAAAACTTGATCCAAAACAATATGTGCTTCATTATACGTTTTTATATACTCTTTATAAGGCAAGTTTTCAACTGTTTTTATTTCCACTTTATTTGGATATTTATTTTGAATAATCTCTAAGGCTTCCTCAAAATAGTCGCTTCCTTTTTTATAATAATTTGCTCTGTTGATTCCGTGAAAAATAATTATTTTTCCAATAACGTTTAGAGGTATAAATGTTAACAGTAACGAATTGATAGGATTGGCAATTAATCCTAAATATTTTAAATGACCTTCTAAGGGGATGTGATAATCTAAATCTGAGGCAATAACTCCTTCAATGCTATCAAATACGAATTCATGTAGCGATTTATATTCAGGTTCTAAATATTTTAGAATAGGAGCAAAGCTCTTTTTGGAGGCTTTTCCATTAAAATAAGCCTCAAGTATAGAATATTTAGGTTTTTTATCATGAGAATATTTTACACTAATGTAATCGGTACCACAGGAAAGTAAGAAAAGTTTTTTGTTGTGTTCTTTTAAAAATTCAATGAATTCTTTTTCGTGTTTGGGTGTCACTCCAATAGGACTTTCATTAATTAACTGGACGATATCAAACCCTTTTAAAGCTTCTTGATGACTAAAAAATTGCTTTTTAATGGCAATTGAGGTAATATCGATTTTTAAAAATTTAAAAAGTAATACTTTGATTTTTTTAGAGATACCCTGATTGTATTTTCTATGAAGTTTTATGTCAACTGGATAGTTTTTAAAATGATCGCCAGTTGCTATAATGGTAACTTGATGACCAAGTTCATGTAATCCTTCTTTTAAAGAATTATGAAGTCTACTGTATTCTCCAACTAATAATATCTTCATTTTTATGGTATATTTGAACTATAAAATTCGAGTTTAAAAATACAATAATTAATGACCCAAAATAGAAACGGTAAAAAAATAAAAGTTTGTATTGTTACTATTTCACTTTCAAAGGGAGGAGCAGAAAGATCAACGGCATTATTATCTAGAATGCTTTCGGCAGAGAATTTCGATGTTTTTTTGGTTACTTTAAATGATGTAATAGACTATCGTTATTCGGGAGAATTAATCAATTTAGGAAAAAACAAGCACAAAGAGGATCCTATAACATCTAGATTATATCGATTTATTGAATTTAGAAAACGCATTAAAAAAGAAAATTTTGATTTTATTATTGATAATAGAAATCGTCAATTTGCGCTAAAAGAATTGTTTTACTTAAAGTATATTTATAGGGGAAACAAAATTATTTATGTAGTTAGGAGTTTTAAGTTGTCACAATATTTTCCAGAAAATAAATTTGTTAGAAAATTGATGATTAAAAAGAGTAAAGGTATTGTTGGTGTCTCTAAAGCCATCGCTCAATCGATCAATAAACAATACCATACCGATAAAGCTATTAATATTTATAACCCAAAAGAAGATTTCTCAGACAATAATAACATTGTTTTTAAAGAAAATTATATTTTGTTTTTAGGTCGCATTGAAGAAGCCGTGAAGAATTTGAGTTTATTATTAGATTCGTATAAAAGTTCTATTTTAATAGCACATAATATTCATTTAAAAATCTTAGGTGATGGCCCTGATAAAAGTTGGTTAAAAGAAAAAATAATAGTGTTAGGGTTAAGTGATTTTGTAGAACTAATCCCATTTACCCCCAATGTATATACATATTTAAATAATGCCAAATTTTTAGCCTTAACAAGCAGGTATGAAGGGTTTCCTAGGGTTCTGTTAGAATCACTCTCTACAGGTACTCCTGTAATATCTGTAAATTGCAAAAGTGGACCCAATGAAATCATAGCGCATGAAGTAAACGGTTTATTGGTTGAGAACTTTAACAGAAAAAAATTATCTGAAGCATTTAATCGATTTGTTTTAGAAGAAGATTTGTATATTCACTGTAAGCAAAATGCTAAAAAAAGCATTGATCATTTAAGCGCAGATACAATAGCAAAACAATGGACAAAATACTTAAAAGATGAATTACAATAACTTAGATGTAATAGAATTGTTAGATATTCCTACAATCAATGATGCAAGAGGTAATTTAGCGGTGATTGAAAAAGATATTTTACCCTATCCAATAAAAAGAGTCTATTACTTATTTGATGTTCCCAGTGATTCCTTTAGAGGAGGGCATGCACATAAAGAACAGTTAGAGTTTTTAATTGCTTTAAGTGGAAGTTTTACGGTGACTTTAGATAATGGTCGATCAAAAAAATCATTTCTATTAAATAAACCAAATAAAGGATTGTTATTGCCCACTGGAATCTGGCGAGAATTGGAAGATTTTTCTTCTGGTGCTATTTGCTTGGTTTTATCTTCTGGTGAATTTGAGGAAGATGATTACATTAGAGATTACAAAAGTTTTAAAAACCTAGAATGAACTTAATCTTTTTCCAAAACGTTCCAATAAACTTTTAATTTTAAAAAGAAATATTAACAATACTCTTGGTAGCTTTAATAAAAATTTTTGCTTGGGATTTAAATTGTCTAGAGTTAAATTGTTTACATATTTTTTAAAGGAAACGATATCATTAGACATTTTATGCTGTAAAGCAAATGAATACCTATTTAAATCTAAATATATCTTAAGATATCTATTGTTTTTGGCTAAAGTTTCATACTTATTAAGATCCATATAAGTCCTTCTTAGGGTGGGAGTATGAGAAATACGGTTACTTCCATCTAAATTATGAGTAGCAGTAATTTTATTTGAAAATATTAATTCTGATTTTAAAGCTGCTCTTAACCAAAGATCAGAATCCTCACCAGCACCATTGGTTATTTTATAATCAAAACCATTAAGTGATTCAAAAAAATCTTTTTTCATACATACCGCAGAAGTCCAAGCTAAGCAATCAATTAAACTATTCTTAAAAAAATCATTTACTATTCCTAACCAATGATCACCCTTTTTTAAAATAGGTGAATTCATATTTGATTTAAAATTTTTGTGAAATCTTTTGTCATATGCAGTTGCAAACCATTCTCCATTAGAGAATTTTTCAATTAAAGAATTAATGTTCTCTAAATGGTTTGGATACCAATAATCATCAGCGTCTAAAAATGCTATGTATTCTGTTTTAGCTTTACTTACCCCATAATTTCTAGCTTTTGATACCCCTTCATTTTCTTTTTTAAAAATTTGAATACGACTATCTTCGATATCACTAACTACCTTATAACTATTGTCTGTAGAACCATCATCAACTAGAATTACTTCATAATTGGTAAAAGTTTGATTTAAAACACTATTAATGGTTGTTTCAACATCCTTTTCCTTATTGTAAAGTGGAATTATTACAGAAAACTTAGGCATTTAATTTTTTTTTAATTCTATAAAATATTTTAGTCGATAAATATCAAACAAAAACATAGATGGATTATTAGAAAGTAAATTTGATTTTATAGGTTTATTTAAAAGTTTGATAAAAACACAAAATAATCCGTCGGCTTTCCATTTTTTAAGAAATAGATAACTCTTCTGAAGCGGTCTTAGATCTTTATTTATTTGATTATTATTTTCAAGTAAATAAGTTGATTTTACCGCTTCCAGTGATTTGTTTAAAAAAGAAGTACTGTTCTCCAATCCTAGATGATAAACTGGATTGTCTATGTGTTTTACAAATACATTATTTTTCAATAGGTTTCCAGAAAACAAAATATCTAATCCGTATGTATTTGATTTTGAGGTATTGTTTTCAAAAAAAACTTCTTTATTTATTAATAAGCTTGAGGAGACAATAGTATATGGTTCTTTTAATCTCTCTTTCACACTTTTGGTTTCTCTTTTATGACCATATTTCCATCTTAACACAAGTTCTCGTTCTGGTTTTTCTTGGTCGTAGCAAACTCCACCAAAAACAATTTTAGATTTTTGAATTTCATTTAATTTAAATCTACTAATAAAATTATCATATTTAGGTAGTACATCAGCATCTAAAAATAACAACTTATTATAGGAGGCTTTTGAGGCTAAATAATTTCTACTAGCTGTTCTACCTAAATTTTTTTCATTTTTACATAAAGTACAAAAATCTAATTCTTTGATAAGGTTATTATCATTTATAATTTCTTGGTCTTTGGAACAATCATCAAGAACAATTAATTCAAACTGAATTTTAGCAATAATTGCTTGTTTTTGAACGTTCCTTACAAGTTCTACAATTGAATAATTATATGTTGGTATTAAAATTGAAAGCATATTTATAAGTGCTAATTTACAATATATAATAAAGTCTTTATATCTTGGAATGAAAAATAACTATCTTGTAGGAAATATTTCTTTAAATATGCATATTAAATATTTGAACGTCCTTATTTTTTTATTTTTAGGAATATTCACGAGTGTTTATTCACAGAATGAAAGCTGGTTTTATATCAGAGCAAAAACTGAACTTTTTACACCTAAATTTGAAAGAATAAACGATTTATTAGTTTATCGGGGAGCGGATCAAAATTTAAAAAATATATTATCTTCTTATTCCATTTCAGAATTTAAAAAAACATATAAAAATGCTAATAAAAATAGTCTTAAGAGAACTTTTTTTGTTGTTGTAAATGACGAACAATTATTAAATGATTTATTATTGAACTCCTCAGAATATTTCGATTTTGGTGAGATTATTAAAGATGAAGATAAAAAAATATTTGAACCTAATGATTATGGTTTAACTAGTACCATTTCAGAAAATAAAGGGTTAGAAGTGAATTTAGATTATTTTGATTTTTTAGGCGTACCACAAGCTTGGTATTATACAACGGGGTCTAAAGATATAATTATTGGCTTATCAGATGGAGAAGTTGAAATTACGGACAGTGATTTTTCAGATAAAACCACAATTATTAAAAAATCTACAAAATCTAATGGTCATGGATCTGGAGTGGCATCAATTGCTGCAGGTCAAGGAGATAATGAATATGGTGTTCCAGGTGTTTGTTATGATTGTAGTATTTATACAACTACTTATAATCAGCATAAAACGTTGGCACAACTTAAAGAATTATCTGAAATGGGTGTCAAGGTTATCAATTGTAGTTGGGCTACAACTACATCTTATCAAACTGCTCAAGATGCCATTGATGAAATGTTTGAAGATGGCACAATTATAGTTGCTGCAGCTGGTAATCAAGATTGGGGAAAAAGTAAAGGGAAAGTTTTGTATTATCCATCCTCCTATCAAAACGTCATTTCTGTTTCTTCAGTGATGCATCGCTATCGTAGCGTTGAAGAAAATACGATGATCAGTGAAAAAGGAAATCCATTTGCAGCGAATATTAAAAATTATGTGGGAAGAACCATTGGTTTTAAAGACAATGATATTTCTAAAAAACACCATATTTGGCCAGTATCAATAACAACCTTAAATACTGAAGTTGATTTGTTAGCACCTTCAGTTGATCTTTTTCGGTATTCTCAATTTGCAACATTTGGAAAGGAAATGTATACTTTGGAAGCTTCTTCTTCTACAGCGCCCTTTGTAACAGGTACCATTGGTTTAATGCTTTCATTAAATCCTTGTTTGCCTATTGATGAGGTGGAAACAATATTGAAATTCTCAGCGACTAATATAGACCATATTGAAGCTAATCAACCTTATAAAGGAAATTATGGAGCTGGGTCTTTGCATACTGGACGGGCTGTAAAAATGGTTTACGATTTGTATACAGCATCTGAAACGGCTATCATTGAAAATCAAAAATTTTCAAGATGGAACTTTAAATTAACTTCTTTGTCTGAAAAGGTTTTAATTCAAAATCAACAATTTTCAGGAGATGTCGTTTTTAAATTAAAAGCGAAAAATAAGATTGTGATAGGAGAAAATACCATCATAAAACCGAATAAAAATGGGTCTATAATTTTAAAAATTGACACTACTATTGAAAAACAATGTGATCTGGTTTTAAGGGAAGACTTTCCAAATAATAAATACTACCATTCAAATAATTAATCCTAAACCGTTTTCTGAACAACTTCAAATAACTGACTATTTTCACATTTCAGTGTTTTTGAAGGATACTTTAATAATAAAGCATAATCATGAGTAGCCATTAATATTGTGTTTCCTTGTTTGCTAATTTCTTGGAGAACTTCCATAACTTCTACACTGGTTTGTGGATCTAGGTTACCAGTAGGCTCATCTGCTAGAATTAATTCAGGACTATTTAATAAAGCTCTTGCTATCGCAATGCGTTGTTGTTCTCCACCAGATAATTGAAATGGAAATTTCGAAGCTTGATTCAACATTCCTACTTTTTCTAAAGCTTCATGGATCCTATTATCCATTTTCTTTTTGTCTTTCCAGCCAGTAGCTGTTAAAACGAAAATTAAATTATGATGTACCGTTCTGTCGTTTAGTAATTTAAAATCTTGGAAAACAACACCTAATTTTCTTCGTAAAAAAGGGATGTCACTTTCCTTTAAAGATGGTAAGTCATAACCGACAATAGCACCTTCTCCTTTTGTTAATGGTAAATCACCATAAAGAGTTTTCATAAAACTACTTTTCCCAGTTCCTGTTTTCCCTATTAAGTAAACAAATTCTCCTTTGTCTATGGAAATATTTACATCGGATAATATTAAATTATCTCGCTGAAAAATAGAAGCATTATGAAGGTGTAAAACAGATTGGGACATGATTTTATAAATTATTTTAAAAGAAAAAATTAATTATCAATCTTAGATTTTAATAAATCAATTTCTTTTTGTTGTTGAATCGTAAAAAGAGTCAGTTCTTCAATTTTCTCTAACAAAAGTAAGTTCATTTCTTTCAATGATAAGCCATTTTCTTTAATTTCTTGTGCAGATGGAATCTTTGGTAAATGATGATTTTTCTTGATATAAGTTTCAATTTCATAAATAGTTGAAAATTCATATGCTGGATTTAAAGCTGAAAATGAATTGTAATATTTGTCAAAAACAAAATCAGGTGCAATAGCTCCATTTAAATCTACAACTACTTCTTGTGTATGTATTTTTCCTTTTACCGTTAATAATTCATCTGGTGTGTTGGTGCCAATACCAATTTTGCCATTTTCACTATAGATGTTTTTTAATCGATTTCTTTGTGCTGTCATGGTAATAGTTAGCGCTAAAAGACAATAAAAAAGTATATTTTTCATAAGAATTGTATTGAATTTATTTTATTGGTTTAAAAATAAGTAATTTATTTTAGAACATGGCTTTAGTAAAATTTTAGATGCCAAAAACATACTTATCCTATTTTTGCTTCGTTATAAGTTATGTTTAGGGTTTTAATTAAATTAAAGTCATGTTGATGGACGAATAGTTCTATCTTAATAAATCTTGAATAATTTATTTTTAATACTTTTTTTTAAGCTTCTTACGTTGATAAAATTATATATTTATATTTCCAAAAAATAAAATTTAATGTTTCAAAAAAAACTACTTATCATTTTTATATTTTTCCTTACAATTCATTCATTCTCGCAGCAAACAGAAGTATATACGAATGATTTAGTTGACTTTAATAGTGCTTATGAACTATATAGTAATCAACAATATTTAGCTGCTCAAACGTTATTTTTAGAGGTGATTAAAAAACCTACTACTAAAAATATAAAAAGTAATTGTTCTTATTACATCGCAATTATAGCTATTAAGTTGAATCAACAAAATGCAGATTATTTAATGGAACAATTTGTTGAGGAACATCCAACAAGTATTAAAAGAAATAGTGCTTATATCAATGTTGCAGATTATTATTTTGGAAACAGCAAATTCTCACAAGCAAGGAAATGGTACGATAAAGTCGATGAATTTAGTTTGAGTGTTAAAGAAAAAGAAAAATTTTATTTTAATAATGCTTATGCCTTTTTTAAAACTAAACAAAACGCAGAGGCTAAAAAATATTTTAATAGGTTAAGTACCTCTGAGAAATATGGTTCCCAAGCAAAGTATTATTTAGGTTATATAGCCTATGAAGGAGATCAATATGAGGAAGCTAGCGATTTATTTGAAGCGGTAAAAGACGAAAAGCGGTATGCTAAAGACATGTCGTATTATCAAGCTGATATGAATTTTAAGTTGGCTAAGTTTCAAGAAGCAATTAAATTAGGATTAGAACAATACGATCGATCTAGTCCTAGAGAAAAAAGTGAGTTATCTAAAATAATTGGAGAGAGTTATTTTAATCTTGAGAATTATAAAGAAGCAGTTTTGTATTTACAGTCATACAAAGGAAAAAAAGGAAAATGGAACAATACAGATTATTATCAATTGGGTTATGCTTATTACAAACAGCGTAATTACCAAATGGCAATCAATGAATTTAATAAAATTATAGATGGAAAAAATGCAGTTGCTCAAAATGCGTTTTACCATTTAGCAGATTCTTATATAAAGTTAGATCAAAAACAACAAGCTTTAAATGCATTTAAAAGTGCATCAGAAATGGACTTTAGTCCAGAAATTAAAGAAGATTCTTGGCTTAACTATGCGAAATTGAGTTATCAAATTGGTAACAGTTATCAAAGTGCGCCAAAAGTATTATTGTCATTTATGGAAGTTTATCCTTATAATGAAAATAATATAGAACTAAATGATTTATTAATCGACTCCTATATTACTTCTAAAGATTATCAATCTGCTTTAGATTTATTAGTGAATAATAAATCGTTTGAAAACAAATTAGCATATCAAAAGGTGACATTTTTTAGAGGTCTAGAATTATATTCTGAAGGGAACTATCGAGATGGAATAGAACTATTTAATAAATCTTTATCGGAACCCAGAGATGCTATTTTTACTGCTAGAGCTACTTTCTGGAAAGCAGAATGTGATTATCAACTTTCAAATTTTGAGCAGTCCTTAATAGGTTACAAACAATTTCTACAGTTGCCAAATTCAAATAAAACTCCCGAAAAAAGTAATTTAGACTATAACTTAGCTTACAATTATTTTAAGCTAAAAAACTATGCAGAAGCAATAAAAAGTTTTAATACATACGTTTCTAAAAATGTAATAGCACTTTCACAAAAGAAAGATGCCTATATAAGATTGGGTGATAGTTATTTTGTTACAAGTGCTTACTGGCCTGCGCTAGAAAATTATAACAATGCTATTGAGGCTGGAGCTTTAGATCAAGATTATGCTCATTTTCAAAAAGCGATCAGTTATGGGTTTATTGATAGAATTGCTCAAAAAATTGAAGAATTAAAAAATTTTCCAAACAAATTTCCAAAATCGATGTATCGAGATGATGCTTTTTATGAATTAGGGAACGCCTATGTCTCCCAGGAGAATTATAAGGATGCAATGATTGCCTATAATAAGTTAATCCGCGATTTGCCTAATAGTAGTTATGTACCTAAAACATTGCTTAAAAAAGCCTTGATTTTAGAAAATACAGGAAAAAGTAATGAAGCATTAACCATTTTTAAAAGAGTAGCGAATGATTTTCCTTCTTCAGAAGAAGCAGTTCAAGCAGTTACCTCTGCTAAAATTATTTATATAGACCAAGGACGTGTAAACGATTATGCAGCATGGATTAGTAGATTAGATTTTGTTGATATTGAAAATTCTGAGATTGATGATGCTACTTTTCAAGCAGCTGAAAATCCTTATTTAGAAAATAAACCTAGTCAAGCAATTAGTCGATTTGAAGATTATATAAATCAATTTCCAAACGGAAAACACATATTAAAAACTCATTTTTATTTAGCACAATTATTTTTTTCAGATGAAAAAATGGAAGATGCCATTGTACATTATCAGTTTGTAGTTGATAAAGATCGTAATGATTTTACTGAACAGGCATTGGCTAGAATCTCACAATTATATTTAGAGCAAAAAGATTATAAAATTTCACTACCATATTTAATAAGACTTGAAACGGAAGCTGATTTTCCTCAAAATATTATTTTTGCTCAGTCCAATGCAATGAAAGCTAGTTATGAATTGGAAAAATATCATGAAGCAGTAATTTTTGCTGATAAAGTATTACAAAACGAAAAGATAGGAAATTCAGTTAAAAGTGATGCTCAATTTATTATCGCTCGATCAGCAATGAAAACGGATGACGAAAACAAAGCAAAAGATGCATATGCAGAAGTGTTAAAAATAGCAACAGGAAAATTAGCCGCAGAAGCTTTATACTATGATGCATATTTTAAAAACAAATCCGGACAGTTTAAAGCTTCCAACGAAACCATACAACTACTAGCAAAAGAATATGCAGGATATAAATATTTTGGTGCTAAAGGCTTGGTGTTAATGGCTAAGAATTTCTACCAGTTAAATGATGCTTTTCAAGCAACTTATATTTTAGAAAGTGTAATTAAAAATTTTGAAGATTATCCAGACATTATTGATGAAGCAACATCTGAATTATCCATAGTAAAAAGTGAACAAGCCAAAACCAATGACTCTATTGAGTTAGAAGAAAAAAACTAATTGATTGTTGTCAAAACAAACTCATTTTACAAATTGAAAAATCAATTCATTAATATGCTAAATCAAAGCTTAAGAATAAGATTATTAGTTCTAGGATTACTCATTTTTAGTGTTAATATTATTTCTGCACAAGAAGATGATAATTTGGGTACAGAAGTAGTGAATATTATCAAACCATATAATCCAACCATTTCAGATGCTTTTAAAGTAAAAGAAAATCCTTTGATAAAGGATTCCATTATGACTAAAAAGAAAGAATTGAACTATACTATTTTTTCAGTTCCTGTTGCATCTACCTTTGCACCAGCAAAAGGAAAATCAACTTCAATCGAAAAAACAAAACCGCTAATACAATACGATAACTATGCAATTTTAGGAATAGGGAACTACACGAATATAGTGGCAGAATTCTATAGTAATTTTGAAATTAATAGTACTAATAATATTGGTTTGTCTTTTAAACATAACTCTTCACAAGGTGGTATAAAAAATCTCCTTTTAGATGATAATTTTCACGATACGCAATTGGAGGGTAATTTTACCAGTAGGCAAAAAAATCTTAATTATGAGATGAGCGCTGGTATTAAAAATCAACTTTTTAATTGGTACGGTTTAAATAATTTATACAACACAGCCCCGTCGCAAATTATTAATTCAATAGCCTCTAGACATTCTTATTTTAGTAGTTTTGCCGAGGGAAGCCTTGTGGTAGAAGATTCATATTTTGAAAAAGGTACTGTTGGTATCAGGTATTTAGGAGATAGTTTTTCATCTTCTGAATTTAATATTAAAGTAAAACCAGATTTTGGCTTTGATGCAATAGATTTTCCACTTAAAATTGGAGTTGATATAGATTACCTAATTGGAAATTTTGAAAGAAATTATTCAGACATATCCGCTATAAAATATAGTTTTTTAAATGCTGGAATTATTCCTTCTTATGAATATAGAACTGAAGATTTAGTCCTTTCTATAGGTATTGCTGCTTATATGTCATTAAATGCTGAAAAAAATAAAACTAATTTTTATACATATCCAAAAATTGAAGCATCTTACCGCTTAGTCGATGAATTATTAATTGTTTACGGAGGAATTGATGGGGGTCTAGATCAAAACTCTTATTATAATTTTATAGAAGAAAATCCTTTTGTTTCGCCTACCTTGTTTATACAACCAACAAGTAATCTATATAATGGTTTCGCAGGCTTAAAAGGAAAACTAACCAATGCTATTGCATATAATATAAGAGCATCTTATTCTAAAGAAGACGATAAAACATTGTTTAATTCTAATGTTTACAAGGGACAAGATTTAACTTTAGAAGGATACGAATATGGTAATTCTTTTACCGTTATTTATGATGATATTGAATCTATTTCCTTTTTTGGAGAATTGATTTTTGAGGTTTCAACTAATTTTAATTTAGGAATAAATGGAACTTACAATAGCTTTGATACTACATACGAGATAGAAGCTTGGAACCTTCCATCCATTCAGGCTACATTATTTACAAGCTTTAATATTACTGAAAAACTCTATGGAGGAGCTTCTTTGTTTTTTGTTGGAGAGCGTAAGGATTTGTTTAGCTCATCTATTGGAGGTTTACCAGATAATGTGAAAACTTTAGCTAGTTATTTTGATGCAAATACTCATATTGGATATCGGTTTAATAAACAATTGTCAATCTTTGTTAGGGGGAGTAATCTTTTTGGAGAAAACTATCAAAAATGGATAAATTATAAGGTGCAAGGAATTCAAGGAATATTAGGTGCTTCTTATAAATTTGACTGGTAAGGCTAAAAGCCTATTTATTCTTTATTTTAATGATTTTTAACTTATCTAATACGCACATAATTGAATACGTAATGTCAATTTCATGCCAACGTACTCCACCGAAATTTGCACGACTTCCGTGTTTATGATGATTGTTATGATAACCTTCACCCATCATTAAAAAATCGAAAGGGAATAAATTTTTAGAGGTATCATTTACTTTAAAATTCACATAACCATACACATGCGCAAACCAATTAATAATCATACCATGTATAGGAGCCATTAAAAAAACAATTGGTAAAAATAACCATTGCCACCAGGCATCGGCAAAAAAATAAAAGAATAATACGTAAGCTCCTCCCCAAGCAATTCTTGAAAAGATTGAACTTGCAAAATTATCAAAGACTTCCCATTGTGGAACGTTTTTAGTGAATTTTTCAGCTATTATTATTCTTTTTTTATTAATATCTTGGTAGATGTTTTTAGTTCTCCACATCATTGCTAAAGGATTTTTATCAAATTTTGGAGAGTGAGGGTCTTCCTTAGTATCTGTATATGCATGGTGCATTCTATGCATAATACCATACCCATAAGCACTTAAATAATTGGAGCCTTGAGTAAGCCATGTAAATATGAAACAAATTTTTTCCAACAATGGCGACATTGTAAATGTTTGGTGTGCAGCATAACGATGAAGAAAAAAGGTTTGAAAGAACAAACCTGAATACCAAAGGAATATCATAAAAATTAAAATGGTCATATAGATTATCTTTTTAACAAATTTCGATAATTATAATAAGATATGAAATGAACCTATGTTAAGTAATTTTTTTCCTGATTCTACTGAGTGACTGAGGTGTAACACCTATATATGATGCAATGTATTTTAATGGTATTTCTTTAATCAAATTTGGACGTTCCGTAAATAAGTTAAAATAACGTTTTTCAGCAGAATCATTTAATAAAGATAAAGCTCTATTTGATTTTATAATAAATAAGCGTTCCGCTACCAGACGACCAATTAAATTTCCAATTTTCGTATGTTTATATACCTTTTGTAAATCGGAATATGTAATACTCAACAAACTTGTTTCAACTAGTGTTTCTAATTTATATAGTGAAGGAGCTTGAGTTAAAAATGAACTGTATGCACTTATGAATTCGTTCTCAAAACTGAACCCATAAGTAATTTCATCTGCTTCTTCTTTTTTGGGAATTAATAATCTGACAATTCCTTTTTCTATAAACGAAATATGATTTTCTACTTCACCTATTTCTGTAATTATAGATTTTTTTGGATAACTATTTTTATGAAGTTTTGATGAGAAAAAACTCCAATCTTCATCGTTAATTTCGGTAATGCTTTTTATGTATTTTCTGATTTTATCCAAATCATTTATTTTGAAGTGAAAGTATAAAAAAGGATTAGCTTGAAGAAATGTTTTCGTAACAGTTATGTTTTTTTCTTTATTTTTACTTTTAATTAATATAAAAAAATGAAAAAAACTCTATTTTTATCAGCTATCATTTTAATATTATCTTGTTCTTCAGAAAAAGTAAAAATAGATTTATTAGTTAAAAATGCCAATATTTATACGGTTAATGACAGTTTTGAGATTGTTGAAGCTTTTGTTGTAAACAAGGGAAAAATTGTTGCGGTAGGTTTACTTAATGATTTAGAAACAACATATGAACCAACCAGTTTATTTGATGCTCAAGGAAAAACAATTATTCCTGGATTAATTGATGCTCATGCGCATTTACTTAATTTAGGGATATCTATGCAACAAGTTGATCTAGTTGGTTCCGAGAGCTATCAAGAAGTATTAAAAAGAGTCATTACTTTTCAGGAAAATAATAATAGTGATTATATAATAGGTAGGGGTTGGGATCAAAACGATTGGGAAGTAAAAGAATTTCCAACCAAAAAAGAATTGGATTTTATATTTCCGAATACTCCCGTTTCACTAACAAGAATTGATGGTCATGCCATGATTGTTAATAGTAAGGCTATAGAAATGGCAGGAATAACAAAGAATACTAAAATTGCCGGTGGAGAGGTCATTTTAAAGAATGACGAACCAAGCGGTATTCTAATTGATACTCCCATGGGATTGGTTTGGAATACATATCCTGAAAAAGATAAAGCATATTACATAAAAGCATTAAAGGATGCAGAAAAGAAATGTTTAGAATTTGGCCTCACTACCATTGATGAAGCAGGCACTAATCGTTTTGTAATTGACTTAGTAGATTCCTTACAGCAAGCAGGTGAAATGTCAATTCGCATTTATGCTATGATAACAAAAGATACATCAAATTTGGAATATTATTTGAATAAAGGAATCGTTAAAACGGATCGGTTAAATCTTCGGTCGGTAAAAGTTTGGGCAGATGGTGCTTTAGGATCAAGAGGTGCCGCAATGAAAGACGAATATAGCGATCAACCAGGAAAACATGGTGCTATGATTACCGGTGAAGCTGAATTGACTTCTTTAGCAAAAAGAATTGTAAATGCAGGTTATCAAATGAATACTCATGCAATTGGAGATTCTGCCAATATTTCGGTATTAAGAGTATATACAGAAATACTTAAAAATGAAGAGGATCCTAGATGGAGAGTTGAGCATGCTCAAATAGTTTCAAACTCAGATTTTAATTATTTTTCAAATAAAATACTGCCATCCATACAGCCCACTCACGCTACAAGTGATATGTATTGGGCAGAAGATAGAGTTGGTAAAGAACGTATTAAAGGAGCATATTCCTATAAAACTTTATTAGAAAAATCTGGCTTAGTAGTTTTAGGTACAGATTTTCCTGTAGAAAAAGTCAATCCAATGTATACATTTTATGCAGCTGTTGCTCGTAAAGATTTAGATAATTATCCTGAAGGAGGTTATAGAATTGATGAAGGTCTTACAAGGGAAGAAACCCTAAAAGGGATGACAATCTGGGCTGCTTATTCAAATTTTGAAGAGGATGAGAAAGGAAGTATTGAAATTGGAAAGTTTGCGGATTTTACGGTTTTAGAAAAAAATATTATGAAGATTCCTATAGATGAGATTCCTTCAGTGAAAGTTCATGCTACTTTTATCAATGGTGAAATGGTTTTTAATCATGATTTAGGAGAAATAAATTAATGATGGTTTTTGATTTTTTGAAAAAGTGATTATTTTCCTCCTTTAGCCTGAAGATCTTCCATGCAAAGTGAATCTAAACTCGGAACATTTATTCTATTTCTAAAACTACCAGGTAAGTTAGTTTCAAAATACATTAAACAATCTTCAACTTTGCAATGTTTTCTATGAGCTAAATCTTCGTGATCTGAATGTATATCATCTTCTTGAATGTTCACCAATCCAAATAAGTGTCCAATTTCGTGTTGAAGAGTAGTCTCCTCAAGTACATACAAATCTGAGTTTTGTGAAATACTTACTTCTCTAATGGTTTGCTGGTATATCACTACCGAAGTATTTCTGTAGGCAGTACCTAAAGTCACGGATATTTCTGAATCTGTTGAAGCTTTAGCGTGGCTAAAATAAATAAATATAGCAATGTCATCTGCAACTGTATAATGAATTCTTTGTTCGTCTTCAATTTTTCTGATATCATCAATGGTTTGACTCTCTACAAATGGAGTGATGATTTCAGTTTCCACAAAAACAATTCCTCCAGGTTTATTGATGCGACTTTCTAAAAAGCTTTTAAAATCATCTATCGCTTCTTGACTTGGTCTGAAACCGATTGTGAAAGCAAGTTCTAGGGTTAAACTTGAGTAAGTGTTTTGAGAAAGTAAATCGGCAGCAGAAGCTCCAAGAGGCTTTAGATTTTCTGATTTAGCTTCATCTATTAATGGAGTTGATTCATCATCCTTTTTACACGAAATAATTATTAAAAATGTAAAAAGGAAAAAAAAATGATTAATTTTTATAATCTTCATATTTTTGATTAGTATGTTTGTAAACATAACTTAATGTTGATAATGAATAAAATTAGCGCTTTCTTATTAACGGTGTTTTTAGGATTATATTTCTCGGTAGCTGCACAAATAGATGTTTATCAAGATGATATAATAAGCCTTTTAAATTGCAACGGAACTATTCAAAAATATGATTTTGAATATGAAAAAACACTCGTTTCTTTAAGGGTCCGCGTAGCTGCCAAAGATACTCCAAACTCCTTTTGGGAAAAATTTAGAGAAGAAAAAAAAGAAAGTATCCAGGAACTGATCTCAATCTTAGCTTTTGCTTATAGAAAAAACTATTCCTACCCAGAAATAAAAGAATTATTAAATTATTGTAAAACTTCTATTGCTCAGGAGCAACTTGAGAATGAAAAAGAAGTAACCAATGAAGAACTTAAAATAATTGAAGTTTATAATACAAGTAAAATTACTAAAACGGTACTAGCAAAAAAAGAAGTCTTAGCAGCAGATATTAAAAGCATTGTTGATGAATGGAAAAGAGAATTATTCGTTAAGGGTCTAGGAGCAATGGTTAAAGCTGGTTATACTAAATAAGTGTAAGCTTAGCTAAATAATCAAAATTCTCACCTTCTCCTAAAATCTCAAACGATAAGCCATTGTCTAAGCAAGCATCTTTAAAAGTTTGTGGATCTAAATACAACCAATTAAAAGGTTCACTTGCCCATTCTTTATAATAAACAGTAAATTTTAATTCACCATAATAGTTATCTGGAGGTACCATAATACTTCCTTCTTCATCACCACTATCATACATATAGCGTAAATCACTTGAATCAATAATTATTTGTCCTTTTGGATTTAAAAGTGATTTTAAATGCTGAAGNTAGACATCTGTATGTTCTAATTTTTTAAAAATTCCAGTACCATTCATCAATAATAAAATGGTATCAAATTTTTGATCTTTTAACTNAAGTAAATCTATTTCTTTTGTGTTTTTCAAACCTCTTAAGTTACATACTTCTATAGCCCCACCAGAAGTATCAATTGCCATAACATCTAATCCAGATTCTTGAAGATGTAAAGAAATGCTACCTGCACCACAACCTACATCCAATACTTTTCCGCTAACATTACTTAAGGCCAATTGTTCTAATGGAGGCATTTCAGAATAACTTCTAAAAAGATAGGGGATTGGTAAAATATCTTCTTCACTAATATTAGTCTCGGTGTATAAATCATCTGTNTAATTATCGTNTTGATAATCTAACAATGCTTTTCCAAATAAATCAGTCATAAACTTTTAATTTAATAATGTATTANTATTAGCTTGTAAAATACTGCAACAATTTTAGTATTTTTGGGNTNCATGGANAATATATTAAAACAGCTTCCAAAGAAAGCCAAANATAAGGAGAAGGAGAATAGAAAGTTATTTAAAAAGCTTCGAAAGAAGCCGCCAAATAATCTTGATANCTTGATGGTAGAGTTGCACGATAAAGAGTTTGCAAAAACAGATTGTTTAAAATGTGCTAATTGCTGTAAAACAACTGCACCTTGGTTAACTGATCANGATGTAGCAAGAATTGCAAAACACCTAAAGCTTAAAGAACAAAAATTTATAGAGGAATATTTAGAAGTTGGTGATGACAATGAGTTTTCGTTTAAATTAATTCCTTGTGTGTTTTTAATGCCTGATAATGAATGTNGTATTTACAATGTTCGTCCAAAAGCATGTCGTGAATATCCACATACCAATAGAAGAAAATTTCAGCAAATAGANANGATTACTATTGAAAATACAGCAATATGTCCTGCCACCTACAATATAATGGAAGCTTTAAAGGCAAATTTACCCATACAATATTCTGAAAAAGGAGGGAAGCCTCGAGAAAAATTTAGAAGAGGAGGAGGTTGATTTTATTATTTATATAACAAATACTTTGCTTTNCTTATNTTATAATCTTCCAAACCTTTTAACCAAGTCTTTCTAATTTCACGATAGGTATATCCTTTTTCTATTTGTTCTTGCAATTGAGTGGTTCCTGCTAATTTGGTAAAAAACAGACTAAAGAATTCTTCTTTTTTTCCAGTTGAGNTGTAAGCTTCAATTAGCCATTCAAGGTTTAATTCATTTAGCTTTTTATNTTTTCTTAAATCTTTCCCATNNCATACNTCATTNTTAAATTTAGGATCTTTAGCACCTTCATTTGCTTGTGGGGTAAATGTAAAGGGATAAAATTCTTCTGGAAGNTTAGGGGNACCAAAAATCTGAAATTGCATTTCTGTTCCACGGCCTGCACTTAAANGGGTNCCCTCAAAAAAACACAANCTTGGGTAGAGNTTGATTGCAACATCNTTAGGTAAATTGGGTGATGGTTTAATAGGNAATGANTATNNNGTTTGATGGGTGTAATTCTTTAATTTAATGATGGTAATATCACACGTTACTCCATTATTNAACCAACCTTCACCATTTATCATTTGAGCATATTCTCCAATGGTCATACCATGAANAACTGGAACCGGATGCATTCCTACAAAACTTTTATGTTGTTTTTCTAATATAGGACCGTCTATATAATGACCGTTTGGATTTGGACGATCTAATATTAATAAAGGGATATTTAATTCTGCACAAGCNTCCATCATATAATGTANGGTAGATATGTAGGTNTAAAATCGAGCACCNACATCTTGAATATCGAAAATCATTATTTCGACTCCTTCTAATTGTTGTATGGANGGTTTTTTATTTTTCCCGTATAAGGAAATGATAGNTAAACCAGTTTTGGTATCAACTCCATCTTTAATTAGTTCACCNGCATCTGCTTTTCCTCTAAATCCATGTTCGGGAGCAAAAACACGTTGGATTTTTATTTNTTTATTGAATAAATAATCTACTAAATGTAGACGTATTTCTGGTTTTTTCTGAATACTATTTTTATCGAAGTCTTCATTTTTTAAATATAATACCGAGGTCTGGTTAGCGACAATACCAATTTTTTTATTCTTTAATAGTGGAAGGTATTCCTCCACTTGACTAGCACCTAAAACAATTTCTTTTACAATTGCTTCTNTTTCAATTTCTTCAGTAGCTGTATTTTTTTTTTCAGATTGACTTTTACAACAAAAACAAGTTAGTATTGTGAAAGTTACCAATAAGAAATGTGTATTTTTGAAAACATTTAAAGTCATAAAGGTTTAGTGAATTTTGAATATTTCATCGCCAAGCGAATCGTTTCCGCAAGGGAGTATAAAAATAGCATTTCATCACCAATAATAAAAATTGCTATTGTTTCTATTGCAATAGGGTTTATTACGATGTTGATATCTATNGCAACAGGCGTTGGGCTCCAAAAAAAAATTCATGAAAAGGTTTCAGCCTTTAACGGAGATATCATTATTTCAAATTTCGATACTAATTTTTCTAATGACTCNCAAAATCCAATTTCAAAANNACAAGAATTTTACCCTAAATTTACTTCTATTGATGGGNTCAAACACATACAAGCNACAGCTTCTAAAGGAGGAGTTATAAGGACGGCAACAGATTTTGAAGGAATTGTTNTAAAGGGTGTAGGTNCCGATTATAATTGGGATAATTTTTCAGNTTTTTTAGTAGAGGGTAGTTTACCAAACTATACTGATAAGCTTCATGAAGNTATTTTAATTTCTGAATATTTAACNAAACGNCTCCATCTAAAAATAGGAGATAAAGTGACTGCTTTTTTTTTCAGAGAAGACAGTTCNAAGCCACCACGAAGTAGAAGNTTTAATATTTCAGGAATTTATAATAGTGGTTTTTTAGAATTTGATGAAAAATTTGTAATCGCAGACATTCGTCATATTCAGCGATTAAATAATTGGACANCAGATGAGATNGGTTCTTTTGAAGTTTTTGTTGAAGATTTTGATCAAATAGATANCATTGGAAATCAAGTCTATCAAGAAACCAATAGTCTTTTAGATTCTCAAACTATCAATGAACGTTATTATTCTATTTTTAAATGGNTGGAGTTATTNGATTTTAATATCATCCTTATCATTGGAATTATGATTTTGGTAGCAGGCATCAATATGATTACTGCGCTACTNGTTTTAATTTTAGAGCGCACCCAAATGATNGGNATCTTAAAAGCNTTAGGTAGCAGTGATAAAAGTGTGCGAAGCATTTTTATTTNTAATGCGATGTATTTGGTTAGCGTTGGANTNTTTTGGGGAAATATGNTCGGAATTGGATTNTTANTTNTTCAAAAACAATTTAAATTGATTACACTTGATCCAACTATTTATTATGTAACAGAAGCTCCTGTATATCTAGAAATAAGTTATATATTGATGTTAAACCTAGGAACCTTCTTATTATGTTTTTCNATGTTNTTAATACCTTCTTACGTTATTTCTAAAATATCTCCCGTTAGAGCGATTAGATTTNAATAGATAAATAAAAATATTTATCACTACACTATNANTAAAGCAATTATTAGTTTCTTAATTTATACATTTGTANACTGAAATANATTAAATGAATTACGCAAAAAACATACTTGAAACGATTGGTAATACTCCATTAGTTAAAGTCAATAAAATAACTGAGGAACTACCTTGTTTAGTTCTTGCTAAATATGAAACTTTTAATCCAGGTAATTCGGTTAAAGATCGCATGGCATTNACCATGATTGAAGATGCAGAGGCNGATGGGAGATTAAAACCTGGCGGAACTATCATNGANGGGACNTCTGGTAATACAGGAATGGGATTGGCATTAGCTGCAATTGTTAAAGGATATANGTGTATTTTCGTTTTAGCAGATAAGCAATCAAAGGAAAAGTGTGATATTTTAAAAGCTGTAGGTGCTGAGGTTGTAATTTGTCCAACAGCAGTAGAACCTGAGGATCCACGTTCTTATTATTCAGTTTCTAAAAGATTGTCTNAAGAAACNCCAAACAGTTGGTATGTAAATCAATACGANAATCCTAGTAATACAAAAGCTCATTACGAAAGNACCGGTCCAGAAATTTGGAAACAAACCCATGGTAAAATCACTCATTTTGTAGTGGGAGTTGGAACAGGTGGCACNATTTCGGGAGTTGGAAAATATTTAAAAGAACAGAATCCTAATGTGAAAATTTGGGGAATAGACACTTATGGGAGTGTTTTTAAAAAATANCATGAAACAGGANTTTTTGATGAAAATGAAATATATCCTTATGTAACTGAAGGAATCGGAGAAGATATTTTACCTAAAAACGTAAACTTTGATATTATTGATGGTTTTACTAAAGTTACTGACAAAGANGGAGCGGTTTATACGCAACGATTGGCCAAAGAAGAAGGTATGTTTTTGGGTAACTCAGCGGGTTCTGCTATAAAAGGAGTGTTGCAATTAAAAAAANATTTCACTAAAGACGATGTGGTNGTGGTATTATTTCACGATCACGGAAGTCGTTACATTGGTAAAATGTTTAATAACGATTGGATGAGTGAAATGGGATATTTAGATTAATANTTTTANTCTGAAAGCGACAATCTATTNTTTTTAAAAATTAGTCTTTTANATAATGCTTAAATTAATTTATACAGCTCGACATTATTTTGANAAACATGGTTTTGATGTTAGTTCTCGATTTTCAGAAAAATTAGGATTAAGAGTAAAAAATGTTCGTTTGGTTTTTATTTATTTATCCTTTGCAACTTTAGGTTTAGGATTTGCTATTTACATTACGATGGCTTTTTTATTACAATTAAAAGATTTGATTTATACCAAAAGATCTTCCGTATTTGATTTGTGAAANGAATTTGTTAAAAGTTTTTATAATCANAAGGCTACCAAATATTGATTAATATGAGGCCTAATTGATCAAATAATATAGATACCGCTGTTATTAATAAGTAGTGTTTTTTTAAGTGAAAGATNAAAAAAGCTTTATAATGTTTAAAGCTCGTTAACAAATTAACTANCAAAAATTTGAAGTCCCGTTTTTTTTTTCTTTATTGCTAACTGAAATAAAATTAAACTAAACAATCAATTATGAAGAAATATTTTCTTTCCCTTTTTACTTTTTTAATTCCAATAATNACATTCGCCCAAGAAAATATAGAAAAAGGTATCGATCAAAAAATTGACGAAGCATTTAAACCTTTTTCAGACTTCATATCTAGTATTGTNTTTTTTGAAGTTTTTAAAGGCGCTCCTTTTGTTATTATTTTATTAGTTTTTAGTGCATTGTTTTTTACTTTATATTTTGGCTTTCCAAATTTCAGGTATTTTATAACTTCTATAAACATTGTTAGAGGTAAATATGATTCGTTAGATGGACATGTTTCAAATGCTGAAGAGTTCGTAATTGATGNAGAAACANAAGACAAGGTGAATAATGATGATAAAGATGGCGAAGTAACCCATTTTCAAGCTCTGGCAACAGCAGTTTCTGGAACAGTTGGTAATGGTAACATTGCAGGNGTTGCTTTAGCAATTGCATTAGGAGGACCAGGCGCTACTTTTTGGATGATCATTTGTGGATTATTAGGAATGTCTACGAAGTTTGTAGAGTGTACTCTAGGTGTTCAATATCGAGATATAGGTGAAGATGGAACTGTTTATGGTGGACCTATGTATTATTTAAGTAAGGGTTTAAAGGAAAAAGGATTTGCTAAATTAGGAAAGGTCATGGCAGTTTTATTTGCTGTATTTTGTATTGGNGGTTCTTTTGGTGGAGGNAATGCTGCCCAATCTAATCAGGCTACTATTGTTTTAAAAGACTTATTTGGTCTTGAATATAGCGGAGCTGGTGCTATTATTGGTGTCGTTNTAGCGATTTTAGTNGGAGTAATAATTATAGGAGGAATTAAAAGAATAGCATCTGTAACTGAGAANGTAGTGCCATTTATGGCGGTGTTATATATAATAGCTTGTTTGTATATAATTTTTAGTAATTATAGCTTAATTGANGATGCTCTTGGTCTAATTATTACAGAAGCTTTTAATCCTAAAGCGATTGGAGTAGGAAGTCTTATTGGAGTATTGTTAGTAGGATTCAAAAGAGCAGCTTTTTCTAACGAAGCTGGAGCTGGTTCTGCATCTATTGCTCATTCAGCAGTAAAAACTAAATATTCTGCATCTGAAGGTATGGTAGCTTTATTAGAACCTTTTATAGATACAGTTGTAATCTGTACAATGACAGCATTAGTAATTATTATATTCAACTTTGGTGGAGCTTTTGAATATGGTGGTGACGGTCTTGGAGGGATAATGATTGANGGAATAACTTATGAAGGTGCAGGTATTACCTCAAAAGCATTTGCTCAATACATTCCATATTCTGGTGTNTTTTTAACNATAGCGGTAGTTTTATTTGCTGTTTCTACAATGATTTCTTGGTCTTATTATGGATTACAGTCATGGAAATTTTTATTTGGTAGAGGTAAATTAGCAGATATTACCTATAAATTATTATTTTTAGCTTTCGTAGTTATTGGATCCGCAGCAAGTATGAATTCTATTTGGGGCTTTTCTGACGCTATGATATTCGCNATGGTGTTTCCTAATATGATTGGNTTNTTTTTCTTATTTCCAGTTGTAAAAAAACAATTAAAAAGATATTTAACTGCTATAAAAGCAGACAAGGAAGCTTAGGGTAAATTTATAATTTTCGGTTGTTTCTCCCCAGAATAATATTAAACTATATTATGATGGAAAAAATTAAATCCCATTTCGTTTTCAATAGATCTCAACGAAATGGGATTTTATTATTGNTTTTTTTTACATCTGGATATTTAGTGCTAAANTACTATGTAGATTTTTCTAAAGAAAGCCTCCTAGATATTAATTCTAAAGAAGTTATTGCTATTCAAAAAGAATTAGACTCTTTGCGAACTATTGAAATCGAATCTAAAAAGCCTAAAGTATTTCCCTTTAACCCAAATTTTTTATCAGATTTTAAAGGATATGTNTTGGGAATGTCAACCGAAGAGATTGACCGATTATTAGCTTTTAGAAAAGAAAATAAATGGATTAATTCTGTTAANGACTTTAAAAAAGTCACAAAAGTTTCCGACTCTTTATTAAATAAAATAAGTCCTTATTTTAAATTTCCAGACTGGATNAGTAATTCAAAACCGAAAAAAAATTACCTAAAAAAGGGGTTTAAAGAAAAAACATTTCNGCAAAAAGTAGATTTAAATATAACAACACAAGAACAACTCGAAAAAGTAAACGGAATTGGGAAAGTAAANAGCAAAAANATTATAGATTATCGAAATAAATTGGGAGGNTTTTCAGATGATATTCAAATATATCAACTTTATGGTTTGGATTATCAANTTATTAATAAGGTATTAAACGAGTTTACGGTAAAAACTCCAAAAGAGATTNTAAAAATGAATTTTAATAGCATTTCTGCTTCAGATATTGCAACTATTCCAGGGATTTCATTTGATTTAGCTAAAAGNATATGGGAATACAGAATNCTTAATGAGCAGATTGAAAGTTTTTCACAATTGCAAAATATTGAAGGATTAACGAAAAGGAAGTTACAAGGAATTCAGTTATATTTGAAAATTGAATAATTATCAATGCTATACTGCATTTGATAATAATTATTTTAAAGAATANAACATATGTATTTTACNGAAGAGCATGAACTTTTTAGAAAAAGTTTAAAAGATTTTTTACAAATAGAAGTCGTTCCTCANATTGATAAATGGGAAAAAGATGGAGTAGTAGAGCGATTTATTTGGAAAAAAATGGGAGACATGGGTTTCTTTGGGATTAATTATCCTGAAGAATTTGGTGGATTAAACTTAGATTTATTTTACACAGTNATATTCTTAGAAGAACTTCAGAAAGTAAACTCTGGNGGGTTTGCTGCTAATATTTGGGCTCATGCATACTTAGCAATGACTCATTTANATAAAGAAGGTAGTCAAGAAATAAAAGAAAAATATTTAGCACCAAGTATTTCAGGGGATAAAATTGGTTGTCTTTGTATTACAGAACCGTTTGGAGGGTCTGATGTGTCTGGTATGAGAACTACTGCAGTGAAAAAAGATAATACTTTTGTTTTAAATGGTTCAAAGACCTTTATTACTAACGGAGTTTATAGCGATTATTTAGTGGTAGCAGCCAAAACCTCTCCNGAAAAAGGAGGGAAGGGCATNAGTATATTTGTTGTTGATAGAGATACCCCAGGAATTACAGCTNCTAAATTAAATAAACTTGGTTGGAGAGCTAGTGATACTGCAGAAATTGCATTCGATAATGTTACAATTCCTGAAGGTAATTTAATGGGAGAAATAGATATGGGTTTTCCTTATATCATGCAGCATTTTGCNCTAGAGCGNTTGATTATGGCAGTTAATGCACATGCAAGAGCGGAATTTGCTTTAGCCTATACCATCGAATATATGAAGNATAGAAATGCATTTGGAAAAAGTATNGCAACCTTTCAGGNATTAAGACATAGTGTTGCGCAGATGGCAAGTGAAATTGAGGTTTGTAAAACATTTAATTATNGTACTGTTAAANGATTGGATGATAATGAGTATGTTGTAAAGGAAGCTACAATGGCTAAGCTTACTGGAACTAAGATGGCTGATGATGTAATGTATCAATGTCTCCAGTTATTAGGAGGATATGGTTATATGGAAGATTATCCATTAGCACGTATGTTTAGAGATAGTCGTTTAGGACCTATTGGCGGTGGCACTTCTGAAATTTTGAGAGAAATTATCGCTAAAATGGTGATTGATGGAAAAGATTATAAGCCAGCGACTTAATATTATAATCGTTTTAGCGAAAATCATTTAGGAATTATCGCTAAAATGGTGATTGATGGAAAAGATTATAAGCCAGCGACTTAATATTTTGAATAAAGTGAATAAACCAAAATTAGATATAATGATTCTTAGCTTTTTAAAACGTTTATCCTATGNNCTATTTTTTATTAGCTNTTCAAGCGTTTTNTCTCAAGTAGAATTAAAAAGCAAAATTGTTGATTTCACAACTTATGAGCCTTTAGAAAATGCAAGTATTTATATTGAAAATTCAACAATTGGTTCTGTTAGTAATGTAGATGGTAAATTCATACTCNTAGTTCCAAAAAGATTAGAAAACGATACATTAGTGATATCATCTATAGGNTTTAAAAGTTTTAAAATTCTTGTTAGTAAATTTTTAAATGATGAGGAAATATTTCTTGAGGAAGATATTGCNTCTTTAGATGAAATTTTAATTATGGCAGAAGCAAGACCAAAAACAGGAAATGATGTCGTTTTAAGAGCCATTGAAAGTCTTCCAAATAATTTGCCAGAANTNCCTTTTATGCAAAAAGGTTTTTTAAGACACAGAGAACGTAATGTAAAGGAATACAAATGGCTTATNGAAAGCGCAATTACTTTATATGANTCTAGTTATGCNTCAGGGTCTAAGAATAATTTAAAAATTAATGTAGATGAAAATAGGAAGAGTTTTGATTTACGAGATGTGGATAGTTTGTTTGCTTATTCTTCTTATTTGAGGAATACTTCTAGTAATTTTAAAATGTCGTCAAAGCAACTTCAAAGAGACACTATAAAAACAACTTCTCTAATTNAAGCAATTAAATGGAATGATGAACGGATAAATGGATTGGGATTTCTGTTTAAGGGTAAATTGAATTTAGTTAGAAACTCTAATAGATCGAATTCTCTATTTGGAGAGAACATACTTGATAATCATCAATTTAAAATTGATACTATTTTAGTTGATAATGATAGAAAAATATATAAAATAGAAATTAAAAAAGGATTTGATTTTGTTGGTTTAAATACAAAGGGCATTTATAACGAAGGATTTGAATCTAAAGGATGGATATANATTTATTGGGATACGTTTGCAATAAAGAAAATTGAATACGATTTAATAGCATCNTCAGATAAGCAGAAGGGAAGAAGTAAAAGTCTTTTAGGTACACTTAATAACCATAAATTGATTATATCATATATGGAATATGATGGNAAAATGTATCCGAATTATTATTATTATGAAACTCCAAAATTGGTAAATGTTGGGGATAGATCTACTGATAATTTATACAAAACAGCNGAGGAAAAGAAAAAGTTAAAAGAAGAACAGTTTTATTATTCTGTNCAGGAAATTCTATTTACTGAAATTATTCAAGATACTACAGAGATAGAAAAGGCACTTCAAAAACCTTGGTCTGATGATATTTTTATACAACGTNCATACAATAANGAGTTTTGGGAAAATTACAATGTGTTGTTGGAGAGTGAAGAGGAAGAAAAATTAGTCCAAGATTTAAGTAAAAAAGCAACTTTATTTAAAGAGTAANAAGATAGTTTTGAAAAAAACATAAAACTTATATTTTTAATCAAAAATCTTTTTATCTTTGCCGACCTAAAAGAGAGGAGGTTAAGAGTTATGTTAATAATACCAATNAAAGAAGGAGAAAATATAGATAGAGCACTGAAACGTTTTAAGCGNAAGTTTGATCGTACAGGAACTAAGAATCANTTACGTGAACGAAAACAATTTTCNAAGCCTTCAGTAAAAAGAAGAGCACAGATTCAAAAAGCTCAATACATNCAAAACTTAAGAGATCAGGAAGAAGTTTAGTATTTCTGTTTAATTTAGGATATAAAGTCCGTTGAAAATAGTAGTTTTACTTTTCAACGGACTTTTTTATGCCATTTACATCATTTCTTGACTATCTTAACTTAGAAAAAAACTATTCCAAACATACCTTAATAGCNTATCACAAAGATTTATTAGGGTTTCGGGAATTTGCTTTATCAGAATTTGATTTTTCAGAAATTAATAATGTTAGTTATGCCATCATAAGGAGTTGGATTGTNAAATTAGTAGGTGACGGAGTTTCTAATAGAACTATTAATCGTAAAATTTCTTCTTTGAGAACTTATTATAAGTTTCTTTTAAAGATAGGAGATATTAAAGTAAGTCCTTTNTTAAAGCATAAGGTGCTAAAAACNACTAAAAAATTACAAGTTCCATTTTCAGAAAAAGAAATAGAAGATGTTTTAGAAATNTTAAAAGCGGAAAATAGTTTTCTAGGCNTGCGGAATAAATTAATAGTAGAACTNTTTTATTCTACAGGAATGAGGCGTGGCGAGTTGGTNAATTTAAAATTAAANAATATTTCAGATTCTCAANAAACTATTAAAGTTCTTGGTAAAAGAAATAAAGAACGAATAATCCCGCTATTGCCGTCTGCTTTAAGTACAATNAATTCTTANTTAGATTNCAGAAAGGATTTGAATTCTGTTAAAGATGTTGATTATTTGTTGCTAACTGAAAAAGGAACTAAGATATATGAGACATTGGTTTACAGAGTAATTAATAATTACTTTAGTANAGCATCAGAGAAAGTTAAAAAAAGNCCCCANATATTAAGACATTCATTTGCTACTCATCTGTTAAACGAAGGAGCGGATATAAAATCCGTAAAAGAGTTGTTGGGTCACTCTAGTTTAGCATCCACTCAAATTTATGCAAATAATAGNATTTCAAAGTTAAAACAAGTTTATAAAAATACTCATCCAAGAAATTCNNAGTAAATTAATATTTAAATAAAGNTATAAAAACATGCGAATAAGNTTTTCGCAATNCTTTTTGANCAAAAAATAAAAATTAAATCNTTTAAAACACTTGTTCATAAAGAGAAATAGAATGATTAGATGAGAAAGTGAAAAATATTAGTAATATTTATCAATAAAAGTTTTGTAAAAAAAATAATTTATATACATTTGCAGTCCGTTAGAAATATCGGGGTTTTTTANAGTAAAAAGTAAGCCGAAAGCCGATGTAGCTCAGCTGGCTAGAGCAGCTGATTTGTAATCAGCAGGNCGTGGGTTCGNGTCCCTCCATCGGCTCTTTAAAAAAATAGAATTTTAAGTANGTTTATANGATTGATTTNCAGTAGATAAGCTTAAAAAAGTTCTTTAAAATAGGTNTTAAATTAAGGGGAGATACTCAAGCGGCCAACGAGGGCAGACTGTAAATCTGCTGACTACGTCTTCGCAGGTTCGAATCCTGCTCTCCCCACAGAATTTTTTAATTTTGTGAGGTTCCTTAAAATAATATCTAAGTATTGAAAAGTTTTTGAAAGAAATTTCAAATTTAAAAGCGGGAGTAGCTCAGTTGGTAGAGCGTCAGCCTTCCAAGCTGAATGTCGCCAGTTCGAACCTGGTCTCCCGCTCTAATATTCCTGCTAAGGCAGAAGATTTTTTATCGCTTTAGTGAAAATTAAAAAAAAAATCTTTAAGCCGGTGTAGCTCAGGGGTAGAGCGTTTCCTTGGTAAGGAAGAGGTCTTGGGTTCAATTCCCAACATTGGCTCAATTAAAATAATATGTTTTAATAGATACTAATATATAACTAAGATTAAATAAATACAAAATGGCAAAAGAAACTTACGATCGGTCAAAACCACATTTAAATGTCGGTACAATAGGGCATGTAGATCACGGTAAAACAACATTAACTGCAGCTATTACAAAGGTATTATCAGATGCAGGTCATTCTTCNGCAACATCTTTTGATCAAATTGATAATGCTCCAGAAGAAAAAGAAAGAGGTATAACAATTAACTCNTCACACGTTGAGTATGCAACAGCTAATCGTCATTACGCTCACGTTGACTGTCCAGGTCACGCCGATTACGTAAAGAACATGGTAACTGGTGCTGCGCAAATGGATGGTGCTATACTTGTGGTTGCTGCTACAGATGGACCAATGCCACAAACTCGTGAGCACATNCTTCTAGGACGTCAGGTAGGAATTCCTCGTATNGTTGTATTCATGAATAAAGTGGATATGGTTGANGATGAAGAATTAATCGAATTAGTTGAAATGGAAGTTCGTGAGCTTTTAAGTTTTTACGAATATGATGGCGATAATGGACCNGTAATNGCAGGATCCGCATTAGGAGCNTTAAACGGTGAGAAAAAATGGGTNGATNCAGTNTTGGAGCTTATGGANGCTGTTGATAAATGGATTGAAGANCCTTTAAGAGAAGTTGATAAAGATTTCTTAATGCCAATTGAGGATGTATTTTCAATTACAGGGCGTGGAACNGTAGCAACAGGTCGTATAGAGACTGGNATTGCAAANACTGGAGATNCTGTAGATATCATTGGTATGGGAGCTGAAAAATTAACTTCTACAATTACTGGTATCGAAATGTTCCGTCAAATCTTAGATAGAGGTGAGGCTGGAGATAATGCAGGTATATTGCTAAGAGGTATTGCNAAAGAAGATATTAGAAGAGGAATGGTAATATGTAAGCAAGGTTCAGTTACTCCTCATGCTAAATTTAAAGCAGAGGTNTATNTTCTTAAGAAAGAAGAAGGTGGACGTCATACTCCATTCCATAATAACTACCGTCCACAGTTTTANGTTCGTACTACTGATGTTACAGGAACAATTATGCTTCCTNATGGAGTTGAAATGGTAATGCCAGGTGATAACTTAACAATACANGTTGAATTGCTTCAAGCAATTGCAATGAATGTTGGTCTTCGTTTTGCAATCCGTGAGGGTGGTAGAACAGTAGGTGCCGGTCAGGTTACTGAAATATTAGACTAAAATAATACATTAAAAGTTTTTTAAGGTGTCCTGATTATATCGGGACGCCTTGACTTTTATAACGGGTAGNGTGTAATAATTGCCCAAAGAAACGGGTTTAGCTCAGTTGGTAGAGCACTGGTCTCCAAAACCAGGTGTCGTGAGTTCGAGTCTCTCAACCCGTGCAAAATATCAAATTGTATAAAAACAATTTTTTATATAGAATTAATAAAATAAGTATAAAATGGTAAACTACATCAAAGAGTCGTATAATGAACTTAAGAATCATGTTACTTGGACTACATGGTCTGAAGGGCAGCGTTTAACAGTTATTGTTGCAGCATTTTCAGTAGTGTTAGCTTTACTTGTTTTTGGAATTGACACCGTATTTAGTGGTGTTATTAGTAGATACTTTGAATGGATCAAGTCTTAATATATATAGATGACTGAAGTTAAAAGTGCAAAAAAGTGGTATGTTATTCGTTCTGTAAGCGGAAAGGAAAACAAGATCAAAGAATATATAGAGTCTGAGATTGTTAGATTAAATCTTCAGGATTTTATTCAGCAAATTTTAGTTCCTACTGAGAAAGTAGTTCAAATTCGCAATGGAAAAAAAATAAACAAGGAAAGGGTATTTATTCCTGGTTATATTATGGTACAAGCAGATTTAGTAGGAGAGATTCCTCATATTATAAGATCTGTAAATGGAGTAATCGGGTTTTTAGGTGAAGTAAAAGGTGGAGACCCTGTGCCTTTAAGACAAGCAGAGGTAAACAGATTGTTAGGAAAAGTAGATGAACTATCTGTCAAAGATGAGAATGTAAATATACCTTACACCATGGGGGAAACTATAAAAGTAATAGACGGTCCTTTTAATGGGTTTAATGGAACTGTTGAAAAAATATTTGAAGAAAAACGTAAACTTGAAGTTATGGTTAAAATTTTCGGAAGAAAAACACCGTTAGAATTAAGTTTTATGCAAGTTGAAAAAGTTTAATTGTTGCACGCTATAAATAGTTTTTTTCTTGGGCTTCCACCGAAGAAAAAATAAAATTAATTAAAATTAAAAGATGGCAAAAGAAGTAGATAAAGTAGTAAAATTACAAGTTCGAGGTGGAGCTGCTAATCCATCCCCACCAGTTGGACCCGCTTTAGGTGCTGCCGGTGTGAATATTATGGAGTTCTGTAAGCAATTTAATGCTAGAACTCAAGATAAGCAAGGAAAAGTGTTACCAGTTGCTATTACAGTTTTTAAAGACAAATCCTTTGATTTTGTTATAAAAACACCTCCAGCTGCGGTGCAAATCCTTGAAGCTGCCAAATTAAAAAAAGGATCTGGCGAGCCACACGTNAAGAAAGTAGCAAAAATAACCTGGGATCAAGTAAGAGCAATTGCTGAAGACAAAATGCCGGATTTAAATGCATTTAGCATTGAATCTGCAATGAAGATGGTAGCTGGTACTGCAAGATCNATGGGAGTGAATGTAAAAGGTGGTGAATCCCCTTTTTAATCCNAAAAAAGAATCTATAAAATGGCAAGATTAACAAAAAAGCAAAAGGAAGCCCAAGCAAAAGTTGAACCTGGAAAGGTTTATAACGTTGCAGANGCNTCTGCTTTAATAAAAGAAATCACCAACGTAAATTTTGATGCATCTGTTGATTTAGCAGTGCGTCTNAACGTAGATCCACGAAAAGCTAATCAAATGGTACGNGGTGTAGTTACCTTACCACATGGTACAGGTAAAGACGTTAAAGTATTAGCATTAGTAACTCCAGATAAAGAAGCGGAAGCTAAAGAGGCTGGAGCGGATTATGTTGGTTTAGATGAGTACCTCGANAAAATAAAAGGAGGATGGACAGATGTCGACGTTATTGTGACTATGCCAAGTGTAATGGGAAAATTAGGACCTCTAGGACGTGTTTTAGGACCTCGTGGATTAATGCCTAANCCAAAAACTGGTACAGTAACAATGGATGTTGCTAAGGCTNTTTCAGACGTNAAAGCTGGTAAAATCGACTTTAAAGTAGAAAAGACTGGTATTGTTCACGCTGCAATTGGAAAAGCATCTTTCGATGCTGATAAAATTGAAGGAAACGCAAAAGAATTATTAACAACCCTTGTAAAATTGAAACCTCAATCTTCAAAAGGAATTTATATTAAAAGCATTTTTATGTCGAGTACTATGAGTCCAAGTATTGAGATTGATACAAAAAGATTTGCTGAGTAGTAAAATTTAGAACTTATGACAAGAGAAGAAAAATCACAAGTAATAGAAAATTTAACTGCACNGTTAGCTGATAGCGCAACTATTTATTTAGCTGANATATCGGGTCTTAATGCAGGAGATACGAGTAACTTAAGAAGGGCTTGTTATAAAGCTGGAGTTAAGTTAGANGTCGTTAAAAATACATTGCTTNNAAAAGCAATGGAAAGTTCTGATAAGGATTTTGGTGAACTACCAGAAGTTCTTAAAGGGAATACATCAATTATGCTTGCTGAAACTAGCAATGCACCAGCAAAGGTTATTAAGGCATTTAGAAAAAAATCTNACAAGCCATTACTTAAGGGAGCATTCATTGAAGAAGCAATTTACGTTGGAGACGATCAATTAGATACACTAGTTAATATNAAGTCGAAAGACGAACTTATTGGAGANATTATTGGATTATTACAGTCTCCTGCTAAGAATGTTATTTCTGCACTTAAATCTAGTGGAGGAACAATTGCAGGTATTGTTAAAACCCTATCAGAAAGAGAAGGTTAAAATATTAGAGTATCATTAAAATTAAAATATAAAAATTAAATTACTTAAAACGATAGAAAATGGCAGATTTAAAAGATTTCGCAGAACAATTAGTTAACTTAACAGTAAAAGAAGTTAATGAATTAGCTGGAATATTAAAAGAAGAATACGGTATAGAGCCNGCTGCAGCTGCAGTAGCTGTTGCTGCTGGCGGTGCTGCTGGTGGTGGCGAAGCCGAAGAAGAAAAATCAGAATTCGACGTAATTCTTACAGCTCCAGGTGGGTCTAAATTAGCAGTTGTAAAACTTGTTAAAGAACTTACAGGACTAGGTCTTAAAGACGCTAAGGGATTAGTTGATAATGTTCCNTCTCCNATTAAGGAAGGTGTAGCAAAAGATGAAGCTGAAGCTTTAAAAGCACAGTTAGAAGAAGCTGGTGCAGAGGTTGAGCTTAAGTAAGCTCACAACGCACCAAACCCTAAGGTTTAGGTCTTTCCTTTCGATGGAATAGACCTAAACCATTTTGCGTATATAATGGTTTCGCCATTATTNTACGCGTTCACTGTTTTATTATAATTAAAATTCGTCCATAGATGTCAGCAACGCAAACTGAAAGATTGAATTTTTCCACAGTAAAGAATAAGCCTGATTATCCNGATTTTTTGGATATTCAAATTAAATCTTTTCAAGATTTTTTTCAATTGGAAACCAAATCCGATAGAAGAGAAACAGAAGGTCTTTACAAAACCTTTTTGGAAAATTTCCCGATTACCGATACCAGAAATCAATTTGTATTAGAGTTTTTAGATTATTTTGTAGATCCTTCAAGGTATTCCATTCAGGAGTGTATTGAGCGNGGATTAACTTATAGTGTACCCTTAAAAGCTCGTTTAAAACTATATTGTACTGATCCAGAACATGAAGATTTNGAAACAATTGTACAAGATGTTTATNTAGGAACTATACCTTACATGACTCCAAACGGAACTTTCGTTGTTAACGGAGCAGAACGTGTTGTTGTTTCTCAACTACACCGTTCACCTGGTGTTTTCTTTGGTCAATCATTTCACGCAAATGGTACGAAATTATATTCAGCAAGAGTAATACCTTTTAAAGGCTCTTGGATTGAATTTGCTACCGATATAAATCAAGTAATGTACGCTTATATNGATAGAAAGAAAAAATTACCAGTTACTACGCTTTTCCGTGCTATCGGTTTTGAAAGAGATAAGGATATTCTTGAAATATTTGACNTAGCAGAAGAAGTAAAAGCATCAAAAACTGGTCTTAAAAAATATTTAGGAAGAAAATTAGCTGCACGTGTTTTAAAGACATGGCATGAGGATTTTGTTGATGAAGATACTGGNGAAGTTGTTTCTATCGAAAGAAATGAAATTATACTAGACCGNGATACTATTCTTGAAAAAGATCATATCGAAGAGATTATTGAATCTGGTTCTAAAACAATACTTCTNCACAAAGAAGATAATTTACAAGCTGATTATGCAATTATTCATAANACGCTTCAAAAAGATCCAACCAATTCTGAAAAAGAAGCGGTNGAACATATATATAGACAATTGCGTAACGCAGAGCCGCCTGATGAAGAGACAGCGCGTGGTATTATTAATAANTTGTTTTTTAGCGACCAACGCTACAATCTTGGAAATGTAGGTCGTTTTAGAATGAATAAAAAATTAGGTCTTGATATACCAATGGATAAGTTAGTTCTTACCAAAGAAGATATTATNACCATAATTAAATTTTTGATNGAACTTATTAACTCAAAAGCTGAGATTGATGATATTGATCACTTATCAAATCGTCGTGTACGTACAGTAGGTGAGCAACTTTCTTCTCAATTTGGTGTCGGTTTAGCTCGTATGGCCCGTACNATTAGAGAGCGTATGAACGTTCGTGATAATGAAGTTTTTACTCCAATTGATTTAATTAACGCAAAGACACTATCTTCCGTTATTAATTCATTTTTTGGTACNAATCAGTTATCTCAGTTTATGGATCAAACCAATCCAATTGCTGAAATTACTCACAAACGTCGTCTTTCTGCATTAGGACCTGGTGGNCTTTCTAGAGAGAGAGCCGGTTTTGAGGTACGTGATGTTCACTTTACTCACTANGGAAGACTTTGCCCAATTGANACTCCTGAAGGACCGAATATTGGATTAATATCTTCTCTTTCTGTTTATGCAAAAGTAAACTATTTAGGTTTTTTAGAAACTCCTTACCGTAAGGTTGAAAATGGNGTTATCGATTTAAAAAGTGAACCNATTTATCTTTCTGCTGAAGAAGAAGAAGATAAATTAATTGCGCAAGCACATATTGATATAGCTGACGATGGTACNATAAATANGGAAAAAGTTATTGCNCGTATGGAAGGTGATTTCCCAGTAGTGGAATCCAAAGATATACACTATACGGATGTTGCACCAAATCAAATTTCATCCATTTCAGCATCTTTAATTCCTTTCTTAGAACATGATGATGCGAATCGTGCATTGATGGGATCAAATATGATGCGTCAAGCAGTACCATTAATGAGAGCTGAGTCTCCTATTGTTGGAACAGGTCTAGAGCGTCAGGTTGCATCAGATTCACGTGTGTTAATTAATGCAGAAGGAGCTGGAATTATTGAATATGTTGATGCTAACGAAATTACTATTAAGTACGATCGTACTGAAGATCAACAGTTAGTTAGTTTTGATGGTGATTCAAAAACTTACAAATTAATTAAGTTTAGAAAAACAAATCAAAGTACTTCTATAAACTTAAAACCTATAGTTCAAAAAGGTGATAGAGTTGAGAAAGGTCAAGTTTTATGTCAAGGATACGCTACTCAAGCTGGTGAATTAGCTTTAGGTAGAAATATGAAAGTAGCCTTTATGCCTTGGAAAGGGTATAATTTTGAGGATGCAATTGTAATTTCTGAAAAAGTAGTTCGTGATGATATATTTACTTCTATTCACATAGATGAATATTCATTGCAAGTTAGAGATACTAAATTAGGTAACGAAGAGCTTACAAATGATATTCCAAATGTTTCTGAAGAGTCTACTAAAGATCTTGATGAACACGGTATGATTCGTATTGGAGCAGAAGTAAAACCAGGTGATATTTTAATTGGAAAAATTACTCCAAAAGGAGAAAGTGATCCTACTCCTGAAGAAAAATTACTTCGAGCAATTTTTGGTGATAAAGCTGGTGATGTAAAAGATGCTTCTTTAAAAGCTTCTCCTTCATTACATGGTGTTGTTATTAATAAAAAATTATTTGCACGTTCAGTTAAGGATAAGCGGATGAGGGCTCAAAATAAAGAAGAAATTGCTTTATTAGAAGATGAGTTTTATAAAAAATTCGACGAACTTAGAGATATTCTTGTTGAAAAACTATTTACAATTGTTTCAGGTAAAACAGCTCAAGGTGTAATTAACGACCTTGGAGAAGTTGTTTTTCCAAAAGGAAAAAAGTATACCTTAAAAATGTTAAATGAAATAGATGATTATACTCATTTAACAGGTGGGACCTGGACAACTAATTCAGAAACAAATGTTTTAGTTGAAGATTTAATGCACAATTACAAGATTAAAGAAAACGATTTACAAGGTAATCTTCGTCGTGAGAAATTTGCAATTTCTGTTGGAGATGAATTACCATCTGGAATTTTAAAACTTGCAAAAGTATATGTTGCTAAGAAACGTAAACTTAAAGTAGGTGATAAAATGGCGGGACGTCACGGTAACAAAGGTATTGTAGCGCGTATTGTACGTGAAGAAGATATGCCTTTCTTAGAAGATGGAACACCAGTTGATATCGTTTTAAATCCATTAGGAGTGCCTTCTCGTATGAACATTGGTCAAATTTATGAAACAGTTCTTGGATGGGCTGGTCAAAAATTAGGTCAGAAATATGCGACACCAATTTTTGATGGTGCAACTATAGAAGAAATCACAGCATTAACAGAAAAAGCTGGAGTTCCTGAATTTGGGCATACCTATTTATATGATGGTGGGACTGGTCAGCGATTTGATCAAAAAGCAACCGTTGGAGTTATTTATATGATTAAGTTAGGTCATATGATTGATGATAAAATGCACGCTCGTTCTATTGGGCCTTACTCATTAATTACACAACAACCTCTTGGTGGTAAAGCACAATTTGGGGGTCAACGTTTTGGTGAGATGGAAGTTTGGGCATTAGAGGCTTATGGAGCTTCCAGTACACTTAGAGAAATATTGACAGTGAAATCTGATGATGTTGTTGGTAGAGCTAAAACTTACGAAGCAATCGTAAAGGGTGAAGCAATGCCAGAACCAGGACTTCCAGAATCTTTTAATGTGTTAATGCACGAATTAAAAGGTCTTGGACTAGACATTAGACTAGAGGAATAATTTAATCCCCGTGAAAGCGGGGATCGATCATAAAGTCATTTAAGACTTACTGAAGCCTAAAAACTTCAATCTTAATTTTACAAAGCATAGTACATAGCATTATGGCAAGAAATAAAGAAATAGTAGCAAAGAAATTTAACAAAATTTCGATTGGGTTTTCCTCACCAGAAGCGATTTTAGCTGAATCTCGCGGGGAAGTATTAAAACCTGAAACAATTAACTACCGTACTCATAAACCAGAACGTGATGGTTTATTTTGTGAGCGTATATTCGGACCTATTAAAGATTACGAATGTGCCTGTGGAAAATATAAAAGAATACGTTACAAGGGAATCGTTTGTGACCGTTGTGGTGTAGAAGTAACTGAAAAAAAAGTACGTCGTGATCGAGTAGGACACATTAATTTAGTAGTTCCTGTTGCTCACATTTGGTATTTCCGTTCTTTACCTAATAAAATTGGATATCTTCTTGGATTGCCATCTAAGAAGTTAAACATGATTATTTATTATGAACGTTATGTTGTTATTCAACCGGGTAATGCAATAAATGAGGAAGGAGAACCTGTTCAAAAAATGGATTTCTTAACAGAAGAAGAATACCTAACTATTTTAGAAACACTTCCTCAAGAAAATCAATATTTAGATGATGAAGATCCAGAGAAATTCATCGCTAAAATGGGAGCTGAATGTATGATTGATTTATTAAGAAGAATCAATTTAGACGATTTATCTTTTGAATTGCGTCACAAAGCAAATAATGAAACTTCTAAGCAACGTAAAACGGAAGCGTTAAAACGATTGCAAGTTGTTGAAGCTCTTCGTGAATCCAATAAAAATAGAGTTAATAAGCCAGAATGGATGATTATGAAGGTGGTGCCAATTATTCCACCAGAATTACGTCCTTTAGTACCTCTTGATGGAGGTCGTTTTGCAACTTCTGATTTAAATGATCTTTACCGAAGGGTAATTATTAGAAATAATCGTCTAAAGCGATTAATGGAGATTAAAGCTCCTGAAGTAATTTTGCGTAATGAGAAGCGTATGCTTCAAGAGTCAGTAGATTCATTATTTGATAATACACGTAAATCTTCAGCAGTTAAAACTGATTCAAACCGTCCTTTAAAATCTTTATCAGATTCTTTAAAAGGAAAACAAGGTCGTTTCCGTCAAAACTTATTAGGAAAACGTGTGGATTATTCAGCACGTTCGGTGATTGTTGTTGGACCAGAATTAAAATTATCTGAGTGTGGTATTCCTAAGGGGATGGCTTCAGAACTTTACAAACCTTTTATTATTAGAAAACTAATTGAAAGAGGAATTGTAAAAACTGTTAAATCTGCAAAAAAAATTATAGATAAAAAGGAACCAGTTGTATGGGATATTTTAGAGAATGTTTTAAAAGGTCATCCTGTATTATTAAATCGTGCTCCTACGCTTCACCGTTTAGGTATACAAGCATTTCAACCAAAATTAATTGAAGGAAAAGCGATCCAATTACATCCATTAGCCTGTACTGCGTTTAATGCGGATTTTGATGGGGATCAGATGGCAGTTCACTTGCCACTTGGACCAGAAGCAATTTTGGAGGCACAACTATTAATGTTAGGTTCTCATAATATATTAAATCCAGCAAATGGTTCACCAGTTGTGGTGCCGTCTCAGGATATGGTATTAGGTCTTTATTATATGACCAAACTTAAAAAATCTACAGAAGATTATAAAGTTGTTGGAGAGGGAATCACTTTTTATTCCGCTGAAGAAGTAATTATCGCATACAATGAAAAAAGAGTAGAATTAAATGCGGAAATTAAAATTAGAACTAAAGATTTTAACAAAACAGGAGAATTGGTTTATCAAGTAATTACAACTACTGTTGGTAGAGTAATTTTTAATGAAAATGTTCCAGAAGCTGCAGGTTATATTAATGAAGTATTGACAAAAAAGTCTCTTAGAGATATTATTGGTGATATTCTTAGAGTAACTTCAGTTCCTATAACTGCAGATTTCCTTGATGAAATAAAAACATTAGGGTATAAATTTGCCTTTGAAGGTGGATTGTCTTTTAGTTTAGGTGATATTATTATTCCTGAGGAAAAAACTGGAATGATTAAAAAAGCAAATAGTCAAGTAGATGCTATTATAGGTAATTATAATATGGGTCTTATTACTAATAATGAAAGATACAATCAAGTAATTGATATTTGGACAGCTACCAATGCAGAATTGACAGAATTGTCTATGAAGCGTATTCGTGAAGACAAGCAAGGATTTAACTCAGTATTTATGATGCTTGATTCTGGTGCAAGGGGTTCTAAAGAACAAATTCGTCAGTTAACGGGTATGCGTGGATTAATGGCAAAACCTAAAAAATCTACTTCAGGAGGTGGTGAAATTATCGAAAATCCAATTCTTTCTAACTTTAAGGAAGGATTATCAATTCTTGAATATTTTATCTCTACTCACGGTGCTCGTAAGGGTCTTGCTGATACGGCTTTAAAAACAGCTGATGCAGGATACTTAACTCGTAGACTTGTAGATGTGTCCCAGGATGTAATTGTTAATATTCATGATTGTGGTACACTAAGAGGTATTGATGTTTCTGCATTAAAGAAAAATGAAGAAGTTGTTGAAACTTTAGCAGAAAGAATCGTAGGTCGTACCTCATTACACGATGTTTATGATCCTTTAACAGAAGAATTATATGTAGCTTCTGGAGATCATATTACAAACGAAATAGCTGAAAAAATAGAAGTATCACCTATAGATTCTATAGAGGTGCGTTCAGCATTAACTTGTGAAGCTAAAAAAGGAATTTGTGCAACATGTTATGGTAGAAATTTAGCTACTAATAAGATGGTGCAAATGGGTGAAGCTGTTGGTGTAGTAGCAGCACAATCTATTGGAGAGCCAGGTACACAGTTAACACTGCGTACATTTCACGTTGGTGGTGTTGCAGGTAATATTTCAGAAGAGAATAAGTTAACAGTGAAGTTTGATGGAATTGCTGAAATAGAAGATCTTAAGACTGTAAAAAGTAAAGATAAAGAAGGTAATGTTGTTGATGTAGTAATTTCTAGAACTTCAGAAGTTAAATTAAAAGATAAGAAATCAGGAATTACACTTAGTACAAATAATATTCCTTACGGTTCACACATTTTTGTTAAAAATGGTTCGAGTCTTAAAAATGGAGATATTGTTTGTCAATGGGATCCATTTAACGGTGTAATTATTTCTGAATTTTCTGGTAAAATTCAATATGAAAACCTAGAACAGGGTATTACTTATCAAGTAGAAATTGATGAACAAACCGGTTTCCAAGAAAAAGTAATTTCTGAATCTAGGGATAAAAAGAAAATTCCAACCCTGTTAATAATGGGTAAGAATGATGAAATAATTCGTTCTTATAACCTTCCGGTTGGAGCTCACCTTATGGTAGATGATGGTGAAACTGTGAAAATAGGTAATATCTTAGTTAAGATTCCTCGTAAATCATCTAAAGCAGGTGATATCACTGGTGGTCTTCCTCGTGTAACGGAATTATTTGAAGCTCGTAATCCTTCTAACCCTGCTGTAGTAAGTGAGGTAGATGGTGTTGTTTCATTTGGTAAAATTAAGCGTGGTAATCGTGAGATTATAGTGGAAACTAAATTTGGTGATATTAAAAAATATTTAGTGAAATTATCAAATCAGATTTTAGTTCAAGAAAATGATTTTGTACGTGCAGGAATGCCGTTATCTGACGGGTCAATTACACCGTTAGATATTTTAAATATTAAAGGACCATCAGCGGTTCAGCAATACTTAGTAAACGAAGTTCAGGAAGTATATCGATTACAAGGTGTAAAAATTAATGATAAACACTTTGAGGTTGTAGTGCGTCAAATGATGCGTAAAGTTAGACTTGTTGATCCAGGTGATACTTTGTTCCTAGAAAATCAATTAGCCCATAAATTTGATTTTATCGAAGAAAATGATAAAATATTTGGAATGAAGGTAATTGAAAATGCAGGAGATTCTGAAACATTAAAAGAAGGACAAATCATTTCGTCCAGGGATTTACGTGATGAAAACTCAATTCTTAAGAGAACTGATAAGCAACTTGTTGTAACTAGAGATGCAGTACCTGCTACGGCAACACCAATCTTGCAGGGTATTACACGTGCTTCATTACAAACTAAATCGTTTATCTCTGCAGCTTCCTTCCAGGAAACTACAAAAGTATTAAACGAAGCAGCAGTAAATGGAAAAGTGGATACGCTTGAAGGATTGAAAGAAAATGTTATTGTAGGTCATAGAATACCAGCAGGTACAGGAATGCGTAAATATGGAACTATTATCGTAGGTTCTAAATCTGAGTTGGAAGAAATGACTCGTGAGAAGCAAGAAGTGAATTATAATTAATATAAAAATCAGTTTTTACAACTGCAATGTTATTAATATTTTCAAAATCCCGATTTCTATCGGGATTTTGTTTTTAAACTAATAACAGATTTCTACCTTTGTTGAAACTAAATAATATAAAGATGTCAGATTCAAATAAAAATAAGAAAGGTCAAATCAATATTGAATTGGATGAAAAAGTAGCACAAGGTATTTATAGTAACTTAGCTATNATCAATCATTCTCANTCAGAATTTGTAGTAGATTTTATTACAATTATGCCTGGNGTACCAAAAAGTAAAGTAAAGTCTCGAATTGTNTTAACACCGCAACATGCGAAACGGTTTTTAAAAGCTTTAGTTGATAATGTGGAACGTTTTGAAAACGCTCACGGNAAAATAAAAGATTTTGAGCAAGCACCAATTCCATTAAATTTCGGTCCAACCGGGGAAGCTTAAAACAATCATTTNTTGAGATAATAAGCAANATATACTTATGNTATNTTCAGTGNTTANCCATTTATATTTAAAAAGATTATAAGATATCTATTGTTAAATAATGANGNTCTTATTTTGAAAATNTATNATTTTAAGGTATTTGTNTTGTGAATNTGTTTGTGNCTCTNAGATTNTTGNGATTAACTTTCTTTANTTAAAATTCACTTACAAAATGTAATTTTACTTTTGGATATTTAGATTGTGTCATTTGTAGNGTGAAAGCAGAATCTGCAAAGAAAACCAATTGNCCTCTTTTATCTATTGCCAGAAAGCGTGATTTTACTCTTTTAAATTCTTTTAATTGTTCAGAGTCTGAATGTTTAATGTCCACCCAACAAGCTTTAGAAACATTTAAATTTTCGTAAGAACATTTAGCAGAATATTCATGTTCTAATCGATATTGAATNACTTCAAATTGCAGTGCACCTACCGTACCTATTACTTTTCTTCCATTTAATTCTAAAACAAATAACTGTGCAACTCCCTCATCCATTAATTGGTCAATTCCTTTTGCTAATTGTTTACTCTTTAAAGGATCTACATTGTTTATGTATTTAAAGTGTTCTGGCGAAAAACTTGGAATTCCCTTGTATTTCATAAGTTCACCTTGAGTTAAGGTATCACCAATTTTAAAGTTCCCAGTATCATGCAAGCCTACAATATCCCCAGGATATGACACGTCAACAATTTCTTTACGTTCAGCAAAAAAAGCATTGGGACTAGAAAATTTCATTTTTTTATTATTTCTNACATGCAAGTAAGGNGTNTTTCTNATAAAAGTNCCTGAAACAATTTTTACAAATGCCAATCTATCTCGATGTTTTGGATCCATNTTAGCATGGATCTTAAATACAAATCCACTAAAACCGGTTTCTTCAGGTTTTACAATTCGNGTATCACTTTCTTTAGGTCTTGGTGNAGGAGCAATTTCAACAAANCAATCTAAAAGTTCTCTAACTCCAAAATTATTTAATGCAGATCCAAAAAATACAGGTTGTAAATTTCCATTTAAATAATCTTCTTGTGAAAAAGGTGGATACACTTCAGTAGCTAATTCAACATCTTCCCTNAGTGAATTTGAAGTATCATTGCCAATTAATTCATTTAATAGAAGGTCATTAATATTATCAATACTNATAGTTTCTTCAATATTTTTTCTACTATCACCACTAAATAAATTAACATTATTTTCCCAAATATTATAAATACCTTTAAAATCGTAACCCATGCCTATTGGGAAGCTCATAGGTGTTACTATTAGATTTAATTTTTGTTCAATTTCATCCAATAATTCAAAAGCATCTTTACCTTCTCTATCTAGTTTATTAATAAAAACGATTATTGGAATATTTCGCATTCTACAAACTTCTACTAGCTTAATAGTTTGTTCCTCAACGCCTTTTGCTACATCAATAACTACAATAACACTATCTACTGCTGTCAATGTTCTAAAAGTNTCTTCAGCAAAGTCTTTGTGACCTGGAGTATCAAGTATATTGATTTTTATTCCTTTATATTCAAAAGCTAAAACAGAAGTTGCAACAGAGATTCCTCTTTGTCTTTCAATTTCCATAAAATCACTAGTGGCCCCTTTCTTAACTTTATTNGATTTTACGGCACCTGCTTCCTGAATAGCACCTCCAAATAANAGAAGCTTTTCAGTTAATGTAGTTTTTCCAGCATCTGGATGTGATATAATACCGAAGGTTCTTCTTCTCTTTATTTCAGTAGGTAGCGACATTTTTTTCTTTTTTAATANTATACAAATATACAAGTTGTTTTACTGTTTGTAAATAGCTATGCNNCTAATTATATTTTTGNTTNTACATTAAAATTTTAATNCATTTACATAATATANTTGATCAATNACTCTTAGAATAAAACACTTAATGAAAATAACAAATTGTCTTTTGTCGAATAAATNTACNTATAAACTGATGAATGTTTTATTCTACAATTATTAATGTTAAAGCTATACCAATTGTGATATGATTTAGATTATTTCTTGAAATAAAATTTACTTTTATATTAAAAGNAATTAATTGAAAATGAGTAGAAAACANTTTTTTTCTNTGGTTCTANTATTTTAAATTAAAATGCCATAGGCTCNAATAATACAATATCANATTNCATTAATTAATCAATTAATCTGTTGTTTGTCGNTTTTTCTTACCTTTTATCTAAAACATTAAAATTTGTAGGATAATTCCTTANTGTTGATTTATTTTTGANATGAACTTAACATTTTTAGACATTNAGAATTTTTTATAAATTAAGATTATAAAATAAATAAATATGGAAAAAGCTACCTCTTTCTACTACAAAAAATCACTCTCTTTTGTNATTGTATTAATGACATTTTTTTCTATNAGTNTNTCTTTTTCNCAAGAGGTAAATAATAGAAAAGGAAATGGTATTACTGAAGAGTCGGATTATTGGACAACTATAGATAAATATTCTGACGATTANATTAAAAAATANAATGCTAATTTAGATANGATTTATAATGCGAATAGATTAAATAANACTNATTTTTCAAAATCTTTTAATCCAAATAGAACAACTATTGGTGCCTGTAACCTTNTAAGTTGTGGATCTTTTTTANNTGATGAGGTTAATTTTAATTCTTTTTACGGTGGNGAAAAAGTTGGTGTTGACGGCCTTAGTAATTACGGNGCAGCTGTAAGTTATGATTGTTGGAACGATAGAGGAACTGTAGATTGGTCAGAAGGTCAATATGTATCTTANTCAAATGAATATGCAAATATTGGAACNCCAGGTATTATTAAACAATCAAATATAGATGGTGGCGGATTTTCATTGTTTTCCTANAAAAATGAATCTATCAATCAAGACATTTCTGTCGAAACTAATACAATTTATACCGTTTGTTTTGAAATTGCTGTAATNCCTAGGTATNANAATNATNCTGGTGANTTTGAAGAATTTATCCCAGATTTAGAATTTGGNATACAATCTGGAGGTNTCGTTATTAGCGATCCNTTAANNTANACANATAATGATTTAAATATACATCCAGCANCTGATTTTCCAAATAAGTTATCAACTGCAACTAGTGGTAATGGAGGTTATCAAAATCCTGGAGGATGGACAGAAATAGATCCTTATTGGGAAAATATTTGNATTACATTTTTAACAGATAACNCAGGTACTACTAATATATTTTATNCAACTGGTAGATNTGGTGGTTCTGTAGTATTAGTNGATGGATTACAATTAAGNNTAGAAGGATATTCAAATGCTCCTGAATTAACAACAAATAGCCAATCTCTTTGTGTAAATGATCCAATTGATTTAGATGATTATGTGTTACCTCAAACAATTCCTAATGGTGCTGAATTAAAATGGAGTACAAATTCAGATCCATCCGTAATAGGAGATCATCTAGTAAATACAATAGTTACCCCTCCTGGTACATGGTATGCATTTTTTTATAATCCTAATTATAATTGTTTTTCACCAATTGCCACCCTTGTATTGACATCTTCAGATTTGGGTTCTAGCTATACACAAGATAATTTAAGTTGTTATGATAGCGCAGATGGAGCGATAGATTTAACGGTAACAAATGGATTACCACCTTATAGTTATGTTTGGACTACTAGTGATGGAAGTGGATTGGATGATGATGTTGCAGATCAATCTGGTTTAACATCAGGAACTTATGATGTTACAGTAACGGATGATAATGGATGTACTACATCCGAAACAATTACCATTGGTGAGCCTGATGAAGTTGTCTTAACAGCAACTGCAACAGAGGTTACTTGTTTTGGTGATGCAGATGCGATTATTACTGCAAGTGCAACTGGCGGA
>PAUJ01000002.1 GCA_002713705.1 Flavobacteriaceae bacterium
GCCTCAAAGCTGGTTGAAGAAACATATATCTTTGCTGCTAAAGATCTAGCAGAGGCGCTCCCAGCGCTTAAGGACCAATCAATGTTCGCTAACGGATTGAATTTCGTTAATATGGAACTAATTTACTCTAAAAATCCTAATGTTATCTATTATGACAGAGATGTTATACAATTTCATGGTATTGTAGAGACAGATGGTGAAGGTAATCAAATTGGAAAGCAAAATGTTGCCGGCGCACTAGTTAAAGCACTTAAAGAATTAAAGTCAGATGTTCAAAATACGTTTACAATAATTCCCCCTCAAATTTTAAAGTTAGCTAAAGACGTTGATTTTGAATCAAGAGTCGGCTATTATGAAAAGGCGATAAATAAATTAAGAGATACTTATAGCCTATCAGATCAAGATGAGGTTAAAATGTATCACGAGATGTGGTGGAGAGATCAAATTGAAGAGAACTTTGCAGATCTAGAACCTGCACATAAAGAGGGTTTACTTTTAAGATGGGCTTACTTAGATAAGAAGACACTTAAGTTAACTGCATTAAAAAAGGAATTAACTCCAGAACAAAATAAGGCTGTTAAAGATTTTGATGGTCAAAGAAATAAGAAGTATAAAGAAAACATTTTACCCTTTGAGAATCTATTTTTAGAACTAGGTGCAGATGTTTTAAAGAACGCTTCTAATTTTGTAGCTGCTAATCCAGATGCTGAGAAAGCAAGATTACACGATCAGATTAGAACTGAAGCTGGCAAGATTAAAAAGAATGGCGACCTTACTCAAATTGCAAAGGTTGAAAAAGAACTAAAAAGACTAGAGGGTATTGGTGGAATTGAGTCGATCATCCCAACAGAAGGAGTGGTCTTTAAATTTAAAGGAAAAACCTTTAAACTAACAGGTACTTTTGCTGCGATTAACCAGCTAATGGGTATCATAAAATACGGAAGATAATGGCACTAAATAATTTAAAAACATATTTCGAAGGAGCTAACTCTAATGAGTTTATGGATTTACTTAATAATAAGTGTATTGTTACTGAGAAGATCGATGGCTCATCTTTCCATGTAAAAAGAAATAAGACTGACTTTTCATACTATAAATCAGGATCTAAAATAGAAATGAATGTAGTAGACCGTACTATTGTAAGATACTACGAAAATGCAATTAGACATTTTAAGACAATAACAGAAGATGCTAAATTAGATATGCCATTTGATTGGAAATTTGGTTTTGAATATTTAGGAGATAATAAGACTATTGATATTGAATATGATGTACTACCAAAATCTAATTTAGTACTAACACATATACAGGTATTACAACCATCTAATCCTAATAAAGTTAGAAAGGTAATTAGAGATAATATGATTCTAAATAAATGGGCAGATCTATTAGAAGTACAAAGACCTCCAGTTCTTTTTGAAGGACTTTTACATTCAGGTCAAAAGTCTGCCATCATTGATGTTTTAGAAACTAGCGTAAATGAATTTGAAGAAAGATTTGAGAATCCTGATAGACCTTCTTTTACAAGAGTGGTTTATAGTATCTTTAATGAAAATCAAAAAGCATCAGCTTTAATGCACGATCTTTCTAAAGATGTTTCTGGTTTTATAGTTAACTTCCATGATGGAAAAGGACTTAAGTCTTTTGTTTTAGAAAAATTTAATAAAAAGGCTAGACCAGAAAGAAAGGCATCTGACATGTATCAGATTTCTATTTTAGATATTGTTGAACATTTTGTACAGTATAGTTTAGATACAATAGAATTAAAAGAAGAAGAGTCTGATAAAAGATATTTAGAGTTAATATCAGAAATGTTTAACGACTATATTAAAGAGAACGCAACAAAATATATTGGAGCTAAATTTGATTCTGCTGATTTTTCAGAGTCCCCAATGTTTGAATTAAATCATAAGTTCATAACAAACGAAAAGACATTAACTTTAGTTCAAGATAAAATTTTAGCTGAGCTATTTAAAATTACTTTAGGGTCATTTAGAAAAAAGAGAGCTAAAGAGACTGATATTATTTCAGGAGATATGCTAACAACTCTAAATGAACTTATTGAAAATATTGAAGCTAAAATTTTAGCTAAAGCAAACGAAGATAGCGTAATGAACTTTAAACAGTATTTAGTAAATCAAAAAATATCTGCTGAAGTTAATCCAGTTATGGAAGCTTTAAAGGTAGATTATCCTGAGCATGGTAAGAAATTAGTAAACATGTTTGTTGGTAGATTCCAACCGTTTACATTAGGACATGCTAAAGTTGTAGAAACAATCTATAAGCAAAATGGTTATCCTGTAGTTATTCTATTAGTTAAAGCTAAGAATAAGAAAAAGGAAGATTCATTTAAGAGACCTTATGATGAGGCAACTCAAGTGGCTATGATAAACAGATTAAAAGGTAAATTACCTATTGAAGATATTTTTGTAATTCCAACAGGAGGTATTGACACTATGTTTAATGCAATGAGACCAAAATACGAACCAGTATTATGGGGAACAGGAAGTGATAGAATGAAGACTTATGGTTATCAAGTAGATAAACAAGAATATAGAGATGCTCTAGATGTTAGAGATGATTTTGGTTTATTTGAAATACCTAGAACAGGAAAGAATATATCAGCAACTCAAGTAAGAAATGCAATGTTAGATGGCGATGAGAAGCTCTTTAAGAAGCTAACTCCAAAACCATTACATAATATGTATGTTGAGTTAAAACAAAAACTAGAAGACTCGATGGGAGTTATGGCAGAATCTACAGAGGTAGAGTTCCTAACCTTCGATGATTTTATTAAGAATATATAAACAAAATAGAATATTAATATGAACAATATACAATCTTTTGAAAGCTTTACTGAAAACGTTAAAAACGAAGAAGTAAACGAATCAATTCCATTTGGATCTTATTACTTTAATAGTAGAACTGAATTCGAAGAACACAGTGATAGTTTACCAGAAAAAGGTGAAACTAAATACTTAGTATTTGCTCATAATAGTGCAGATCTTGATGGTCAAACTATTAGACTACAAGGTGGAGTTGTAATGGGATCTGCAACATCAAAGAATATTCTTGGTATTTTTGATGATGAAGGAAATGCAATGGCTGCATATAATGCCTTTACAAAAAAGCCAGAAGGAACATTTGTTTCTTTCTCAATGGGAACTCTTTACGCAAAGTCTAAGTTCTCATTTCAATATGAAGAAACACAGGGCAAATTAGCAAAAATTAAAATAAGATAATTATGAATAAATTCGAAGATTTCTTAAAAGAAGGTAAAAAGATACAAATTAAAAGAAAGTATACTGAAAACCACCCTGCTTCAACAGTAGGTAAAACTGCTGGTGTAAGAAACGCAGTACTTAAAGCAGTTAAAGATGGTGTAATCACAGAAGAAGAGTTTACTAGAATACTTTCTGAATTATCTGGTGACCACAAACAATGGAGAACTAGAAACACAAAATACTTTAACGTCTCTGAAGAGGGTGTTAGACTTTCTAAATGGGGTCGTAGAATTTTAGCTGAATTAGATGAACAGCCAAACGCTGTAGAACTTAATGAAAAGATTAAAATCACTAAAGATGAATGGCCTATTATTAAATTTAAAGACGGTGGTAAAAAGTACGAAGTAGAATTTGATGATTATGATGTTATCGATGACCATGGAAACGAAGGAATGGATGTATACTTTATGGGTACAGACCAAGATGGAAAAGAATGGACTATTGATGTATCAGTAGAATATAACTTCGAAAACTCTGGTAATATACAAGATATTTACTATGATACTTTAGCAAGAATGGATGAAGCTGTAGTAAATGAAAAGGACGATGCAGGAACTCACTTAGATAAACTTGCTGAATTAGTAGGTAAAGCAAAGGATTTTATGTCAGTTGGTAAAGAATTAAAAGCAGGTAAGTACAAATATGACTTTGGTACTGGCATGATGCCACACTACCAAGTAGAAGCAGATGGATTTACTTTTATGATTCTTAATAAAAGATATGTTGACAAAGGAGATAGAGAAGTCAATGGTATTGCTATCGGTCTACTAGAAAATATTAAAACAGAAATAACAAATATGGAAAATACATTTTCAATACACGAATCATTTGCAGCATTTACTGGAGCAAACGGATTTTTAAACGAAAGATTAGGAAGNCAGATTTTAGCTAGTATCTTAATGGGTAACAAAGAGGGTAAGCACGGTAAGGAAAACCTAAAAAGATTAGCAGGTGGTTTTTACCAAATGACTAAAGTTGCTCTTGATAAAATTCAAGACGAAGATTTTATTTTAGATAATGACCCACAAAAAGCATTTAAAAATCACGGTGGTTCTTCAAATATTATTTTCTTTATTTCAGATAATGAAAAAGAGAATCCATATTTACCAGATAACTCTGGTTCATACGGAAGTTTAGNTACTATTCCAGGTGGNGGTATTCTATTAGCAGCAATGGGTGGTGATAGAGAATTTTATACTAANGACTGGTCTAGATATTCTAAGAATAGAGCTTGGAAAAAAGATGGTAGAAAAGGTAGTGAAGATCAAGTTGGTGTAAATAAGAAATATAGAGGCTGGGGTGCTTCTGGTTTAAATAATGGTAAAAGAATTGCAGAAGTTTCTGATAGAGTTATTATTGTAAACCTAGATCTAATTAGACAAAAGTATTCTACTCAACAATTAAGAGATGCAAGATCCTCTGCTAAAGCAGGTGCAACTGCGTTTAAATCTGATTCAGATTTTAAAGCTGATAATAAAAACAGATACCACAAGATACTAGCTACTAAAGCAGCTTCAATGCCAATTGATAAAATGGTCGCAGATGCTATTGACTTATTAGCAAGCCAAATTAAAGATGGTTTAGCTAAAGGTGACAAGACTAGATATGAAGAAATTAAAATAGGAGAAAACGCTAAAGGTAGAGAGGTTAAATTAAGAGATGCTTCTAACCACATGTCAAATATCCTAGATAACTATTCAAGATACTGTGACTATGTTAGACAAGGCGAAGAATCTCAAGAAAGATACGGACAGGCTGAATCTTACTATGAAAGAGAATCTAAAAACTACGCCAAAGAAATTAAAGACCAAATCTCTAAGATTAAAGGATTTGATTACGCTTGGTAATAAAACTAAAACAAAGATATGAAAACAATTCCAACATTTGAACAATTTTTAAACGAGAAGTCATATAGAATGACTGGCGTCTACGCGGCTAAAGGCCTTGTAGGTAAAGTAATGCAAGCGTTTAGACAAGAGATTAAAACAATAAAATACGAAGGTATTAATGTAGTGACTCAAGAAGAAGTTAATAAAGAATGGGCTAAGTTTGAAGATACAGCTAAGAAGATTATTTTAGATCACGTAGAAAAAGGAGCAGGCGGTATGGATGGTATCTTATTTGTTACTGCTAATCTTTTTAATGGATTCGCTATAGATGAGGTTAATGGTTTAAATGATTTAGACCCGGAAAACACATTATATCTTTCATACGAGGTAGTAATTAACGTAGGCTTTATGGATGATGTTAATGGATCAAAACTCAAAAGAAAAATCGATAAGACTGGAATGATGAATTCACCGTTAGCAGGTAAGAGGGATCTTATTTATGGTGAATATGATGCATCAGTTAATAATAACAATCTTGAAATTAGAGATAACGAATATATCCAAATAGACAGAAAATAATATGTCAGAAGATAAATCACTAGAAGAGAACTTTGAAACAGCTAACGCTAGAATAACACCAGGTGTTACGATTGGCGGTATGGGAGAAGTTTCTTTGCCTAATGCTAAAAATGGCAATATAGGTTCTGGTGATGTTCCTGATATAGCAGATATTGACGATGACGAAGAAGAAGCTAAAAAGGATAAAACAAAAAAGAAATTAGAGATGGAAGGATTTAAACTATTTACACAATTCAATAATTTTATTACTGAATCATTAAGCGAAGGAGCTTCTAACTTTAAAGTATTATTAAAAACCGCAAAAGAGGAATCAATAGGTAGAAAGGTAAGACTTGGAGANAAGAAAGATCCTGGTAATGAAACATGGGAAAAGATTGATGCGACGCATTGGATGAACCTTAAAACTGAAGAAAAGTTAGACCTAAATAAATGGGCTAAACATGCAGATAATTTCAACATGGAAGGTAAAGACTTACAATTTGAAAATTTAAAAGAAGCTGCTAAAGTTTATGAAGAGGCCGTACTTGAAAATGCAGTTAGAGATTTACATTTTGAAACAGACCCTAAAAAGGCTGAAGAAATGAAAATAGCTATCGGTATATCTCAAGGTGAAGTTGTTCCTAGAACACAAATTAAAGGTGGTGAATATTCACTAAGAAGATTTAGAAAAGAGATTAAGTATGATGAGACTGGCGAAGATGTTGGTGTATTTAAACCTGGTAGTTATATGGCTGCCACTTCTAAATTAGGTGATGGTCCACATAAGAAAGAAGCTGCTAAGGCTAAAAGAAGATGGAACCAGAAACAATACGATAAATGGATTGAGGATGTAGCTTCTAACGGTGGATGGGAACATGCATTCGATATGGCTCAAAACGCTAAGCACGAACCAGGTCTATTACAATGGGCTAAGAAAGAATTTAGAGGTGAAGATCCAATGCAAAGAATTCAATGGGATATTGAAGCTTATGCAGAATCAGTAACTAAAGACCACTTCTCAGAATTCTGTAAAATTAACGAGGCTAAATCTATTAATAGAGACGAGATGATGAATTGGATCGGAAAATATATGGAATTTGTTGGAACTTCAGAAGAGTTTAACGGAAGCGAAGGNGGTATTCATGTATCTGGAGAAGATGGAGCTGAATATAAAGGTAACGAAATTTACAGCTACTATTCTGAAGACTATAAGAATAGAGAGTTTGGTGTTTGGAATAAATGGGAAAAAGAATTAAACAAAAGAGGTTGGTATAGTGAATGGTACGATGCAGGAACTGTATGTATATGGCCACTATAAAAACAAACTTTTTTACAAAATAAAGACCCAAACATTTTTCTGTTTGGGTTTTTTTGTTTATATTGTAAGGTAAATATATAAAATATGATAGAATCATACAAAAATTACACACTACTACTAGAGGCTCAACAGAGGCTTAAGATGAATGTACCTAAAGATGTCATCGATTTACATAAACTCTTTAAGAAAAATAAAAGAGAACTTTATGTAGTTGGTGGTGCAGTTAGAGATGCAATGCTTGGACAAAAACCAAAAGACTTTGACCTAGCTACTGATGCAAAACCAGAAGAAGTAATTAAGATCTTAAAATCAGGCGGTGTTCCAACCATCGGAGAAGTAGGTCAACAGTTTGGAGTTGTAATTGCTAAAACACCTAGTTTTGCTGAAGGTATGGAAATTGCAACATTTAGAGAAGATATTGGAAAGGGTCGTAGACCAGATGCCGTTAAATTCTCTACAATAGACCAAGATGTTCTAAGGCGGGACTTAACTATTAATGCACTATTTTACGATATTGCAACTCAAGAGGTAGTCGATCTAGTTGGTGGTATTGCAGATATTCAAAGNAATACTATTAGAACTGTNGGTAGAGCTCAAGAGAGATTTGAAGAAGATCCTCTAAGAAAATTAAGAGCNCTNAGNTTTGCNGGTAGAACTGGNAGTAAATTAGAAAAGAATACGGCAGAAGCTATTATTAGTGATAACTCGTTAGAAGATATTAGCCCAGAAAGAATTAGAGATGAATTTAAGAAATCTGTAACTACTGCTAAATCACCAAAGAAATACTTAGAGATGGTAGAGTACTTTAAGATGTGGCCAGTAATGTTTCCTACAGTTTATGTTGATAAAAGATTTTTAGATACTAGAGATTGGATAATTCAAATAGCAACTCTATTTGGTGTTAATGAAAACGATCAAATAAAATCTCAATTAAATAAACTAACTTTTTCAAGTAAAGAAATAGATTCTATTTTATTTCTTAAATCATTAATGACTTTAAAACCAGAGACTGTATTTGATATAAGTAAAAAGAGAGATATTGTAAAGCTAGATAAAAAGATTATCTTAGAGTTTGCAAAGCTAAATAAGCTAGACATCAAAATGATAAAGGCATTTATTAAATACAAGCCATCTACTAATGGCGGCGATGTTATGAAGCAGTTTGATGTAAAAGGCCCTGCAATCGCAGATAAGATAAAAGAGATCGAAGCAGAAAAGTTTGCAAAACTTTACAAATAGTTGCCGAAATATTTTTTTATGTCAATTATTTTTCGTATATTAGTACTGTAATTATGGACGAGAAGAGCAAAAAATTAAAAGAAGTAAACCTAACACTCCAGGAGTGGTTAGATGCTTTGCGTATGCCTACTCCAGTAAGAAACAAAAAGAAATATAGACGTAAGAAGAAACATAAAGGTAAGAATGATGAATAAGGTAGTTTTCATAGGAGATATGCATGGGCATGATACATGGAAGCAGATTGTTGCTGATAACAAAACTGCTGACCATTTCGTGTTTGTTGGAGATTACTTTGATGCATTCGTAATTACGCCTGCAGTTCAGATCTATAACTTTAAAGAGATTATTGAATTTAAAGAGGCTAATCCAGATAAAGTAACTCTGCTAATCGGTAACCATGATTATCATTATACACCATACTGTACTGGAAAATATGGTGGATATAGTGTATGGCATGCTGCAGAAATCGGTGAATTGTTAAAGGCAAATGCACATAATTTACAAGTTGCTTGGCAACATGAAAATATATTAGCAACTCATGCTGGGGTAAGTAAAACATGGTATGGTGAGCATGTTACTAAACTTGGTAATATGTTTGAGATTGCAGATACGTTAAACTTGTTATGGTCAGAGCGACCAGATTATTTTAATCATTCCGGGAGAAATTCATTTGGTAACTCACCGTATGATGGACCTTTTTGGATTCGTCCGGAGGCTCTAAGGTCAGACCTTGTAGATCCAGATATTATTCAAATCGTTGGGCACACTCAAAGAGAAACTATTTCAGATGCCGATAACGTGTTTGTAATTGACGCTCTTCCAAGAGAGTATCTTGTATTAGAAGATGACGAGTTCATTATCAAGAATGTTTATTCTGAGCCCGAATATAAATGGGTTAATTAATTTAGGAAAGCCGTGAAACTATCGCGGCTTTCTCTCTATAATAAATAATTAAATCTAGTTATTATGAGCAAAAACATTCTAAAAGAAGCAGACGAAATAATCAATAACAGATCAGAAGAGAAAGAACGTATGTACGGTCCTTTCGAAGAAGGCATGAGACGTGCCGCTATGATCTGCGCAGGTATGACCGGTAAAGAATGGTCAGGATCTGATATGTATGCAGCGCTAGTCGCACTTAAATTAAGCAGACATTCTTACAACTATAAAGAAGACAACCTATTAGATGCGGTAGCATATATCGGTGGCCTTGATAATTATATTAAGAAGTATGGCTACGGTGAAACCGAAAAGCCTATTAATTTAACTGACGCAGACGCTGGATATGGAGACAAAAAGTAACCTAGTCTATTTCACAGACTTAGAGCAAGATAAAACACTTAAGATTGGTATTGCCGCACTTGTAGGTAAACTCAGTCCAAAATTAAGTTCACATAAATCTGGATGGGCATTCCATCTGGCTAATCAACTAACACATGCAGGCTACACTAATGTAGAAGTCATTACAGATATAGAGACCAATTGGTCCACATTTGATGTAATGTTACTTGAACATGGTATGGAGTTTAAGGGCAACTTTAATATCTTTGGTGGAGCGAACGATGACTTGTACTATCAAATCACTAGAATGTTCGCTCAAGGTGTCAAGCTATATTCGCTTCACCACGATATGCCCTGTGTTGGAACTCTAATTGAAAAGAGACTAAAGACAGGATCTGATCTATTTAAAAGATTAGAAGATGATGTTGATGAGGCTAAGAAAATTTGTTCCCAAATCCCCCGCGTGGACAGAATAGAAAATACAAACGCGCTTTGCTTTGGTGACTCTCATTCTTTTAGTCAATATAGCCCAGGATTTCAAACAGACAGAAATGATGGTCTAACACTTTTTGGAACTTTAAGAAGAGGTATTAGAACTTATGTCCCAGAAAATATTGAGTCATTACGTATTTATGTAGGTAATATAGATATTAGACATCACTTAATGAGACAAGACAATCCATCGAAGTCTTTAAAAACAATGATGGAAAATTATGAGCAACAATTAATTGATTTAGAGATTAATGAAATAGAAGTTGTTCAAGCACTACCAATTGAAAATGAATCTAGACCACTACCAAAAACAGGCTACTATAAAGATACGCCATTTGCTGGTACTTGGGCAGAAAGAACTGCACTAGTTAAAGAGTTTAATCAATTAGTAGAAGCAATGTGTAATAGAAACGGTTGGAAGACTTGGAAACATTCAGATGTTTTCTTAAACTCTTTTGGCGAGTTAACATTTGATGTAATGGAAAAGCCTAAGTCAGTTCATATTGCACGAGAGTATTATCGTTGGGATCTAGTTAATGATGAGCCTAACACAAAATTAATCAAAGTAACTCAAGCATTATTCTAAATATGAAAAAATACACCATTTTAGTAACACCATTAAACGAATCCGGAGAACCATATACCATCACCATCGAATCCGATAGAATTGATTGGTCCATGGAACAGTATCAAAGAAATAGAGATGCTTTCAACTGGGAAATCAAAGAAGTGAATGAGTAACACCTGCAAAATAAAGACCACTAAATACTATGATGAGTTTCTTAGGTATTATGACCTGGCACTAAAACAGCAAGAGCTTTCAAATCTTGGTATGACTGCACATGTAGATAGTGGCATGCAAGATCCTCTTATGGAACAGATTGAACTCTATGATGTGGTTGAGCGTAAGTATGCAGGTTTTAGTCAAATTGTAAATGATTGCTTTTATGGTTGGACTTCAGAGCATCCTTATTGGGAACACATGCAGGCTGGTAAAATTTACCCCCAAAGAGAAGAGGTTGCAAAGAATTGGACTGGAAGACAAGAAGTTTTAGGTCTAGAAGAATGGCTCTATATTTTTATTCTCCATAGAGTTTGTGGCTCTGCAATTAATTATGCAACCAAACCATCTGGTTATCATAACACAATCTTATTTGATCTATATGACTGTGATACTATTGAAGATATGTGTGAGAAGGTGAAACATCATCCAACTTCATTTTATACTTCAGTCGGTTATCAATTCCCAGCATTTCCTAAGCCACCAACACCGGAATTAGCTGAAGATTCATTTGTAGGCATGTCTGGCTTTAAAGAACCAGAATATGTTTACAAGAAGGGCGGCGATTATTTCTTATGTGAATTTGCACCTAGGTTAGCAAGAGACATGGCAGACTTCTTAAGAACCGATGGTAAGAAAGACTTAAGAGAATTAGGAGAGTGGATGTTTAAATGGAATGCTGATAATGGCTTAAGAGCTTATAGATTCCAGTATGCTGCGGTTATTGCAGATGTATGTGATTGGTACCCTGAATTTATGAATAGAGAATCAATGTTCTATTATGGTACTAACGCAGTAGAATGTATTGGTTATCTTGCAGATCCTGTAGAAAAGAAAGGTAAGAAGTCNGAAGANTTTTTAGATGCAGTAATGACAAAGATTTATGAAGATACAGGCTCACTTCCATATAATGCAGAAGATGTAGCATGTGACTTTATTAGATGGATAGAAAACTATTTGAGACCTGGAAAAGATTATGCACATATAAATATGGACACTTTGTGGAATTCTTCTTCGATTACAGATCATCCATATGGTAGGCAAAAAGCTATGTTAGATTTAGGTTTAGTAGAAACATTCAATGACATGACTCAATTTCCATCAGACGACAAAGTATTACAAGGAGCAGGAGTCTCGGTTGAAGAGTATAAAAAAATGGTAGCAAAAATATGAGTGAAGAAGTAAAAGAAATCAAAAAAGAAATTAAGCAAGCACCCGATCAAGGTGTTTTGTTTACATTTGACGATGATATCACGCAAGAGTACAGTAACATCACTTATGATGGAACTAATACAAATATAAAATTTAAGAAGAAGAAACCTGCAGAAAGTTGGATGAAAGACTGGTCAGAAGAATTGAGATTAGCTAAATTCTTTGAATTCTGTCATGAGTTTGATAAACGAGAAGATAGATTACTATTAGAAGATTATCAAATATTTTCCCATAGATTACACTGGCATGAACATCCTTATTGTTATATGATGCAACATGAGACAGATCTAGAAAAATTACTTTATTATACTATTGTGTTTTCATTCTCTAACGAACATTGGGGAACCATTACTAAATTAATTAATCAAGGTGAAGAAAAGACTAGAGCACATTTTGTAGAAAATAGACATGCTAGGAATGATTTATTTCAGATCTATTATCCTAAAGGTACAATAGTTAAGGATTGGTTAATTGAAGGACCTAAAAAAGCAGCTAAAGACATGGCTCATATTCTAGAAGATTTAGAAAGACCATACACAATGATGGAGTTTGCTAAATTATTAGAAGCTTATTTTAAAGAACATCAAAACTTTAGATCACCTTTATATCCATGCAAAAACACAGCAAGATATGTAGCTATGAGTAGACCAGATCTTGTTGATCCTGAATCTATTTTATTCGGAGGTACTGGACATTTTGATGGTATGCAACAAATATTTGGTGGAGTTAATCTTAATGGTAAAGTAAAATATTCTATTGACTCAGATGGTCAATTTATTGCAGAGAATAAACATGCTGAAGAATGGCTAAGACAAATGGATGTACTTGTAAATCATCCAAATAATCCAATGGAAAGTCAAAAGTATTTAAACGTAGAAGATAAAACATGTTTCTTCTATAAACACATTGCAATTAGCCATGGAATAAAATCACCAACAAAAAGAATTCCATATACATGGATATTTGATGGTAAATTTAATTTAGCTAAGAATCCAGATAAAGAAATTAATGTTAACGCAGATACTACTCGACATTTATGGGGTAGAGATTATCCAAACGAATAGAATATGGCACACGATAAACACACAACAAGTTCAATGAATCAAGATTTAAATCTTATGATGCCTAATAGACAAGCATGGTTAGATTTAGCAGGAGATTGGCAAGATCCACTAGATGATCCAATTATTGTGAATCATGAAGGATTTAATGTAGTAAGAGATGATATGATGGGATTTGGATCTAAATGTAGATTTGGAGATATCTTAGTACAGAAAGCACCGACCGATACATTAGTATACGTACAACCCAGATTTGGATTTGCAGGAATTTCTCTTGCGTACTTAGCAAAAAAATATAATAAGAAATTAGTATTATTTATGCCATCTGGTAAAGTAATATCAGATCATCAAGCCATATGTATTGAAAGAGGTGCAATTGCTAAATTTAGAAGAATAGCGGCAATGCCTAATTTAAATAGAATTGCAAAACAATGGGCAGAAGATAACAACGCTACATTTATTCCGTTAGGACTTAAACATGAATTGGTAACTGCAGCTGCGGTAAAAGTTGCATATGATGTAGCAGAAAAACATGGATATCCAGAAGAAGTATGGTCAGCAATATCAACTGGAGTTTTACAACGCTCTTTACAAATTGCATGGCCAGATGCTGANTTTAATGCAGTTGCAGTTTCTAGAAATATTCAGAACGGTGAATTNGGTAGAGCTAAAGTTTGGTCTCATCCAAAGGCATTTGCATCAGATGTAAAACCAGAATTTGCCCCTCCNTTTCCATCAGCAATGAACTANGATGCAAAAGCTTGGGAATTTATGGTTAAGCANGGAAATCAAGGAGCTTGGTTTTGGAATGTAGGTGGCCAACCTTACCCAGAATCAGAAGAAACTAAAGAAAAAACAAATTCAAAAAGAGANTGGGGAGAAGTTTTAGAAATNGACNNATAAAAACTGAAACTATCNCAAATAAGATCATAGAAATAATATACAAAAAAAGAACATGGCGAACATAGACAACAAATGCGCAGATCTTGATATTCAAGATTATCACAAAGATACCAAAGACACTTTTGGTTTACTCTTTGACAAACAAAAAGAATTACAAGCTAGATTAGGTTTTGACTTTAAAGGTTGGAGCATTAAAGAGATTGCAGATTTCTGGATGGTGAATAAACATGCAATGAGCGACGAGCTTAATGAAATGTTTGATGCACTTGGAGGAATTAACGACGGAATCGGCAACGCAGGTTGGAAATATTGGAAAAAGGATAATACTAAGACTCCTGAAATGAAAATTGAAGATCTTAGTGAAGAAGACAAATTAGAGTTATTTTATGAGTGGATTGACGGTCTTCATTTTTATATGAACTTTGCAATTTCAATTGGTATGACAAGTAAAGACATTGTTAACTTGTACATGGCAAAGAACGCGGAGAATCACGACAGACAAGAACGAGGATATTAATCAACCAACACACTCAATCATATGCTATTAGATATAGAGCAAAAAGAAAACGAAGTCATAATCAGTTATTACGATAAAGAAGGCAAAGTATCATTTAAAAGATATTCTGTTAACAAATTTGAAAATTGGGTAGTTACTGAAGAAAAGGATCGTTGGAAAGATATTAAATTTAGAAACTGGGACGATAGGCCAATTAAAAGATCTATAGCAAGAAGTTTTAATAAATTTAGTTTGCTCTATTTTATGGATTCATTACCTGAAAAGGATCAAGAAGAAATCTTCGAATTCAATATGCCACGTACATATTTTGTAGATATTGAAACTGAAATCGTAGATGGCTTTCCTAAAGCAGAAGAAGCTAAAACTAGAATTTTATCATTCTCTATAATTACGCCTGAGCGCAAAGCAATTGTTTTAGGTTTAGAAGATATGAGCAAAGATCAAATCAAGAAAATAGAAGATGACACAAATGCTCATTTCAAAGATTATGATCAAGATTGGGAATTTAGCTACTACAAATTTGATGATGAATACAACATGGTATATACTTTCTTACATAAGTTTTTACCTAAGTTCCCAATGATGACTGGTTGGAATTTCATCAACTATGACTGGCAGTATATAGTTAATAGGTGTAAAAGATTACAAATAGACCTGACTGACGTGGCAATCACTGGATCTTTAGATAGAAACGATAGTAGACCATTACACATGGGAATACTAGATTATATGCAACTATATGATAAATATGATAGATCAGTTGCTGTAAAAGAATCTAATTCATTAGATTTTGTATCTAGCGCAGTATTAGATGTTGCAAAGATTAAATATACAGGTGGTTTACAAGAACTATACGAAAATAACTTCCAAAAATATATTTACTATAACGTGGTCGATTCATGTTTAGTATATTATATAGATAAACAACTTAGATCAATGGAAGTACTATTGACATTAGCAACTATAACTAGAATGCCACTTTACAAAGCCGCATCTCCAGTGGCAGTAACAGAAGCGCTTATAGCTAGAAAGCTAATTGGTCAAAATAAAAAAATTGGAATGGAATGGAATAAAGAAGATGCCAAGAAAGACGGTAAATTTGAAGGAGCATTCGTTAAACAACCTATTGTAGGTTATTACTCTGGAGTTTCAGCGTTTGATTTTGCATCTCTATATCCATCAATTATGCGTCAATTTAATATATCTCCGGATGCATTTGTTGAACAAGTAAACGAAATGGATATTCCAGAAAGAAGAAAAGATAAGAATGTAATTGTCTGTGAAAACGGAGTTGTTTATAAGAAAGAAGATAGTATTCTTAAAAAGATATTGGCTGATTTATACGGTCAACGTAAAGAATATAAAAAGACTTCTTATGAATATTATGAAAAAGCACACGAACTTGAAAAAAAATTAAAGTCCTAAATTTAGAAAATATGAATAATAGCATGATATATAATATCACTAGCAGCGCTGCTATTATTCTTACATACATCTAAATTATGGATTAGACTGGGTCTTAAGTAAAGGCCCATTGTAGTCTCAACTGGATTCTGTAAAAAAATTAAAAAAATAATAGCAATATGTCAAATCTCTTTAAAGAACGTCTAGAATATAAGCCGTTCGAATACCCTGAATATTACACCGAAGGCTGGCTTAAGCAAGCTCAAGCTTTTTGGTTACACACCGAAATCTCAATGCAAGGTGATGTAAAAGACTGGAATGAAAACTTAATGCCACACGAAAAAAACTTAGTAGGCAATATTCTTTTGGGTTTCGCCCAAACCGAATGCGCAGTATCTGATTATTGGACAAACATGGTTACCTCTTGGTTTCCTAAACATGAAATTAGACAAATGGCAATGATGTTCGGATCACAAGAGACAATTCACGCTGTTGCATATTCATATCTTAATGAAACTTTGGGTTTGGAGGATTTCGCAGCATTCCTTCATGAACCTGCAACTGCTGAAAAATTTGAATTTTTAACTTCAACAACAGCAGATTACACACACGAAGATTTACAAACAAATCCTGTAGCAAGAAAAGAAGTAGCAAGATCATTGGCTATTTTTAGTGCATTTGCAGAAGGTGTTTCATTATATTCATCGTTTGCAGTGCTTTACTCGTTTCAAATGAGAAACTTATTAAAAGGTATTGGACAACAAATGAAGTGGTCTGTAAGAGACGAATCATTACACAGTAAAATGGGATGTCAGTTATTTAGAGAGATGTGTAATGAATATCCTGAATTACCTGAAGAGATTCACGCAGATGTACTTAAAGCAGCCGAATACATGGTTGAAATGGAACACAAGTTTATTGATAAAATGTTTGAGCAAGGAGATCTTGCAAATATGGAAGCAGAAAATCTAAAACATTTTATTGTTAAAAGAGCTAACGAAAAAATTGCTGAATTAGGATATAAAGAAGGTCCATTTATGGAATTAGATAGTGAAAAGGCTAGTCATTTAGATTGGTTCTATCATTTAACAGGTGGACATACACACACAGACTTTTTTGCTATCAGACCTACTGATTATGCAAAAGCAGGAGAAGACGAGAATTGGGACGAGGACGACTTATTCGATTAATATAAATAATAAAAATGAACAAAGAAGATAAAGTAAATTACGGAGCGTCCTTAGGTTGGGAGCTAGGTGTAGATTTCCCAACATGGGGAAACACAGAGATATATGTTAAAACAATAAGCAAAGGATATTGTTACCAAGATGAAACGCCTAAAGATGCATACTGGAGAGTTGCAACTACAATTGCTAAAAGATTAGGTAAACCTGAACTTGCATCGAAATTCTTTGATTATATATGGAAGGGTTGGTTAAATCTAGCCTCACCTGTACTTTCGAACACTGGATTAGAAAGAGGTTTACCTATTTCATGTTTTGGTATTGATGTTGCGGATTCAATTCACGATATCGGTGCTAAAAACCTAGAGATGATGCTACTTGCCAAACACGGTGGTGGTGTAGGTACAGGAATTAATCAAATAAGACCAGCAGGTGCAAAAATTACAGGAAACGGTACATCAGATGGAGTTGTACCTTTTTGCAAAATATTTGACTCTACAATACTTGCCACTAATCAGGGTTCTGTTCGTAGAGGAGCAGCAAGTGTTAACATTGATATTGAACATCCTGATTTCTGGGAATGGTTAGAAATTAGAGAACCTAAAGGTGATGTCAACAGGCAATCATTAAATTTACACCAATGTGCAGTAGTACCAGACGGTTTTATGCAAAAGGTTGAAGCTGGTGATAAAGAATCTCGCAAAAAGTGGGCTGCGCTCTTAAGGAAGCGTAGATCTACAGGAGAGCCATATATCATGTACAAAGGAAATGTCAATAGAGCAAATCCAGAGGCATACTCTAAGAATGGATTAAAAGTTTATATGACTAACATTTGTTCAGAAATAACATTACATACTGACGAGAATCACTCATTTGTTTGTTGCCTTTCTTCTGTAAATTTAGCAAAGTATAATGAATGGAAAGATACTGATCTGATTTACACTGCAACTTGGTTTTTAGATGGTGTTATGGAAGAGTTTATCCAAAAGGCTAAATTTATGAGAGGCTTTGAAAACTCAATTAGATCTGCAGAAAAAGGTAGAGCTTTAGGGCTTGGTGTATTAGGATGGCACACATATTTACAAGAAAAGAATATTCCATTTGATTCTTTATCAGCTCAGTTCGAAACACGTAAAATATTTTCACAATTAAAAATAGAATCTGAAAGAGCATCTAGGGATTTAGCTACAGAATACGGCGAACCATTATGGTGTGTAGGAACTGGAATGAGAAATACTCACTTAAGAGCTATTGCTCCAACAGTAACTAATTCTAAACTTAGTGGTAATGTTTCACCAGGTATTGAACCGTGGGCAGCAAATCTATTAACAGAACAAACAGCTAAAGGTACTTTCATTAGAAAGAATCCAACATTAGAACAAGTTTTAGATACAATAGGTAAGAATACTAAATCAACATGGGATAAAATACTAGAAGATGGTGGATCAGTATTAGGATTACCATGGATTGAAGATTACTTTGTCTCATCATTTTCAGATAACGAAGGAACTTCAGGCATTCAAAAGCCACTAACTAAAAAGCAATTAGAAAAACTACCAACATTAGAACAAGCTGATTATATTCCAATGTCTGATGTATTTAGAACCTTCAAAGAAATTAATCAATTAGATTTAGTAAGACAAGCAGGTATTAGACAACAATATGTTGATCAAGCTGCAAGTTTAAATCTAGCGTTTCCAAAAGAGGCAGAACCTAAATTTATTAATCAAGTACATTTAGAAGCATATAGAAAGGGTGTAAAAACACTTTACTATATGAGAACAGAATCAGTACTTAGAGGAGATATCGCTGCGGCAGCTACAGATCCAGATTGTGCTGCATGTGACGGATAATGAACATATATTTACTACATGTTCAATTAATTAAAAAAAGTGAACATAATATTAGTTGTGGTTAAGTCCACTTCTTAGGACCGGGATAGTTCTCGGAACGAGGCCAGATGTATCGCTACACTCTGGCCTCACTTTTTTAGCACCAATTATCATATTAACAATTTAAGGTTAATAAAATTAGATAAAATGTGAAACCTTTTTTATTTAATGGGTATAATAG
>PAUJ01000015.1 GCA_002713705.1 Flavobacteriaceae bacterium
TCACATAGTGACCTGGCTTATTTGCTATTACTTTTCCCCTTATGCGAGTTCCTATTAATGCAAGATCACCAATAACATCCAATAACTTATGCCTTGCTGCTTCATTAGGGTGATTTAAGGTAAGATTATTTAAAATCCCATTAGGTTTTACAGCTATATCATCTTTGCCAAAAGCAACACGAAGTTTGTCCATTATATCTGGAGATAACTCTTTATCAACATAAACGATTGCATTATTTAAATCGCCTCCTTTAATCAAACCATGATCTAATAACATTTCAATTTCATGTAAAAAACTAAACGTTCGAGAATCAGAAATTTCTTTTTTAAATTCTGAAATTTTAGTTATGGATGCATTTTGTGTACCTAGTACATTGGTACCAAAATCAACCATTGTAGTCAATTCATATTTGTCTGATGGCATGATCATGATCTCACTACCCGTTTTTTCATCTTTATAGGAGATTATTTCTTTTACTATATATTCTTCTACAAAAGCTTCTTGCTCTATAAAGCCAGCGGTTTCTAATATCTCAATAAAATATTTTGATGAACCATCCATTATTGGAGGTTCCGAAGCATTTAATTCAATAATGCAATTGTCTATTTCCAAACCTACTAAAGCAGCTAAAACATGTTCTGAAGTATTAATATTGACTCCATTTTTTTCGAGATTTGTACCTCTTTGGGTAGTTACTACATAATTGGCATCGGCTTCAATAATTGGTCTCCCCTCTAAATCAATGCGTACAAAAGAATAACCAGAATTCTCTGGCGCGGGTTTAAAAGTCATTGTTACAGATTTACCTGTATGTAAACCTACACCCGATAATGTAACTTCTTTTGCAATTGTTTTCTGTTTAATATCTAGGTTAATCATTTGTAATATTTTTCTCTATAGTAATAAGTCTATTAATTATTTTAGGCAGATTTTTAAAATGCACATAACTCTTATTATAATCATTATAAGTAAGTGCAGGTGATCCCTGCAATGTTTCATTATCCTTTACATTTCTTCCTATTCCACTTTGCGCTTGTATTCTTACATTATTTCCAATGCTAAGGTGCCCTACAATACCAACTTGACCTCCAATCATACAATTTTTTCCTATTTTAGTAGATCCTGCAATCCCAGTTTGAGCAGCAATAACAGTGTTTTCTCCAATTTCAACATTATGAGCAATCTGAATTTGATTGTCCAACTTCACACCTTTCCTAATAATTGTAGACCCTAAAGTTGCTCTGTCTATAGAAGTAGCTGCACCAATATCAACATTATCTTCAATGATTACATTTCCAGTTTGAGGAACTTTTATAAACTCTCCTTTTTCATTAGGACTAAAGCCAAATCCATCTGCACCAAGAATAGCGCTACTATGAATTACACAATTATTACCTATTTGTGTATCCGAATATATTTTTGCTCCAGAAAATAAAGTGACATTATTAGCAATTATAACATTATCACCAATATAAACATTTGGATAAATCTTTACATTATCACCTATTTTTACACTATCGCTTATATAAGCAAATGCACCAATATATATATTCTTACCATAATTAGCACTTTCCGAAATAAAAACTGGTTGTTCGATTCCTGTCTTATTCATCTTTACTTGATTGTAGTATTCTAGTAATTTTGAAAAAGATTTATACGCATCATCAACTCTTATTAAAGTTGTATTTATCCTATTTTCAGCTTTAAAATTTTTATCTACAATAACAGCAGAGGCCTTAGTAGTGTAAATATATTGTGTATATTTTGGATTGGAGAGAAAACTTAAACTTTCTGGTATTCCTTCTTCAATTTTTGAAAGTTTAGATACCTCTACTTCAGGATTACCTTCTACTTCACCTTCTAAAATACCTGCGATTTGAGCTGCTGTAAATTTCAAAATTTATTTGTTTTAAGAATATTCATAATCATGCAAAAATAGAAAAAAAGGTTTATTAATTTGTTTTTGGGAAACACATATAATTTTTAATCACTTTTTTAGATAATGCTTTTAAGTTAAACTGATCACTCGCATTTGCAACATCAATCACTTTTCCACTTTTTGTATACAAATTAATTGTCTCTTTTTCCATACTATAAGCTTGATTAGTGATTTGTCCGGTAAAAACAAAATAGGAAGCTTCGCTTTCATTAATGTTGAATCTTAACATTAAATCTTTTTTTGCATTTTTAATTTTATCTTTAGAAAATTCTTGATTTTGGATTTCAATTCTCAATAAATCACGATTTAGTAACATTTTTGAAATAGTACTCAACACAAAATCCTCATCAGATTGCCATGATTTCATAGCAGATATAATATCATAATCATCCAACTTAGCAAAAAGAGCTAAAGTTTCATTATTAATATTTTCTTTGCTTACCGTTGAGTTTAAAAAATAATTTAAGGCAGAGCTTGCTTCTATTTTTATTCCTTCTCTGATAAGTTCTTTTGCTCTTTTTAAGAGTCTAGTAACTAACTGCTCGGCTACAAGACTGGTTTTGTGTAAATAAACTTGCCAATACATCAACCTTCGTGCAAGAATAAATTTTTCAACTGAATAAATTCCTTTTTCCTCAACTACAATTTTGTCTTCAAAAACATTTAACATACTAATTAAACGTTGAGAGTTTATGGATCCTTCAGAAACTCCAGTATAAAAACTATCTCTCTTTAAATAATCCATTCGATCCATATCCAATTGCCCAGAAATTAACTGATAAAGGAATTTTCTAGGATATTCATCTTTGAAAATTTGAATAGCAAGTGTTAATTTGTAGTTAAACTCTTTATTTAACACATCCATAAAAAGCAGGGAAATAAATTCATGGTCTATGTTCTCAATAATACTATGCTCCATCGCATGCGAAAATGGACCATGCCCTATATCATGAAGTAAAATAGCAATATAAAGGGCTTCAGATTCTTCTTCACTAATTTCAATACCTTTAAAGCGTAGTACTTGCACTGCTTTTTGCATTAAATGCATTGCACCTAAAGCATGATGAAAACGTGTATGATGAGCTCCAGGATAGACCATGTATGACATGCCCATCTGTGAGATTCTTCGCAATCGCTGAAAATACCTATGCTCAATTAATTCGAAAATAAGTGTGCTAGGTATCGTAATAAAACCATAGATTGGATCGTTTATAATTTTGAGTTTGTTTTGCGAATTCAATCTTTAAATTTTTTTATTAATAAAAAATATTTTAATAGGAACTTCGGAATTATTTTTGCTATACCTATTTATTATCTTTTTTTTAAATTTCAATTAAATAACAAATATACATATATGAGCGAAATAAAAGTACTTTGGGTTGATGACGAAATAGAATTATTAAAACCACATATCATATTCCTTGAAAAAAAAAATTATAGCGTCACAAAAGCCTTAAGTGGGATGGAAGCGCTCGAGGAAATTAAAAAACAAAATTTTGATATTGTTTTTTTAGATGAAAACATGCCAGGTCTAACTGGTATTGAAACTTTAGCAGAAATAAAAGAATATCAAGCAAATCTTCCTGTTGTTATGATCACAAAGAGTGAAGAAGAGTATATTATGGAAGAAGCCATAGGCTCTAAAATCGCAGATTACCTTATTAAGCCTGTGAATCCAAGCCAAATTCTATTAAGTTTAAAAAAGAATTTAGACCATTCCAGGTTGGTCTCGCAAAAAACAACATCTTCATACCAACAAGAGTTTAGAAAAATAGCAATGGATTTATCCATGATAAACTCTTATGAAGAATGGGTGGAGATGTATCAAAAGCTTGTTTACTGGGAATTAGAGTTAGAAAATATTGATGACTCTGGGATGTTTGAAATTTTAGAATCGCAAAAAAATGAAGCTAACATTCAGTTTTGCAAATTCATAGAAAAAAACTATCCAGATTGGTTTAATGGTAATGAAGATGCTCCAACAATGTCACACACACTATTTAAAAAGAAGGTTTTACCTGTTATTGAAACTCAAAAAACACTATTTGTTGTGATAGACAATTTAAGATATGATCAATGGAAAGCATTTGAGCAATTTTTAAATAGTAGTTTCAAAAAAAGTAGTGAAGCGCTTTACTATAGTATTTTACCCACTGCAACACAGTACGCAAGAAATTCAATATTTTCAGGGTTAATGCCAAGTGAAATGGAAAAAAAACATCCTAATTATTGGCTAAATGACACCGATGAAGGAGGAAAAAACATGTTCGAGAAAGAATTTTTAGAAGCGCAATTAAAAAGGTTAGGTAAAGATTTAAATTGGAGTTATCATAAAATAACAAGCTTAAAACAAGGTAAAAGATTATCAGCTAATTTTAAATCTCATAAAAACGAGGATTTTATCGCATTGGTTTATAATTTTGTAGATATGCTTTCTCATTCAAAAACTGAAATGGAAGTAATAAAAGAATTAGCTTCTACAGACAAATCTTATAGATCGTTAACGCAGAGTTGGTTTAAGAATTCACCATTACTTGATATTATTCAACAAGCTTCTAGGCTTGGATTTAAATTAATTATCACTACAGATCACGGAACAATTAATGTTAAAAACCCAACAAAAGTAATTGGTGACAAGAACATTAGCTCGAATTTAAGGTATAAAACAGGAAGAAGTCTATCCTATGAAGAGAAAGATGTTTTAGTATCTAAGAATCCCAAGAACATACTCTTACCCGCCATTAACATGAGTAGTTCATTTATTTTTGCAAAAGGAGATATGTTCTTTGCCTATCCAAATAGGTACAATCATTTCGTAAGTTATTTTAAAAATACCTACCAACATGGAGGCATATCCATGGAAGAAGTTTTAATTCCATTTATTGTTTTAGATCCAAAGACCTAGTGTTTGTAGGTCATTTCTTTCTTTTATACACATTATCGGTATTTTTTGTAAATTGTCGGTATTTATTTGTATGTTTGCATAGTTGATTATGATGAAATACAATTTTAATTTACAAGATTTACCGCTAGTTGCGAAAAAGTTGTTAACAGAGGTTCCAGATAAGATCCTTCTTTTTTATGGAGAAATGGGTGTTGGAAAAACAACATTAATCAAGGAAATTGCAAAACAACTAGGAGTTAAAGGAGTAATTAATAGCCCGACTTTCGCACTAGTAAACGAATATGAAATTAAAAATGACAAAATTTATCATTTTGATTTTTATAGAATTAATAAAGAAGAAGAAGCAATGGATATAGGGATTGAGGATTATTTTTTTTCAGACCATTGGTGTTTCATAGAATGGCCTCAAAATATTAGTAGTCTGTTGCCTACAAATAGTGTAAAAATAGAACTAACAAAAAATAAAAACGAAAGTAGAACATTAAATATAATGCCAGTGAAATAGATTGCAATGATAGATATAGTATTGTATTACGCTTTAAAATTTAGTATCCGAAAAAGGTGTTTATAAGTTTTGTTTTTTTGTGAGAGATTTAACTAACTAATATACGACTATAATAATTTGGATACTTGTGTTTTTCTGTGATAGGTTTGTAAAATAAATCTCACAAAAAAACAAAAATTATGAAGTTCACAAAATTATTTTTTATAGTTGCAATTCTAGGAGCTGGTTTATTTATTTCTTGTACACCTGAAAGTATTCAAGATGGACAAAACGAACAGCAGATCGAAAGACCCCGAGTACCAAGACAAGGGTAAAAAGAATCTTATACAAGGGGGTATTGTAGTTTTAATTATTGCCATCACCCCCTTNTTATTTTATTTGTACAAAGAATTCCCAAGCGATTCTAANAGTTGGGAATTATATTTCTTATCTATTAAAACTGATTATTATTTTTCGGTTTATGATTTGGTATGGTATGTAACTAATAAATCTGTCCCTATATTACTATTATCAATTTGGTTTTTTACATGCAAGCATTGGTGGCACTGGATCATATTAGTTCCTTTATCTATGTATATCTTCCAATTATGGGGAATTATTAATGAAAGCAGAGGAATGGATGAAGTAGAATTAATCTATATTTTACCCCTAATGATGATTCTTATTCCTTCTGTTTACGTCATACGAGCTAAATTATTTGCTAAAATTCGCGATAACGATTTAACTAATTTTGAAGAAGAACTCTCTCAAAAAAGATCTATCTGGCATCAAATTAAAGATTTATTTAGATAATATCAATTTTTATAATTGACATTTATTTACGTAACTTAGTGCTTCCAACTATTTACAAATGTCCGATATAAAATCACCCTTTACAAAAGCTCAATTAATACCACAAGAAGAGACTTTAGAGATCACTAAAAAAAAAGGTGAGTTATTTATAGGCATCCCAAAAGAAACTTATTTTCAAGAAAAAAGAATATGCTTAACTCCTGATGCTGTTGCAGCAATAGTAGCTAATGATCATAGAATTTTAATAGAAAATGGAGCTGGTGAAAAAGCCGGTTTTACAGATATTGAATATACAAAAGCGGGTGCCGAATTAACAAATGATCTCAATAAAGTTTTTGGATGCCCAATCATTTTAAAAGTAGAGCCCCCTTCCCTAGATGAGATAGCACTCATCAATCCTAAAACGATTTTAATTACCGCTCTTCAAATAAAAACAAGAACAAAAGAATATTTTGAGGCCCTAGCCAATAAAAAAATTACCGCCTTAGCCTTCGAATTTATTAAAGATGAAGCCCACAGTTATCCAGCTGTTAAAGCACTTAGCGAAATTGCTGGAACTGCATCTGTTTTAATCGCTTCTGAATTAATGGTTAATAATGAAAATAGCAACGGAATGTTATTTGGTAACATTAGCGGTGTTCCTCCGGTAGAAGTTGTTATTATAGGAGCCGGAACTGTTGGTGAATTTGCAACCAGATCTGCGCTAGGCCTAGGAGCAAATGTTAAGGTGTTTGACAGCTCACTTACCAGGTTAAGAAATTTACAAATAAAAGTTGGAAGACCATTATTTACCTCTACCCTACAGCCTAAATATCTTATGAAAGCACTTAGAAGGTGTGATGTAGCTATTGGCGCCATAAAGGGTAGCAACAGATCTCCTGTAGTAGTTACAGAGGCAATGGTCGAAAACATGAAAAATGGAGCTGTTATTATTGATGTTAGTGTTGATATGGGTGGATGTTTTGAAACCACAGAAATAACAAACCATGATGACCCTACAAGAATAAAACATGGGGTTATCCATTATGGTGTTCCTAATATTCCAGCTAGGTATCCAAAAACCGCTTCTATATCCATAAGTAATATTTTTACTCCATATCTTTTAAATATTGCGGAATCAGGTGGATTAGAAAATGCAATACGATTTGATAGTGGTTTAAAAAATGGATTGTATTTTTACCGTGGAATACTTACAAATAAAGCTGTTGCCGATTGGTACGATATGCCCTATAGTGATCTCAATATTTTAATATTTTAGAGAATAAACGAAATAATTTATATTAATTATTGAAACCCAAAGCATCAAATGAGTATTTTAAAACGATTTGCATTCTATTTTGGAGGATTTGCCTTAGGGCTTNTTCTTTTGTATTTTTTTATAGGCGGAAGTGGAGCTTCTTGCGAATATGATTATGGACCAAATGCAAGAACCTTGAAAAATATTAGATTAAAAGAACGTGTATTTACAAATAAGGCTTTAATGTCTTTAAAAGAGAACCTATTAGATACTTCTGATATTTCTAATTTATTATTAAACGGTGATGTATTATTTTCACAAAGCAATACAAAACTTGATTCTTGTGATGTTTATGTCATTGAGGGAAATCATNNAAAAGATTCGAATAAGAGGCTAAAAATTTCAGTTGAAAATTGCAATAAAAAAGCGACTATTCAAAATATAACCNTTATCAAGTAACCGTCACTTTTCTTCGATTTTTTTCTTTTTTCAATAAAGAAAGCTCCCTACTNGTTTGACCAGCAACAGANGTGTTTTCTTCAGCCCGTCTTATTAANTAAGGCATTACATCTTTTACCGGTCCAAANGGTATGTATTTAGTAACATTATAAGCCAAAACTCCTAAGTTAAACGAAATATGATCGCTCATGCCGTATAATTGACCAAACCAAACTCTATCATCATTTTTTGCAATGTCTTTTTCTTTCATTAAATCCATTGCTAAATATGTGCTTTCTTCATTATGTGTTCCAATAAATAANTCTATATCGTCTAGATTATTTAATATATAATTTAAAATTTCATTAAAACAATCATCGGTAGCTTGTTTGCTTTTATGCATTGGAGATGTATAGCCTTTTTCCGCTGCTCTTTCATTCTCTTTTTCCAAATATGCTCCTCTAACNATTTTATAACCTAATTTATATCCACCTTTTTTTGCTTTTCTATGTGCTTCTTTAAGNAAATCTAAACGATCCCACCTATAGCATTGCAATGTATTAAATACAACTGCACTCTCTTTATTATAAATAGCCATCATTTTTTCACAAAGTTGATCTGCAGCATTCTGCATCCATGATTCTTCAGCATCTATTAATAATTTAATATTCGCATTTAATGCTGCAGTACTAGCGGTATCAAATCTATTTACCACACACTCCCATTCTTTAACTTCTCCTTCAGAAAGTTCAATATTTTCACTAACTTTTTGATACAATTCAAAACGACCTAAACCTGTTGGTTTAAATACAGAAAAAGGCATTGCTTTATTGGTTTGAGAAAAATCTGTCAATTCCAAAATTTTGTTTAATGCAGCATCAAATTGATCATTTCCTTTTTTACCTTCAACTGAATAATCCAATACCGAATAGACTCCAACATCATAAAGATTATGGACAACTGGCATACAATCATTCTCATTAATTCCNCCACAAAAATGGTCAAAAACCGTCGACCTAATTAATCCTTCTATTGGCAAATGCATATTTAATGCAAATTTTGTAGCGCTAGTGCCAATTTTAACCAAGGGCTCAATTGATATCATTTTAAAAAGAAAATATGCNCGTTCAAGCTCTGAGTCACTTTTAAGTGTAAAGGCAATCTCTGTATTGTCAAAAATAGAATTTTCTTTCATAAATAGTTATCATATNTAAATTTCAAAGATAACTAATTTTGTTTTTTTTNAATTTACATTTCAGTTATTAAATTGCATTTTAAATAGTAAAAACAGATGNTGATTTTATCAATATATATAATTAGATTTGANATNTATATATATTTCAATTTCTGATTGTATGAAAGAAATTATTAAAAATAAAGGNGCTGTTTATTGCAGCTCAAATAATTGGGATTCTTTGAATAATAAAATTAAAGAATTGAACCCTTCTACGCTTTTTATTTTAGTGGATACCAACACTAAAAAAGACTGTTTGCCACTTTTTTTAAAAAAAACTTCATTTAACAATTCATTTAAAGTCTTAGAAATTCCAGAAGGCGAAATCAATAAAAACATAAACACCTGCGCTATTCTTTGGAATAAACTTTCGGAGGATGGAGCAGATAGAAATAGTTTAATTATAAATCTTGGAGGTGGAGTAATAACAGATATGGGAGGTTTTGTAGCTTCTACATTTAAAAGAGGTGTCTCTTTTATAAATATTCCAACAACACTTCTGGCTATGGTAGACGCTTCCGTAGGCGGTAAAAACGGTGTTGACTTAGGTTTGCTTAAAAATCAAATAGGAATCATTAACAATCCAGAAATGGTACAAATTGATACCGAATTTTTAAAAACATTACCTGAAAACCAANTAACTTCAGGTATTGCAGAAATGATTAAACATGGNCTAATCCATTCCATTGAATACTTAGACAAAGTAAAANGTTTTGACATATTAAAAATTNCGGAATNAGAGGATTTAATATGGGAGTCGATTTTNATAAAAAATGATGTCATTACTAAAGATCCATTTGAAAAAAACATAAGAAAAACNTTAAATTATGGGCATACTTTAGGGCATGCAATCGAATCCTACAGTTTAGATCAAAATAAGTTTCCTAGTTTATTACACGGTGANGCTATTGCTATTGGTATGGTATTAACAAATTATATTTCCTTTGTACAATTGGGGTTTCCAGAAAAAANATTATNAGACACTAGCCATTATATCATAAAAAAGTTTAACAAATACCTGTTCAGTAAAGAGGATATCAATGCCATTATTAAATTATTGAAATTTGATAAAAANAATTNTTNTGGCAAGGTTTTATTTGTTCTATTAAACGATATAGGTAATTACAAACTAAACTGTGAGGTTTCTAATTCATTGCTACTTGAAGCTTTTGAATATTACAAAAACTATAAATAACGTTCCTCTATTACTTGCGTATGATGGGTTTCATGACCACAAATTAAAAAACCTGCNGCCCTAACCGATAAGGAATTGTGATTAGCTTTACCAATTCTTTTTAAGACCTCTTCCGAAAAGTTTTCAAACAACACAATTGAAGCATCTCTAACAANGCTATATTCCTGCAATATACTATCAATAGTTCTTGTATTTAAGTCAGCGTTAAGAACAAACTCATTTTCATCAAAGCCCTCTANATTTGGATTTTTAGAACGCGCGAATTGTAAAGCTCGATAATTAAAGACNCGTTCAGTATCTATAATGTGAATTAAAATTTCTTTAATGGTCCATTTGTTTTCTTTNTAACGATACTCCATTTTCGATGTTGGAATGTTTTTAAAAAANTTAATGGTCTCCAGCTTGCCATTNATTAACAAATCTAATAAAGGCAAATCATTAACTTTATCCATATAAGTTTGAAAGTAGGNATGGTATTCGTTTNAGTTAAGATCAGATATCTTCATTTTTTAATTTTTTTTAAAACATCAAAGCCCCTCATTATTTGCAANAGGCTNTANTTAATTTTTTTTGGTTTTTAAAATTCTTTAAAAATAGAATGCATTAAACGTTTTTTGTCATTGATACTTTCCTCNAAAGAGATCATGGTCTCTGTTCTAGTAACGCCTTCAATGTCATCTAATTGATAAATAATACTCTTTGCTTGGTTGGTGTCTTTCGCNCGTATTTTACAGAATATATTAAATTTACCTGTAGTGACGTGAGCAACAGTAACAAAAGGAATTTCACTAATTCTTTCTAAAACAAATTGTGTTTGAGATGTTTTGTTGAGGAATATACCCACATAAGCNATAAATGAATAACCNAGTTTTTTATAATCTATTGTCAATGAAGATCCTGTAATTAACTTGACCTCCTCCATTTTACGNACTCTTACATGGACAGTTCCTGCTGAAATATCCAANTTTTTTGCNATATCTGTAAATGGTATTCTAGTGTTTTCAATCAACATATCTAGAATCTTGTGATCAGTATCATCTAATTTAAATTTTGCCATTATTTATTTTATCTAATTTTATACAAATTTACTAACAAAAATTAAAACGAATGATTGTTTTCATTAAAATAAATCAATGAATTATCATTTTTATTATTAATAATAGAAACATTTAAACCTATTTCTATATTATTNTGATAATTCACTAATATTTTAGAGTTATTTGCATCTTTTTCAAGATGTCCGTAAGAATTTTTTAATGCTCCAATTTTAATGATTTTTGGAATAAATTTTATCGTTCCTTTTTCTAATAATTCAGTAAATTGNATTGCAATTGAAGTAGNTTTAATACTGCCATTTACCAATACATTTCTCAAAATGTAATCATAATAATTCTTTTTATTTTNAGGAATCAAAAAATAATCTTTNTNAGTGATGGGGAAANCATCTTGTTTTACAATATCAAANAAACAAACCATTGCATAAAACAGATACGCTCTTGTTTTTTCCCTCNTATAATCANTCCCAATATGNCCTGCCTCAAATAAAATTACTGGAACACCTTCNTTTTGAAAAGTGTCACCAAAACAATTAGCATTAAAGGAATCATCGTNCCTNCCAATTTGTCCAGGAATCAATTGTTGCAAATAATTATTTAAACCCACAATAAGNTGCATGGCNATTNTCCTNGAGTCCGTAACTTGTCTATCTATAGTTGAAGAAGGTGATAAAAAAGAAACTGTAGCTGGTTTTTTTGTCTCTAACCCAAAAATTGATCGTTGCCCATGTAAATTCAAACATAAATTCGGTTTCAATGTTTTAAAGACATTCATTAAAACCCTNCTTTCATTTTGAGATAAATTTTGAGCNTCACGNTTTAAATCAATNTCNTTTGCGTTATTTCGAGTATACAGGCTAGCTCCGTCTGGATTTAATATAGGAATGACATATAACGTGAAATCATTTAGAAAGCTCTTTATTTCATCCTTAAAATGGTCTTTTTGAGTGACAAATTTCAAAAAGTCAAAAATTGTCTTTGTTGTGGTTGATTCGTTTCCATGCATTTGTGACCAAGCAAGAACANTTTTTTTGCCAGATCCAATTTTTATCATTGGTATTTCTTTTCCTAGTTCTGAAACACCAAGTATGGAAATTTCATAGTAATTATTATATTTTTCTAATAGTGGTTTTATATGCTCTAGTGTAACATATCTACCGNTTATTAATGACTCGAAATTGTTGGAATACCAAGCTTCTATTTCCATTTTAAAAATTGTTNTCCAACAAAGGTAAACAATGTGAAGTTTACATCTGTAACCAGTAATCTGCNNCAATAGTGTTTGGTTTTGTAAACAATCNGCAAGGNTTATTTNATAAAATTCANTAAAAAATGAATTGANTTATTTTTATTTACATATATTATTCTATTTCAATAATTTATATTATTTTTANTAAAGTTAAAGTTTAANNATATAACGAGTAATNACATTCATTCTTTGAATTCTAAGCTTAATATATTACATTTGTAAACATCAATANGNATNTTATAAANTTACAATGGTAAACAGTTCAGATTTTGGAAATAGACTTCAAAAAATCATTGATTTTTATAATATTTCTGCAACAGAACTATCCAGTCAAATAAGCTTTAATAGGTCTACTATTTCTCACCTCCTATCTGGTAGAAATAAACCTAGTTTAGATTTCGTGATGAAGGTGCTTCAAAAATTTCCTGAAGTAGAATTGTATTGGCTATTAAATGGAAAAGGATCTTTTCCNGCAATTAAAANCACTCCTAGTTCTATACTTACANTCTCTAAAAATAAGACTCCTANAAAAAAAGAAGATCATTTAACGAAAGAAGTCGATTTNCCAAAAGTTATTTCAAACTCTCTCNATGATACGGATATAGATAGAATTGTTGTTTTCTTTAAAAATGGTACTTTTAAATCTTATAANAATTAAGATATATCGCTTAAAATTCGGATTTTAGCAGTAAATATTATTCGATGCNATTTATTACTGGACTTTTANTTTCTTTTTTAATTTTCAGCTGCTATAACCCTGAGCGTAATTGCCANNACTTTAAAACAGGTANTTTTGANTACGAAGCTTTAATTGGGACAGAACTACTTACTACTACTTTTAATCGCAATGATACTTTAGAAATAGATTTCTTTAAGGGTAAATCAGACAGCTCCTNCATCCGATGGATAAACGATTGTGAATACATAGTAAAAAAGATTAATCCTAAGAATATGGCAGAAGAGAAAGCAATCCATATAAAAATACTTACAACTAAAGGCAATGAATATAATTTTGAATANAATATAGTTGGTGATACTAACAAACAAAGAGGAACNGCTAAAAAAATNGACTAATGCCACTAAACATTGTACTAGTTGAGCCAGAAATACATACCAATACCGGTAATATTGGACGATTAAGTTTGGCATCTGGTTCTAATTTACATTTAATAAAACCATTTGGATTTGAATTGTCTGACGCTAGGTTAAAACGAGCAGGACTGGATTACTGGAAACATATTTCTCTTTTTATCTATGAAGATTACACTGATTTCTTAAATAAAAATAAAAATGTNAAAATGGTTTTCCTATCAAGTCATGGTNAAAAATTATATTGGGATATTAATTATACAGAAAATATGTTTTTAATCTTTGGAAAGGAGTCTAAAGGCTTGTCNCCAGAAATTACAAAAAATAACTTAGACCATACCTATAAAATTCCTTTGCAAAGCGATAAAGTAAGAAGTATCAATCTTGCAAATGCAGTAAGTATNGTAGTCTATGAAGGATTACGCAATATATTATGACACAAGAAAAACAAGTTAACAATCCATTACACGGCATCACATTAAAGACAATTTTAGAGCATCTAGTTGCAACTTATGGGTGGCATGAATTGGGTGGAAAGATTAAAATAAATAGTTTTAACTCCAATCCTACTATTAAATCGAGCTTAACATTTTTAAGAAAAACACCTTGGGCAAGAGAAAAAGTGGAGCGATTGTATTTAAAGTCTTTAAAAANATAGCCTTGTAATTTTTTCAATAANTAGTTTTGGATTTTAGTNTTTTTTTGAAGATTTAAAATTGTTTAATGTTTNTAAAATCATCGGTATTTAAAACAGTAATGTCTGTCCNTNATCATTAGTTTCGGGTTCTNGATTGTCATCTNCGCTATTATCAATAATANTATTTGATTTTTNATTAGTAGAACCTGGCGCTGACGGAATAGCATCAATTTTTGTTTCAGCAAGTAAAGTTTCTTCTTCTACCACTTCTAAATCTTCAATTAAANTTTCAGCTGGAGANTCATAAAACAAAGGCTCTTTAGCATTAATTTCAATTATTTTGTCTTTGGTTAATTGATTTCCTAAAGCGGNTATTCCTTTGATAGAAATGAATTCTTCTAAATTAATTACTGAATTCTCTTCACGATCCTTACCTCTCTTTTTAGCAAAAACCANTTCTACTACAGGACGATAATCTGTAAAAACAGTTTCTAAATAGGACTTTGGGTGATCAGAGATGACTAATTCTTCTTTGTCCGGATGATCAATNAAAAAACGTTTTACATAAAAAAGTTCTTTTTCACCCTCCCAATAAATGACAGTAATTGGTTTTTTAGTTTCCCATTTTTCTAAAACAATCATTTCATCGTTAAAATGCAAAGTCATCTCGGGAACCACAGTCTTTACAACACCTTTCTGATTAATTACTAATAATCGATCTTCACTNGTAAAATCTCCTAACAAACCTCCTCTTTGATCTACATTTAAACGTTGCACAGTTTCATCAAACCAAATTTTTCTTGGCTTTAATGTTGAAAGACCTTTTTCTTTAAGTTCAATTCTCTTTATGGAATNTTTAGTCACTATATTCCCCCTAGATGCTCTTCCTTTAACAATCATATCTGAAAAATCTAAATCGAATTTTAGTTTTTTAATACCTCCAGATTGTCTTAGTAAAATCGTTACTAGTTCGGCTTCACCATTTGGATTTGCTGAAAAATATAACGATTTACTTTTTTTAGCACCCTTTGTTAAATCGTATTCTTTATCNCGTGTTATTGAGGTTACTGCAAAACGTTTTACATAAGAAGCGCCTTTTGGTCCATCTCTGTAGATAAAATTATATATGGTNCGAGTGTCTTTTTTCTTGAAAACTGCTACGTAAATTATGTCTTTCCCAATAAATGTTTTAGAGCCAACTTTAGTGACCATCATNTTACCTTCTTCGGTGAAAACTATGATATCATCTATGTCGCTACAATCGGTGATGTATTCATCTCTTTTNAGGCTAGTACCTACAAATCCTTCTTCCCTGTTAACATACAACTTTGTATTTCTAATAACTACCTTGGTCGCTTCGATATCATCGAANANACGAATTTCAGTTTTTCGTTCTCTACCTGTTCCATAATCCTTTATTAANCGTTTAAAATANGTAATAGCATAGGCGATTAAATTAGCCAGGTGATTTACAATCTCGGCGATTCTTTCTTCAAGTGTGTCTATTTTTTGTTGTGCTTTATCTATATCNAACTTAGAAATACGTTTAATTNTAATTTCAGTTAAACGCACTATATCTTCTTCAACAACGGGNCTTTTTAAATGTGCAATATGTGGTTTTAGTCCTTTGGCTATNGCTGAAATAACNCCTTCCCANGTTTCTTCCTCTTCAATATCTCGATAAATNCGNTTTTCTATAAATATTCGTTCTAAGGAAGCAAAATGCCATTGCCCCTCTAATTCATTTAATTGAATCTCAAGTTCACTTTTTAAAAGTTGTACTGTTCTATCCGTTGAAGTTTTCAACATATCATTCACTCCAACAAATAAGGGTTTGTTGTCTTCAATTACACAACCTAATGGTGAAATAGGAGTTTCACATTTTGTAAAAGCATATAANGCATCAATTGTTTTATCTGGAGAAATTCCAGAAGGCAAGTGAATTAATATCTCTACCTCAGCAGCTGTATTATCTTCAATTTTTTTTATTTTTATTTTCCCCTTTTCATTGGCCTTTAAAATAGAGTCTATCAATGATGAAGTTGTGGTTCCAAAAGGGATTTCAGTAACGACTAATAGGTTTTTACTGTGGTGATTTATTCTAGCCCTAGAACGTATTTTTCCTCCTCTTAATCCATTATTATAATTAGTTACATCTNCAATTCCACCAGTGGGAAAATCTGGAAATATCTGAAAGCGTTTTCCTTGTAAATGTTTTATAGAAGCATCAATGAGTTCAATAAAATTATGCGGTAATACTTTTGTAGATAAACCAACCGCAATTCCCTCAGCTCCTTGAGCTAANAACAAAGGAAATTTAACAGGAAGATTTATAGGTTCTTTTCTACGACCATCATAAGAAGCTTGCCAATCTGTATTTTTTGGATTGTAAACCACATCCAATGCAAATTTAGAAAGTCTTGCTTCAATATAACGAGATGCTGCAGCCCTATCCCCTGTCAATATATTACCCCAATTTCCTTGGGTATCAATTAATATATCTTTTTGTCCTATTTGTACCATGGCATCAGCAATACTCATATCTCCATGTGGATGATACTGCATGGTATGTCCTACAATGTTTGCAACTTTATTATACCGCCCATCATCCAAATCTTTAAGCGACTGCATGATTCTTCTTTGTACAGGNTTAAATCCNTCTTCAATAGCTGGAACAGCACGTTCTAAAATAACATAAGAAGCATAATCTANAAACCAATCCTTATACATACCGGTAACTTTCGTTATGGAATCTTCGGTATGNTTTTCATTAGAATTCATTTCATCATTGTTGTATTCTAACTCTTCGCTCATAATTATGCTACCTAATTTTTATTATATTCTAAAATTAATTTATTCAACAACTTTATCTAATTCTACCTTTAAGTTATTTATNATAAACTCCTGCCTATTGGGTGTGTTTTTTCCCATATAAAATGACAATAAATCTTCAATGCTCATACTCTTGTCAAGCATTACAGGTTCTAANCGAATATCATTTCCTATAAAATACTTAAACTCATCCGGTGAAATTTCTCCCAAGCCTTTAAATCTAGTAATTTCATGTTTTGGTTTTANTTTATCTATTGCGGTAATTCGTTCTTCTTCCGTGTAGCAATAAATTGTTTCTTTTTTATTTCGAACTCTAAACAAAGGAGTTTCCAAAATGTATAAATGCCCTTCTTTTATAACTTCTGGNAAGAACTGGAGAAAGAACGTAAGTAACAATAATCTAATGTGCATACCGTCTACATCGGCATCAGTAGCAATGACTATNTTATTATAACGNAGATCTTCGGTGCCTTCTTCAATATTTANAGCAGCCTGCAGAAGATTGAATTCTTCATTTTCATACACTACTTTTTTACTCATTGCATAACAATTTAGAGGCTTACCTCTTAATGAAAANACTGCCTGAGTATTAACATCTCGNCTTTTAGTAATACTACCACTTGCAGAATCTCCTTCCGTNATAAACAAGGTAGATTCTAAACGACGTTCCTTTTTCATATCACCTAANTGAACCCTACAATCTCTTAGTTTTTTATTATGTAAATTTGATTTTTTAGCTCTATCTCTTGCTAGTTTTCTAATTCCTGTTAAATCTTTTCGCTCTCTTTCTGCTTGCATGATTTTACGTTGCAGTGCTTCGGCGATTTCAGTGTTTTTATGTAAAAAATTATCTAAATATGTTTTGATAAAATCGTTNATATACGATCTAACTGTAGGTAAATTACCTCCCATGTCNGTAGAACCTAGTTTGGTTTTTGTCTGACTCTCAAAAACCGGTTCCATCACTTTTATTGCAATTGCAGAAACTATCGATTTACGAATATCACTAGCTTCATAGTTCTTTCCATAAAACTCNCTNATAGTTTTAACGATACTTTCTCTAAAAGCTGCTTGGTGTGTTCCACCTTGAGTGGTATGCTGCCCATTTACAAAAGAATGGTATTCTTCACTATATTGTGACTTGCTATGAGTAATCGCTATTTCAATATCTTCCCCTTTTAAATGAATAATAGGGTATAACATATCTTCCTGAGGAATGTTCTCCTCTAATAAATCTTTTAATCCATTTTCAGAATAATACTTTTCACCATTAAAATCTATGGTAAGCCCTGGATTTAAATACACATAATTTTTGAGCATTTTAATAACATACTCATTTCTATATTTAAATTTCTTAAAAATCGCCTCATCTGGTATAAAGCTAACTTTTGTTCCTTTTCGCTTGGAGGTTTCTTCAATTCCTGAATCAGTTATTAACTCACCAATATTAAATTCCGCATATTTTAATTTGTTATCTCTTACAGATTCAACTTTAAAATAACTAGAGAGTGCGTTAACCGCNTTTGTTCCAACACCATTTANACCTACAGCTTTTTTAAAGGCTCGAGAGTCATATTTACCTCCCGTATTCATTTTAGAAACCACATCCACTACTTTACCTAATGGNATTCCACGACCAAAATCTCTAACTTTAACCTCTTTATCTTTGATGCGGATTTCGATGGTCTTACCNGCACCCATNACAAATTCATCAATACAATTATCTATCACTTCTTTTAAAAGTATATAGATNCCATCGTCNGGTGAAGTACCGTCACCTAATTTTCCAATGTACATTCCGGGTCGCAGCCGAATGTGCTCTTTCCAGTCTAAAGACCGTATNTTATCTTCTGTATATTGNTGTTCAGCCATAGTTTGGGTGTAAANGCTAATATAAAATTAAGGTNTAAAATTTAAAACCTAAACAATAGAAAGTAATTAACAATAATAAGTAGTGAATTGTTGAAAAAAATAAAANAATTTAAACGTTAAATCTAAAGTGCATTACATCCCCATCATCAACAATGTATTCTTTNCCTTCAACGTTTAGTTTACCTGATTCTTTTACTTTAGCTTCACTACCGTAGCTTACAAAATCATTATACTTTATAACTTCAGCACGAATAAAACCTTTTTCAAAATCAGTATGTATGACACCTGCTGCTTGTGGTGCAGTAGCNCCAATAGGAATAGTCCAAGCACGAACTTCTTTTACCCCNGCTGTAAAATAGGTTTGTAGATTTAATAATCTATAAGCTCCACGTATNAATTTAGCTGACCCTGCTTCTTCCAGTCCTAAATCTTCTAAAAACATTTGACGTTCTTCATATTCTTCTAATTCATTGATGTCAGATTCCGTTCCGACTGCTAAAAAAATAACTTCAGCANTTTCATTAGCTACTGCAGCTTTTACTTTTTCAACATATTTGTTACCTGATACCGCAGAAGTTTCATCNACATTACAAACATACATAACAGGTTTGTCGGTAATAAATTGAACTNCATCAATAAAATCATCTCTCTCGGANTCTGTAAGTTCAATCGCTCTAACTGAAATACCAGCTTCTAAACCTTCTTTCACCTTTATTAAANCAGTTTCTTCCTTTTGAGCATCTTTATTTCCAGTTCTGGCAGCNCTTTTTACTTTTTCAAGCTTTTTATCTGCTGTTTCCAAATCTTTTAATTGAAGTTCTATATCAATNGTTTCCTTATCTCTTATTGGATCAATACTTCCATCNACATGAATAATATTATCATCATCAAAACAACGTAGGACATGTAAAATCGCATCTGTTTCACGAATATTACCTAAAAATTGATTTCCCAAACCTTCTCCTTTACTAGCTCCTTTAACCAATCCAGCAATATCTACAATTTCTACAGTAGCCGGTAATACACGTTTTGGATTCACCAATTCATCTAATTTTTCTAATCTTAGNTCTGGTACATTTACAATTCCAATGTTTGGNTCAATAGTACAAAATGGAAANTTTGCACTTTGTGCTTTAGCATTGGACAAACAATTAAATAAAGTTGATTTTCCAACATTGGGTAATCCTACAATTCCTGCTTTCATTTCTTATTTTTTAATGGCTGCAAATATACATCTTCAATTAAATTAATCACTTATTTATCGCTTCGCTTTTTACAAAGTAANTATCTTTAAATTTTACATTAAAAAATTATCCTTAATNAGTTACAATAAAAGAAGCGGTTAANAGAAAGAAAAANANTNACAAAGACAAGAGCAAAANAACTTAAAAAAACAATTAATCTCTGTGCATGAATGATTTTTTAGCCAATAATTCAGTTTCTGTTTCTACAATGTCTTCATCTGGAACACAACAATCAACTGGACAAACTGCAGCACATTGAGGCTCTTCATGAAACCCAATACACTCTGTACATTTGTCTGGAGCTATAAAGTAAAACTCATCACTAATGGGGTCTTGCTCTTTAGCTGCATCGACCTGTTTCCCATTTGGTAAAAGAACAACACCATTTAAGNTAGTTCCTTCTTCGTATTTCCATTCATCAGATGCTTCGTAAATTGCATTATTAGGGCATTCTGGCTCACAAGCACCACAATTTATACATTCATCAGTTATTATAATTGCCATCGTATTTTCTTTTTTTAACTTTGTNCAAATTTAGAAACTTCAAAACCTAACACCAAACAATAAAATGCAATTAAATAAAAGAATTCAAGCTTTTGTAAAACTAGGACATTTTATGAGTCAGTTTTCTAATGAAAATTANATTAAAAAAGAAAATATACCTTTTAATGAGATTTTTTTTGAAGCAATGACTGAGGCAATACAGTTATCTAAATCATATAATGGTTGGTTTACAGAAAACAACATCCAATTTGCATTTAAAAATTGGAAAGATGCATTAAAAGAAGAGAACTTACTAAAATGGACTTCCAAATATNATTTAGAAAAAGNTCATCATCATCANATAGCAATCGTATTAGCTGGTAACNTACCGTTGGTAGGTTTCCATGATTTTTTATCAGTATTGATTTCTGGAAATNGTTTAATTGCAAAACTATCTTCTAACGATAAGCTACTTNTGCCCTATTTAACAAAATATTTAATTGCAGTTGAACCCGAATTTTTAGGTAAAATAGAGTTTACTGAAGAACGATTAGAAAAATTTGATGCAGTAATTGCAACAGGCAGCAACAATACAGCGCGTTATTTTGAATATTATTTTGGTAAATACCCAAACATAATTAGGAAGAATAGAAATTCAATAGCAGTTCTTTCTGGCAAGGAAACAGGTGAAGAACTCAAAAGTCTTTCCAATGATATCTTTAGGTATTTTGGTTTGGGTTGTAGAAATGTTTCCAAGATTTTTATTCCTAAAGATTATAACTTTGATGCTTTTTTTAATGCTATGTTTAAATGGAAAGAAGTTATAAATGACAATAAGTATATCAATAATTACGANTATAACAAGGCTGTTTATTTAATGAGTAATGTTAATTTATTAGACAATGAATTTTTATTACTAAAAGAAGACATTAACTTCTCATCACCNATATCGGTAACTTTTTATGAATATTATGATACTTTAGAATCAGTTAGCGAAAAATTAATCACCGAAAAGGATAACATTCAGTGCATTGTTTCTAATCTGGGGATTAAAAATGAAATTAAATTTGGGGANACGCAGAATCCAAATTTATGGGAATATGCAGATGGTATAGACACTATCGATTTTTTAATAAAACTTCCNAATTAATTTATTGATAAAACAATATATAAAGGCTAATGTTTTCGGATATTTGCACANAAATTTAATTTTATAATGAAACAGCTATTTATTTATTTTATGTTAAATAGGGTCGAATGCTCATTAAATCGCATCGTAAAANAAAACAACTAACTAATAAACAGANACTTGTAATCATNAAAAATAACCTATCGAAACACATGAAAAAACATAATTTTAGNGCAGGACCTTGTATTTTNCCGCAATCAGTAATGCAAAAAGCATCTGAAGCCNTTGTCAATTTCAATAACCTAAATCTTTCATTAATTGAAATTTCACATCGTAGTAACGATTTTNTGGAAGTGATGGAAAATGCTAGAAATTTAAGCTTAGAATTACTAGGACTTCAAGGAAAAGGTTACAAAGCTTTGTTTTTACATGGTGGNGCTAGTATGGAATTTTTAATGGTTGCNTTTAATNTATTGGAGAAAAAATCTGCATATTTAAATACNGGAACTTGGTCAGACAAAGCTATTAATGAAGCCAAATTACTTGGAGATATAGTTGAAGTAGCTTCATCTAAAGATCAAAATTTTAATTATATACCTAAAAACTACAAAATCCCTTCAGACGTAGATTATTTTCATTGTACTAGTAACAACACTATTTTTGGAACACAAATTAATGACTTTCAAAAAACAGCTGTTGTAAAGGTTTGTGATATGAGTAGTGATATCTTTTCAAGNCAAATGGATTTCTCTCAGTTTGATTTAATTTATGCAGGTGCNCAAAAAAATATGGGTCCTGCTGGAACAACCTTAGTAATTATAAAAGAAGATATTTTAGGAAAAGTTTCAAGAACCATTCCTTCGATGTTAGATTATCAGGTTCACATTGGAAAAGACAGCATGTTTAATACTCCGGCAGTATTTCCTGTTTATGTATCTATGTTAACTTTAGAATGGTTAAAAAATCTTGGAGGAATTTCGGAAATTGAAAAAATTAATAATAAAAAAGCAGAACTGTTGTATTCTGAAATTGATAAAAANCCCTTATTTAGTGGTTTTGTGAGTCAAAAAGAAGATCGATCCAAAATGAANGCAACCTTTAACCTCACAGACAGTTCTTTAGAAAATCAGTTCAATAGGCTTTGGACAGAGGCAGGAATTAATGGNTTAAAAGGCCATAGAAGTGTTGGAGGATTCAGAGCTTCTATGTATAACGCTTTACCTTTAGAAAGTGTTCAAGTATTGGTTGATGTGATGAAAGAATTAGAACGAACAGCATAAAAATAATAGTAATAAGATTTTCGCTTTTGCGGAAAATAAAATAAAATTGTCATGAANGTATTAGCAAACGATGGTATTTCACAAACTGGTATNGATTCCTTAGAGTCATCAGGATTTAAAGTAATAACAACTACAGTAGCTCAAGAACAATTAATAAATTATATCAATGANCATACTATTGACGTAATTCTAGTNAGAAGCGCAACTAAAGTTAGAAAGNATATCATTGATTCNTGCCCAAGTCTNAAAATTATTGGACGCGGTGGTGTGGGTATGGACAATATTGATGTGGAATACGCAAGAAGCAAANATCTTAAAGTAATTAATACTCCTGCAGCATCATCGGCTTCTGTAGCAGAGTTAGTATTTGCTCATTTATTTGGTGGTGTTCGCTTTTTATATGATGCTAATAGAAATATGCCTTTAAGTGGTGATTCTAAATTTAAAGAATTAAAAAAGAATTATAGTGGAGGGCGAGAATTAAGAGGTAAAACATTGGGAATNATNGGATTTGGACGAATAGGTCAAGAAGTTGCTAAAATTGGTTTAGGTTGTGGAATGAAAATAATNGCAAGTGACACTTTTTTAGAAAAAGCNATTATTGAACTTGTATTCTTTGACGATCAGAAAGTTGATTTTGAAATTAAAANNCAATCTTTTGAAAANGTATTAAAAGAAAGTGATTTTATCAGTGTGCATGTACCTGCACAAAAAAATTATNTTTTTAGCAAAAAAGAATTCTCTTTAATGAAAGACGGAGCAGCGATTGTAAATGCNGCAAGAGGTGGTGTTATTGANGAAGTAGCTTTGATAGAAGCTTTACAATCTAATAAATTATCATTTGCAGCCATCGANACTTTTGAAAATGAACCTTCGCCAGCAATACAAATNTTAATGAATGGTAAACTTTCATTAACACCACATATTGGNGCTGCGACGAATGANGCACAAGATAGAATTGGAACGGAACTATCAGAACAGATAAAAAGTATTTTAAAACCTTAATTTATTNTTTTTAAGAGGTGTTCTGTNTGTGATAAAAAATGATAAGAGCTATAAAAATTAAGGCTAAAGCATGTTGAANAATTTTAAAAAACATTGGGAAATAACATCGAATTGGCAATTAANAATTCCACTTATGGGAATTATAGGATTGTTTTATTCTTCTTATAAGTTAGTTCGAATTTTTGCAATAGAATCTTTAGCTATTAACATAGCTTTATCACTAGTGCTGTCAATTATACTATTNAAGTTTACCTTGTTTTTATTTAAAAAGTTAGAAAAAAAATGGAAGCTAACGTATCGATGGGAAATGATACGGGTATTCATAGTTTTTGCAATTACAGGAAGCAGCAGTGCTATCGTAGGAAAACCATTTTTAAAAATGGTAGGAATTACGAGTAATAACTTACAACCAGTTATTTATTGGTTATTGTATGTATTGATAAGTTTTATTTTTTATCAAGTCTTATTAATTAGTATAGCCTGGCTTTTTGGGCAATTTCAATTCTTTTGGGATTTTGAAAAGAAAATGATTCGTAGAATGCGATTGGGTTTTTTATTAAATAAAAAACAGTAAAAAAACAACTATTTAGGTTTTACTGTTATTATCAATTATAATNGCTTGCATTTGTGGAGTTTTGATCCAAACAAAAGTATATAACCACATTAAAGTAAATGTTGGTATCACATCCAAACCGGGTATCATTTCTTCNATACAAACAAAAATAAAAACAATTTTACCCTTTTCACCTTNATACATATCATTCATTTGTTTTGCTGCATAAGGTGCCCATATTAAATCTATTAGAGTACCTGCAATAGGAATAAACAAAGTAGACATACTAATCAAATCCAGTATAATCGATTTTCTTAGTAATTTNTTTTTATTCATTATCNTNCCTTATTNNATATAAAAAACATTCTCAAATTAATCAACAATCAGTTTTAAAAATCATTGTAATAATCTAAATTATTATTTTAATTTATCTGAAAATATAGCTTTAATTTTTTCAATTTTTGGAGTGATTGTATAATCACAATAGCCTTGTTCAGAATTTTGATTGTAATAGTTCTTATGATTTTCTTCAGCATTATAAAATATATCAAAAAGTGTAATTTCGGTCACTATAGGAGCATCGTAAAAGTTACTTTTATTTAATTTTAATATAAAGTCTTCTGCTTGTTTTTTTTGAATTTCCGAAGTGTAAAAAATAGCACTTCTATAGGGGGTTCCTACATCAGCTCCTTGGCGGTTTAATGTAGTGGGGTTATGGGTTGCAAAAAATATTTCCATCAATGTTTCAAAAGATACTAATTCCCGATCATATGTAATTTCTATTGCCTCCGCATGTCCAGTCCTGCCGGTACATACTTCTCTATATCCNGGNTTTTTAATAGTNCCTCCTGTATACCCTGGCTGGACACTTTCAACTCCTTTTATTCTTTGAAAAATTGCTTCTGTACACCAGAAACAACCACCAGCAAAAATTGCTTTTTCCATCATTTACATATTTAAATTAAAATTCAATTTAAAGCTAAAATTTAAAGCTACAATACTTTTAACTTTTTGTTAATATAACTACTAGTCTGATAAGCATAGATTTGTTTATAATTTTCTTTATTATAAGTTTCTTTTTCAATTATAATTAAACATGTACAAGTCTTTTTTTATTTTCTTNTTACTAATTAGTACATCTATAATTTTTGGACAAGAAAAAAAGAATATNAAAGCATCAAGAATCAACACTCCTCCAAAAATTGATGGCATCCTAAATGATAAAATATGGGAATCAGTAGCAATTGCAACAGATTTCAATATGTTTGAACCTGGAAATGAAGGAATCATTAGTGATNACTATCAAACAGAAGTGAAAATTGCATACGATGACAATGCTGTTTATATAGCAGCCGCTATGTTTGACCCAAACCCTGATGAGATACAAAGTCAATTAAGCCAAAGAGATGATGTTTTTGTACAAGCAGATTTATTCTATGTTGCATTAAANACCTTTAATGATGGTATTAACGAAACCCGATTTTATGTTACAAGTGCCGGAAGCATAGGTGATTCGAAAAGTTCTCAAAATGGAAATGATTTTAATTATAATGTAGTNTTTAATTGTAAAATTTTTAAAGATGAAAATGGCTGGTATGCAGAATACCGCATTCCTTATAATGCCTTGCGGTTTCCTGAAATAGAAATACAAGATTGGAGTATTAATTTCTTCAGGCAAATAAAATCCAAAAACGAAACCTATAGTTGGAACTTTATANACAATAAAATTGGAAATCAAAAATTATACAATGGCTTAGTTACCGGTATTACTGACATTGATCCGCCAACCCGATTAACTTTCTATCCTTTTGCTCANGGTGTTGTTTCTACTTTTGATGATGAAACAGTAGCTAATTTTACGGCAGGATTAGATTTAAAATATGGGATTTCAGATAGTTTCACATTGGACCTTACTTTGGTTCCTGATTTTGGACAAACTGCTTTCGATGAAGTTCGATTAAATTTAGGTCCTTTTGAACAAACTTTTGATGAAAATAGATCTTTTTTTACCGAGGGAGTCGAGCTATTTAATAAAGGAGAGGTATTTTTCTCAAGACGCATTGGCGGTTCACCATCTGGTGAAATTGAAGAGCTATTAGAAAATGAAAATATTGCGGAACAAACTTCTAATGTTAATATTTTAAATGCTGTTAAGGTTTCAGGAAGAACAAAAAAAGGTTTAGGATTAGGTTTTCTTAATGCAATTACAGAAAAAACATATGCAGTTATACAAGATTCGCTTACAGGTAATCAACGCAAACAACTTATAGAACCATTGGTAAATTACAATGTATTTGTTTTAGATCAAGAGTTTAATGGTAACTCTTCAGTTTCATTAATAAATACAAGTGTAATAAGGAACGGTAGTGAGTTTAGAGACGCTAATGTTACTGCTGGAGTATTTAGTATTGCCGACAAAAAGAACACCTTTAAAACGGCTGGCCGTGCTATAATTAGTAATGTAAATTATGGAGAGGGCTTTAAAACAGGTTTTCAATCTGAATTAGATATCTTTAGAACAAAAGGAAATCTGCGGTATCGAGTTGGACATGATTTTGCAAATACAACAATTGATATAAATGACTTAGGAGTTAATTTCAGAAATAATTTTAACAATTTTGGTNTTGGTATTGCGTATGAAATATTTGAACCNACTAAAATATTTAATAAATATAGAATTAGTTTATCCGGAAGACATAGAAGACTTTACAAGCCAAGTATACAAACTCAAAATACGATTAATTTAGAAGCCTTTTTTATAACTGTAAATCGTTTTGCTTTTGGCACGGAGACCCGTTTTAGTAGCAAAAGAGAAAATTATTTTGAACCTCGGGTAGATGGCAGGTTTGTTACTTATCCAGCAAACTTAGAACTAAGTGGATGGATTTCTACCGATTTTAGAAAGAAATTTGCTATTGATCTAAATGCATCTTTTAATAGTTTTGTAGATGATCCACAACATAATTACAGTGCCGGATTTCAACCCAGATACCGTTTTTCAGAACATTTTTTTATNATATGGGAATCAAATATCTATTTNAGCAATGATAATAAAGGGTATGTAGATGATAACGAAGTTGATGTTTACTTNGGGCAAAGAGANATTATTAATTTAGAAACTTCGTTACAAGCAAGTTATAATTTTGATCCATANAAAGCAATTGANCTGCGTTTTAGAAATTTTTGGGGAACTGCAAATTATAAGGATAATTTATTTTATATACTCAATGAAAATGGTTCANTAACTTACACATCTTATGATATTTCTGAAAACAATCCAAATACAAACTTTAATATTTGGAACATAGATTTAAGTTTTAGATGGCGTTTTGCTCCAGGAAGTGAAGCAACTTTGCTTTANAGAAATCAAATTTTTAATGTNGATGANTTGTCTTTTATAAATTATAGAGAAAGTTTAGATAATTTATTTAAGCAAGCAGCTCAACATACTGTTTCATTTAGGATAACTTACTTTNTAGATTATAATAATATCAAAGGTATTTTTAAAAATAATTCATAATTAATTATAGTGCATGTTTGCACTTAAAATAGTATTTTCACTNTATATATAAANGTATGATTGAAGTTAANAATATTCATAAATATTATGAAAGCCTACACGTTTTAAAAGGTGTTAATTTAAAAATTGANAAAAGTGAAATTATTTCAATTGTTGGAGCTTCCGGTACCGGTAAAACAACATTACTTCAAATATTAGGTACTTTAGATGATTTTTCTAAGAAAGATCATGAAAGTTCCTTNATTATCAATGGAAATGACATCACTTCTTTAAATAGAAATCAGTTGGCNAAATTTAGAAANGAAAATTTAGGTTTTATTTTTCAGTTTCATCAATTGTTACCTGAATTNACNGCTTTAGAAAATATTTGTATTCCCGCTTTTATCAAAAAAACACCGAGCGATAAAGCAGAAAAAAAAGCAAAAGAATTATTAGCGTTTTTAAATCTTAGTCATAGAGAAAACCACAAACCAAATGAGTTATCTGGAGGAGAACAACAACGAGTAGCTGTTGCTAGAGCTTTAATTAATAATCCCGCAATTATATTGGCAGATGAACCCAGTGGAAACTTAGATACTGAAAGTGCTGAAAGACTTCATAATTTGTTTTTTAAGCTTAGGGATGAATTTGGTCAAACATTTATTATTGTTACTCATAACGATCAATTGGCANCTATGGCCGATCGAAAATTAGTAATGAAAGACGGAAAGATTGTTTCTTAAAAATGAATCAAACTGACCTNAAAGAATTTTTAGATACCAAAGTAGAGTTATACAATACTACTCGTTTTATTAAAAGTGACCCCATACNGATTCCTCATCAATTAAGAGACTTAGGAGCTGGCAANGAAGATATTGAAATTATTAGTTTTTTAGTAGCTACAATAGCNTGGGGAAATCGAAAGAGTATCATTACTAATGGAAATCGTTTAGTAAAAATAATGGGTAACTCCCCCTTTGATTTTATAACNAATTTTACAAAAAAAGATAGCAAGTACCTNTCTGGATTNGTTCACAGAACTTTTAATGAAAACGACCTAAATTATTTTATAATAGCATTGCAAAATATCTATTTAAAGTATCNTGGAATGGAGTCTTTATTTNTAGAAAANATTAAAGATAATTCATTACAATACGCGATACATAAATTTAAAATTACTTTTTTTAGTCTTCCTCACCTACAAAGAACTGAAAAACACGTGAGTGATCCTTNAAAGAACTCTGCTGCAAAGCGNATCAATATGTTTTTAAGATGGATGGTTNGAAACGATNAAAATGGAGTAGACTTTGGAATTTGGAAATCGGTACCTCCTTCCCTTTTGTCATGCCCATTAGATGTTCATACCGGAAATGTATCTAGAAAACTAGGNCTGATTACTAGAAAGCAAAATGATGCAAAAGCAGTAGTTGAATTAGATAAATCTTTAAGAAAAATGGACCCTATTGATCCAGTAAAGTATGATTTTGCGCTATTTGGTTTAGGTGCTTTTGAATCATTTTAAGCAATAGTTGTAGTTTGTTAAAAATACATTTAAACTTTGTCTTGTTTTTAGACAATATTTNCGTTTTTTTTAATAAAAACAACCTTTNTTCCTAAGATATCCCTTTTATTATATAGCATTGTTTATATTTGTAAAATAAATATTGGAATGCAGTTTAAACACCCTGAACTTCTTTACGCGCTATTTCTNCTACTCATTCCTATTTTTATTCATCTTTTTCAATTACGTAAATTCCAAAAAGTTGCTTTTACCAATGTTTCTTTTTTAAAAAAAGTGACTATTGAAACACGTAAAAGCTCACAAATAAAAAAATGGATAACCCTCTTAACTAGANTGCTTATTTTTATTTGTTTAATTATTGCTTTCGCACAACCTTTTTCTGCTNCCAAATCTGCATTATCTCNAAATAAAGAAACGATTATTTATATTGACAATTCCTTTAGTATGCAACTAAAGGGATCGGAAGGCACGTTATTAAAAAGAGCATTGCAACAATTATATTCAAAAAGCATTAGATCTAAGAACCTTAGTTGGATGACCAATGATTTTTATATAAAGAATACAAGTCATCAAGATTTTAAAAATGATATCTTATCTGTTAATTATTCACAAAAACANCTTACACCAAGAGAAGTTTTATTAAAATCTAATCAATTGTTTTCAAAAAACAATCCATCCTCAGAAAAGAGATTAATTTTCATATCTGACTTTCANANAAATGAAGCTTTTCCAAAAATTCCAAAGAACCTTATTATTGATGCAGTACAATTAAAACAAACTGAAACTTCNAATATAAGTATAGATACCGCATACATTTCAAAACAAGACATTTCTTCTATTGAGTTAACAGTAATTCTATCTGCCCAAGGAAATGTGGCTAAAACTNTTCCTATTTCACTTTATAATAANAATAAATTAATTGCAAAAAAAGCGATTGAATTCAGTGATAAATCAGATGAGATACAAACAAAATCTATCGTTTTTGATTTAAAAAATAATGAAGAATTTGAAGGNAAAATAGAACTAAACGACCCAAACCTTTTATTTGACAACTCTATGTTTTTCAGTATAAACGTAACTAAAAAAATAAAAGTACTCNCCATAAGTAATCGGAACTTAAGTTTTTTAAATCGCATTTATAATACTGTTGAGTTTGATTTNATACAGCAAAATTCAAAAAACTTAAATTATAGTGCTTTTTCAAAACAAAATTTTATTATTNTAAATGAATTAGATAACATCCCAGAATCCTTAGCTATCGCTATAAAATCTTTTTCCGATANTGGAGGAACGGTATTAATTATTCCTTCTATTAATGGAAGCATTGATCAATACAATTCCTTANTATCAAAACTTCAATTAGGAACTTTTTCAAAATTATTTAATCAAGAGAAAAGAATTACACAAATTGTATTTGACCATCCATTGTTTAGAGATGTATTTGAAAAAAGAGTNCTTAATTTTCAATACCCAAAAGTTAATTCTTATTATGAAATTAGTACCAAGCAGCCAGCAGTTTTAAAATTTGAAGATGCCCAACCTTTTATTGTTCAAAATAAAAATAACGTAACATTTACTGCTGCCATTAATACTACGAACTCAAACTTTCAAAGTTCGCCATTAATAGTACCAACCCTNTATAACATAGNAAAACAAAGTTTAGCATTGCCAAAATTATATTATGAAATAGGAATACAAAATCAATATTCAATTCCTGTATNATTATCACAAGATGAAATATTAAAAATTACCGATAGTACTTATAGCTATATACCGTTACAACAAACAAAGGCCAATCAAGTAAATATTACTACTTTTGAGAGTCCGTCATATGCAGGTACGTTTAACATAGAGAAAGATGAAAAANCAATTGAAAAAGTAAGTTATAATTATAATAGAACCGAAAGTTTATTAAGATATTCCAATCCTAAAAATTGGAATAACACAAGGNTTCATGCTGGTATTGACGAATTATTTAGTTCGATAGCTAAAGATAATTCGNTACAAAGCTATTGGAAAAGCTTTGCTATTTTCGCATTACTTTTTCTTGTTTTAGAAATGATTATTTTAAAATTTTACAAATGAATATTTTATTAAAANAAACTACAATTGTTGATGATACAAGCATNCATCATCTTAAGAAAAGAGATGTTCTTATTGAAAATGGTGTTATTAAAAAAATAGCATCATCAATTGTCAACTCGGATAATGCAAAAGAAATAAAACTTCCAAACTTGCATATTTCACAAGGTTGGTTTGACAGCAGTGTATCATTTGGTGAACCGGGTTTTGAAGAAAGAGAAACTATTAAAAACGGTCTAAAAACTGCTGCGCTTAGTGGTTTCAGTCATGTAGCTGTTAATACAAATACAAATCCAGTAACCGATAATAAGTCAACGATAAAATATTTAAAATCTGAAGCGGCCAACCATGCTGTTTNCCTTTACCCAATTGGTGCTTTAACTTNTGGTGCAAAGGGAGAACATCTTGCAGAACTATTCGATATGAAAAACGAAGGTGCTGTTTCTTTCTATGATTATAAATTACCCATTAAAAACCCCAACTTACTCAAAATAGCCTTACAGTATTCTCAAACTTTTGATGGACTGNTACAATCCTTCCCTTTTGAAAAATCTATAGCACAAAAAGGAATGGTTAATGAGGAGNTAAATAGCACTAAATTGGGGCTTAAAGGAATACCAAATTTGGCCGAAGAATTACAAATAATTCGTGACTTATACATTTTAGAATATACTGGAGGAAAACTTCATATTCCTACCATATCAACTAAAAAATCGGTCAGTTTAATTAAAGANGCAAAGAAAAAAGGATTAAATGTAACTTGTAGTGTNGCCATNACGAATCTTTTGCTAACTGATGATGTTCTAAGTTCTTTTGACACCAATTATAAATTACTCCCNCCATTAAGAACAAGCATTGATGTAAAAGCATTATTAAAAGGAATTAAAGAAGGTGTCATTGATGCCATCACNAGTGATCATAATCCTATTGACATTGAACATAAGAAAATAGAGTTTGACCATGCTCTTTATGGAAGTGTTGGTCTTGAAAGTTGTTTTGGGGCAATAAATAGTCTTCTTTCAACGGTTATNTCTATTAAAATGCTAACAGGNTTAAAGAANGAGTTTTNANTAGANACNATTNGTATAGAAGAAAATAACACNGCCAATATCACCTTNTTTAATCCAAGTGGNGAATGGATTTTTAATGAAAAGCACATTCTTTCTTCTTCAAAAAATTCAGCATTAATAAAAAGNAAATTAAAAGGAAATGTTTATGGAATTTTCGCGAACAAAAAATTAGTTTTAAACAAATGAAAAGTACAGGAAATTTTAAAGCAATATTAGCTTATTTATCATTTATAGGTTTAATAATTGCCTATATCATGAATATAGAAGAAAAAGATAAATTTGTNACGTATCACATTAAAAATATGTTTGGTTTAGTAATTATTCTTTTTATTACAACTACCTTTTTTGAAGGAAATGAATTTCTTGAATTTATTGGCCAAATTGCTTGGGTAACTAGCTTTTTCCTTTGGGTTTATTCATTACTTATGGCTATAACTGGCAAACAAAAGGGAATACCAATTTTGACTGATTTATTTCAAAAATGGTTTAAATTTTTAGATCAATAAATGAAAAAACAAGAACTCTCTTTAGCGCATAATTATAGCGCNTCAGATCTCCCAACTACTGAAAAATCTCCCGTAATTATTATGCTTCACGGTTATGGAAGTGATGAAAATGATTTGTTTTCATTTGCTTCAGAGCTGCCCTCAAAGTATACNATTATCTCATTAAANGCTCCTTATCCAATACAACCTTATGGCAATGCTTGGTATGCTATTCATTTTGATAATGTAGATGGAAAATGGAGNGATGATGNTCAAGCGANAGCATCTAGAGAAAAAGTAATTATTTGTATTGATGAAATAGTTGAGAAATATCAAATTGATCCCAATAATATTACTTTATTAGGGTTTAGTCAAGGAACCATTTTGAGTTTTTCAATTGCTTTAAGTTATCCTGGAAAAATAAAAAATGTCATAGGCTTAAGTGGTTATATCAATGANGCTATAATTAAGAAAAATTATCAATATAATGATTTTAAAAACCTCTCAATATATTCATCTCACGGAAATTTAGATCAAGTAATTCCGGTTGATTGGGCCCGAAAAACAGAACCTTTTTTAAAAGAAATTGGTATTAAATGTGACTATTCTGAATTCTCTGTTGGACACGGAGTATCCCCNCAAAATTTTTATGATTTAAAAACTTGGTTAAAAAANCATTAATACNTTATAAATTTTATTGGATAGGATACATTAAAGATGAAATTTGTTTTAATTCAATTTCACGATNNTTTTTAACATAATATTCCAATACCATTTCTCCCCAATAGCGACCATCTGTATAATCTGCAAGAATCCATTTGTGATTTAAAAATTTCAACTTNTTAATTTTCATATCNCCATTAATTCCTTCATAAGGCACTAATCGATTGTTTCCTTTTTTCAAATTTANATCATAGATATAATCAGANACAAAAGTTTCTATCTCTANCGCTTCAAAACCCAAACTTTCTATATATGAAATTGCATTTTCATTACCCTGAAGACTAAAATAGTCGGCATTGGANGAACTTTCTAAAGAATCGGTAATTACCTTTANTTGNTNTTTAAGCTTATTAATTTTATTNCTCTGAGATTCTATTTTATTTTCTTGTTTNCCAAAAATCTTTTTCTCATTCATATACTGAAATATTACAAACAGCATAGCAAAGAAGAATAAATACATAAATATCGCTCGTTTCATAATTATAAGTTGATTTTTAAAGTATCATAAGCCAGGAATACATTTTTTGGTANAGTTTTTTCTACTTCTTCATGAAATCCAAGAACATGACTAATGTGAGTTAAATAAGTTTTTTTAGGTTTTATTTCTTCAATTAATTCCAGAGCTTCTGCTAAATTTAAATGAGAATGGTGTTTTTCATATCGCAATGCATTAATAACTAAAACCTCAATTTTTTTNAATTTTTCTATTTCACGCTTCTCAATTGTTTTTACATCTGTTAAATAAGCAAAATTATCAATTTTAAAGCCCAATACTGGTAAGNCTCCATGAAACGCTTCAATTGGTATTATATTTTTATCACCTANTGGAAAAGTTGTGTTTTTATCAATTTCAATCTCATCNATAGTTGGAGCACCTGGATATTTATTTACAGTCTCAAATATATATGAAAATCGTTGNTNTAAATTTTCAAAAACTCTTTTGTGAGCAAAGAAAGANATCTTTCCTTGTTGAAAATAAAAAGGACGAATATCGTCTAAACCAGCAGTATGATCACTATGNTCGTGAGTTAACAATACTCCATCAATTTTAGTGCANTTTTCTCTCAATATTTGCTGCCTAAAATCAGGACCGCAATCAATTACAAAATTATATTCCTTCCAAGAAATTAAAATCGATACTCTTAACCTTTTATCTCTTGNATCATTACTTTTACAAACCGGATGATTACTAGCAATAACAGGGATTCCCTGAGATGTGCCAGTTCCTAAAAAAGTAATTGTTAAAGAAGATTTCATTTACACAAAAATAGCAGTATTTATTTTGTTTCACTAAGGTATTTATTAACTTTGTAAAAAGAAATATTATTCCTATGTCTATCACCATTAAAGGAGATAAAAGTTTTGAAAACATTCCTTCAATCAAGAGTAAATCGCTTCGAATTAACTTAAATGAAAATATTTACGGTTCATTCGCTGAAATAGGTGCAGGACAAGAAACCGTTAGAAATTTTTTTCAAGCTGGTGGTGCATCTGGTACAATNGCAAAGGCAATGTCTGCNTATGATAAAGATTTTAGTGATTCAATTTATGGAATTGAGAATGACGGTCGTTATGTTACAGAATCTCGACTAAAAAAGATGTTAACTCATGAAATTGGTTTAATTGAAGAACGAGTGCCAAGAGAAAAGAATCCAAGTCGATTATTTTTTGCCTATGCAAATACGGTAGCAACGATAGATTTTGCTAAAAAATTTAAAGGACATGGNTGGGTAGGTATTAAATATCAAATAGAACCAGAAGGGGCTTATAATGAAATCCTATTGCATATTCGNTTTCATGAAAATGAAGCCACACTTCAACAAAATACCCTGGGAATACTAGGAGTAAATCTTATTTATGGAGCCTTCTATAAATTTAATGAACCTAAAAAATTACTNCGTTACCTCTANGATCATATTGATAAAGACAAAATAGAAATTGATACTATTAATTTTTCTGGTCCTCAATTTGAAAGCGTTGACAATAGATTAATGAGNCTACAATTGGTAAAAAANAGTATGACTGAAGCCGTTATGTTTGGGCCTGATGGAAATAATATTTTACCNGCTTCTATACTCTACAAAAAAAATATACTTGCTTTACGTGGAAGTTATAGACCTGTTACNAAGGTAAATATAGACATGTACGAAAAATCTTTAGATATCTTCAAACAAGAAAAACGCGTAGATGAAAACAATACGATTGTTATTTTTGAAATCACACTTTCTAATTTAAGAGCGGAAGGTGAAATTGATGAAGAAGATTTTATGTCTCGAGCTAGACTCTTATGTTCTTTAGGACATATTGTAATGATATCTAATTTTCAAGAGTATTATAAATTAGTTGAATATTTTTCTGCATATACTAAAAAACGAATGGGATTAGCACTAGGGGTTAATAATTTGATTGATATTTTTGATGAGAAATATTACCGNCATTTAAGNGGTGGAATTTTAGAAGCTTTTGGTAAATTATTTTTTAAAGATTTGAAGGTATATNTATATCCGATGCTAAATCCAAAAAATGGTGAATACACCAATAGTGAAAATTTAAAAGTTCATCCAAGAATGAAAGAGCTTTATAAATTCTTTAAACACAACGGAAAAGTCGTAGATATTGAAGATTTTGATAAAGGCAACTTAAACATTTTNTCGAGAAAGGTTTTAAAAATGCTTGAAAACAAAGAAAATGGTTGGGAAAAACTTTTACCTACAGGAGTTTCAGAAATTATCAAACAAAAAGAATTATTTGGATATAAAGAATCNTAAATTAATTNTTATCTAGTATTTGAGAAGCATGTGACTTGGTTTTAACCTTATCAATTACNTGACTCACNATTCCCTTTTCATCAATAATAAATGTTTTACGGTGTATNCCATCATATTCACGGCCCATAAACTTTTTTGGACCCCATACTCCAAAAACATTAATAACATTTTTATCTTCATCTGCTAATAATGGGAATGGAAANCTATANTTATTTCTAAAATTAGCTTGTCTTTTTTGACTATCGGCACTCACTCCAATTAATTCAAACCCTTTTTTTTGAAGTAATTCATAATTATCTCTTAAATTACAAGCTTCCANAGTACAGCCGGGAGTACTTGCTTTAGGGTAAAAGAATACAATTATTTGTTTTCCTTGATAATCGGATAATGAAATTGAATTGCCATCTTGGTCCAATGCAGTAAAATTTGGGACCTTATCTCCTACTTTTAATGTTTTCATCTNTATATTTTTTTTTATNACTAATACTTATGCATTGCCTTATATCATTTTCTTTATTGAAAAAATTTTAGCAAGCTCATTTCAATTCTTTACTTTTACACAAAAGTACATAAAATGACTAAACAAGAAAAGGTTGCATTTGTAATAAATNAACTTGAAGAAAAATATCCAGAAACTCCTATTCCTTTAGACCATAAGGATCCTTATACTTTATTAATTGCAGTATTACTTTCAGCTCAAAGTACNGATAAAGGAGTAAATAAAGTGACACCCATTCTTTTTAATAGAGCTGATAACCCATACGATATGATAAAATTATCGGTTGAAGAAATTAGGGAAATCATAAAACCTGTTGGACTATCTCCTATGAAATCAAAAGGAATTTATGGCTTATCTCATATCATTATTGATCAACATAAAGGAAAAGTTCCTCAAACATTTGAAGAACTTGAAGCCTTACCTGCAGTTGGCCATAAAACAGCTGGTGTAGTGATGTCACAAGCATTTAATATCCCTNCTTTTCCTGTAGACACTCACATACACCGATTGATGTATCGTTGGGGATTAACTANTGGAAAAAATGTAATTCAAACAGAAAAAGACGCAAAACGGTTATTTCCAATTGAAATTTGGAATAAATTACATTTACAAATTATATTTTATGGGAGAGAATATTCACCAGCTCGTGGTTGGAATTTAGAAAATGATATCATAACTAAGACTATAGGTAGAAAAAAAATTATTAATAGTTACCAAAAAAAAAGTGATTAAATAAAAAACCTCAAAATANTATTTTGAGGTTTTTTTTTATTTTTAGTTCAANAGTGTTTCAAACTTNATTTTATTNTANACTTTAACATTTAAAGCCTTAGAATAATCAAGAAGAAATCTTATTGTATCNTCNTTNGGAATCAAGTTTTTTTTCACGTGTTCCTTTCGTGAAGTTCCAGAGTACATTTTTTCCATATATTGATAATTTGATGTTNTTGTTATTTTATAACGCATCAAAATATCATTTATTGTATTAATTAGTTAATACGATATTATGTTTTTCTATGACCTTTCTAATATTGATTAGCGCATACCTCATTCGACCCAAAGCAGTATTGATACTTACTCCTGTTTGCTCACTAATATCTTTAAAACTCATTTCTTTGTAAATNCTCATCAATAGNACTTCTTTNTGGTCTTCAGGCAACTCTTGAATAATTTTTTTCAAATCCTCTTCAACTTGTCCTTTAATCATTTTTTTTTCAGCATTTAATGAACCATCATGTAAGACTGAAAAAATATCAAAGTCAGTNTTATTTTCAAATTTTGGCATTCTATTATTTTTTCTAAAATAATCGATTACTAAATTATGAGAAATTCTCATTACCCATGGAATAAATTTTCCTTCTTCATTATAAGCACCTCTTTTTAAAGTATTTATAACTTTTATAAANGTATCTTGNAAAATATCTTCTGAGACATCTTTGTCAAATACTTTTGAATAAATGAAACTGTAAATTTTTTGCTTGTGNCGAGTTATTAATTCGCTTATTGCTAATTCATCGCCTTTCATGTATGCACTCACTAAATGTGCATCTGTAGATTTGTTTTTTTTCATAACATTACTTTTTAAAACAAACAATGCACTATNATTAATGCTTGTTTGGTATAAATTATTTATTTAAAAAAGTAGTATTATGCTATAGGCTTAAATTTTTTATTGTATTATTTNATGTAAATGTAAGAATAAACTATTAATAATTCAACAAAAACAATTAATATTTACAATAAAAAATATTATTTAACCTTTTTATNATAGTCAATTTGGAAAGGTTATCTTTGCAAAATACACCTAATTTTTACAATTATAATTTGAATTTTGACAACTTAGATATTAAAAAAAACATCCTTATTAAAGGAGCAAAACTTCACAATCTTAAAAATATTTCTGTGGTGATCCCTAGAAATAAATTGGTAGTCATCACTGGCTTATCAGGTAGCGGAAAGTCAAGTTTAGCATTTGACACCCTATATGCAGAAGGTCAAAGAAGATATGTAGAGAGTTTATCTTCCTATGCAAGACAATTTCTTGGAAGNTTAAANAAACCCAAAGTANATTCGATTAAAGGAATATCTCCTGCAATTGCAATTGAACAAAAGGTAAACTCTACAAATCCTAGATCTACAGTTGGTACNACAACAGAAATCTATGATTATTTAAAATTATTATTTACACGTATTGGAAAAACAATTTCTCCAATTTCCGGTAAAGAAGTAAAAAAAGATACTATTTCTGATGTTATCAANTACATCAAACAATTTCCAGAAGGGAAAAAATTACTCCTCCTCACTCCTATTCATTTAGAAGAAGGAAGNNCNATTGAAAATAAATTACTAGCCTTATTACAACAAGGATATGCAAGAATTAAGATAGACAACACCATTCTTAGATTGGATGAATTAAAAGGGAAATTACTTCCGAAAACCCTGCATTTAGTGGTAGACCGAGTTATCACTAAAAATGATGAGGATTTCATCAATAGATTGGCAGACGCTGTTCAAATTGCCTTTTTTGAAGGAAAAGGAATCTTATACATAGAAAATTTATCCGACAGTTCGACCAAAGAATTTAACAATCGCTTTGAAGCAGATGGAATTACATTTTTAACTCCAAATGTTCATTTATTCAGTTTTAACAATCCTTATGGTGCTTGCGAAACTTGTGAAGGCTACGGCGACGTTGTTGGTATTGATACCGATTTAGTGGTTCCTAACACTGCATTATCCGTTTTTGAAAATGCTGTTTTTCCTTGGCGTGGAGAGTCCATGAGTTGGTACCGTGATCAATTTGTAAATGCAGCCTATAAATTTGATTTCCCAATTCATAAACCTTGGTTTGAACTTTCAGAAGAACAAAAAAAATTGGTATGGGAAGGTAATAAACACTTTACGGGATTNAATGAATTCTTTCAAGACTTAACTTCTAAAAGTTATAAAATTCAAAATCGTGTGATGCTTTCCCGTTATAGAGGAAAGACGAAATGTAATAATTGTAATGGTAAACGACTAAGAAAAGAAGCTGGTTATGTGAANGTAAACGGAGTATCTATTCAAGAACTAGTTGCATTACCATTAGATAAAGTAAAAGTATTTTTCAATAATTTAGCGCTTAACAAATACGATCAGAAAGTTGCAAAAAGATTATTGATAGAAATTAATAATCGATTGGAATTTTTAAGTAATGTAGGACTNAGCTATTTATCATTAAATAGAAAATCAAATACTTTATCTGGAGGNGAGTCACAACGAATTAATTTAGCAACTTCTTTAGGTAGTAGCCTAGTGGGTTCCATGTATATACTAGATGAACCTAGTATTGGTTTACATCCTAAAGATACTGAACGTCTGATAGAAGTTTTAAAATCGCTTCGTGATTTAGGCAATACGGTCATAGTTGTGGAACATGATGAAGACATCATGAAAGCAGCAGATGAGATAATTGATATTGGACCTGAGGCTGGTAGTTTTGGTGGTGAAGTTGTTGCTACAGGAAATTATAGAAATTTATTAAAGTCAAACTCATTAACTGCTAACTATTTAAACGGAACACTTACCATTGAGGTTCCTGTAAAAAGAAGAGTTTCTAAAAATAGTATCCGTTTGATTGGTGCACGTCATAATAATTTAAAAAATATTGATGTAGTATTTCCTTTAGGCTGTTTTACNGCTATAACTGGAGTATCTGGGAGTGGAAAAAGCACCTTAGTTAAAAACATACTATATCCAGCAATGTTAAAAGCAGTGGGAGGCTATGGCGAAAAGCCAGGACAATTTACCAAATTAGAAGGAGACTATTCAAGCATTAAAAAGGTAGAATTTGTAAATCAAAATCCAATTGGACGTTCTAGCAGGTCTAACCCAGTAACCTACATAAAAGCCTACGATGACATTAGAAGTTTATTTTCAAATCAAAAACTTTCTGACATTAGAGGTTATAAGCCTAAACATTTCTCATTTAATGTAGATGGAGGACGTTGTGAAAAGTGTAAAGGTGAAGGAGAAATTACGATCGAAATGCAATTTATGGCAGATGTTCATTTAGAATGTGATGCTTGTAAAGGAAAGCGATTTAAAAAAGAAGTTTTAGAGGTTAACTTTTATAATAAAAGCATTCATGACATTTTACACATGACGGTTGATGATGCTATTTCTTTTTTCAAAACCAATGGTGAAAAAAAAATCACTACTAAATTACAACCCTTACAAGAGGTAGGTTTGGGTTATGTTCAATTAGGACAAAGCTCTTCTACCCTTTCGGGTGGTGAAGCACAGCGAATTAAACTGGCTTCGTTTTTAATAAAAGGGACTAGCAAAGAAAAGACACTTTTTATATTTGATGAACCTACAACCGGTTTACATTTTCATGACATCAATAAATTATTAAAATCATTTTACGCATTATTAGATAAAGGTCATACGGTAATCGTTGTAGAACATAATATCGATTTAATTAAGTGTGCGGATCACATCATTGATTTAGGAAAAGACGGTGGAGAAAAAGGTGGTAAACTTATGATTCAAGGTACGCCAGAAGAAGTTGCTAAAAACAAAAAATCATATACAGCAACTTATTTATCTGAGAAATTATAGGAAACTGATACTTGTCATTATTTAAAAGTTAAATTTTTGTAACTTTACTATTAATCCAATAATTATGAGACTTTCCATACTTATTTATTTTATTTCACTTATTTCTTATTCACAAATACCGACATTAAATGAAAATAATAGTTGGACAATAGTACATTGGTCTTTTTGGTCCGGCGGTTATGTAGGTCTTGATAGTATAATGATTTTGGGTGAAGAAATAATTAATGGAAAAACATATAAAAAAATATATCGTGATGGCGAACTAACAAATTGCAGACTAAGAGAAGAAAATGGTGTGATTTTTAGTTTTCAAGAAGACTTAAACGATGAAAAGGTGATGATTGATTTAAATCTTGAAGTTGGAGCTATTTTAACAGAGGATTATTTTTGTTTAGGTGGAGGTGGTGGTACCCTCGGCAGTTATCATATAATTGAAGTTTACACAACGTTTATTGCAGGAGCAAATAGAAAAGTTATCACTTTAGAAGGTTATGATATCTTTGGAGAGCCCATTGGATATTTTGAACAATGGATTGAAGGTATAGGCTCAACAAACGGTCTTGTCCCCTTTGGATATAATTATGATTTTTACAGCACTATGACTTGTTTTTCAGAAAATAATAATGTGACTTATTTTAACGACTTTAATCAATGTGATTTTCCAATTCTTTTTATTGATAAATTTAACCTGAATCATATTATTCTCTATCCAAATCCAGTAATTAATAAATCTATTTTACAACTTCCAATCGAAGCTGAAATAGACCAAATTAAAATTTATACCATTTCGGGACAATTAATTAAAACTAAAAATATCTCTTCAAATAATTACATCATCAATTCTATGGACTATGAAAACGGACTTTATTTTTATCAAGTTTATAGCAAAGGACTGCATATTAAAACTGATAAATTTATTGTTAAATAAATACTAAACCATTTATATAAATGTTTTATGGCACGGTGATTGACAATATATTAATTTAAAGTAGATAGTATACTTTTCATAAGTTAATAATTTTTGGTTGGTTAGTTTTTAAAATCCGTCTTCATATTAATTGAAGGCGGATTTTATATTTCTAGGCACTATTTATTTTATCGATTACCAACACTCTCAGCTTATATTTTACATACTGTTAACTATATAACGGAGTTTTTTTATTTAATATTTAATAATATCGTACTTAAACTTTTAGTCAATGTACTTCTGCTGTATTTTTCAATGTTTTTAGAATTAACATTTAAATTAGCTTTTAAATAGGCTTCGTAATAAAGTTGCAGTTGTTGTTTTAACTTTTCTTTATCAGTATACTTAAAATACATTCCAGTGTTGGTTTCTTTTATAATCCCTTCCACATCACTACCTTCAGGTCCTAAAGCCAGTATGGGCCTATTTGCAGCAACATATTCAAACAATTTTCCAGGAATAATAGATTTAGTTTCTGGACTGTCCATTTCAATTAATAATAATACTTGTGCATCATGTTGAATTTGAATAGCTTCCTGATGTGAAACATAACCCAATGTTTTATAATTTTCTGTTAATCCAAAAACTGCGAGGCTTTCTAAAACATCCTCACTAACTGCCCCTACTAATTTAATAAGCAAATTCTTAGAAAATACTCTGTTTTCATCTTTTAATTCTGATAGAATTTCCCACAATAATTCTGGATTTCTATTGGTTAATAAAGAACCAATATGGGCTATTGAAAATTGAGTATCTAAATTAGGTTCTATTTTTTCTAAAATATCATATCCATTACTAACAACTTCGATGGGTACCGAAGTGATATTTTGAAATTCTTTTTTAGTTCTTGCGCTAGTTACCACCACTAAATCTGAATTATTTAATACTTTGGATTCTAATTTTAAATGCTTTTTTTGAGCTCTTTTATTTAATCGAAGTGATTGATGATAATGAATAGTCGTCCAAGGATCTCTAAAATCTGCTACCCATTTTATTCCCAGTTCCTCTTTTAATGCCATTCCAATTAAATGCAAACTATGAGGAGGACCTGAACTTATAACAATGTCCATGTCATTTTTAGCAAGGTACTCCTTCAAAAAGCTTACAGCGGGTTTTACCCATCCTATTCTTGCATCTGGAATAAAAAAATTACCTCGAATCCATAATAATAATTTTTCTAAAACAGATTGATTCTTGTTCGTTATAATCCCACTACTTACTTGCTTAGTTTTCTTTTTTGAAAATATTTTGGCAAATCCATAAGGCTCTTTAATTGGAAACCTAATGATCTCTATTCCTTCAGGTATTTCAAAAACAATACTTTTATCCTGTAATGGATAATGAGGGTTATCCGGAATAAAAACTACAGGTTCAATTCCAAATTCTTTAAAATAAGTAACAAATTTTAACCATCTTTGAACACCTGGACCTCCTGCTGGTGGCCAATAATAAGTAATGACAAGTGCTCTTTTCATGGTTTATTGTTCATTATTGAGCGTTTCTTTTTTTCTATAATTATAAAATATAGTTCCTAGCAATACCAACAAAAACAATGCGCTAGTCGTTAAAGAAATTTTACTTCCTATGGCAACAACTTCAGGTTCAAACTTATATTCAATGGTATGGTTTCCTTCTGGTATTTTCATGGCACGCAGCAGGTAATTAGCTCTAAAATGTGTTACTGGCTGACCATCTATATAAGCATTCCAACCATTTGAATAATAAGCTTCAGAAAAAAGTGCTAATTGTGGAGATACCGTTGAAGATTCATATACCAAATAATTAGGAGCATGGCTCTTTAAGCTTATCGTTGCCGTCGAGTCTCGTTCTATATTTTCCAAAGGTATTTTTTGGAAAAATTCTTGATGAACAATAGCGGTTCTTTTTGTATCCAAACTATCAAGCAATAACAACTCTTCATTTGCGTTTTCAGCGAAGATTATATTTTCTACAAACCAAGCTGGCCCATTTGCATAGGGATTGCGTTGAGGAACTTTTGTACCACTTTTACCTTCAGTTATGACATATCGAACGTTCATCATATTTAAAATTCCAATATCACCCTTACTTAAATAAAAATTATTGACATCCTGAATACGTGCAGGTTTTGCAGCGTGATATCCTCCTAAAGCATTGTGATAAAAACTTGCTCGCCCACTATTAAAGGGGCTTGAAGTAATATCGTATACACGAAAGTAATCTGTGTCTTTTAAAATTTCTTTATCTGCAAAATTTTCCTGAAAAGGTTGCGTCATAACTCTTGCTACTACAAAATCATCACTATTTACATAACGCCTATCAACTCCAACCAAATCGATTAAAATTAATAATGCAAATAATGCGATCGTTGTTCCTTGCTTTAATTTTGCTTTCAAGTAAAACCACAAAACTCCGGCAGATAAAACAACCAAAATTAATGATCGAATGGCATCATTGGTAAATAAAGTGATCCGGTCATCTTTCATAGCGTCCACAAAATCAGGACCTAAATCCTTTATAAAATAGGAATCGTAAGGGCTGGAAAAGTCAAACAATATCGATTTAAAAAAGATAAATACAACAGCTGTACCTGCGCTAATCGCACTAGCATATAATAAAATTTTTTTCTTTTTATCGAGGGCTATAGAACTATTAAAAAGGAACTGTTGCAGGCCTAAAATAGCTAGTATAGGCATTAATAATTCTAATAATACCTGTATCGACGAAACTGCCCTAAATTTATTATATAATGGAATGTATTCAATAAAAAAGTCGGTGAGTATGCTGAAATTTTTACCCCAAGATAAGAGTAAGCTCAATATAATACCTGTAACTAACCACCATTTTAGTTTGCCTTTAATTAAAAACAAAGCAAGTATTGCCAAGAAAATAATAATTGCTCCTATATACGCAGGTGCAGCAACAATGGGTTGATCTCCCCAATACATAGGCACTTGATTTAAGATTTGATTTGCCTCCTGTGGAGAGGCTCCCAATTGCATAATAGCATTCATTGATTTAGGATTATCCGGTAAAGGTTCTGATGAGCCTCCACCCATAAATCTTGGAATAAATAAATTAAAACTTTCTAATTTTCCATAACTATATTCTGTTATATAATCATAATCCAGGCCTTTATTTGCTTCCTTAGTACTTCCATCAGCGTTGATCGTCAATTTACTTTTGCCACGAGTTGACGTGTCGGCATATTCTTTGGTTGCTAATATATTGGTAGCATTAAGACCAATGGCAAAAACAACTGCCACCACTAAAACCCCTACACCTTTAAAAAAGTTAAGCAATTTTTTATTTTTATAGGAGTCGATTAGATAAACAAGACCTATGACTAAAACTACTAATAATAAATAATAAGTCATTTGAAAATGATTGGCAACCAGTTCCAAAGCCATGGCAATTGTAGTTAGTATAAATCCTTTTAAATAATTACCTCTTAATGCTAATAATATTCCACTTAATACCAATGGTATATATGCAATTGCATGGGCTTTAGCATTATGACCAACTCCCAAAATAATTATTAAGTAGGTGGAAAATCCAAATGCTAAAGCACCTACAAATGCCAATTTATAATCTAGTTTTAAAACTAAAAATAATATATACATCCCAATAAAATACAGAAATAAATAATCTGCGGGTCTAGGTAAAAACCGGAGCGTAAGGTCTAATTTCTTAATGTAGTTGTGTGGATATTTCGCCCCTAATTGATAGGTCGGCATTCCTCCAAAAGCAGCATTGGTCCAATATGTTTCTTCACCAGTTGATTTTCTAAAATCATTTTGCTGTTTAGCCATTCCGGTGTATTGAACAATATCACTCTGAAAAATTTTTTTTCCTTGCAATACTGGACTAAAATAAGCTAAAGAAATGATTACAAATAATACCAAAACAATAAAATGGGGAAGAAATTTATATAAACGCTGCATCATGTATTTTAAATAATAAATGGTTAATTTATGAAAAATTATGCAGTTCCTTTAAATAAATAAAATAAGAACATATTTATAGTTACTCCAGCTCTTCATAGTCTATGTACTCACCAACTTCAGGATTGGAGGTTTTTGTATTAGCATTTGATTTATCAATACTAATTGCTCCCTCATCTTCTTTTTTTCTAGAATTTGTATTAAAAGGATTATTATCAAAAGGTTGCCCGAAACGGTCACTTGCCTTTTTTGCAATATATTTTATCAAATATGGCTTTAAAAATTTAAAAACAATTTTTAAACCATAGTATACTAAAAGTATAATTAGTATTGTTTGTAAAAAGGAATTCATAGCATTCATTAAAATATCGCCAAAAATACAAATAGAATATATAATTTAAGAAAAACTACTATTAAATAAATGATAAATTTATATCTTTGGATTTAACCGAATATCGTATGAAAATTAAACAAACTGGAATATTTTTTCTTTTATTATTCAGTTATTTATCTCTATTTGCACAATATACGGAGACAATCAACTCCAACAGACCTGGTTTCTCTCAAGGAGCTTTTTCGGTGGGTAAACAAATCCTTCAATTTGAAGCAGGTTTTGGCTTGGGTAAAGAAGAGCATTCCCTTTTAAATAATGAAACAAGCGCTTTTATTATTGATTATGAAATAAGATATGGAGTCTGGAAAGAGGAATTAGAAATTAGTTTAATTGGGTCCTATCAGTCCAATTCAAAAACATTGTTACAAAGTCAAAGCACTTATACCGAACGTAATTTTAACGCTAATACATTAGGAGCAAAATATTTATTTTTTGACCCCTATCGTAAAAAAGCTTTAGAAAAACCAAATCTATATAGTTGGAAAGCTAATAATGGTTTTCACTGGAAGGATTTAATTCCAGCTATGTCGATTTATGCGGGAGCAAATTTTGATCAAGCAGATAATCCTTTAACCCATATTACTGACACTCAATTAACCCTATTTAATGAAGAGGTAGAAACTGGAATGGAGATAAGCCCAACAGTAGCCATTGCGACTCAAAACAATTGGGGAAGTTGGGTTTTTATCATCAATCTTATCGGTGAACGATTGACACTGGATGAAAAATCCTATTCTTATATTTTAACCTTAACACATACATTCAATGCCAAATTAGCTGCTTTTATAGAAAATCAAGGGATAAAAAGTGATTTTTATGCAGATCAACTATTTAGGGGTGGTGCCACCTATTTAATAAATAAGAATTTTCAAATAGATGCATCTATCTTATTAAATTTTAAAAACACTCCGTCTAAATTATATGGTAGATTTGGTGTTTCTTATAGATTTGACATGCATAAAAAAGATGAATATATAGAAGAAAAAGGAAAGGCTGGTAGAGAAAAGAAAAAAAAGGAAAAAAATAGCACAAAAAAGAAAACAAAAAACAAAAAAAGTAAACGAAAAAATAATCTAGATATAGAAGATGATGGATTAAATTAGTATTAATATTTTATGATTGACGTAAAAGAAATAACATCGAAAAAGAAATTATTACAATTCGTAAAATTTCCTTTTGATTTATATAAAGATTGTAAATACTGGGTACCACCACTCACCAAGGATGAGATGGAAACCTTAGATAAGGTTAATAACCCTGTTTTTAAAAATGCGGAAGCAACTTATTTTCTAGCTTATAAAGAAGGTAAAATTGTGGGCCGCATTGCGGTTATTATTAATCATATTGAAATCAACGAACTCCAGAAGAAAAAAGTGAGATTTGGTTGGTTGGATATGATTGATGACATAGCCGTAACCAAAGCATTATTGCAAAAGGTATACGATATTGGCAAAGAGAACAATCTCGAATATGCAGAGGGTCCTGTTGGATTTTCTAATATGGAAAAAGCCGGAATTTTAACCTATGGCTATGAGGAATTAAATACTATGATCACCTGGTATCAATACCCCTATTATGCAGCACACTTAAAGTCTTTAGGTTACAAAAAACAAGCAACTTGGGTAGAGTTTAAATTGCATAATCCCAGTGAAACTTCTGCTAAAGTTAAAAGATTTTCTAGTATTATTAAAGAGAAATATAATTTAGAAGTAATTCGATTTAAAAAGAAGAAAAGCATACTGCCTTATGTAGATGAAATGTTTGAATTATTAAATAAAACTTATAATTTACTGCAAACCTTTGTTCCAATACAACAATACCAAATAGATCATTATAAGGAAAAATATTTTAATTTTATCAATCCAGAATACATTACTTGTATTTTGGATAAAAATAAAAAATTAATCGCTTTCTCCATAGTAATGCCGTCATTTTCAAAAGCGTTAAAAAAAGCTAATGGCTCTTTATTCCCTTTTGGATGGTATTATTTAATGAAGGCTCAAAAAAAGAATGATACGGCTGCATTTTATTTGATTGGGGTAGATCCAGAATATCAAGGGAAAGGGGTTACGGCAATAATATTTGAAGAAATGGGTGCTATTTTCAGGAAAAAAGGAATTGTTCAAACAGAAACCAATCCTGAACTTGAAGAAAACATTGCTGTACAACAATTATGGAAGGATAACAGTCCTGTAAAACATAAGGAACGAAGTACTTTCAGAATTCAATTATAACAAATTCAGATGTTTTTTAAAAAACAGATTTACTTAATTTATTTGGGGCTATTTTTTATTTCCTGTAAATCGGACTCATCACTTCCAGATCCATTAGTTGCAGGATGGAAAGGAGAAAGTGTTTGTGAATTATTAGAAGATAACACATCGCAAAGAATCCTAAAATGTACTTTTGCTCCTGGTGTTGGCCATGAACGTCATTTTCACCTACCACACTTTGGATATACTCTTTCTGGAAGTACTTTTAGAATAAAAGACACCACAGGTACAAGAGAAATTAAGGTAGAAACTGGCAGTTACTTTAACAGTAAAGGCACCAAATGGCATGAAGTACTAAATATTGGTGATCGCACTGCAATTTTTCTTATTATAGAACCGAAATAAATACAAATTACTCTCCAAAAGCAGCAGCAACTGCAGCAGAAAGTCTTTTATAAGTGCCATTTTCTAGTCGTTCTCTTATTGCTGAGAACGCCTTTAATGTTAAATCAACATCTTCTAAAGTATGAGTAGTTGTTGGAATCATACGCAATAATATAAGTCCTTTCGGAATTACTGGGTACACAACAATAGAACAGAAAATCCCATGATTTTCGCGTAAATCTTTTACCAATGCCATAGCTTCAGGTACAGAGCCTTTTAGATAAACAGGAGTTACACAAGATTGTGTAGTTCCGATATCAAATCCTCTTTCTTTAAGACCTCCTTGTAATGCTCTTACATTTTCCCAGAGTTTGTCTTTTAACTCTGGCATCGTACGCAACATATCCAAACGTTTTAATGCTCCAACTACTAACTGCATTTGCAAAGATTTAGCAAACATTTGTGAACGCATATTGTATTTTAAGTAGTTGATTATTTCTTCTTCAGCAGCAATAAAAGCACCTGTACTCGCCATAGACTTTGCAAAGGTTGCAAAATAGATATCAATATCGTCTTGCACTCCTTGTTCTTCTCCAGCTCCAGCTCCTGTTTTACCTAGGGTACCAAAACCATGCGCATCGTCTACAAACAATCGAAAGTTATACTTTTTCTTAAGAGCAACAATTTCTTTTAATCTTCCTTGTTCTCCACGCATTCCGAAAACTCCTTCTGAAATTAATAGAATACCTCCACCACTTACTTTTGCCATTTTAGTAGCTCGCTGTAAGTTTTTTTCAATGCTCTCTAGGTCATTGTGTTTATAAGTAAAACGCTTTCCTAAGTGCAAACGAACTCCATCTATGATACATGCATGCGCATCAACATCATAGACGATTACATCGTCTTTTGAAACTAAAGCATCAATAGAAGATACTATTCCTTGGTATCCAAAATTTAATAAATAAGCAGCTTCTTTATTTACAAATTCTGCTAACTCATCTTGTAATTGATCATGAAGTTCTGTATGACCACTCATCATTCTGGCACCCATTGGGTAGGCAGAACCGTATTTAACACCTGCCTCAGCATCCACTTTTCTTACTTCTGGGTGATTTGCTAATCCAAGATAATCATTGATACTCCAAGTAATTACTTCTTTCCCTTGGAATTTCATGCGATTAGAAATTGGTCCTTCTAATTTAGGAAACACAAAATAACCTTCCGCTACTTCAGCCCATTTTCCTAAAGGTCCCTTGCTCTTGTGTATTTTATCGAATAAATCTTTCGCCATTATAGTAAGTTTAAGTGTGCTCACAAAAATACTGCTTTTTTACTATATGACCATCAACTTCTTTGTAAGAAATAAATATCAAGAAAGCCACTATAGATAGTGGCTTTATAATTCTTTATATTATTAATATGTTATTTCACGTAATTTATTTCTGAAACTTCTGTTTTTTTACTGTCAAAAAATCCTTGTTGTTCCATCCATTTATCACTGTATACTTTACTCATATAACGGGAACCATGATCAGGAAAAATGACTACGACGATACTGTCTTTATCAAAGATTCCTTCCTTATTAAGTATTTTTAAACCTTCCATAGTAGCTCCACTAGTATACCCTACAAAAAGCCCTTCATTACTAGCTATTTCTCTGGCGGCATGGGCACTACCTTCATCAGTCACTTTTACAAAACGATCAATCTGATCAAAATCTGTTGCAGATGGAATTAAGTTTTTACCCAATCCTTCAATTCGATAAGGGTGTATTTCACCTTTGTCAAATTCTTTAGTCTCATGGTATTTTTTTAGTACTGAACCATAAGCATCAATACCAATAATGCTTACCTCTTTATTTTGTTCTTTTAAATAACGAGCAATTCCAGATATTGTACCTCCAGTACCACTACAAGCAACCAGATGAGTAATCTTACCTTCTGTTTGTTTCCAAATTTCTGGTCCTGTAGAATTATAATGTGCCTTAATATTTAATTCATTAAAATATTGATTGATATATATAGAACCTTTTGTCTCTTTATGTAATCGCTTAGCTACTTCGTAATATGATTTTGGATCATCAGCAGGAACATGAGCCGGGCAAACATAAACCTCTGCTCCCATTGTTTTAAGCATGTCAATTTTATCTGGAGATGATTTTGAACTTACCGCAAGTATACATTTATACCCTTTTACAATACTTACCATAGCTAAACTAAAACCAGTATTACCACTAGTTGTTTCAATAATAGTATCGCCAGGATTCAAAATTCCTTTTCTTTCGGCTTCTTCAATAATATAAAGAGCAATTCTATCTTTAGAAGAATGTCCTGGATTAAAACCTTCTACTTTTGCAAAGAAGTTTCCTTTAAAATTTGAAGTAATTTTATTAAGCTTAATTAAAGGAGTATTTCCTATAAGAGCTAATGCATTGTCATAGACATTTAAATCTTCTTTCATATGAGGCATTTCTTTTGTAAAATATGATTAAAAACCATTGCTTTTTAACTATACAAATTTACAATAAAAATATTAACTAGTTTTTAATTCCTTCTAAATCTAATAAAAAAGCATAAGATCTAGCATACTTTTTCAAAGCATTAAAACGTCCAGATGCACCACCATGACCTGCTTCCATGTTAATATGGAATAGTAATAAATTATCATCAGTTTTCATATCTCTTAACTTAGCAACCCATTTTGCTGGTTCCCAATATTGAACTTGAGAATCATGTAAACCTGTAGTTACTAACAGATTAGGGTATGCCTTTGCCATTACTTGATCATAAGGAGAATATGAAGTCATATATTCATAATATTCCTTTTCGTTTGGATTTCCCCATTCGTCGTATTCACCTGTGGTTAAAGGAATGGTATCATCAAGCATCGTTGTAGTAACATCCACAAAAGGAACTGCAGCTATAACTCCATTATAGAGTTCAGGAGCCATATTAGTGATTGCACCCATTAATAAACCACCTGCGGAACCTCCATTTGCATACAAATGATTAGACGATGTATACTTTTCTTCAATTAAATATTTTGAAACATCTACAAAATCTGTAAAAGTGTTTTTCTTATTAAATAATTTTCCTTCTTCATACCAGTTTCTACCTAAATACTCACTACCTCTAACATGAGCAATAGCAAAAATAAAGCCTCTGTCTAACAAACTTAACCTAATTGTTGAAAAATAAGGATCTACCGTGCTACCGTATGAACCATATGCGTATAGTAATAATGGGTTTTTTCCATTCATTTTCATTCCTTTTTTATAGACCATAGAAACAGGTATTTTGGTACCGTCTTCTGCAGTGGCCCAAACCCTTTTGGAATCGTAATTATTTTTATCAAAATCTCCTCCTAAAACCGCCGCTTCTTTTAGAATTGTTTGTTCTTTCGTTTCCATATTATAATCAATGATGGATGAAGGAGTTGTTAGGGAGTTATAAACATAACGAAGTACCTTAGAATCAAATTCTGGATTTACAGATGAATATGCGGTATAGGTTTCGCTTTCGAAAGGCAAATAATATTCATTTGTTCCGTCCCAGGAAACAATTTTAATTTGAGTTAGTCCGTTTTTTCTTTCAGAGATCACATAATAATCTTTAAAAATTTCTATATCTTCTAATAGTACCTCTTCACGATGTGGAATCATATCCACCCAATTATCCATAGTTGTTTGGGTATCTGGAGTCTTCATTAATTTAAAATTAGTGGCTTCGTCTTTATTGGTTAATACATAAAAGGAATCGTCGTAATGAGAAATCGTATATTCCAAACCTCTCACTCTGGGCTGAAATACTTTAAAATCATCAAAAGGAGTATCAGCATTAAGAATTCTATATGCCGATGTTAGTGTACTATAACTACCAATTACAATAAATTTATCAGACTTTGTCTTGTAAACAAATGTTCCAAATGTATCATCATCTTCTGTAAATATTAACTCATCTTTTTCTGATGAAGAACCTAAACGATGTCTAAATATTTTATTTGAACGCAATGTTTTTTCCTCCTTTTTAGTATAAAATAATGTCTCATTATCATTTGCCCAAGTAGCACCACCAGTGGTAAGCGGAATATTTTCATCCAATAATTCTCCGGTTAATAAATCCTTTATATAAATGGTATAATTTCTTCTGCTTAAGGTATCAACTCCAAATGAAACCTTTGTATTATCAGGACTGACATTTAAACCAGATAAACTATAATACGAATGTCCCTCAGCCATCTCATTTACATTAAACAATAATTCTTCAGTGGCTCCCAAGCTATCTTTTTTACGGGTATAAATTGGATAATCCTTTCCTGTTTCGAATTTTGTAATGTAATAATAACCGTTATATTTATAAGGTACCGATTCATCATCTTCCTTTATTCGGCTTTTCATTTCCTCAAACAAATCTTTTTGAAAATCATTGGTATGAGCTGTTTTCTTTTCGTAATAATCATTTTCACGTTCCAAGTAATCTATTACCTCTTCATTTTCACGCTGATTTAACCAATAGTAATTATCGATTCTTACATCACCATGCTTTTCTAAATGCTTTTCAATCTTTTCTGCTTTAGGAGCTTCTATATCCATATTTTTTTTTGAATGTTCTTCGTTTTTACAAGAAGTGGCAAAAATAAGGCTTACCATCGAAATAATGATTGTTTTTTTCATCTTGAATTTATTAATGAGTTTGATTACAATATACTGATTTTGTTTAAATATTGTTGTTTGGTTGAAAGTTTTACAAAGGTTATAATTGTACTGAATGAAGTCCTAGTTAATAAAATTAACAAAACAGGTTCGATCTTGCCTTTAAAAAAATAATATCGAAAAATTTCGGAATGGATCTGTTCTAAAACTGATAATTATTTATGGTTTCTAATACGATTTCATGCATCGCATCTGAATAATCCAAATGAGTTACCATTCGCAATTTTCCCTGACCCATATCACTAATTTTAATGTTTTTTAGTAACATATCGTTTACAAACTTGTCTTTTGATAATTCATCCACTACATTAAAAATAACAATATTGGTTTCTGTAGGTTCTACATTTTTCACAAAAGAAACCTCCTCCAAAGTTCTTGCTATTTCTTTTGCCTTTTCATGGTCCAATGCTAAACGATCTACTTGATGGTCTAATGCGTATAAACCCGCTGCGGCCATAAAACCTATTTGTCGCATTGCTCCTCCTAATATTTTTCGAATTCTTATCGATCTTTTCATAAGGTCATTAGTTCCTAATAAAATGGTTCCCATAGGAGTTCCCAAACCCTTACTTAAACAAATTGAAATAGAATCGAAGGTCTTACCATAATCTTTAGGATTTTCATTTTTTGCAACAATAGCATTCATTAATCGAGCACCGTCTAAGTGCAAGCCCAATCCATAATCAGTACAAACCTGTCTTACTTTTTTAAATTCGTTAAAATCATAACAAGCTCCACCTCCTTTATTGGTGGTATTTTCTAAGCAAACTAAAGTTGTATTTGCGGTGTGATAATTTGAAATTGGACTGATCCCCGCTTCAATTGCTTTTGCAGTTATCATTCCACGTTCTCCATCAATTAAATTACAAGTAACTCCACTATTAAAAGCAGCACCACCCGCCTCATAATTATAAACGTGGGCCCATTTATCACAAATTAATTGATCTCCTGGTTGGGTGTGCAATTTTATAGCTGCTTGATTAGACATAGAACCTGTTGGAAAAAACAAAGCAGTTTCCATACCAAATTTTTCGGCAAACCTTCTTTCCAATTCATTAACAGATGGATCTTCCTTATATACATCATCTCCGGTTTGAGCGGTCATTATCGCATCAAGCATACCTTGAGTAGGTTTAGTAACTGTATCACTTCGCAAATCTATTGTCATAATAGCCATATTTTTTATCCTATAATTCTCGTCTAAACTTGGATTCGATTGATTGAATTTCTTCATTCAAAATATTTTCAAGTTCGACAATTTTCAAATTATTATTATAGTCAAAATTAATATTTTTGTTGGAAGCATTTGTTGTTAATTGAAACAAATTATAAGTTTGACCAAAGGATTGTTCATCAACATTAAATTGAAACACCGTTTGACAGGGATGAATAGAAATATCTTCTACTACTTTATCTTTAGGAGACTCCAATTCGTATTGCTTTACCTGTACTTGAAGTTGTTGAATATTTGTGGAAATATAATTTAAAATATTTATATTATTTATTGGTAAAGCAAAAAATATCCCGCAATTATCAATTTTTTTAACTAAAGATCGATTGTCTTCATTCCAAAAAACATACACTTCATAATAGGTACCTTTTGAAGAACAACTAGTGCCATCAGACAATCTAAAAACATCAATTATCCCATCGCAATATTCATATTTATACATGTAGTTCGTTATGTTTCTTGCTTCCAAACTTTTTGTGAATTTAGCAACTAAATGATCTACGTGTTTTTTTTCGTGTTGAGCATGCAATCCCATACTAGTCCAAATAAAAATAATTACTAAAAGATATTTCATGTTTTTTTTATTTTATTGAATTGAACATTGAAAACTTCCTATAGGGCTGCCATCCGGAATTTTTGGTGTTTTAAAAGTTTTAAATTTTTCAGGATACTTTCTATATTCATTTATTTCTCTTAATAATTGCATATTAAAAATACCATTATCATCATTTAACAATGAAGTTAAATCATCCAGATTTTTATTGGCAATGGCTTTAACTTGCGCGATAGATTTAGTTGAAGAAATTAAATTAAATAGGTTTTGCAATAGCCGATATTGTATGGTATTAGAAACTTCTTCTTCATAACTAGTATTCATTTTAATTTTAAAACAATGGTCAATTAAGGGGTTTAAAACACCATCAAGTCCTAAATTTTTTTCTGAAATTGCACGCTGTTCCACTAACCTATTAGCACGTTCAGAGTTTAGCAATAATCTCAATGTCATATCACTAGCAGTAGCAACCGCACCTAAAGCATCAAACGCAACATTGGTATTACTTTTAAAAGATTCTCTAGTCCTTTGGTAAGCCATCGCTCTTGGTGGAAATAATTTTAATTTAGCTTCCGGTATTAGTAACGTTTGAACGGATATTGTTTTTAAGACCGATTTTAAAGCCTGCTCTTGTTCTTTTTTAGAAATAACTTCTACCACAACTCCGTCACTACCTTTTACAGCGTAATTATAATTTAAACCTCCAATATTTTTTATGGCAGCTTCAGTTTGATAACGATGGTAAAAATACAAGGGTACAAATACATCCTCTAAAACAGTATAGGGCTCATCATTTCTAATATTATCAATAGAAAAATTTTCTATAGCTTGATTTCTTATAGCTAAAACAGACTCCAATTCTTCAGAAGCATTTTCACCATTGTCCCATAAATGGGCTTTTCCGTGAGCACTACCTTGTGGACGCGCATCGGTATCTGAAATATATTGAAAACCATCTATAAATGCATTGGATAAGATTCCTCTCAAATATTTTTTTTCTTCCATCCCTTTCGGTACATTGCTGTAAGAATAAGCAACTGTTACTTTATCCCAGTCACCAATTCCAGTATCGTAAGCATTGGAAAAATCAATTTCACCATTTTTTAATGTTAAAGTAGGATGCGGGTAATCCATCACACTAGACCTATTTGTTGGGCTTGCTGCAAAATTATGAGCAAATCCTAAGGTATGGCCTACTTCATGTGCTGCTAGTTGCCTAATTCGAGCTAACGCCATAGATAACATAGGCTCGTAATTATCGTCTCTTTCTGCAAAAGGTTGATTCATCAATGCCTGAGCAATTAAAAAATCTTGTCGGATGCGAAGACTACCCAGACTAACATGTCCCTTTATGATTTCTCCAGTTCTAGGGTCACTTATTGTACTTCCATAACTCCAGCCTCTTGTAGAACGATGTACCCATTGTATTAAATTATAACGAAGGTCTAAGGGGTCAGCATCTTCTGGCAGCATTTTTACTTGAAAACCATTTTTATAACCAATGGCCTCAAATGCTTGATTCCACCAACTAGCTCCTTCTAATAAAGCCGAACGAATGGGTTCCGGTGTTCCTGAATCCAAATAATAAATGATAGGTTCAACTGCTTCAGATATCGCTAAGTCGGGGTTTTTCTTTTCTAAACGATGCCTATAAATAAATCGTTTTTTTATGGGCTCCCAAATAGGTGTCGCGTAATCCATGTATTCCATTGGAAAAGAACCGCACCTGGTCTCAAATACTCTAGGGCTGTACTTATCATCGGGTAAAGCTACAAAACTATAATGTTGAATTACAGAAATTGCAGTTTCATCAGGTGTAACTGGATTAATATTTTTACCAGTTGGTTCTCCAACAAAAGTAAGCAAGGATTCAAACATTACATTTTCAGGGAAGGCTTTTGTATTTTCCATCCATAATACATTTCTTGTTTTATCTAATTTATAAACTCCTTCTTTCGCTTTTTTTAAGCGATTGGCTACCCGATGAGCATCTTGCATTAAAAAAGGTGTCAAATCGATTATGTAAGTATCTTCAATAATTTCTTTTATTGGGAAACCAAATAAAACCGACTCGGCAAAAGCTTGTTTAATGGATTTTTTTTCTAACTCATTATTAGTAATCGCTCTAAAGTCTTGATTTGGTTGAATTAACAATATTTTATTTCCACTTTTAATAAACTTCACAATTACTCCATCACCGATTTTACCTCGATCCAATCCAATATCATTCGATCCCATTCCTGTGGCTAGGAAATGAGCATATAAAAATTCAGTATCTAATTGATCTACTTCGAGATAAATCTCACCCTCAGATTCAGAATAATGAAAATTAAAAAAACCATTAAACATTTTTAAGTCTTTTTTTTCTGCTAAAAATTGCGCGTGAACTGAATTGAATCCAAAAAAGAAAAGGAAACAAAGAATCGAATATTTCATGGCTGTATGTATTTAGTTATTTTCTGAGCTTATCATCGACAAGAATTGTAATATCAAAATATTCACTTTTGCTTATTGATTTAGTTTTTTGTTTAATCAATAGGTTTTAGAAATCATTTATTTCTTTAAACGCAAAAAAATTATCAGTTGGTATTATAAAAATAAGATTTTTTAAATCTATAAAAAATATCGGAATTTTCATTTAATATGAGTTGTTAAATTATATATTTACTAATTATTAACTGTTAATTAATGTACTCCCTAATTTTGGGCTTTAGATATGATAACAACAGATCAACTTAATGATCTCAGAAAGCGCCTGGATGCGCTAAGGAGGTATCTTTGACGTTGCTGGTAAGCAAATAGAAATCGCTAACGACGAAGAAAAAACATACGATCCAAATTTCTGGGACCATCCAAAAGATGCGGAAGCTTTTATGAAAATGCTTCGTACCAAAAAGAAATGGATTAGCGACTTTAAGAATGCTGAAGCATTAACCGACGATACAGAAATACTTTATGAGTTTTTTAAAGAAGGGGAAGGTAGCCCTGAACAAGTACAAAAACGATTTGATGAAGCATTGACTGCAATTGAGGCTTTAGAATTTAGGAATATGCTAAGTGAAGAAGGTGATCACCTTAGTGCTGTTTTACAAATTACGGCAGGTGCAGGTGGTACCGAAAGTTGTGATTGGGCAGAAATGTTAATGCGAATGTATTTAATGTGGGCAGAAAAATATGATCTTAATGTCAAAGAACTAAACTTTCAGTCTGGTGATGTTGCTGGCATTAAAACCGTAACGATAGAAATAGATGGCGAATTTGCTTTTGGATGGTTAAAAGGAGAAAATGGTGTTCATAGATTGGTGCGCATCTCCCCTTTTGATAGCAATGCAAAACGACACACAAGTTTCGCTTCCGTTTATGTATATCCTTTGGTGGATGATGCGATTGAAATATCCATCAATCCTTCAGATATTTCCTGGGCATTTGCTCGAAGTGGTGGTGCTGGTGGACAAAATGTAAATAAAGTAGAGACAAAAGCAATATTAACACATGCTCCTACAGGTATTATGATTCATAATTCTGAAACTAGGTCTCAATTAGAAAATCGAGAAAAAGCGATGCAAATGTTAAAGTCGCAATTGTATGAAATTGAATTGCGAAAGCAGCAGGCACAGCGAAATGAAATTGAATCTGGTAAAATGGCTATTGAATGGGGATCTCAAATAAGAAACTATGTACTTCATCCATACAAGTTAATTAAAGATGTAAGAACAGCTCACGAAACTGGAAATGTAGATGCAGTACTCAATGGAGATTTAGATGGATTTTTAAAGGCCTATTTAATGACTAATGGCCAAGAAGAAAAAAATGATGAATTATAAAAAAAGCAGCTAATTAATTAGCTGCTTTTTTAAATTTTTATATAATAAAAAACTATTTGTTTACTGGTTTTTTTCCTTCCCAAATACTTAATGATTTTGTATTAAGCGCTACATAATCATTATTCCCTGCTTCTTTAGCTAATTTTAATGATTCTTTAGCTGCTTTTATAGCTCCTTTTTTATCTCCTGATTTGGCATAAATTAAAGATTGTTGACGGTAATACCAAAAAGCTGGATTTTTACGCATTTTAATTGCCTTGTCAATCCACATTTTAGCTTTATCAATGTCTTTACCTGCATTTAAATAATAGACCGCTGCACTATAATAATCACCAGCATTAGGACCATCCATAACTGTTGCTATACTTTCGGTTACCTGAGCGTCTGTAAAAAACGAAATGGGTACGCCAACATAAACGTTGTCCCATATAAAGCCTAGAGTTGCTGAATCGTTTGTGATAGAGTCAAATGAAATGGTAAACGTTTCTACCTTTACAGGCATGGTATTTACATTTGCTTTTACAGATGCTACAACTTTTTCAGTATCCCATTCAGAAGGAACTCCCCAGTTGGAAGTCTCCGTGTAAAAATATACCTCCCAAGATTGCGCATTTGGTTTGGTGAAAATAGCATAAGTTCCAGCCTTGACTATTTTAGAACCTATTTTTACACTCTTATCAAAACTAATCGTGGTATTTTTATTAGCACCTGTTCTCCACATTTCACCGTAAGGAACCAACGTTCCAAATATTTCTCTTTCACGCATCGAAGGCCTTGAATAAGAAAGTTCTAAACTCGTAAGTCCTACCGTTTGAGTTACTGTTTGAGAGGTACTTGGTTGTGGTGTTTTAACTTGAGCATTTACAGTTGATGTAATAGCAAAAACAAAAACGATTATCATTAGTTTTTTCATAATATTTAGTATTAATTAATTTTTAGATATCTACAAAATTAATCAATACTATTCACAAAGATTTAAATAATCCAAAAAAACTATTACTTACTGTTAAATATGAATTTATTTTTAAATATTTATCATTTTTTGCATTTAATCGATATTTTTAATACTTTTATCGATATTATAAGTGTTTTAATGAATTATTAAATTAGAAGTTATGGGGAATTATAAATGTGTAAACGGGGAATTAACAGTAAAGTTCAACCCGACTAAATGTATTCATGCTGAGCATTGCGCCAATGGATTATCTGAAGTATTTAGTACTTCTATTTTACCTTGGATCAATTTAGAAGCATCGTCTCATGATAAAATAATTTCACAAATTAAAAGATGCCCCTCAGGTGCATTGAGCTTTAAACATAAAATTTCTGCATAAACTTTAAGAAAAAATTAGTATATCTATGTGTAATTTTTCTCAAATTGCAATGTTAAAGTTATATGTTAATATAAATTATGAAAAATATTATACAAGCTATATTTCTAGTATTATTCTTTACTAACTTCACTATTCAGGCACAGCAACTGTCCATCGATGATCAATTTAAGGATCTAATCAATAAATCAAATAGCTATAAAGGCTATAAGGTCGTTAAGAAGGAAAAGTTTTATAAGCTAAGGAAAAATGTTTCCGATACAATAGCTGTTTTAGAAAATAATATAGTTACAAAAGCTTCTGAAATTGAAAAACAAATTTCTAATATCAATCTGTTAACAGCGGAATTAGCGTCTACAAAAGAAAAATTAATCATTTCTAAAGAAAAAGAAAATGGCATTTATTTTTTAGGAGTTTTAACCGATAAGTCCACCTATTCATTTATGGCATTTAGTTTACTTGGAATATTAACGCTGATTATTATTGTTTTATTTATAAAATATAAAAGTGGATTTGATATTATAAAAACAACAAAAATTAAGCTTCGTGAAACAGACGATGAATTGGATAATTTAAGGCAACGTTCTTTAGGCAGAGAACAACAATTAAGGAGAAAACTTCAAGATGAAATTAACAAGAAAAAAATCTAAATATCATTAATTAAACCTTGTTATTTTAGCCCCTATTGCACGTAATCTTTCGTCAATATTTTCATAACCACGATCAATTTGCTCAATATTCTGTATAATGCTTGTTCCTTTAGCAGACAATGCAGCTATTAATAATGAAATTCCAGCCCTAATATCTGGAGAAACCATTGTTGTTGCTTTTAATGGATATTCAAAATCATGACCTATTACTGTTGCACGGTGGGGATCGCATAGTATTATTTTTGCGCCCATGTCAATCAATTTATCTACAAAGAACAAACGGCTTTCAAACATTTTTTGATGAATTAAAACGCTTCCCTTTGCTTGGGTAGCAATAACCAAGACAATACTAAGTAAATCGGGTGTAAATCCTGGCCACGTAGCATCTGAAACGGTTAAAATAGAACCATCAATGTATCCTTGAATTTCATAACTCTCTTGAATTGGAATGTGAATATCGTCTCCAACTTTCTCGACAATAATTCCTAGTTTTCTAAAGGTATCAGGAATGAGTCCTAAATCTTTCCAGCTTACATTTTTGATTGTTATTTCACTGCGAGTCATCGCAGCTAAGCCGATCCAGCTTCCTATTTCAATCATATCTGGAAGTACCCGATGGTGACAACCTTTTAAGACCTTCACTCCTTCTATGACTAATAAGTTAGAACCAATACCCGCTATGTTAGCTCCCATTTGAACCATCATTTTACATAATTGTTGTAAATAAGGTTCACAGGCAGCGTTATAGATCGTGGTTTTCCCTTTAGCCAGTACTGCAGCCATCACGATGTTTGCAGTTCCAGTTACCGATGCTTGATCTAATAACATATAGGTTCCTTTAAGTCCGTTAGGTGCCTCAACACCATAAAAACATTCTTCTTTATTATATCGAAAAGTGGCACCCAGTTTTATAAAACCTTCAAAATGGGTATCAAGCCGTCGTCTTCCAATTTTATCACCTCCCGGTTGTGGAATAAACCCTTTTCCAAACCTGCTTAATAATGGGCCAACTATCATTATAGAACCTCTTAACGAACTTCCTTCTTCCTTAAATTTTTCAGATTCCAGGTAGTCTAAATCTAACTGATCCGATTTAAAAGAATAGGATCCTTTTTCAAGTTTATTTACCTTAACACCAAGGTTCCTAAGAATTTCAATTAATTTATTTACATCTCGAATGTCTGGTACATTATGAATCAATACTTCTTCATCTGTTAATAAAACAGCACAAAGTATTTGTAAAGCTTCGTTTTTAGCGCCTTGAGGAATAATTTCACCTTGTAACCTATTGCCTCCTTCTATTCTAAAAGATCCCATAAAAATAACTGTTTTCTAACTAATATTTTTTCCAAGTTCTCCCTTTGGTGTTTTTGTTTGTTTTTAAAGTTTTCTTAGCACCATAACTTTTATTGTTTTTTAGGATAGTCATCGTGTCCAGAAGTATTTCATCACTTCCTTTTAGGTTTAATTTACCCTCAGAAAGTTCAAATAAATGATTAAAAATCACATCATTTTCCACCGTATCTTTATTCCAGTTTAAGAAGCATTTTTTCATGTGATTGGCAATCGTAATCACTAAAGCATCTTTTTTCTCTCCATCATCCCATCCAATAGCAACATCAATCATTCGTTTTATATTGTTTCCATAAAAACGATATTTTGGAAAGTTTTGAGGATACTCTAAATATTGTGGATACTCTTGTAATTCCTCTCGTTTCGGGATTGGGTAGGGAGAATCTACATCTAACTTAAAGTCAGAAATAATAAATAATTGATCCCAAAGTTTGTGCTGAAAATCTGTAACATCACGCAAATGTGGATTTAAGTTACCCATTACAGAAATGATGCTGCTTGCAACTTTATTTCGTTCTTCTTTTGTTTCTTTTGCGATGGCTTGGTCTACCATTTTTTGAATATGTCTTCCGTATTCAGGTATAATAAGCTTTGGTCGCTCAGAATTGTATTCTATATGATCTATCAAATTTTAAGGATAATATTGCAGTATTTTATACGTGCAATGTGNTTTATTAATGAAGTATTTTTTTTCTGTNTGCAAAATACTAATTTTTAAAGAGAAATTACTCCTTCTACTTTAGAAACTTTTTTATATTTTTCAATTACTGCAGCTGGTGATTTCATCATCACATTTATAGAAATACTTGTATAGGTTCCTTTTGAGGAATCCCGACTTGTAATCTCTGCATTCGTATCATTGAATATGGCTTTAATTTTCGCTATTTTTTCCTTGCTGCTAGGAACTATAAATTTATATAAATAGGCATTTGGCCAGCTTGTATCNTTTTTAAGACTTTCTGTTAATCTTTTGTAAAAAGCAGCAGTATCNTTCTCTGTATTCATTGTGTTTTATTTACGCTTTACAAATATAAGGTTTCGCTATCAATTATTATTTACGTTATTTGCATTATATCATAATCATATGCCAAATAGAATTATTATTACGGGGGGACCTGGTTCCGGAAAAACTTCGTTGATTTCTTTNCTTTCAGAAAATGGTTTTCAATGTCAACATGAAATTTCTCGTGAGGTTATTTTGGANGCTCAGAAGGAAGGTATTGATCAATTGTTTTTAACAGATCCTATTCTTTTTAGTAAAAAATTACTAGAAGGACGATTGAAACAATTTAACGATATCCATCATTTTAAAAAGACCGCTATTTTTTATGATCGGGGCCTACCAGACATCACTGCTTATATGGATTATAAACGAGTAAATTATCCANATGAATTTAAAAAATTATGCCAGAATAATCGCTACAACAGTATTTTTTTACTACCTCCCTGGAAAGAGATATACATACAGGATAATGAGCGATATGAATCTTTTGCTGAGGCAGAAAAAATACATCATTTTTTATTAAAGGCCTATAAAAACTATGGATATAAAGTGATTGCAGTTCCTTTTGACACCTTGACTAACAGAATGCAATTCATAAAAAAAAGCCTAGCTCATCAATTTTGAAAAAACCAATTCAAATACTAGAAACCTATTGGGGACATCCTCAATTTCTTCCNATGCAAGAGGAAATAATCTCCAACGTATTAAACGGAAGAGACACGGTTGCATTACTGCCTACAGGAGGTGGAAAGTCGGTTTGNTTTCAANTACCAGCTTTGGCACAAGAAGGAATTTGTATTGTTATTTCTCCTCTAGTAGCCTTAATGACAGATCAGGTAAACGCTTTAAAGAAAAAGGGAATTAAAGCGCTTAAAATCTCTGGAGGAATTTCCTATCAAGATTTAAATGCAGTATTAGAAAATGCAATGTATGGAAATTATAAATTTTTGTATTTATCTCCTGAAAGGTTGCAGCAAGAATTAGTGCAAAATTGTATCAAGCAAATGAATGTGAATTTAATTGCCATTGACGAGGCACATTGTATTTCTCAATGGGGAAACGATTTTAGGCCAGCTTATAAAAACTGTAATATCCTAAGAACATTTTTTCCATTAGTGCCTATGATCGCTTTAACTGCCTCTGCGACACCAGAAGTAGTAGCNGATACTGTNCTCCAATTAAAATTAGAAACNCCTGCCATTATAAAAAGTTCCTTTGTTCGTAAAAACTTATCTTATCAAGTTCATTATCAGGAAGATAAATTATACCGAATCGAACAGCTATTAAAGAAAAGTAATGGATCGGCTATTATTTATGTGAGAAGTAGAAAAAATACAGTGGAAATTAGCCAGCAATTAATTAGTTTAGGTATTTCGAGTCATTTTTTTCACGGTGGCATTTCCTCTGAAGAAAAAAACACCCGACTCGAGGACTGGCTAAAAGGAAAAAATCAAGTAATGGTGGCTACGAATGCTTTTGGAATGGGAATAGACAATCCGAATGTGAGTTATGTATTTCACACTCAACTTCCAGAAAGTATGGAGAGTTATTTTCAGGAAGCTGGACGTGCCGGAAGAGATGGAAATTATTCGAGTGCAATNATTTTATACAATGATTATGACAAANTATTAATAAAAAAACAATTTTTAGATTCAAGGCCTTCGACCGATCAATTAAAAACTATTTATCGAGCNNTGAGTAATTATTTTCAAATTTCTTATGGTGAAGGGGCCTTTAGCTCCCATAATTTTAATTATATAACCTTCTGTAAACACTATGAGCTAAACAGTNTACTTACCTATAATGGATTAACTTCATTAGAACGCTTGGGCATTATACAGTTATCAAAACAATTTGGTAGAAAGTCGGTTCTTAAATTTAANTTAAGTTCAGAAAAACTAATCAATTATTTAGAGCAACATCCGAACATTGCCTTAATAGGTAAAACAATTTTAAGACTGTATGGAGGTATTTTTGAATCCCCTACTTCTGTAAAAATTGAATTAATTGCNTCAAAAACAGGACAATCTGTTGTAAGAGTAATCAAAGCNCTAGAAAANATGGAACAAGAAGGNGTATTGAACTTAACATTATTTCACACCGATGCAAGCATTACTTTTATAGTACCNAGGGAGGATGATAAAACAATCAATAGCGTTTCAAAAGCACTAAAAGCATTAAACCATAAAAAAGAAGCGGAAGTTAATTCTGTTTTAAATTACATCAATAATAATTCGGTTTGTAAAAGTGTACAATTGGTTGGTTATTTTGGGGAAAAATCNGCAAATAACTGTGGCATATGTTCGGTATGCGCTTCACAAAAAAGCAGCCCCAGCAAGAAAGAAATTCAGCTTATTTCTGAAGAAATTCTTATTTTATTAGAAGAAAGAGAATTGTCTTCTCGAATACTTTCAGAAAAACTTACTTTTACCGAATCAAAAATAGTAGTAGTTTTAAGACATCTACAGGATCTTGAAAAAATTAGAATTAATACCAAAAATGAATATTTTTTAAATTAATGAGAGACTTAAGAATTGTATTTATGGGCACCCCAGGATTTGCGGTTGGTGTATTAAAAAAATTAGTAGCAGAAGGCAAAAACATTGTGGGCGTAATTACTTCGCCAGACAAGCCTGCTGGNAGAGGGAGGAAGGTCAANCAATCTGATGTTAAAGCATATGCTGTCTCCCAAAATTTAAAACTATTACAACCTAGCAACTTAAAAGAGGAATGTTTTTTAAATGAATTAGNNGCATTAAAGGCTAATTTACAAATTGTAGTTGCATTTAGAATGTTACCGAAAGTGGTTTGGAATATGCCCAGCTATGGCACTTTTAATTTACATGCTTCCTTATTACCTCAGTATAGAGGTGCTGCTCCTATTAATTGGTCAATTATTAATAGAGAACATAAAACAGGAGTCAGTACTTTTTTTATTGACGATAAAATTGATACTGGCGAAATCATCTTACAAGAAGAGGTATTAATAAAAAANCGCGAAACCGTTGGATCCTTGCACGACGTTTTAATGAATACAGGAAGCCAATTAGTAATTAAAACGGTGGAGTTGATAACAGAAAGTAAAGAAAAACCTATAAGACAAACCAGGAGTGATGTCCTAAAAAACGCTCCGAAGTTAACAAAGGACAATACCAAAATAGATTGGAGTCGACCTGTTGAAGAAATTGACTCTTTTATTAGGGGACTTAACCCTTATCCTGCCGCTTGGTGCACTTTAAAGAACAATAATGAAGAAAGAAGCACCGTAAAGATTTATAATTGTAATTATGTAATCGAGAAACACAGTTTTGANAACGGAACNATTATTAGTTCCAAAAAAGAGCTTAAAATTTCAGCAAGNAATGGTTATCTTAACATTTATGAAATGCAGCTTGCTGGAAAGCGAAAAATGGANATAAAATCTCTTTTAAATGGCTTTACTTTTNAGGAAAACTCNAAAATGGTGTAAAGCCTCGTNATCATTGAACTTATAAAATTCATTAAAANCNGCTAGGTTTATTAACAAAGCGAGTAAGTTATCAACAAAAAACGCTATTTCTATTGCTATTACTTGCGTGAACCGATAATCCATTTAANTTTGTAAANGNAATATAAAATAAAGTTTAACCAACAGTTTAATTTTTTAAAAATTATGAACAAATCAGATTTAATTGACGCAATGGCAGAATCTGCTGGAATTACAAAAGCAGCAGCAAAAAAAGCATTAGAGTGTATGCTAAGTGAAATTCAAGGATCGTTAAAAAAAGGAAATAGAGTTTCTTTAGTAGGATTCGGTTCTTGGTCAGTTTCNATGAGAGCAGCAAGAGATGGTAGAAACCCTCAAACAGGAGCTACTATCAAAATTAAAGCTAAAAACGTAGTTAAGTTTAAAGCTGGATCAGATTTAAGCGGTAGCGTAAANTAGTCCTAAAATTTTCANTTCAAAAATCCCCTTCCGTTTTCGGANTTGGGGNTTTTTTTATGCATTATTTATACTACCTNCTCTAAAATTTGTATTTCATACAATTAATACTTAGTTTTAANTTTGAAAATAACAAGATGACGATTTTAAAACCCGAAAAAGGATTATTATTGGTAGCAGAGCCAGCTATAATAGGAGATGTCTCTTTTAATAGATCTGTGCTATTATTGGCTGAGTACAATGAAAATGGTGCTNTTGGATTTATTTTAAACAAACCATTGAAAAATAGTTTACATGATTTTATACCCACATTAGATTCATGCATTCCTATTTATAATGGAGGTCCTGTAGAACAGGATAATTTATATTTTATTCATAAAATTCCGGAGTTAATTCCNAATAGTATTGAAATAGCGAACGGTATTTATTGGGGTGGTGATTTTAATGAAATTAGTAGCTTGCTTCAGGAAAACAAAATAAAAGAATCTGAAATTCGTTTTTTTCTGGGATATACCGGTTGGAATCACAATCAATTAGAGGAAGAANTAGAGGAACATAGTTGGGTGTTATGCCCTAACAAGTATGAAAATAAAATATTAGGAGAAACTGGNGNNGGCTTTTGGAAAGAAAAAATGCTGGAATTTGGTGGTGATTATTTAATTTGGTCCAACTCACCAGAAAATCCGTCCAATAATTAATGACTCAAAGAAGACAATCTTGCTTTCGCATTTAATTTTTGTAATAAATCCTTAGACACTTTATTCGTAAATTCTTTTTTTCGATACTTTGTTATGGGTTGAATCCCCATGATGACATTACTGATAAATAGTTCATCCGCTTTTTGTAAATCAAAGGGTGATATTGATTTTTCTTCNAGATNATACTCTTTAGAGAGCTCACAGATCNCNATCAATTGTTTTCTTATAANCCCTCTTAAGCAACCGTCTGTTATAGGTGGCGTGATAATTAAATTATCCTTAACCAAAAATAAATTTCCTTGCAATGCTTCCACAACCATTTTCTTTTCGTTGAGTAATAAACAATTTTGATAGCCATTTTCAGCTGCAAAAATACTCCCTAGTACATTCGTTATTTTCGAGTTTGTCTTTAAAGTAGAAAGCAAATTAGAATAGATATAATAATCTTTAAATAATTCTACTTCGTAGGGAACGTCATCAATCGTGTAAAAGGGAATCTCTAGTTTTTCAAGTGCTATAAAATAGTCGACATCATTGGTTTTTGGTGCGTACTTCCCTCCTTCTTTTCTATTTACATAAAGCTTAACTCTGCACGTATCGTTCGTTAAATTAGAGGCCTCAATGGTTTTTAGAATTTCATTTTCTAAAAACTCCATAGAAAAAANCATGGGTATTTCCATTCTTAAAATTCGCATAGAAGCCATTAATCTAAAATAATGATCTTCCCAAAAGTTAATCCTGTTAGATACTACTTTAAGTGTTTCAAATACTGCATCGCCGTATTGCAGCCCCCTATTGTTGACAGATACTTTTCCTTCTTGCNNACNTTGTAATTTTCCGTTTAAATTAACCATAAAAAAACCGCCTTATTTTAGAAGGCGGTGCAAATATACTATATAATAGACTTCTTATACAGAACCTAATAAATGTTTCAGTTCAGAAATCATATTTTCCCAAAGCATTTTCCCTTCTTCGACTTCATCTTCTTCCGCAAAATCGGTAACCATAATACAAACATCTTTGGTGATGTCATCNAGGTCNATGCGCATTTCAAAATAATAATTGGTGCCTTCATCTTCCATCCATTGAAAACGAATTGATTTACCTTTTTGTTTTGAAATTAGCTTAGCGACTTCTTCGCTGCCTTCCCAAATAAAATTAAAAATTTCACCCCTAGAATTCACATTATCTGCATACCATTCCTGCATTCCAGAAGGTGTCGAAATGTATTGGTATAACAGTGCAGAAGATGCTTGAATTGGAAATTCCATCTCGTACTTTATTTTTTCACTCATAGGGCTGTAATTAACATGTGCCAATATAAATATTTATTGCTTACTGCAAAAGAAAGAAAGCTGAAATTATTTATTATTTATCTTATTTAAATTTATAAATAAATATGACAAAACAGGAAAGGAATGTTTGTGCTCGTATAAATTGTTCTTATATTTGCCATCGCAAAAAATGACAGATAAGTTTTTTTCTTTGCAAGAAAATTATTGATTTAGTTGTTAATTCTCTAAAATAAATGGCGAGGTAGCTCAGGTGGTTAGAGCGTCGGATTCATAACCCGGAGGTCACGAGTTCAAGTCTCGTTCTCGCTACAAAGGAGTCATCAGAAATGGTGACTCTTTTTTTTGCTTTAAACTCAATTATACAAAGGGATTTGTTTACTGAATAAAAATATTAAAATATTTAATTATAGTATTTAAATTCATACTATACTGACATTGTCAATACCTCAAATTTAATCAAATTGACAGTAATTATGGTATTTACTGTCAATAAAAGTGT
>PAUJ01000016.1 GCA_002713705.1 Flavobacteriaceae bacterium
ATATATATAGATCAAGTTACTATTACTGGAAATTCAGGTTTTTCTCCATTGACAACAAATATAAATTCGCTGGGAAGAGATATTAATAATATTCTAGGAAATGAAGGAAATGAAGGAAATGAAATTGATTATGAAAGTGATTTTTTATTATATCCAAACCCAGCAAAATCGAATATTTCTATCAAGTTAACAACAGAGAGCAATTATATTACCTACCATATTTTTAATATGATTGGACAAGAAGTTTTATTTGGAGTACTAAGAGATGAAGCAATAAAAGTAGATAGTTTACAAGCTGGAATTTACTTTATGAAAATAGATGATGGTGAGGAACAAATGATTCAGCGTTTTATTAAAGAATAAAAAATACTTTTTANATTAAAAAGCCTGTNTAATATTATTAGACAGGCTTTTTTAAAAACTAAACTAATTTAGAATTTTTCTTATAATGTATATTTCTTTCTTTTAAATAATTAAGGAAATAGTGAAAACAATACTCGTNTTTCCCTACTAATTCTGGTGGNAANACNCCTTTTTCTGTAAACTCGCCTTCTAAAAACAAATTTGCTGCTGCTGAAGCGGTATAACCTGTAGTTCGTGCCATNGATGAAGTTTTTGTTTCAGAACAATATTCATCGTGNAGTGTATATGTAATTTCTTCAATTTTTCCATCGGNATTTTCTCCTTTCACANTAATACGCATGATTGTAATTTCTTCTTCTGTTTCTCCTAATTTCCATTCATTAAATAAAACCTTNCTTGTNAAATCTANTGGTGAAATTTTAGTNCCGTTTACTTCAATTTCTTTTGTATTAAAAAANCCACTTTCTTTTAATACNCTTACNTACTCTACATGACCGGGATATCTTAATGTCTTTTCTTTCATGTTTTTAATGTGTGGCATCGTAAACATAATAGATCGCANCCCATCAGAATTAAAAGATTCTAAGGTTCCTACATTATCAAATTCAACAAATTCACAATCTGTTAAAGCTTCTCTNGTNATCATTTTNCCATTTTCTANATATCGTGCAGGTCGGGTATATTCTTCAATAACATCAATGGGTGAAAATGGTGCTTTATAACAGAANGGCCATTTCTTTANTTTAGGTAAACCACCAACTAAACACTCAAAATCAGTTAGTTTCATTTTCTCATTATAATAACCTAAAATAACATTGTCCATTCCGGGAGCTACACCACAGTCTACTATTGCTGTTATATTTTTTTCTTTTGCTAAAGCGTCTAATNCTAAAGAATTTTCTGAAAAAAATGAAATATCGATAACATTCATTTCAGCTTCAATAATAGATTTTAAGGTCTCAAAACCCAGGAATCCTGGTACCGCACAAACTACTAAATCAAATTTCTTAATAGTTTCTTGTAAAGTGTTTTTATCTGTTACATCCAGCAGCTGTATAGTTAAATCGTTGCATTTTTGTTCCGCTTTACTCAAAGCTTCTTGGTTAAAATCAGTAAGAGTGATCTTGTGTTTATTCGAAAGATCAATTGCAATAGTACTTCCTACCATTCCAGCGCCTAATACGATGATATTTTTCATATGTGTTTTTTATTGATTTTAAAATTTACCAACTTTCTACTATTAGTCATTCATTTGAATGTAAAAAGCTTTTAAATACGGGTTTTGTTNTGTATAAATTGAAATTTTATGTATTGAAATAAAGTAACTCATTTAGTTAGCTTGAAAAGGTAATTTTCTTAAAAAGACATTTATAAGCCTGGAATAAGAACCCAAGGCATTTCAGAAAGATTATAACGTTTATTTTTTAACATCTAANAGTTTTTTATTTCAAAATTTTCNCCGTCAAATACCCCGAATGTATAGTGATTGATCCAATCTCCTAAATTAAAATAGGTGGAATTNTCTCCAACTTTAATTTCCATAGGCAAATGTCTATGACCAAAAACGAAATAATCGTAATGTTTGCTTTNTAGTTTGCGCTTAGCATAAGCTGNGAGCCACTCCTTATTGTCACCTAAAAAATTTTTGTCCTCATTGCCCGAAATTAATTTATTTTTTACGGATANATATTGAGCAAGTCGCATCCCTATATCTGGATGTAACCAACGATAAATCCATTTTGAAAAACGATTTGTAAATACCTTTTTCATTCTTTTATAGCCTTTATCATAAGGTCCCTTNCCGTCCCCGTGACCTATTAAAAAAGTTTTGTTATTAAAAATAAATTCTTTTGAGTCGTGAAAAGTAGGAATATTTAATTCTTTTTCGAAGTAATCATTCATCCATAAATCATGATTCCCAACAAAAAAATAAATGGGGATTCCGCTATCACTTATTTCAGCAAGCTTNCCTAATGTTCTAACAAACCCCTTAGGTACAACCGTTTTATACTCAAACCAAAAATCAAATAAATCACCTANTAAAAATATAGCTGCGGCATCTTCTTTTATTTCATCCAACCATTTTACAAACTTTTTTTCGCGAGGAAAACTTTNNTCTTTAGTAGGAGCTCCTANATGATTATCACTTGAAAAATATATTTTTTTTCCTTTTGGAATTTGCATGGGCTAAATATACAAAATCCTGCTTTCACAGGAATTTAATTTTCAGAAGCAAACCATTGTGCATAACTGCTATCTGTTTCCTGAAGTTTTAAGGAATGTAATTTTATATGAGANGGTAATTCTTGTTTAATGACGTTTGCGAAATCAATAATCATCATTTCGCTGGTAGGTTGGTAATCTACCAATAAAACATTGTGTCCTCTATCAGATAATTCTTTTGCTAACTCCACATGTGGAGTATTTTTATTAAAAACGGTGGCATGGTCAAATACATCAACGATTTTATTTTTNACAATTACTTTTAAATCACTAAAATCGATAACCATCCCGAGCTTAACGTGAGTAGTATCTGAAATAGGATGACCAATAACTGTTACAAATAGTTTATAACTATGTCCATGAACATTCCTNCATTTTCCATCATAACCATATAAAGCATGGCCTGTTTCAAAAGAAAATNGTTTTGTAATTCTTATAGTACTCATACAATTAAATTAGACTGTAAAGATACTATTTTAATAGCAAATNGAAATTTCTAATTAATCATTTCAGACTTTGCTAAAGGATAAAATTTGGATTTAAATTTGAGTATCAATGCAACTGCTCTAAATGCAATCCATACGACTATGGCGATCCAAATTCCTTTTAATTTTAAATCTAAATAATTACAGATAAAAAGTGTAGGTATAAATCCGAATAAGGTAGCACTAACTAAAACATTTCGGAGAAATTTCATTTCACCTAAGCCTTTAAAAATAGCATCTAAAGTAAACCCTAAAGCATTAAATGGTTGTGAAATTAAAACAATAAAAAACATGCCATANAAAGTGGATAAAACTAATGNATCTTTAGTAAAGATTAAACCNAATTGATTGTAAAGTAATGTGCCGACTACAATTAATAATAAACTAACAAATAAATTATAGTNCGTAACACTTTTTGTTAGAGCCCAAAGATCTTTATACTTTTTTGCNCCTAATAACCTGCCTCCAAGAATATTACCAGCAGCACCATAACCATCAATAAAAAATGCTGAAAATAACCAAAGATTAATTGCTATGGTATGAGCGGCAATAAATTCTTTTCCTAATGAAGTNGCTTCACGAACTGCNATTANTAAGGCTATGTTTAATGCAACTGATCTNATAAATAAATTAAAGCTCATAGCGACCAAACGATTAACTTCAGGATGAATTTTTCTTTTTNATTTCAAAGAAATATTAGTTTTGGTTATCAATAAAAGTAANGCTAAAAGCGCCATCACTAATTGTGCGATTAAACTAGCCCAGGCTGCTCCTTTTACACCCATTGGCTCNATAAAANCTTCTAAACCATAGACAAAAATAAAATCCAAACCAACATTAATAATTGCACCAATTGAAGCGATTATCATTGGCCAAAAAGTATTTTGCAAACCTCTAAAAATACCAAAAATAGCAAAGGTGAATAAGGTTAAAGGAAATCCCCAAATNCGGATATAATAGTAATCTTTACTAAACTCTAAAATTTTTCCTTCAGCTCTTAAAAACAANAATATATTCTCAATAAAAAAATAGGTAGAAAATAACAGAATAAAACTTAACAATACATTAAATAATATTGCTTGGGCCGGAAAATTGGTTATTTTTTTTAAATTACCAGCTCCTAAATTTTGTGAAATAATTGCCGAAATCGCACTCCGTGTTTGTGCTAAAATCCATATAATTGTTGAAATAAAAGATCCTACGATTCCAACAGCTGCTAAAGACTCTGTGCCAAATTCAGCAATGTTACCAACTACTGCAGCATCTGTTGAAGATAATACCGGCTCTGCAATTCCTGCAATNATAGCGGGTAATGCTAATTGTTGAATTCTTTTAAATGAAATATCTATTTTTTGCATAACCNTTCGTAGCAATAAAAAGGAAANTCACTTTGNTTTGGNAAATGAATTTCTCCTAATCTTTTGNATCCNCGAATTTCNTAAAANTTTTNGTTTCTAGAATTCTTNCTAAAGGTATCCAATCTNATAGAANTATATTTGTTNTCTATGGCAAATNGTTCTGCGAAATCCATTAATATTTGAGCNAATCCCTCNCCTTGTTTNTNTGGNTGTATTGCNAGTCTATGAATATATAGGTTATTNTCATTTACAGTAAGCCAATTTATTGGAATATATTCAGTATCCATAGTGGGAGTTAAAACCATACAGCCTATTANAGNATCATCAGAAATAAAAACATATAATTCNTTNCGTTTAATATCATTTTCAAAAGCATCTTTTGANGGATATTCTTCATTCCATTGAAATATNTTTTGTCTAATCATATCCTTTGCACAAGCCTTTGTGATTGCTAATATCATAGGTATTTCTNNTTTTTTTGCTAATCGAATCATTTATTAGGTGTATTTTTNCGNATAATTATTTAATTCGAATTTAATGAAAAATATTCTTGTACCTGTTGGTTCGTCAGAAAATGGTATNAACAATTTAAAGTACGCTATAAATTTTGCCTCTATAAGTGGTGCAACNGTATATTTAATCAANATTAATAAAGAATANGNTAGAATAGGAGGTATTNAGGAAGTAGATCAATTTGAACTTTACAAAAGCGGAAANTTATTAAGTAATATTATNAATAGNGTCAACGCGAANGGTATTAANGTAATNACAAAACCTATTAAGGGAGATCCTTTTGTNGCNATAAAAAAAATTTCAAANGANTTTGATATTGATTTAATTATTACATCCCCACAAAGTGTAGAAATNNATGATAAANTTTATTTAGGNACTATTACCGCTAAACTTTTAAANCAAACAGANATTCCATTATTAATCGTACCAAAAAACTATTTATTTAGAAAATTTGCTTCTATTTTAGTTGCTTTTAAAAATGGNCATTTTGAAAAGGAAAATGTATTATTACCAATNTATGACATGGTGAGCATATTTAANTCTAAAATTAATTTATTACAAGTAATAACCCCAGAAACTNTTGAAGCACAATTAAAGATTGANCAGGAATTATTAGANATTAAAANTACTTTAACNACCACAAAAAACGCNACTACTTTTCAAGGAGTTTTNGAGCATTTTCAGTCTCATGACCCAGATATGCTATGTGTAATTAGAAGNAAAAGAGGNTTCTTTAAAAANTTATGGGANAAAAACAGTGTNNTAAANCGTGATTTTCATACCAGTATCCCATTACTAATTTTAAGTGGGAATTTATAAAAATCTATNTATTTACTTAATTAAGTAGANNNTTAGCACGGATAACTNAACNNAAATAGNTAANNTATAGGCTCTCAATTCCTATATTCNGNANAACAAAAATAGTTNNTTACTAATTTTAAACCACTTTANNATCCAACCCTANNATTACCCGATTATAATGTGATAGAAGGTTATTGGNAGCATNCCAAATAGAGCAATGCATCCCCAAGTAATNAGTTCNTTTTTATACCTTCGAACCGCACTGGTAATATATGTTTCTTGATTTGTCATAACTATTTATTTTTAATTTNTNTTGATTTTAAGACTACAAAAAAANATTTACNAAGTANAGNTAGTNNNNTCTTAAAGTCAATAAATTGTAATTANTTAACCAGTGATTACAAAATCATCGGCTANTTCANTTTTTCTTAAGAAATAAAGGNTTCCTTTNTCACTNTAACGGTGAATGTCAAAAACTTTTTTTACACCATCAGTATTATAAAACTGAATTATTTTTTTNTTTATTAATTTTTCTTCATTCATNATAATAGATTTTTTCTTAGAATTANTCATAATATNTAATTTAATATTGCNTTATNTAATTAACATTTNAANTACAATNTTANNNNTTTTATCGTTAATANGCAANTTATANNGTTTAAATNNTNTTTATTTTAACATATANGGNNTTAATCTATTTATNTTGAANTNTAANANNAACAAATTTACTACAGCATTTTAGTTTAAAATATGACATATGTCACTTTTGCCNAAATAAATTTAATTTATCATTANCANCTTAGAATATAATTTTTGAAGAANACTATTATATAATTNGATATCAATTNAGAAATAGNGCTATTCATCCCAACNANNTAGANGATCGATGATATAATTATAANGTTTAANGNATNCNGAAAATAATGATAAAAGTGGTTTTATAGTTNAAAATTAACTNAACNATAAACCTGTTNAATAGNCTTATTAAAATAAANTATGAATAATTAGTGCTAAATTCAGATATATAAATATATTTACGCTNTAATANAAAAAACAAATACCTTATGGAAATTATAGATAAAGCCTTAGAGTTTGAGACAAGAAAACTTTCTTTTCAAACCACAAGTGACAGAATAGTTGCTTCNAGAGAGGTNAAATCACTTATTTTAGGTGTAAATGAAATCTATAAAGAGAATCAAGACCCTGAATTAATGGATTTAATGAAGCGCCTAACTGTTATTAAAAAGAAAATAGAAGTTAGATTAAAAGGACGTTCTCAAAGNTAATTAGTTATCTCTTTTCAAAAAAATAATAGATTTNTCTACTACTTTTTGTAACTCTTTTGGAAGTTTGCTTTCTTTCCANGGATGTANAGTTCCAAAGGAATGATCTCCAAATTTAATTATTTCTAATTCACTTTTTGAATTCCATTGATGTAACNTNTTTGCTTCCANTTCAGTTACGGTAGTATCNTCACTCCCTTGTATTATTAATAATGGTACATTTAACTTTTGAACTGCNAATTTTATAGTTAACCGTTCNTCATTAGCAGCAAAATCTTGGAAAAACTGAAANTTATGAGGCATTAATTGTTTAGTTCTTGANTTTTCAATATANGTAATTCCCTTTTCTTTCCAATCATTAAATTGAACTGAACCAATCATAAATCTAGCTTTAAAATCACTTACTCCTGCCCAGGTAATAACATTTCTAATNTTTAGATTTTCAGATGCTTTTATAAGTATGATNCCTGCTCCCCTACTATGAGCTATTAAGGAAATGGCTTTTGAATTAAGTTCGTTTTCAAAATCAATTGTAGAAGAAATAAAATTTATCACAGCCTCTAAATCATCTAANTCATTGCTGAAATTATTTTGTGCGAATGCTTCTAAATCTGGAAANTCTATTGGATTTTGAACAGTCCCCCCATTGTGAGAAAAATTGAATTTTAAGAAAAAATATCCTTCTTCAGCAAACCGTTCCGCTACTAAATCCCAAGCTCCCCAATCTTTATATCCCTTATATCCGTGACAAAAAATAATTAATGGTTTTGGTNTAGTATCAGCTTTATAAAAAACATCATANACNATCGTTTTTTTACCCTTCCTATGCAGCAATAAGTTTTTATTTATGATCATATTTAAATTTTCTTTTCTATAAAAGGTATTTCTCTATTACAAATCTCAANAATTAGTTTNTTTAACTCNTGGGTAAAATCATTTAAGGTCTCAATATTAATAATTGTCTGATTTGGTTTTCCTTTTATTNCAAATTTCATAAAACCATTTTTTAATCTTTTAAATGAAATTATACCCGCNTCAGCNNTTTTAAAAGACTTATTTTTATTAATCATTAATGAATATGCAAGCACTTGAACTATTTTACTAAATTTATAATCTGAANTTACATGTTCCCAATCTTGTATTTCTAAATTNGAAGACTCAACGATTCCAGTTTTATAGTCTATAATTCTAAGCATTCCATTAAATTCATCAACACGATCTACTTTNCCATGTATATTAACTGGAAATTCCAATTCGGGAATTGGTATAGAAAAGGAAAGATTACTTTCGATACTGATTATTTTAATTTCATTTCCTTTTTCAATTTCAGTAATTTCAAAATTTATAAAATTTAATACAAAATNTTTAGCCACTTCAAATATGACAAGNTTTTTACCTTTTTTATAATTTCCACCTTTGAATGATTTTTGAAATTGTTTTTCAATTTCTATATCAATTTTTAGTTTCATTTTCATTAAATGTTCAACTGTTAGCTTTTGACCCTCGAAAGGCTTATAAAATACCTCTAANGCATCGTGAACGATTGTTCCTAATGTATTNGCAGCTACAGTTTCTTCTATTTGTTCAAATTCTTTGACTCCTAATATCTTTTGATAATAAAAATCTATTGGATTTCGTATATAGGATGTTAGAGCAGATGGAGAAAAACCTTTTTTGGCAATTTCTTGAATCCTCTCCATAACTGCCTTGGTTTTTATTATACTTTTATTNTGAGTTTCAAAAACCTTTATTGTTGGGCTTATTATTTCACTATTTTGANGGTGANTTGGATNTTTATCAATCTCTAATTGGGTTATAAATCTACTTTTCTCACCAGTGNTTAATCCGTCAGAAAAATTATTGTACAATAATGTTATATTTTTTGCCCTGTGCAATAATCTATAAAAATGATAGGTATAAATAGCATCCTTTTCGCTGTAGGTTGGAAGGTGGAATTCTTTTTTTAAATCGTAAGTAATAAATGAATTATTTGATTTCCCAGAAGGCAAAACACCTTCGTTAACTGAAANCATTATAATATTTTTAAAATCGAGGACTCTTGTTTCTAAAACACCCATTATTTGTAATCCATTATAAGCATCTCCTTGATAATCTAGTGTGGTAGTTGCAACAATTTCAGTAAATAATTTTTGAACTGTTTTTATGCTATTAAAGTATTCAAATTTATTATTCAAAGATTCTATTTTAAGGAATNCTGTATAAACTTGATAAAAAGTAACACGCTCGATAATTGTTGTGGCTGTATTTTTTAACTGAANAATTAGTTTTANACACAAATTAATAGCAACTGAGCTATCGTCATTCCAATCCTTAAAAAGCAATGATATCATTGCTGCANCTTTTAAACTNGATAACTCTAAAAGTATTGGGANTGATAAATAAGTTAANTTATTTTTTGTAATTAATTCNATTAATTGAGTTGAGTCNGGATATAACTTTGANACTATGGGATGATTTAAAATAGATATAACCTCTTTATAATGGTACCTANNACTAGANTTGTCGTGNATTAANAATAACTTACTAAAAAAAACNCTNATGGGAAACGNTTTTAAAGAAACTCCCATTGTAATATTTATTTTTTTTACATTATTTGGAAGGGATTGTAATAAAGGATTTAATAAGTTTTCATCTGCAAGAACTACCGCNGTATTTTTTAATTCTTGATCACTTATTTTTGAAAGTAATTCGCCCACATATTTTACTTGACTAATATTTTTTTGAGCTTCTATAAAGCGAAAATATCTTTTCTTTCTTAAAATTAGTTGAAATGAAATTAGNTTGATTTGTTTTATAGTAATTCCATTCGGAAAAATATTTTTTTAAAAAATAGGAAGCACTATGTGATTTTTTTTTNAAAAAATGTTCGTCTACATCCCAATATGCTTTAGCATCACTATTTTCAAGTAATTCTTGAATTATTGTTTGTTCGGCATTNTTCAAAGCATTAAATCCTATAAAAACATGNGGTGTATNNCTTTTTGTTTTTTTNTAATGGTTAATATTTTCAGANGCTTCTCTATAAACAATTCCCTGATATCCAATATTCTTATTTAAAAGAGTTTTTTTTAAGGTTTCGTAAAAACTAGANAAACTATTCCAAAACTTTAAATAATTTTCAATTAATTCTGTTTTTTCGTCTTGTACATACCAATAATTAATNTCCTGAATACTGCTCANATAATTAAAAAATGGTTTTGTTGGGATTAGATAACGATCAATTTCATTAAAATCGTTTAATAATGTATTTGCCCAGGTTGCATATACATCAAAACTATCTTTATCTTGATTGGGAGAAGTCTTTAAATAAACTTTATAGCTTTCAAAAAGTAATTCAGTACTGTCAATAATTTTTATATTAGAAACCTCTTCTATAAATTCTTCTATACTTATAATTTTGGGAGCAAAACTAGTTTTATTATTATGNGATTTTAAGTAGTTTAATAAAAATCCACAAGCTCTTTTACTTGGAAGAATAATGGTAAGCTTAGATATATCATGGTAATCTTTTTTTATTTTTATAAGGGTTTCCTCTAGAAATGTAATCATCCTATAAAAATAAAAAACGTCCCGATAATATCGGGACGTTTATNATAAAATNTTATATTTTATTTATNATACTAGTTTTTGTCTAGACTAATTTCAACTCTACGGTTACCAGCTCTACCTTCTCTAGTTTTATTAGTATAAAGTGGATTAGATTTACCAAATCCTTTAGAAGTTAATCTGTCATCCGCTATACCATTTTCTTGTAAGTAATTTTCAACAGCTAATGCTCTAGCAGTAGACAACTTATCGTTTAGTTCTACACTACCAAAACTATCACAATGTCCTTCAATTAGAAATTTAGCATTAGGATATTCTTTCATAATTGCAATAATATCATTTAATACANCATTNGATTGTTCTTTTATTGTTGATTTATCTACATCGAATAAGATTGTTTTAGCATAAGAATTTAATGCTGTTNTTATTGCCTCAGTTACTTCAGGACAACCAGAGTTTGCAANAGTNCCTGCAACATCTGGACATAANTCATCTTTGTCTGCAACACCATCACCATCACCATCTGCCCAAGGNCATCCATTGTTTGCTATTGGACCAGGTACTAAAGGACATTCATCTAAATTATCTGGAAGACCGTCTCCATCAGTATCAGGACANCCNTCAAATTCTGGTAATCCNGGTAATAAAGGACAAGCATCTAAGATATCAGGTATTCCATCTCCNTCAGTATCAGGACACCCATTAAATTCTGGNAATCCAGGTGTATAAGGACATTCATCATACCTATCTTCAATTCCATCTCCATCAGTATCAGGACATCCATTAAATTCTGGTAATCCAGGTGTTTCAGGACATTCATCTTCGTAATCATAAATNCCGTCTTCNTCAGTATCTTTTCCTCCAAATTTAAATTTTAAACCTGCAGTATGTTGAAAATGTGTTGCACCATANTTANCTTCAAACGCTTGCTTGTAAGTTGATTGAAATGTCAATGCTAAATTTTCAGCNATCCAAAAGTCAAGACCTGCTAATGCGTTTGCAGTTCCAAATCCAATATCATCTATCCAAGTATATCCACCACCTACACCAATGTAAGGGGCGAACCAACCGTCGTTTAATAATTCTCTAAAGCTATATTTAATTTCTCCGTCTGCNGCAATGTAAGCTAGATCGTCTACTGAAGAATCACCTACTTTTTTGATTTTATTAAAAGTAACGCCTNCAACAAATGTAAATCCGCTACCCATGTAATTACCTACTTTAATTTCAGAAACCGTTGGAACTATATTCCAATGCTCACCTGTATTAAAGTACTGATCAAAAATTCCTCCTTTAGTTGAAGCTGNAAATCTCCCATCATCCGTTATATCAATTGGGAAAAAATCTACTGCGTTTACACCAAGCTCAATAGACCATGGATTGTTTTGATCCTGTGCATTAGTTACGCCCATCCCTACNACAAAGAGTACAGCTACTAATAAAATGTTTAGATGTTTCATATTTGATTATTTAGTTTTTAAATGTTATTAATGGCAAAAGTAAGTTGTTAAAATTTATTAACAAAAATAATTCCATNAAATTTTTTATATAGTGCCTGCTTTTATGGCTTAAAGGAAAAAATCTGATTAAATTACTTTTAATTTTATTCCAATTTTNACAAATGCNGCTATAGCTTTATCTAAATGTTGTGTTGTGTGAGCTGCTGACAATTGTACTCTAATTCTTGCCTTATCTCTTGGTACTACTGGNAAAAAGAAGCCNATTACATAAATACCTTCCTCCAGTAATAGGTTTGCCATCGTTTGTGAAAGCTTTGCATCATAAAGCATTACTGGAACAATTGCTGAATCTCCGTCAACAATATCAAAACCTGCTTTTTTCATGCCTTTTTTAAAGTAATTAGTGTTTTTTTCAAGCTTATCCCTTAATGTGGTGTCATTTGTTAGCATTTCAAATACCTTGATAGATGCNCCTACAATAGCAGGAGCTAAAGAATTTGAAAACAAATAAGGTCTTGAGCGTTGTCTTAATATTTCAATTATTTCTTTTTTTCCAGTNGTNTAACCACCCATAGCACCGCCTAAAGCTTTACCTAAAGTACCNGTTATGATGTCAATTCTATTTAAAACACCCTTTTCNTCAAGAGTACCTCTACCTGTTTTTCCTATAAATCCTGCTGCATGACATTCATCAATCATTACTANTGCATCATATTTATCCGCTAAATCACAAATCTCATCTAATGATGCAACAATCCCATCCATAGAAAAAACACNATCTGTAACTATTATTTTAAATCGTGCCNCATTTTCGTTTGCAGCTATTAATTGATTTTCTAAATCTACCATGTCACTATTCTGATAGCGATATCTTGCTGCTTTACACAATCTAACTCCATCTATTATGGAGGCATGATTTAAAGAATCTGATATGATAGCGTCTTCTTTTGTTAATAAAGGCTCAAAAANTCCTGCATTTGCATCAAAAGCTGCAGCGTATAANATNGTATCCTCNGTTTGATAAAATTCTGCGATNTTTNGTTCTAATTCTTTATGAATATCCTGGGTNCCACAAATAAAGCGTACTGATGACATTCCGAATCCATGAGAATCCATAGCGTCTTTTGCGGCCTGAATAATATCCGGATTATCTGAAAGTCCTAAATAATTATTAGAACAAAAATTAATTACTTNTTCACCGGTAGAAATTTTAATCTCGGNACTTTGTGGTGAAGTAATTATTCGTTCCGTTTTATATAGACCCTTGTCTTTNATTTCTTGAATTTCTTTTGAAAGATGNTTTTTAATAGTACTATACATAGTTTTTATTTAAGAGCCCAAAATTAAACTTTTTTTAGNGTTATTCCATNCATAGAAGAATAGATTAGTATTTTTTCTGAANTAGTGTATCCCATTTCTATTAAAGCAGATTCGTAACTATTTATTTGACTTTCATGCTTAGGGTGNAAGNCTCCAGTTTTATANTCTATTACGGTAATAGAACCTGATTTATTTATATTCAAACGATCTGGAATTAATACATTGCCTTTTCCTGTTATTATTTTTCGTTCTACCTCAATCTGATCTGTAGTATTAAAAAAATGGTTTAATTCTTTGTGGTATACAATTCCATTTAATATNTTTTTTAAATAATTCTTTTCTTCTAAAATTAAAGTAGNATGGTTTTTTATATNCTCTAAAACAAATGGCAAATCTTTCTCNTGGATAATATTTTCCATAAACTCATGAACTAAATTTCCTGAATCAATAGCTCTNTCTGAATCTGTACCCCATATAAAAGCATCTTTTGTAACTAAGTTTAAATCGTGTTCTTCTGGGGCTGTTGANAGGTATAAGGGATAATTGGTTTTTTTCTCAGATTTCTTTTGTTTTGAACTGTTTTTCTGTGAATCCCCAAATTCATAAACCATCTTCTCTTCATCCCAACTATTGTTATGCTTTAAAAATTCTCCTAAAAACTGATTGTAGGTTTTTATTTCGTTGTTAGTAACTGTTCTTGGTTTATTTGCAAACACATATAATTGAACTGCAGCTCTTGTTAAAGCTACATACAATAAGTTAATATTATCCAGTTCTAATGTTTCTTTTTGTNGNTGATAAATAGTTGCTCCTTCCTCACCAAATTCTTTAATTTTGTTNATTCCGCAATAAAGTAAAGATTCTTCAAAATTAAGATTGTCATTTTTTAACTGATACCAATTTATAGGTTCATTTTCTTTATAAATAGCAANATCTGCATAGGGAAATATTACCACAGGAAACTCTAAACCTTTTGCTCTATGTACAGTCATTAATTGTACTCCATTAATTTCTTCGTTAACTGGAATACTGGCTTTTTCTTTTTGAGCTTCCCATTCTTCTAAAAATTCAAGTTTATTGGAGTTTTGTTTTAAGCTAAAATCAAAAATCATATCCATTAAACCAAATAAGTAANCATCTGCATTTTTAAATAATTTAAATTTTCTGATTACATATTCAAAACTTTCATAAAGAGGTTTTAATTGCATTTCTTCAAAATTGAAATCCAATTCGAACTTTAAATAACTTAAAAAATCTTCTTTATTTTTTAACGAACTAAAATAAGTGTGTTTTTCTTTAGAAATAGATAAATGATCATATAAAAATTCTAAAAAATTAATTTTTATTTCTTCATTATTTAAATACAGGCTTAAGGTTAAGCAATCAATTAAAAAAAGNACAACAGGTGAATGTTGTAATAATAATGTTTCTGAAGAGACTACGGTTATTCCCTTTTCTTGAAGAAAACTTCCCAGNACAATACCATCTGCTTTTTTACGAGTAAGAATACAAATATCCTTTTCTTGAAAATCATTTTCTAATAAATTTAAAATGGTTTCATATACCTTATACGTATAAAGTTCATGCGATTCTTCCTTGTTCTTAAAATTTANAAACTCAAGCTTTACATAACCTCCAGCACGATTAGTGCTTTTTTGTTCATTCCCTTTTTTATAGATGTCTTGATGTAAGGAACTTTCAAAATGAGTTGATATAAATGTGAAAAAATTATTATTAAAANCTACTATTTCTTTGTGAGACCTATAATTTGTTGGTAAATTATATATATATTTCTGTATTGGGAATGGATTTTCAAATGTNGTTAGTCCAATAAATTGTTCAGGCAATCCNCCTCGCCACCTGTAAATTGATTGTTTAGCGTCTCCTACCAACATAAGACTTCCTTGTTCACCATCTTGAAATTGTTGCGTAATGGTATTNTTTATTAAAGGGACCAAATTTTGCCATTGCAACAAGGAAGTATCTTGAAACTCATCAATAAAAAAATGCCGATACCGTTCTCCTAATCGTTCGTAAATAAAAGGGGTTGGCTGGTGTTTTATTTCAGAATTAATAAGCTTATTAAAATCTGAGATTGGCACTATGTTTTGTTCTTCTTTGAGCACATCAATTTCTTGATTTACAAGNTTGATAACCGATAANGGTGTGCTGCTTTTTTGTAATTCCTTAAATAATTGCTGTTGAAATACCAACCTCTTAATTTCAACATATTGNTCTAATAAAAAAGGAGTCAACGAATCTATTTTTGATGAAATATCTTTAGCTGTTGCTGCTTTNTATAATAGTTTACCTCCTTCTTGTAAATTTTCAAGCAGTTTATTTCCATAAACATTATAATCCTCATTTATTAACTTCTCAAANTGATTTGGAAGTGTTTTTCTCATAAAGTCCTCTGGCTGAAGTCCTTTATTTCGTATTTTTTGTAAAACAGCACTTGCTTTATCAGTTATTTCTTTAGAAANGNTGATTTTTTTTGAAATTAACTGCTTTTTAAATTCAATAAAATCTAATAAGTTTTTCTTTTTCAACTTTTCTAAATGACTCGCNTCGTTTTCATTAAATATCAATTTCGCAGCCTTTTTAATATCTTTNGNNACATCCCAAGATTTATCTTCATCAATTTTTTCTAAAGAATATTCAATTATTGCTTTGGTAATTGTTTTATTTTCTCCTGCTTTTGAAATTAATAAGTCTACAGCTTGCGTTAACAACTTATCNATATCCAAGCTTACATCAAAATTTCCTGAAAGTTTTAAATCTCTTGCAAAAGTTCTAATTAATCGATGGTTAAAACTATCAATAGTTTCCANGCTAAAACTTGAGTAGTTATGTAATAAATGATTTAATATTTTTTTAGATTTTAATTGAATATTTTCTAAAGTNAATCCTGTTTCTTCAACAATATGATTGNCCATATCTGTTGGNTCAGTAATTATTGTTTTTTTAGAAAAAGAAATAAGATTAGAAACGATTCTTTCTTTCATTTCTTTAACTGCTTTGTTGGTAAAGGTAATTGCTAGTATATTTTTATAATAACCTTCTTGNTTTGATTTTAGAATGATTTTTAAATATTCTTTAACCAATGTAAAGGTTTTACCACTTCCTGCAGCGGCATCGTAAATAACAAATGGAGGTCTAGTATTCAATAAAAAAAGCTTTCCGTAAAGATAATTAATTTGCTGATTTCAANAGACATATTAGAATAATCTATGAAACTATAAAAATGAAGTANTTACGTTTTATGTATTGCCCTAATTATTACGTATTTTTGGAGAAAGAACAATTTTAATTAAAAATATATAATTATGTCATTTACATTACCACAATTAACTTACGGATTTGATGCCTTAGAGCCAAATATTGATGCAAGAACGATGGAAATACACTANGGAAAACACCACCAAGGCTATACTAACAATCTNAANGGAGCAACTGAAGGAACTGATTTAGAAGAAAAATCAATTGAAGCTATTTTAAAAAACTTAGACATGAATAATGCCGCAGTTAGAAATAATGGTGGAGGGTTTTATAATCATAGTTTATTTTGGAAAGTAATGTCCCCAAATGGTGGTGGCCAGCCAACAGGAGAAATTGCGAATGCAATCAATGATTCTTTTGGTAGTTTTGAAGCATTTAAAGATTTGTTTTCTGCTGCCGCTAAAACACGTTTTGGNTCAGGTTGGGCATGGCTATGTGTACTTGAAGGAGGTGAACTAGAAGTTTGCTCAACTCCAAATCAAGACAANCCCTTAATGCCAGGTATTGGTTGNACTGGTACTCCAATTTTAGGACTTGATGTTTGGGAACATGCTTATTATTTAAATTATCAAAACAGGAGGCCTGATTATGTAAATGCTTTTTTTAATGTAATTAATTGGGATGAAGTTTCTTCTCGATATACAACAAATAAATAAAGCTCAATTTGTAATTAAAAAAACCTCGCTTANATNGAGGTTTTTTTATGCTTTAATATTATTTGTCAAAAATTACTGTAAAAAGNGTAAANGCNNGTTTTAAAATNAGTAATATGGCCAAAAAATNNCCCAATCCNTTTTTTAAATTTGGGGCATAAAAAAAGGTAAACAAGTGTTCACCTTTTTTTTGCCCCAAATCTACCATTAACNTAACCTACTTATGTTATGGTATANTCAAATATAACATATTTAACACGNAATCANAGGTNTTTTCTTTTTTTTAGACCAAATACACTTTAAGTTCGGCAAAGTGTATTGTGTTGTAATTTAACATTATACATAAAAATAAATGGTAATAAAATGGCAAATACTCCCGCCTAATACAAACACATGGAAAATTGCATGATTATAATTTATTTTTTGAATACTATATAATAAAGCTCCAATAGTATAAGAAACTCCTCCTCCAAGAAGCCAATAAAACCCTTCAATCGATATATTATTTATNATTGGTTTTATTACTAATAAAACAATCCAGCCCATTAANACATAAGCTACTGTAGATGCTTTCTCAAACCTTCCTGTGTAAAAAAGCTTTAANACAATTCCAATAAATGCAATACCCCANACAATTCCAAAAATTATCCAGCCTAATGAACCTTTTAGTGTTATTAAGGCAAAAGGAGTATAACTTCCTGCAATTAGAATATAAATAGAAGCGTGGTCAACTATATTTAATTGCCTTCTNCTTTTTGGATCTTTTGAATTATGAAATAATGTAGAAGCTGCATANAGAATTATTAAACTAACACCAAAAATACTAAANCTAANTAATCGCAATAAACTACCNTCATTAATAGCTTTAGATATTAAAAAAATAAGTCCTATTATACTTAGTAGAAGTCCAAAAGCATGNGTGTAAACATTCCATTTTTCTTCTGAGGGAGCATAATTTTTTATTGACTCTTTGCCTTTCATTTAAAGAGTGATTATTGACATTATTAATAGGCTCTTTCAGAGTTTCCTTCTATAAAATTAATAAATGCCTTATTTACTACTCTATTGCCACCCGGAGTTGGGTAATTACCGGTAAAGTACCAATCACCAAGGTTATNAGGACAGGCTTTATGNAGGTCAACTACTGATTGAAAAATTACCTTTACATCGGCTTTAATACTTTTTTCACTTATTATTTCAGCTATTTTATCTGAAATTTCCTCATCTGTAAAAGGGGNATACAATTCTTTAACATGATTAATTTGTTCAGGGTCTGGAGAAGTCTCTTGACTTTTACATTTANTNTAGATAGCATCCACGATATTTTCTGTACCTCGATCTTTGTGCAATGCTAGAGCCGCTTGAAANGCTATTAATGCTTCCAATCGAGCCATATCAATACCNTAGCAATCTGGATATCTAATTTGTGGTGCCGAAGAAACNATCACAATTTGCTTCGGNTTTAAACGATCTAACATTTTAAGAATACTCTTCTTTAAAGTNGTTCCTCTAACTATACTATCATCAATAATAACCAAATTATCTTCTTTTTTTACAACCCCATAAGTAACGTCATAAACATGAGCAACTAAATCATCTCTACTACTATCTTCTGTAATAAANGTTCTTAATTTTACATCTTTAATTGCAATTTTTTCAGTTCTAATTTTATGTGATAATATTTCTTGAAGTCTTTCATTTGTTAATCCTTCTTTTTCTTTAAGAATCGCATCGTTTTTTTGGTTGTTTAATTCATCTTGAGCAGCCTCTAACATACCGTAAAAAGATGTTTCTGCAGTATTCGGAATAAATGAAAAAATGGNGTTTTTTGTATCGTTNTTTATTGCTTTTAANACCTTAGGCATAAGGAGTTTTCCTAAATTTTTCCTTTCCTGATAAATTTCGGCATCACTTCCTCTTGAAAAATAAATACGTTCAAATGAACATGATTTTTTCTCTAATGGTTCTAATATTTTCGAAATAGACATATATCCATCTTTTCTTAAAAGAATTGCATGGCCAGGATCTAACTCTTTAATTTTTTCAAAAGGAACATTAAATACTGTCTGAATTGCTGGTCTTTCTGAGGCCACTACTACTACTTCGTCGTCTTTATAATAAAAAGCTGGACGAATTCCAGCAGGATCTCTAAATACAAACGAATCTCCATGACCTAGTAATCCAGCCATTACNTAGCCTCCATCCCAATGAGTGGCTGATTTTNGCANAATTTTTGCAAGATTTATATTTTCAACAATATATTGAGAAGTTTCGATTTTTGTTAGTCCTTTTAGTTTCCCCTTTTTNTANAGTTTTCTAACTGCATCATCTAAAAAATGACCTATTTTTTCCATGATAGTAATGGTGTCNGTTTTTTCCTTGGGATGCATTCCAAGATTAATTAAATCATTAAAAAGCTCCGTAGTATTGGTCATATTAAAATTTCCCGCAATAATTAAATTACGATGCATCCAGTTATTTTGTCTTAAAAAAGGATGCACATGCTCTACACTATTACCTCCAAAAGTTCCATATCTCACGTGACCTAACATCAATTCCCCTAAATAAGGGATGTGTTTTTTCTGAGCTGAAACATCATTNTTATAGNCGGGATTTTCGGTTAATTCGTTATTGATNCGATGATTTATCTTTGANAATATATCNTGTATAGGTTGTGCAGCATTAGACCGAACTCTACTAATATATCGTTCNCCTGGATCTACATTTAATTTAATACTAGCAAAACCAGCACCATCTTGTCCACGATTGTGCTGTTTCTCCATCATTAAATACATTTTATTAATACCATAAAAAGCAGTACCATACTTTTCCTTATAGAATTCTAAAGGCTTAAGAAGTCGAACTAGTGCAATTCCACATTCATGTTTTAAAGCGTCACTCATAGTATAATTTCAATATATTAATAAAAAAAGTCTTGCATTAAAGAATTTCTTATTTTAGTTNTTTAAATCAAANTGTGTTAAGTTTTTAAACTGAACTATTCTTTCGTATAGTTCGTCTTTCTTGAGATTAATCATTCGTTCAGTTCCAAATTTTTCAACAGAAAAAGAAGCTAAAGCCGAACCGTAAATAACTGCTTTCTTAAGATTTTCAAAACTATAATCTCCAGTTTTTACNAGATATCCTGCAAATCCACCAGCAAAAGTATCTCCTGCTCCTGTAGGATCAAAAACCTCTTTTAANGGTAAAGCTGGTGCATAAAACATTTCATCTTCAAAAAATAATAATGCTCCATGTTCCCCCTTTTTAATTACAACAAACTCGGGACCCATAGTCATTATTTTTTTAGCTGCAACAACTAAAGAATATTCTCCTGTTAATTGTCTCGCTTCTTCATCATTAATAGTAATCACATCTACTTTTTCAATTACCTTAATCAAATCATCTAGTGCAGAATCCATCCAGAAATTCATAGTATCAAGAATTACTAAATCTGGCTTTGCNTTCATTTGCTCAATGACTCCTAATTGCACTAATGGATGTAAATTTCCTAACANNACTACTTTGGCATCTTTGTNTGATTCTGGAACGACAGGTTTAAAATCTGCCAAAACATTTAATTCAGTNGTTAAAGTATCCCTTGANTTCATATCGTTATGATATTTTCCACTCCAAAAAAATGTCTTCCCGTTTTCTACAACTTCTAGAGAACTAATATCCAACCCTTTATCTTCCAACATATCAATATATTCCTTCGGAAAATCACCTCCAACAACGGAAACAATTGCNCCATCAATATCAAATTGAGACGCTGCTAATCCTATAAAAGTAGCAGCACCACCTAAAATTTTATCAGTTTTTCCATAAGGAGTTTGAATGGCATCAAAAGCTACCGTTCCAACAATAACAAGTTTACTCATAAATAGGGTTTAAATTAGAATACAAATTTAATCATTTAAATAATAAAAAAAGGTTTTATTTAGCAGTCTAATATTTAAATTAACTGTGAGAATAAGTTTTTATCAGTCCCTGTAAAGATCTTANGTTTTATTATTTCTNCCCAATTTTGGAATATAAATGAATTCATNAATACCTCGAAAACTATTTTCNGCTTTATCATTACATATGATAATAGAATATATAGATATAGATTTTAATANAAAAGANTATNTTTTANTTATAANTCTAAATGATTCTTTAGTCAGNACAGGAAATCATGACTAGAATATTGTTCGGTAAAGCCCTTGAGATNATTTGATTTATTTTCTCCCAAAGTCGGCAGGTATTTCTCCCCAAGCTTTAGTTTCCCATTTTATTATAACTGTTTTATAAGTATTGTTTTCGAGCCAGTTTTCTGCTCTTAGAATTAGATCAAATATTTTTTTGTTTTTTGAGGTCTTCTTTAACTTAGTATTGCACTTTTTTCTTTTTACCCAAGCAATTGCAATTTTAGAATCGCTATAAATTTTTCGGTCGCTATTTTTTTGTTTTAAAAAAGCCAATCCATGTACCAAAGCTAAAAATTCACCAACATTATTAGTGCCTTNTTGAAANGGTCCTTGATGAAACAGTTGTTGATGAGTTTGTGTATCCACTCCGCGGTATTCCATTATTCCAGGATTACCACTTGAAGCTGCATCAACAGAAATGGTATATAAATTAGGCTCNCCTATTTTTATTANTTCCTCTTTAGAAATTTTTTTNTTCTTNGTATTGATTCCGATATAGTCTTTNTATTCGTTTCGAAATGCTTTTTTAGCTTCTTCAAAAGTTNAAAATGATTTGTATTGAGCTCCACTCACATCTTTAATTGAAAGTTGACANTCTTTCCAAGAATCAAATATTCCAGCAGGATTTCCAAACCAAACAACATAATACTTTTGTTTTTTTTTCATAGAAACATCTAAAAANTCAATTGTCTTTAAATTTATTTATCCAAAATTTCTTCAATNACTTTTGGGAAAAATTCATACTCTAATTCATGTATTTTATTAGCAACAGATTCCGAAGTGTCATTTTCTGAAAGTTGAAAGCTTTTTTGAAAAATAATAGNNCCTTCATCGTAATTTTCATTCACATAGTGAATGGTTATACCCGTTTCAGATTCCTTATTTTTTACTACAGATTCGTGAACAAGCATTCCATACATTCCTTTTCCTCCATATTTAGGCAATAATGCTGGATGAATNTTAATTACTTTATTTNGAAAATCTTTTAAAATAGTTTTCGGAAATTTCAGTAAAAAACCTGCTAGCACNATTAAATCNGGTNATTCATTTCTCAATATCGTTATAATTCTATCAGAATTTATGAATTCACTTTTGTTAAAGGTTTTAGAAGGAATCGATAATTTTTTCGCTCTAACCAAAACATTTGCAGCACTCTTATTTGAAAGAACTAAAGTTACTTTAGCTACTTTAGTTCTTTGAAAATATTTAATAATATTCTCAGCGTTTGTACCACTTCCAGAAGCAAATATCACTATACGTTTCATAATAATAAAACTTTTTAAACAGGTTTTATACCCATTATTATTTCACAAAAATAAGGCAAATGAAGGATTAGTCATCTAAAATGTTTAGTTTTAGATTCACATTTTAACATTTAAGTGTTGTAATCAAGTAAAATATTTTATTTTTGCAAAATATAATTAAAACTTAAAAACAAGAATTATGTCAGACATTGCATCAAGAGTAAAAGCTATTATCGTAGACAAATTAGGTGTAGACGAAAACGAAGTTGTAACTGAAGCTAGCTTCACAAANGACTTAGGAGCAGACTCATTAGATACTGTAGAGCTTATTATGGAATTTGAAAAAGAATTTGATATTCAAATACCAGATGACCAAGCTGAAAATATTGCTACTGTTGGTCAAGCAATCACTTATATCGAGGCAGCTAAATAAACTACTTCTTTTATGGAATTAAAGCGAGTTGTAGTTACAGGATTAGGTGCGCTAACACCAATTGGTAATAATGTATCTGATTATTGGGATGCNTTGATAACTGGTAAAAGTGGTTGCGCAAATATCACCTATTTTAATACTGAAAAGTTTAAGACTAAATTTGCTTGTGAACTTAAAAACTTCGATCCATTAAAACATTTTAATAGAAAAGAAGCTAGAAAACTAGACCGTTTCGCACAATATGCTTTGGTTTCTTCCGATGAGGCAATCGAAGATTCTAAACTAAATTTAGATGAAATAGATAAATTTAGAGTTGGTGTAATTTGGGGAGCTGGAATTGGTGGATTAGAAACTTTTCAAAATGAAATGACAAATTATTCAGAAGGGGATGGAACACCACGTTTCAACCCCTTCTTTATNCCAAAAATGATTGCNGATATTGCTCCTGCAAATATTTCTATTAAATATGGATTTATGGGTGCTAATTACACGACAGTATCTGCNTGTGCTTCCTCTGCCAATGCAATGATTGATGCCTTAAATTATATTCGTTTAGGCCATTGTGATGTAATAGTAACTGGAGGTAGTGAAGCAGCAGTTACCATTGCTGGNATGGGCGGTTTTAATGCCATGCATGCATTATCTACTCGAAATGAAAANCCTAAAACAGCTTCAAGACCTTTTGATGCTACNCGTGATGGATTTGTGCTAGGTGAGGGTGCTGGAACACTTATCCTTGAAGAGTACGAACATGCTAAAAAGCGTGGNGCAAAAATTTATGCTGANGTTATTGGTGGAGGAATGTCTAGTGATGCTTATCATATGACTGCTCCTCATCCAGAAGGAATTGGCGTAGAAAGAGTGATGTTAAATAGNCTTCGTGATGCGGGAATTAAACCTGAGGATGTAGATGCTATAAATACTCATGGAACTTCAACACCTTTAGGAGATGTTGCCGAATTAAAAGCTATTACTAAAGTATTTGGCAAACATGCAAAAAATATTAATATTAACTCTACAAAATCAATGACTGGTCATTTGTTAGGTGCTGCAGGTGCTATTGAAGCAATTTCTTCAATACTATCTATTAATCANGGTATTATACCTCCTACTATTAATCACACTACAGTTGATAAAGATATAGATCCTAGTTTAAATTTAACATTAAACAAATCGCAAAAACGTGAAGTAAATATTGCCATGAGCAACACATTTGGTTTTGGTGGTCACAATGCTTGTGTTGTATTTAAAAAAATATGAGTTTAAATTAAAATATAGTTATTATAANAANTTAATGATGAGAATCAATTTTAATAATTGTTAACAGTAATTTAATATCTCAATATAAAATATGCCTACTATAAAAAATATATTTAATCCCCGATCCAAAGAGAATGGGGTTTTTTTTTATAGCATAAAAAAAATCATAAATTACAGACCCAAAAACATACAATTATTTGAGGAAGCTTTTACCCATCGTTCAAATAATGATAATAANTTGANTAATAATCAAAAAAATTTCGAACGGATGGAGTTTTTAGGAGACGCTATCTTAAGTTCAATTATTGCAGCATATTTATATAAAAAAGTCCCTAATGGTAATGAGGGNTATCTAACAAAAATGAGATCTAAGGTGGTAAGTCGCGANCATTTAAANGAATTGGGTAAAGATTTAAACTTAATCCAATTTGTAAGAACCAACATACCTAAAAATCAATTTGGGGAAAACATTCACGGAAANATATTTGAAGCCTTAGTTGGAGCTATTTATTTAGACAAGGGGTATTCGCAAGTTGAAAAATTTATTAATAAGAGAGTCATTAAACCTTATGTAGATATTCAAAAATTAGAAGGTAAAATTATAAGTTATAAAAGCTTATTTATTGAATGGTGCCAAAAAAATAAAATGNCTTTTAAATTCAATATCTATGAAGACAGCGGTAATGATTCTTTAAAGCATTTTGCCGTTAAACTTAAACTAGNAGAAAAAATTATATCGAAGNCAAGAGCGACCTCCAAGAAAAAAGCTGAAGAAATTGCAGCAAAAAGAGCTTATTATAAATTAAAAAAGAGGATTGATAGACAAATGCTNTTAAATATCTAAGTTATTTAACTAATGTTCTAATTAGAAACGTTGACCTTTCAACTATTTTCTCGAACTTTGAAAAATCTAATAAGAAAGTGAATGGCAAGTCATAAACTAATTTTAGAAGACGATTATCAAGAAGAGTTTTCNCTCATCGCNATTCATTGTAGTGAAGAACCTTATAAAATGGCTTATATGCTAAACAAGCATTTNTCATTACGTTTGTCTAGNAAGAGATTAGATGTCGATTTTTCAAANAAAGGATTAGACATTTCATTTCCGCTTTTTGAATGCGAAAATGAACTATCTTATNTAATTTATAATTTAGTTTCAAATAAAAATAAATCATTAACGGCTAAATTTCAAAGTTCTGGAGGATTNTTTAGTGATCTTTCTTCAGAAAAAACAGTTACTACCTTTTTACTTAAAGAATTTAAAAATGTAGATTATTTTCTGAAAATTCAATCAGAATATGAAAAAGTGTCTACCAGAAAATTAATTTCTACTATTAATGAAATAGAGCAAGTTATTTCTGCCTACGCTATTGATAGTGAAAAAATAAAATATAAAAATAATTTAATATTTAACTAATGCCAGATCAAAAAAGAACAAAAATTGTAGCCACTTTAGGGCCTGCAATCAAGANCAAAGAGATAATGAAAAATATGATCCTAAAAGGTGTAAATGTTTTTAGAATAAATTTTTCACACTCCGATTACGATTCTGTTAAAAAGAGTATTTCTATGATTAGAGAACTTAATNAGGAATTAAATGTCAATGTTGCAATATTGGCAGACCTTCAGGGNCCTAAGTTGCGAGTNGGAATAATGAAGGAAGGTGTAGNGCTTCAAACTGGCGATTTAGTTAGTTTTTGTACTGGAGAAAAATTTNAAGGNACTCAAAAACGCGCCTATATNAATTACGATAACTTTCCTAATGATGTAAAAAAAGGAGAGCAACTATTAGTAGATGACGGAAAACTTATTTTTGAAATCCTAAANACAAATGGTGTTGACGAAGTTAAAACTAAAGTAATCCAAGGTGGTTCCTTTAAATCTAATAAAGGAGTNAACCTGCCCAATACAAAACTATCATTGCCAGCACTTACCAGAAAAGACAAAAAAGATGCTATTTTTGCGATAGAACAAGATGTTGATTGGATCGCTTTATCTTTTGTTCGTTATGCAAAAGATCTTAAAGAATTACAAAAATTAATAAGTGATAATAGTGACTATAAAATACCAATCATTGCAAAAATCGAAAAACCAGAAGGGGTAGCTAATATTAAAAAAATTGTTAAATNTTGTGATGGAATAATGGTTGCAAGAGGNGACCTAGGAGTCGAAGTTCCTGCAGAAGAAGTGCCGTTAATTCAGAAACAACTTGTGCTTATTGCAAAGGAAGCAAGAATCCCAGTAATTATTGCTACTCAAATGATGGAGACAATGATTGATTCACTTACTCCAACTAGAGCAGAAGTAAATGATGTTGCTAACTCTGTTATGGATGGAGCTGATGCTGTGATGCTTTCTGGTGAAACATCCGTTGGAAAATACCCTGTTGAAGTCATTCAAAAAATGGCTGCTATCTTAAAAAAAGTAGAGGGATCTTCTTTAATTACAGTCCCCGAAGAACCACCTAGCATTAAAACAGAAAGATACATGACTAAGTATATCTGTTACCATGCCGCAATTATGGCTAATGAAATAGACGCAAAAGCAATTTGCACTTTAACTAATAGTGGTTATACCGCTTTTCAAATTTCTGCTTGGCGACCATCTGCACCTATTTTAGTTTTTACCTCTAATAAACGGATACTTTCAAGACTTAGTCTGTTATGGGGGGTAAATTCTTTTTACTACAATAATAATGTAAGTACGGANGAAACAGTTGAAGACGTAAATCGAATAGCAATTGACAAAGGGTATACAAAGCAAGGTGATTTTTTAATCAATCTTGCTGCCATGCCAATGAAAAGTAAAGGAATGGTAAATACATTGCGTTTGAGTAAAATTTAATTGTTNTTTTTTAACCACTCTTCTCGCAAGTCGTCAGATAATTTTCCAGAACCATCATGTTTCCAACCTGGTGGTTTGTAAAAATATTTTATTCTATTTATTAAAGATTTATTTCNAGAAATAGCATCATTTAACATTGCAACCCATTCATTAAAAGCAATGATAACTGGATTGTAAGTGTTAATATTATCAACCAATCCGTAAATAACTTTCTCTTCCTCCAATTCAGATTGGAAGGTCCCAAACATTCTATCCCAAATAATNAATATTCCTGCATGATTCCTGTCTAANTANATCGGGTTACTTCCATGATGAACTCTATGATGAGATGGAGTATTAAAAAAAGCTTCAAACCAGTTGGGCATTTTTTTTATTAATTCGGTGTGGATCCAAAATTGATATAGNAAACTTATTCCCATCTGAAAAATAATCATTCCAGGATGAAAACCTAGTAATGGCAACCATATCCAAAATATAAAACTATAAAATCCTCCTGTCCAAGTTTGCCGCAAGGCAGTGCTTAAATTATAGTGTTTTGAAGAATGATGAACCACATGAGAGGCCCAAAACAATCTGTTTTCATGGGAAATTCTATGAAACCAATAATAGGATAAATCGTCTAAAAAAAACAACAAGATAAAACTCCACCAAACTANTGGTATAGTAAAAAGNCGAAAATTTTCATATACATAATAAAGCGCTGCAAATACAATNAGTTTGCTTACAAGGCCAATAAATACATTCCCCAAACCCATNGCAATCGATGAAAAAGTATCTTTAGAAGTATAGGACTTAATATTCTTTTTAGTAGTTAGAAAAAACTCCAATAGCATCGCAAAAACAAAAAAAGGAATAGCATATATTATNATGGGAGGGAAAACTGGCATTGTCTAATTTAAAAATTAAAATTACAAAAATTAAAACAAATAANCTAAAACCCTCTTTCCTTTTGGATTTGTTCGTAAGCTTCTTGAACTTTCCTAAATTTTTCTTCAGCACCATTTCTATAAACTTCGTCCATATGCTGTAATTTATCGGGGTGATACTTTTTTACCATGGTACGATAGGCCTTTTTAATCTGATCAGGGTTCGCTGTTTTTTCGATTTCAAGAATTTTATAAGCACTATCTGGATTNTTGAAAAACATTGCTTTTATACTTTCAAAATCGTGATGATTAATTCCTAAAAAACCAGTTATATTATTTATTTCTCTAACTTCAGGATCACTTATCTGTCCGTCTGCTTTNGCAACACTAAATAAAAAATGTATGATTTGTAAACGAGATTCATACCTCATTCTGTTTCGTAAAAANGCAGCTATTTTTTGTGCNGATAATTGTTTCTTTTTTATCTCTTCATTAAANACTTTAAATGTTGCNTTGGCTTGTTCTTTCCCATAAGCTTGTACAAAATACTGGCGTACAAAATCCAATTCTTTCTGATTAACAATTCCNTCAGCCTTAATAACTAAAGATGCTAAAGACAATAAGTTTAATTCAAATTCGGCNGGAGAAACTCNTTGTTTGCTTTGAGTAAAAATACTTCTTCTGCTTCCATTTGAAGAGCTATTNCCTTCAAATAAGCTTNCTAACAAAAAACCAATAATCGCTCCTGGAAATCTAAAAATCGAATATCCAATAATNGCAGCTATCCATCTAATCATAATCTAATTCTAGTAATTTAATAATTTTGTAAATATAGTAAATCAAAAAAAACGATACCTTCAATTCNCTATTAAAGAAAAGCCAAAATTCTAAATGAGCTCTATTTTATTTTATAATTAACTATCTTTGTTTNNAAATTGTTACAACATAAATCACTAAAAANATGTACCCTCCAGAATTAGTAAAACCAATGCGTGAAGACCTAACAAGAGTTGGTTTCACAGAATTATTTAATGCAGAAGATGTAAACCGTACATTAAGCAAGTCTGGAACTACCTTGGTAGTTGTAAACTCTGTTTGTGGTTGTGCAGCTGCAAATGCACGTCCTGCTGCTGCTATGTCTATTCAAAATGATAAAAAACCAGATCAAATAGTTACTGTTTTTGCTGGTGTTGACAAAGAAGCAGTTGATGCTGCTAGANATCATATGATTCCTTTCCCACCAAGTTCACCTTGTATGGCCTTATTTAAGGATGGNGAGTTAGTACATATGCTAGAACGCCATCATATTGAAGGCCGTCCTGCAGATATGATTGCAGACAATCTAAAAAANGCTTACAACGAAGTTTGTTAAAAAATAATGCCCGCATAAGCGGGCTTTTTTTATGAAACAAATTACACACATTTTAAGTTATCCTTTAACAGTTATATTTTATCTGTTATTTGGATTGGTATTAGTATTTTTTCATGTCATACANTGGATTTGCAATACATTAATTGGCTATAAGGCTCACAAAAAAAGTGTNGATTTTCTGAATTTTTTTATTCTTACTGGTCTTCGGGTTTTAGGAACTTCATTTCAGTTAAAAACTCTTAAAAATTATCCTAAAGATGTATCGATAATAGTAGTTTCTAATCATCAAAGCTTATGGGACATNCCTCCTTTNATTTGGCATTTAAGAAACATTCACCCTAAATTTGTTTCAAAAATCGAATTAGGAAAAGGAATTCCCTCAGTTTCCTATAATNTAAGACACAGTGGNGCTGTTTTAATTGATCGTAAAAATNCTAAACAAGCTATAACTGCTTTAATAAATTTTGCCGATTACCTTAACAAACACAATCGAAGTGGTGTTATTTTTCCAGAAGGGACAAGAAGCAAAACTAATTTACCTAAAAAATTTCAACGCAGGGGACTAGCAGTTTTAATTAAAAAAATGCCACAAGCCTATGTNCTTCCTGTTACTATTAACAACTCATGGAAGCTACAAAAATATGGTATGTTTCCAATGCCATTAGGAGTAAGAGTTCAATATAAATTACATCCCTTTATAAAAGTATCCGATTTTGAAACAGAAATACTTATTGATACTATAGAGTCTCAAATTAATTCAGAGATACTTACAAAATGAATGATTCATTAATCATAGCGCANACCATNNCATTCGTTAAAAAAGAACTTAAAAATGCGGAAGGAGGACACGATTGGTTTCATATTGAGCGNGTTTATANAAATGCTATTTTAATTTCTAAAACTGAAAAAGNAGATTCATTTATTGTTTCANTAGGAGNTTTACTTCATGATATTGCCGATTCGAAGTTTTATAATGGCNATGAAGCTATAGGNCCAAAAAAAGCGAGTGATTTTTTAAATTATGAAAANGTNCCTGAAGATGTTATATCACATGTNATAAAAATTATTGAAAACATATCTTTTAANGGAGGCAANAAAAAACAGCAATTTTTNTCGAATGAATTNGCTGTAGTCCAAGATGCAGATCGATTAGATGCGCTTGGCGCNATTGGTATTGCTCGTTGTTTTAATTATGGTGGATATAAAAATCNCAAACTTTACAATCCGGAAATCAAGCCAAAACTTAACATGTNACCAGAAGTTTATAAAGCTTCAAATTCACCGACNATAAATCATTTTTACGAAAAATTGTTACTGTTAAAAGATAAAATGAANACCAAAACTGGAAAACAAATCGCTCAAAAGCGTCATGANTATATGGAAGGTTTTTTAGAACAGTTTTATGGGGAATGGGAAGGTGAATTGTAATTATTCTCCCGGAAAATCTGCACGTCTTTTTTCTAAAAAAGCACTTGTTCCTTCTTTAAAATCAACAGTCCCAAAACAGATGCCAAATTGAATTACNTCAGCATCAAAACCATTTTCTCCTTCTTCAAACCCAGCATTTATTGCTGCAATAGCAGATGCAATAGCAACCGAAGAATTTCTCATAATTTTAGTGGCTATTTTTTGAGAAAACGCCATTAATTCCTCTTGAGTGGTTACATGNTTTACCAAGCCAAATTTATGAGCAGTATCNGCATCAATCATCCCAGCAGTCATAATCATTTCCATAGCTCTTCCTTTACCAATTAATTGNGGTAATCTTTGCGTACCTCCATAACCAGGAATNACTCCCAGGGAAACTTCGGGTAATCCCATTTTAGCATTATCGCTTGCAACTCTAAANTGAGCAGCCATTGCTAATTCTAATCCTCCACCTAATGCAAATCCATTAATTGCAGCAATAACAGGTGTAGAAAGATTAGCAACGAAATCGAATAATAAAGCTTGTCCTTTTGAAGCTAAGTTTTCGCCTTCNGCAACCGAAAAATCTGCAAATTCNCTAATGTCAGCACCTGCAACAAAAGCNTTCTCTCCAGTACCNGTAATAATAATCACTTTTGTATTTCTATCTTGTTCAGCAGTTTTAAAAGCTTGATGTAATTCATTAATAGTTTCTTCATTTAAAGCGTTTAATTTTGAAGGTCTATTAATTATAATTGTTGTTAAACCCTTAGTGGTTTCTGAAATAATATTGTTGAAATTCATAATAAATATTAATGATTGAAAAAAAATTTATTTCNNGTATAAAATAGCAATTATTATAACTCATCCTTAAAAANGACTAANAACAAAGCTACGAAAAGCNAGTTATTTTAGAGGTAATTTTACAATAAAAGTAGTTCCTTCNCCTTTGATCGTTTTAAAACTAATTTCACCTCCATAAGTCTCCACAATTTTCTTAACCATAGCTAATCCCAATCCCATACCACTCGTTTTGGTTGTGAATTTTGGCTCAAAAACCATGGCTTTATTCTCGTCAGTTATACCGGTACCATTATCCATAACAGAAATAATCGCAAAAGATTCATCTTGATAAACCCTTACTTCAATTTTTGGTTCTTCCAGATGGTTTTCATGTATGGCCTGTATACTGTTCTTTACCAAATTAGTAATAACCCTCATTAATTGTGTTCTATCAAATTTAATAATTACTTCNTTTTTTTCTGAGGTAAAATAAATATATCCTTCGTTAAATATATCCAAAGCCAGTTTCGTTATNTTAATAACATTAAGTGTTTCATCCTGTTGTGCTGGCATTTGAGCATAGGTTGCGAAAGCAGATGCAATAGAGCTCATCGTATCTATCTGTTGTATTAAACTATCGCTATACTCTTTCATTTTTTCATGAATATTTGGATCATTTGGATCAAATTTTCGTTCAAAACTTTGTACCGTTAGACGCATTGGNGTTAAAGGATTTTTAATTTCATGTGCAACTTGTTTTGCCATTTCTCTCCATGCTGCTTCTCGCTCATTAGTGGCCAATTGAGTCGCACTACTTTCTAATTCATCAATCATTTCGTTATAAGCATTGACCAAGGTTGATACTTCCTGAGATCGAAGNGGAATCAATATTTTTTTATTTCTTTTGTCTATCCTCGTTTCCTTGATCTTCTCTGAAATTGTATTTAAAGATCGAGTGATGTATTTAGATAAAAAATAAGCTAAAACAACAGCAAACAGAAGCATAAAAATATAAGCGATTCCTAATCGCCCTAAATATTCTTTTAGTTCCTTATTTAAAAATTCATCATCTTCTAAATAAGGTAAGTTTAGAATAGCAATGGGTTTAAAGTGAGTGTCTGTGATATAGGTAAATGATGATTGGTATTCAAAATCTTTTTCAATAAACTTTTCTATAAAATGTTTATCTNTCGATTTTTTTAAACCCTCTAAAGCTTGAGAAGAAATTTTTGAATGAATGGTNTCTTTAATAAAAGAANCTTGCGAGGAAATTAAAAGAGAACCTTCCAAGTCATATAAAAAAATATTTAATTGATGAATATCTTCAATTTCATAAATTTTATTTTTAAATATTAATGCAATTTTATCNGTCTCAACAGGATAGGTTGTGTTTTTAATTACATAATCAATATTTTCNCGGATAGCGGTTTCCTTTCTTATTAATCGCTCTCTGTGATAATCTTGTGTNTTTTCTCTATATTGAAAAACCGTAACCACAACAATAAGAATAGATGCTCCTATTACAAGAAGGATCATTGATAAGAAAATACGAGATCTTANAGATCTATTTAAAAAGCTCATTTTTTTATTTTAAAATTGATTANATCAATAATCAAACCAATTAGTGTGCTAATTAGTATTCCCCTCGGTAAATAAGTAGTTTAAGTTTAATGAATTAAATTCTGCGTTAAAAGNCTTAATCTGNTTTGAGACAAGCATGTTAAATTTTTCTAATTGTAAATTAATTTTTTGAGTTAATTCATCTTTAACAGCNATATCTTGTTCTGTTGGAGGGAAATCTCCCATACCAACTAAACTGTTTAAATGAGCAAGTTTATTGGTTAGTTTAATTGGAAAATTTAAAGGGTCTTGTCCACTTTTGTTTTGAGTTTGATATAAAGCTTTTTCAATTTTTGAAAATTCTTCACTTAANTTTTTAGCTTTTTCTTTTAATTCATCTACCCGTTCATCATCTTTATATTGTTCTTGAAATGTAGTTAGTTGTTTATTAATAGCTCTGATTTTTTTTATAGATTTATGAGCATTATCTACCGTTTCATTAATGTTTGTAATAAAATCAAACTGTTTTTGCATACCTGTAACATCTGTTTCAGAATTTGGATTTGAAATTATATCTAAACTTTGGGTATAAATTTTATCCTCAACACTTAAAACCACTTTATAATTTCCTGGTACCGCTTTAGGAGCATTTANGCTTGCCCACCAAAATATCATCCCATCAAACGTTTCAGCTGAATTACCTCGAGTATTCCATACATAATAATTGGAGCCTTTCTTCACATTAAAATTATCTTTTTTGTTTTTTGTGCTTACCGTTTTTATCGTATCGTTTTTTGAGTTTAAATAAGTCAATTTTATTTCTTTTTCTTCCGGATTTTTAACATAAAAATAGGTAATAACTCCTGAGGGATGATTAGTTCCGGTTGTTAAAGATTTGTCATTTGAAGATCCTCCCATTCGGTAGGTCTCTTTAGGTTTAAATAATATATTTTCTTCTTTATCGACATCTAAAGCCTGATGTAATAGACTTAAATCATCTAAAACCCAAAGACTTCTTCCTTGTGTAGCTACTATTAAATTATTATTCTTAACTGCTAAATCTGTAATTGGAACAATCGGTAGATTTAATTGCAGAGGTTGCCAGTAAATTCCTTCATTGTGTGAAAAATAAATTCCTGTTTCAGTACCAGCGTACAAAAAACCTTCTTTTACAGGATCTTCTCTTAGTACTCTTGTAAAATGCTCATTAGCGATGCCATTAGTAATCTTTTTCCAGGATTTTCCATAATCAATTGTTTTATACAAATAAGGTTCAAAATCTCCAGTTTTATACTTTGTTCCAGCAACATAACAGGTCCCCTCATTATAAACAGAAGGCTCTATACTGTTAATCATCATCCATTCTGGCATGCCTTTAGGAGTAACATTTTCCCAAGTATTCCCATCATTTCTTGAAATATGAATCAATCCATCATCAGATCCTGTCCATAGAAGCCCTTCTTTAATTGGGGATTCTGCTGCTGCAAAAATGGTACAATAATATTCAACTGAGGTATTATCTTGTGTAATAGGCCCTCCTGATGATTTTAATTTAGTTGAATCATTTCTCGTTAAATCAGGACTTAATACGTCCCAACTTTCACCTTCATTAATGCTTACATGGACGTGATTAGAAAATGTATACAGTTTTTTGGTGTTGTGTTTTGAAAAAAATAGTGGAAAGTTCCACTGGAAACGATATTTCATATCTTCTGCTCCATGTCCCATTGGATTATCAGGCCATACACTTACACTTCTTGTAGTTTTAGTTTTATGATTGTACCTCGTTAAAAAACCATCATAGCTACCTCCATAAACAATGTCATTATTTTCAGGATCAATGGTGATATGTGCACTTTCTCCGCCAGCTGTTTCATCCCAGTCATCTTCATCAATATTCCATCCTTCGTTCCTATGAGATATCCGGATGGTTGAATTATCTTGTTGTGCAGCATAGATTCGATATGGAAAAGAATCGTCTGTAGTAACTCTATAAAATTGAGCTGTTGGCTGATTGTGATAAGTACTCCATGTTTCGCCACCATCATAGGTTGTTTGAGCACCGCCATCGTCACCCATTACCATTCGTTCTGGGTTTTCAGGAGCGATCCATAAATCATGATGATCTCCATGGGGAGCGTTAAAAGTACTATATGTTTTTCCGCCATCTGTGCTTTTATGATACCTTACATTTAATACATAAACAACTTCTGTATCTTGAGGATCAGCATAAATACGAGAATAATACCAAGCGCGTTGTCTTAATTTTCTTTCGCTGTTAATGAGTTTCCAGGTTTCGCCTCCATCAGTACTTTTATAAACACCACCTTTATCTTTATTTTCGACTATTGCCCAAACTATATTGTTGTTTACAGGCGAAACTGTAACTCCAATATTTCCTAAAATTCCTTTAGCAAATCCTTCATTTTTTGAAATTTCTTTCCAAGTTTCTCCACTATCAATACTCTTCCAAAGTGCAGAACCTTCACCACCACTACTCAAACTATATGGCGTTCTTCTTAAATTCCAAGTAGATGCATATAGAATACGTGGATTGGTAGCATCCATAATTAAATCGACCGCTCCAGCATTTTCATTTACAAAAAGCTTTTTCTCCCAGGTTTTTCCTCCATCGNTACTTTTATAAACACCTCTATCTACTGTAGGTTTGTATATATTTCCTAAAACAGCTGCNAATACCGTATTATGATCTCTTGGATGAATTACAATTCTAGGGATGTGCCGACTTTTTTTTAATCCAATATGCTCCCAAGATTGTCCGGCATTTTCTGTTTTCCAAACTCCATAACCTGACGAAACATTTCCTCTCACAGTAGATTCACCACCTCCAACATACATTACATTTGGGTCGTCTGTACTTACTGCAATAGCACCTATAGAACCCCCAAAATATCCATCTGAAATATTTTNCCATTTTCTNCCTCCATCTACNGTTTCCCANACACCACCACCAGTAGCACCAAAATAAAATAAGTTTGGTTTATNAGGAACACCAGCAACTGCAGCGCTTCTTCCTCCTCGAAATGGACCAAGAAGTCTATAAGTTAAAGCATCATAATACGGTTCTTTTTCGGATTGAGAATAAGTGATTTCAGATTGAATTCCGAAGAAAAAAAAGAATGCAATTCCTAATANTTTAAAATTNATTGGTTTCATGGTCATAAGAAATTTATTAAAGGTATGAAATTTAANANCTTCTATACAATTAGATACTNGATAACTATTATTTAATCGTCAAGATAAACATGTTTTAATACTTTTAAGTCCTTGTCATCATAAGGAATACTGGTTAATACATGNTCTATAGCTTCTATCCTNGCTTTGGTTTTCCTATTGGCTTTAATTACTTTCCAAGGAGCAATTATTGTATTGGTTTTAGAAAACATTTTATCTTTATAATCTGTATAATCGTCCCAAAGTTCTAATGCTTTTTTATCTAAAGCACTAAACTTCCATTTTTTTATAGGACTATCAATAATATCTTGGAATCGCTTTTCTTGTTCGCTTTTAGAAATTGAAAAATAAAATTTAATGAGACGAACTCCAGATTCAGTTATCATTCTTTCAAAATCATTTACTTGATTCATAAAAATGTCATATTCTTGATCACTACAAAAACCATTAACAGGTTCTAAAATTGCTCTATTATACCAACTTCTATCAAAAAATACCATGGTTCCTTTCATAGGTAANAAATTAATATATCGTTGGAAATACCATTGCCCAATTTCTTCGTCAGAAGGTTTTGATAAAGCTACTAATTTAAATTCTCTCGGGTTTAAGTGTTCCGTGATTCTTCTTATAGCACCTCCTTTTCCAGCTGCATCACGCCCTTCAAAAACAAAAACTATTTTTTCGTTATTATTTTTAACCCATTTTTGAAGTTTAATTAATTCTTCTTGTAATTGAATCAATCTATTTTCGTANCGNAAATATCTAAGTGTTCTAGAAATACTAATATTNTCTCTTGATAAGAAAAGCTTTAAACCTTTTTTTTTATTTAGTAGTTTGAGNTCTTTTTCAGTGATTTTATCCTTCATTGGTATCTGTTTTCTTTAAAGTTCTATGATAACGTTGCACAATATTTGGATCTGTTAATAAGGTGGTNCCAGCNTTTCCTTTCCCTTCATACTCAAATCTAGAAAGTAAATATCGCAAACTTTCCAAGCGCGCTTCCTTTTTGTTGTTTGTTTTAATTATGATCCAAGGACTAAATGNAGTGTGGGTATTAGCAAACATTTGGTCTTTATAATGAGTATAAATATCCCATTTATTTTGTCCCTCTTGGTCTACAGGACTAAATTTCCATCGCTTTAGTGGNCTTGCCAATCGAGATTCAAATCTTTTTAATTGTTCCTCTTTTGTTACCGAAAACCAAAACTTAATTAATANAATTCCATCTTCANAAAGCATTTTTTCAAATTCAGGAACATGAATCATAAACTTGNTATATTGTTCTTTAGAACAAAACCCCATAACAGGTTCAACAATTGCTCTATTATACCANCTTCTATCAAAAAACACNAGTTCCCCTGGGTTGGGCATTTCTTTAATATNCCTTCTGAAATACCACTGGCCTTGTTCNACTTCTGTTGGTTTGGAAAGTGCCACTACTCTTCTAGCTCTCGGATTTAAGTGTTCTGTCATCCTNCTTATAGACCCCCCTTTGCCTGCAGCGTCTCTTCCTTCAAATATAATACAAACCCTTTTTTTATTTTTAGTGACCCATTTTTGAAGATTAACCAATTCGGCTTGCAACTTAAAAAGCTGTTCTTGATAATTTAAATCACGTAAAATTTCTTCTAATTTTACANGAGAAATATCTGATTTAACGAGCTTTAAAAATTCTTNTTTATTTATTTCTCCATTCTCAAGAGATTTAAAACTATCTAATGTTAACATACGTTTATATTGCTATTTATATAGGCCTTAATTTTNAATAAATTTATTGTTTCTTTATTAAAANAAAAAGAATGNACAAAATAGGGCTTTTAGTTTTACTAATTGTAATAAATTCTTCCAAANTTATCGCACAACAAATAACTCCAAAAATAGCTTTTTTGGAAAAATGGGAAAACTNAAAAAGTTATCTTATTGCTATTGCCGAAAAAATGCCTGAAGAAAATTACGATTTTAAACCTACCGAAAGACAAANGAGTTTTAAGGAACAATTAATACACATTAATGAAAATATGGAATGGCTCAGCATAACTTATTTTACTAATATTGAGTATAAGAAAGAGAAAAAAGAACTGTCANAAACAAAAAAAGAAACNATTTTAGCCTTAGAAAATACTTTTGATGTTGTGCTTGAAATTATTACAAATACTCCTGAGGAAGAATTAAATGAGCCAGTTGATTTTTTTGCAGGANCCNAAAGTAAANTACAAATATTAAATCTACTGCAAGATCATGTAACNCACCATAGAGGNCAGCTTATTGTTTACCTAAATTTAAACGAAATATACCCTCCAAAATACAGTGGTTGGTGATTTATAGAAANTGCCTACTTACTGGTTCGCCTCTTGGCCGGTAGTTTACATCGAAAAAATGGTTCTTGGATTACAAATCTCCTTATTAACAACCATCTCTTTTTTAATTTTACTATCTTTATAGTTCCTCTCCGATTGCAATAACTAAATTATGTTGAAAAGAATCAAACTAGAAAACGTGTTGTTTCTAGATATCGAAACAGTTCCATTATATGCTAATTTTTATGAATTAGACGACACCTCTAAACTNCTTTGGGACCAAAAAACCAAGTACCAAAGAAAAGATGAATTCTCACCAGAAGAATTTTACGACAGAGCTGGGATTTGGGCGGAATTTGGAAAAATTATTTGTATTTCAGTAGGGTATTTTGTGTTTAAAGGAGATAATCGAAATTTTAGAATAACCACTTTTCACGGAGAAGAAGATTCAATTTTAAAAGAGTTTAAAATACTANTCGAGACTCATTATAACAAATCNTATCATTTGTTATGTGCTCATAATGGTAAGGAGTTTGACTTTCCATATATAGCAAGAAGAATGATTATCCATAAAATTGACATCCCTNTTAANTTGAATTTGTTTGGGAAAAAACCTTGGGAAGTACCTCATCTCGACACCTTAGAATTATGGAANTTTGGAGATTATAAAACCTATACTTCTTTAAAATTAATGACTCACGTTTTAGGNATCCCTTCTCCAAAAGATGATATTGATGGAAGTGAAGTTTGTGATGTTTATTATAAAGAAAAAGATATAGATCGAATTATTCGCTATTGTGAAAAAGATACCATAGCAGTTGCACAAATAATTCTAAGATTAAGAAATGAAGAACTGCTAGAAGAAGATGAAATTATTACGCTTTAAGGTCTTTTAATTTTAACTGAAGGTTTTTATTNCCGTTCCATTCATTTTCATCGATAGTATAAGCAGCTTTAAATGGTTTTTTGTTTTTAATAAACTNAATTTGATCACCCATACCAAAACCAATTCCTACTATTTTTCCTTTCCCATTTTGAGTGGCAGTAAATCGTAAATGNGATTTGTCTTCCCCTACTTGTTTTCCATAACCTGTATCNTNCATATCTTCAGTCATAAAAACNGGNGTCATATTATTTGGNCCAAAAGGTGCAAACTGACTTAAAATCCTNTAAAATTTAGGAGTGATATCTGATAAATTTATTTGAGCATCAATTTTAATTTTAGGAATTAATAATTTTGGATCTATGGTATTTGAAACTATTTCTTCAAATTTTGCTTTAAAGTTTTTATAGTTTTCTGGTTTTAAGGTTAAACCAGCTGCGTATTTATGACCTCCAAATTGTTCTATAAANTCTGAACATTNTTCCANNGCATTNTANACATCAAANCCTTTNACACTTCTNGCTGAAGCTGCTANNANNNNACCNCTTTTAGTAAAAACNAANGTNGGNCGNTAATAGGTTTCNNTNANNCTAGANGCNACAATNCCAATNACNCCNTTNTGCCAATTNTCATNNTAAACAACAGAAGTAAATCTATCTTGCTCCTTATTTTCCTCTATTTGAGCAAGTGCATCAATGGTAATCCGTTTATCTGCATCACGTCGATCGGTATTGTAAGTTTCTATATCAATGGCATATTCGGCTGCTAAATTAATATCGGTTTCACATAGTAACGTAACTGCATGATTACCATGTTTCATTCTTCCAGCTGCATTAATTCTTGGGGCGATAATGAATACGACATCGGTTATGGTTAATTTTTCTTTTTTTACTTGCTTTAAAATGGCTTCAAATCCTGGACGGGGATTTTCATTTATAACTTTTAAACCATGATAAGCAAGTATTCTATTTTCTCCTACTATAGGGACAATATCAGCACCAATGGCAGTTGCTACTAAATCTAAATACAAAACTAAATCATTAATGGTTTCTCCTTTTTTAGATGCCAATGCTTGTATGAGTTTAAAACCCACTCCACAGCCACATAATTCTTTAAAAGGGTACTCACAATCTTCTTGTTTAGGGTCTAAAACTGCCTTTGCTTTCGGAATTTCAGCTCCCGGTCTATGATGATCACAAATAATAAAATCAACCCCTTTTTTAGTAGCATAAGCTACTTTATCGATGGCTTTAATACCACAATCTAAAGCAATAATTAATGAAAAATTATTGTTTTCAGCAAAATCAATTCCTTTATAGGAAATCCCATAACCCTCATCATATCTATCTGGAATGTATGTGGCAACATTTAGGTAAAATGACAACAAATAAGAAGACATTAAGGCAACACTTGTAGTACCATCTACATCGTAATCTCCGTACACTAAAATGTTTTCTTGATTTTCAACGGCTTCTTCAATTCTAGCAACTGCTTTTTCCATATCCTTCATTAAAAAAGGATCATGCAAGTCGTGTAAATCGGGTCTAAAAAAGTTTTTAGCTTCTTCAAAAGTCTCTATTCCCCGCTGTGCTAATAAAAAGGAAGTCGTCAAATCGACCGCTAACTCCTGAGATAAACGAGCAACTTTAATTGGATCTGGTTTTGGTTTTATAGTCCAACGCATAAAGGCATTAAATTAAGATTAATCTTATAAAAGGGAAGCTGTAGGTAAAAGTAACTAGAATCCTATATATGACATTAAAAATTAAAGCTTATTCATTAAAATGAATTGCAATAGTAACCTCAGCAAAGGCTCTAAACATTTTAATTACGCCACAATAACGTTCTTCCGACAACGAAACTGCTTTTTTAATCTTTTCTTTGTTTAAATCTGTTCCTGTAAAGTAATAATCAATACTTACTTTATCATAATACTTTGGGTGCTCCTCTGTCAATTCACCATTTACGATTACTTTAAAATCCTCAATTTCAACACGCATTTTTTTAAATAAAGACAATAGATCCAATCCTGTGCAACCCCCAAGAGAGGACAACATTAAAGCTTTGGGACTCAATCCTTGATTACTTCCTCCAGAATCAGGACCTGATTCCATTAACAGATTTTTTCCCAGAGGATTATCAGATTCAAAAAGCATCTTATTCTTCCATGTTGTCGTTACTTTATGTCCCATCTTTTATTAAGTTTTATACTTTACAAGTTTACGAAAATGAAAGCTTATAAAAAACTAATGCATTTTGTGTTTGAAAAGATAATTATTTCTTGCCTCCAACTACCAAGACTATTTCGCCTTTAGGAGGTTTTACTGTATAATAAGCTAAAACTTCAGTGGCTTTACCACGAATAGTTTCTTCGTGTAATTTGGTAATTTCTCTAGACACTGAAACTGACCTGTCAGAACCAAAATACTCTACAATATGGCCAAGTGTTTTAAGAAGTTTATGAGGAGATTCATAAAAAATTATGGTTCGTGTTTCTTCTGCTAAAAACAATAGTCTAGTTTGCCTTCCTTTTTTAACTGGGAGAAAGCCTTCAAAAACAAATTTATCGTTTGGTAAACCACTATTTACTAAAGCAGGTACAAAAGCCGTAGCTCCTGGTAAACAATCTACCTCTATTGCAACTTCCACACAAGCACGGGTTAATAAAAATCCTGGATCACTAATTGCAGGAGTGCCTGCATCACTTATTAAAGCGACCGTTTCTCCATTTATTATTCTTCTTACTACATGATCAACCGTCTTGTGTTCATTATGCATGTGATGAGATTGCATGTGTGTAGAAATATCGTAATACTTTAGTAATTTTCCACTTGTGCGAGTGTCCTCGGCGAGTATTAAATCCACTTCTTTTAAAACTTCAATAGCTCTAAAAGTAATGTCCTTTAGGTTGCCGATTGGAGTAGGTACTAAATAAAGTTTACCCATCATATTAGTTAAATCGTTTTTCAATTATTGATAAAAAACGATCGGCATATTCTTCTTTTCCTTCCCAATTATTATAATCTGGCTTAATATTATTTTCAACAAATAAAGAGGCTTCTTTAAAAGTAGTCATCGAATTTATCTGTGATAAAACTCTGGTATAATCATCTGTATTATTTTCAAAAAGATTTTTTATAAAAGCGATGCGATCGTTAAGTCCTATATTAAGCCCTTGGTTTAATTTGTCGTTTATAGATTTGGGTTTGTTTTGAATTGATTTTGTTTCTTTTTTAGTATCAATTTCTTGTTTTCTTTCAAATACTAAGTTTTCTTGATAGGAAGCTGCAAATTCTTCTAAATCATTTTTAAAAGTTTCCTTCTTAGGAAGTATTTCTTTTAATAAATCTTCCACTGCGGAACCATCAGGGTCATTTTGACTGGGCATTTGAGCAACTAAATCTTTTATTTTTTCCGTTAGAGGTTCTACCAAAGCGTCTTCATGAGATGGTTGTGGAACAGGATCTGGATCTTGAAACCAATTTTGTTCTCGATAAGTTTTGGAATCAGTTGCAGATCTTTTTGGTTTCTCAAATTTGGTTTCTTCACTTGATTTTAAAAATTCTAAGACCGCTAACTTTTCATAAAGCTGAATTAATGTGTATTTAGTTTTAATAATATCGATGTCATTTTCTGAAACAATAATGCTCTTGGCAAGTGCGTTTATCTGGGATAGGACTTTCTTCTTCATAACTTATTAAAATAAAGCAAATTTTCTGTTTTGTTTTTATAAATTTACACAACCTTTATGTAAACGTCAAGTAATTCTGTTTTAGTTTAAATTAATTTTATGTTTCTCGAAAATACCGTTAATCAAAAAGAACAATTTGGATGGATTGAAGTCATCGCAGGCTCTATGTTTTCAGGCAAGACAGAGGAATTGATTCGAAGATTAAAACGTGCAAAATTTGCCAAACAAAAAGTAGAGATTTTTAAACCAATGATCGATACTCGATATGATGATAAGTCGGTAATTTCTCATGATAGTAACGAAATTCATTCAACTCCGGTTCCTGCGGCAGCAAATATTCCCATTTTAGCAGACGATTGTGATGTCGTTGGTATTGATGAAGCTCAATTTTTCGATGATGAAATTGTAAAAGTTTGCAATGATTTAGCCAATAGAGGCGTACGGGTAATTGTTGCTGGATTGGATATGGATTTTAAAGGCAACCCGTTTGGTCCTGTGCCTTCATTAATGGCAACTGCTGAGTATGTAACTAAGGTACATGCAGTATGTACCCGAACCGGAAATTTAGCAAATTACAGTTACCGTAAAGCTAAAGGTGATGAATTGGTGCTTTTAGGAGAAGTAGATGAATACGAACCTTTAAGCAGAGCGGCTTACTATAAATTAATGATTCGAGAAAAAATTCGGAAAATGAATGTTCAAGAGCCTGAAGATATTTCTAAAAAAAAGAAAAACTAAGGGATGCCAAAAACCATTGAAACTGTTTTAGAAATAAATCTTACCGCATTAGGTGAAAATTATCATTATTTAAAATCTAGAATAAAAGATTCTACAAGGATATTGGGGGTTGTAAAAGCCTTTGCCTACGGAAGCGATGCTATAGTTATCGCAAAAGAATTGGAGACTTTAGGAGTAGATTATTTAGCGGTAGCATATGTGAATGAAGGGGTTGCCTTAAGGGATGTTGGCGTTAAAACACCTATTTTAGTGCTACACCCTCAACCTGAAAACTTTGAAACTCTTATACATCGATGTTTAGAACCTAGTTTGTATAATGAAAGTGTACTAAAGCAATTTATAAAAATAGCTTCTGACAAAAAACAAATCAACTACCCTGTTCACCTTAAATTTAATACGGGTTTAAATCGATTGGGATTTAATGAAACCGAGGTGGATAAAATTGTTTCAAAGTTAAATGCGACCAGCAATATAAAGGTTACTTCGCTTTTTTCACACCTAGCGGCTAGTGAGGATCTCAAAGAAAAATGTTTTTCAGAATCTCAAATAAATACCTTCAGAAATATTGCAAAAAATATCTCAAGTAAATTAAGCTACCAACCCAAATTACATATGTCTAATACTTCAGGAATTTTAAATTATCCTGAAGCACAATTCGACATGGTTAGAACTGGAATTGGTCTTTATGGTTTTAGTAATATTCCCGAAGAACAAAAAAACTTTACACCTATCGCAACATTAAAGTCAGTGATTTCACAAATTCATACTATTAAAAAAGGAGATAGTGTTGGGTATAATAGAGCTTTTAAAAGTGATGGAACTATCGTAACAGCTACAATTCCAATTGGTCATGCAGATGGTATTAGTAGAGCATATGGAAACGGTAAAGGTTGGGTAATGGTTCGCGGAATAAAAGCTCCAATAATAGGAAATGTTTGTATGGATATGATAATGATAAATGTAACAGGAATTCTTTGTGAAGAAGGCGATGAGGTAGTTTTATTTGGGAATGACAATAAAGCAGATTTACTTGCAGAAACAATTGATTCAATTTCTTACGAATTATTGACAGCAATATCACAAAGAGTAAAGCGTGTCTTTTATCGGAAATAAAACTTAGTTTCAACAATCAAATAATTAATTTATCATATATTGTAATTAACAAAAACCCAATTAATTTATTATGTTTAAGGAATTCAAAAAATTTATCATGACTGGCAATGTAATCGATTTGGCAGTTGCAGTTTTACTTGCTGGAGCAGTTGGCTTAGTTGTAAAAGGCTTTGTAAGTGATATTATGATGCCGATTGTTGGGCAATTTACAGGAGGAATCGATTTTGCCGATTTAAAATATGTCTTATCTCCTGCTTTAGTAGATGCTGAAGGAGCAATTACAACTGCAGAAAATGCGATTATGTATGGTAATTGGATCAATTCAATTATTAACTTAATTATCGTTGGATTTGTTTTATTTATGATTGTTAAAGCATACAATAAAACAAAAAAACCTGTTGAAGAAGCACTTGCTGCTCCAGCTGGTCCAACTCAGGAAGAATTATTAGCTGAAATTAGAGATCTTCTAAAAAAATAATAAGCACGTAGAACCGCTACACTGCACATTCTAACTAATAAATTTCAATTTAAACCATCCGTCAAAAGCGGATGGTTCTTTTTTTAAGTATAATTTTTAAAAGTTTAGTAATCTATGACCTATTTTTGCGTTTTAAAGTTTGTAACCTTTAATATCATCTAGTTATTAACTAGACATTCATATGAAAATAGCAGTTGTTGGAGCTACCGGAATGGTAGGAACTATTATGATTAAATTATTGGAAGAGCGTAATTTTCCTGTTTCAGAAATATTATTAGTAGCTTCTGAAAAATCAATAGGAAATAAATTATATTTTAATGGAAAGACGATAAAAGTAATCGGTTTAAAAGACGCTTTATTTAAAAAGCCTGAGATTGCTATATTTTCCGCTGGTAGCACTATATCTTTAGAATGGGCTCCTAAATTTGCGGAAGTAGGTACGACAGTAATTGATAATTCATCAGCTTGGAGAATGGATTTATCGACGAAATTAGTGGTGCCAGAAATTAATGCTTCCACATTAACTGCCAATGATAAAATCATTGCCAATCCTAACTGTTCTACTATTCAATTGGTCATGGCATTAGCGCCTCTTCATGAAAAATACAGAATGAGACGGGTAATTATTTCAACATATCAATCGGTTTCTGGTACTGGAAAGAAAGCGGTTAATCAATTAGAAAATGAGATCAGTGGAGTTCAGTCCGAAATGGCTTATCCATATCCAATTCACAAAAATGCGCTTCCTCATTGTGATGATTTTGAAGAAAATGGTTATACAAAAGAAGAAATGAAATTGGCTCGTGAGCCTCAAAAAATATTAAACGATCGAAGCTTTTCAATTTCTGCAACTGCTGTTCGAATTCCTACTGCAGGGGGTCATAGCGAATCTGTAAATGTTGAGTTTAAAAAAGACTTTGAGATTAACAATGTTAGAAAGATTCTTCATGAAACCCCGGGGCTAATTGTTCAAGATAATCCAGATACAAATACCTATCCAATGCCAATTTATGCCAATGGTAAAGATGAAGTTTTTGTTGGTAGAATTCGAAGAGATGAAACACTAGAAAAAACCTTAAATATGTGGATTGTTAGTGATAATTTAAGAAAAGGAGCCGCAACAAATGCCATCCAAATTGCTGAATATATAATTGATAAAAAGTTTATTTAAAAATAGCTTAAATTATATTTTCTGTTTCTGTTAGATGTAAATAAGCAAAACAAGGGTTTTTAAAATACATTAGATTAAACATATTATTAGTTGAAATCAAGCATGCTAAACATAATTAGATTAGCCAAGTAATTACTTTGTTTTCATTTTCTTATTTTTGAAATATTTTCTATTTTATATTGCTGATATAAAAGAATTAAACCTATAATTGGTATAAAAACATCACTCCAAAAAATAATCCCTGCATTACCTGGATTAAAATTATGTTCAGTAATCATTTGATAAATATGTCCTCCAGCAGCGCCCCACAAAAAACAAGCTGGACCAATAATACCGGCAGTTCTAAAACTAATATTTGATTTAAAAGCTATAAAACCAATAACTGCAAAACCCAAGCTAGCAAAACCTACCTCTAATTGAAAAGGGCTATTTTCCCAACCTATAAAAGAAGCGGACTTCGCTGAAAAAAATACGTGCATAATAAAATTATACAAAAAACTTATTCCAATATTAAATAGAAAGTAATATGAAAATAAAGCTTCAATTATATGTTTTTTTGTTAATGATTGCTTTTTTATAATTAGGCTTACAACAGAAAAAATNAATCCCAAAATTAAAAAAGTAAGAGTGAAGTTATAAATAAAATAAGTTATAAATTTTTCCATGACATTAATTGTAGGTTAAAGATAACAAATTATTTTAAATAGGTGTTTTTATATGAATTAAACCATTAAAAATTAGGCTATTAAAAGTACTTTATAGACTTTCCCACTAAAATTGAATTGATCTCCTTTTGTTTTTCCTAATAAGCACATACCAATAGGTGAATTGGGTGCAATGCCTAAATAAATTAAATTATTCGTTTCTAATTTACCAACAGATATACTCATAAAAAAATTGGCTTGATTAGTTTCAATAATACTACCTAATCGAATCGTTTCTGAAGCTAAGCTTAAGTTAACTTTAGCTAATTGATACATCACTTTTTCTATTTCTCTTAATTGATTCCCCGCATTTTCGCGTTCAATTTGAAGCATTGCTCTTCCAGTTTGATGCTTATCTCCACTAGTACTTTTAGATTCTTCTTTTAAAGAATGCTCGATATTGGAAATCGTTTTATTAATACTAATATACCTTAACTTTATAAGATCCTTACATTGCTGTTGTAATTTAAATTTTAATTCAAGAGTGTCCATGTAGTTTATTTTAAATTGAATAAGCTATCGTTTTAATTTCTCTTCTAGTCCAAATTTAATATAATAATAAAAACTCCGAACCTTTTAGGTTCGGAGTTTAAAAAATTTTATTCTTCCTCTTCTATTTCGCTCATTTCAAAGCTATCCATAAAAGCAGTGGTAAAATCACCTGCAACATAATCTGGATGATCCATCAGTTGTCGATGGAATGGAATTGTGGTTTTGATACCTTCAATCACAAACTCATCCAATGCTCTTCGCATCTTACTAATAGCCTCTTCACGGGTCTGAGCAGTGGTAATTAATTTAGCTATCATAGAATCGTAATTAGGCGGAATAGTATACCCAGCATATACGTGAGTGTCTAACCGAACTCCATGTCCTCCTGGAGAATTTAATTCTATGATTTTTCCTGGACAAGGTCTAAAATTATTAAAAGGATCTTCAGCATTAATCCTACACTCGATTGAATGAAGTTTTGGNAAATAATTTTTTCCAATAATCGGTATACCTGCAGCAACTTTAATCTGTTCTCTAATTAAATCGAAATCTATAATTACTTGTTCTGTAATTGGATGTTCTACTTGAATCCGAGTATTCATTTCCATAAAGTAAAAGTTTCGATGCTTGTCTACTAAAAACTCAACAGTTCCAGCCCCTTCATACTTAATGTATTCCGCAGCTCTTACTGCAGCTAATCCCATTTCTTTCCTTAACTTTTCAGTCATAAATGGACTTGGAGTTTCCTCGGTAAGTTTTTGGTGACGCCTTTGAATGGAACAATCTCTTTCACTTAAATGGCAAGCATTTCCTTTACTATCTCCTATAATTTGAATTTCAATATGTCTAGGTTCTTCAATTAATTTTTCTATGTACATGTCGTCATTTCCAAAAGCAGCTTTACTTTCATGACGAGCAGAATCCCAGGCATTTTTCAAATCTTCTTCTTTCCAAACAGCTCTCATACCTTTTCCTCCACCTCCAGCACTAGCCTTAAGCATAACTGGATAACCGGTTTTTTTTGCAACTTTAATACAGGTTTCAAAATTTGGTATGGTGCCTTCACTTCCAGGAACACAGGGTACTCCTGCTTCAATCATAGTGGTTTTGGCCATTGCTTTATCCCCCATTCGATTAATCATGTCTTCAGAAGCTCCAATAAACTTTATATTATGTTCTTCACATAATTTTGAAAAATTAGCATTTTCAGATAAAAAACCATAACCAGGATGAATAGCATCAGCATTTGTTATCTCTGCAGCGGCAATAATATTNGGTATTTTTAAATAACTCTCGCTACTTGATGGCGGTCCGATACAAACCGCTTCATCCGCAAAACGAACATGAAGACTTTCGGCATCTGCTGTAGAATAAACTGCAACGGATTTAATACCCATTTCCCTACAGGTCCTAATGATACGTAATGCAATTTCTCCTCTATTGGCAATCAATATTTTTTTAAACATAATTTCAATAAATTTCAAAATGTTCAATTACTAACCTAAATCTATTAAAAGTTATATAATTGACAATTTTAGATTTGATTAATTAAGATGGGTCTACCAAAAATAAAGGTTGATCAAACTCTACTGGAGTTGCGTCATCAACTAAAACTTTTACTATTTTACCTGTAATTTCACTTTCTATTTCATTAAAAAGTTTCATAGCTTCAATTATACATAAAACATCACCGTCTTTAATTGAATCTCCAACCTCAACAAAAGAAGGCGTATCTGGAGAAGATTTTCTGTAAAATGTACCAATAATTGGTGAATTTACAGTGATGTATTTTGAATTTTTAGCTTCTACTGGGGGTTTGGTGTCTTCTTGTATTTCGGTATTTTTTGTAACAGGTGGCAAGGCTCCACCTTGAGGTACCATTTGTGGCATTTGTTGAATATAAGTTGTTTCTCCCTTAGCATGGTCTTCAACAGTTTTTATCGTAATTTTTACATCATTCATTTCAAGTTTAACTTCAGTAGCTCCAGATTTTGCTACAAACTTGATTAAATTTTGAATCTCTTTTAAATCCATAGTATCAGTTTTAGTTTGTTCTATTAATTAAGAGTCGTATGACCAAGTAAGGTACATAGCTCCCCAAGTAAATCCTCCTCCAAAAGCAGCGAAAACTAGTTTATCGCCTTTTTTAAGTTTATTCTCATATTCGAAAAGACATAAAGGTAATGTTGCCGATGTTGTATTTCCGTATTTATGAATATTTTTCATCACTTTTTCATCAGGCAGGTTCATTCGTTTTGAAGTAGCTTCAATTATTCGATTGTTAGCTTGATGAGGAACCAACCATTGAATGTCGTCTCCAGTTAAATTATTGCGTTTTAAAATTTTTTCTGATACATCAGCCATTCTTGTAACTGCAAATTTAAAAACTGTTTTTCCATCTTGAAAAACGACATGTTGGTTATTATTAACAGTTTCTATTGACGAAGGAAGTAATGATCCACCAGCATCAATTTTTAAAGAATCTCTTCCGTTACCGTCTGTTCTTAAATATTCATCTTGGACTCCTAATCCTTCAAAATTTGGCTCAAAAAGGGCAGCTCCTGCGCCATCTCCAAAAATAATACAAGTGGTACGGTCCTTGTAATCTATAATCGATGACATTTTATCTGCACCCACCAAAAGTACTTTTTTATAACTTCCAGACTCAATATATTTTGCCGCTATAGACATTCCAAAAAGAAAACTAGAACAGGCTGCCATTAAATCATAGGAAAATGCATTATCCGCTCCAATTTGACTAGCTACATAAGCTCCAGTAACGGCTACTGGCATATCAGGTGTCGCTGTCGCCATGATAACCATATCAATTTCTTTGGGATCTGTATTGTTTTTTTTAAGAAGATTTTTTGCAGCTTTTATAGCAAGAAATGAAGTTCCTTTATCTTTATCTTTTAAAATTCTACGTTCTTTAATACCTGTTCGAGCGGTAATCCATTCATCATTGGTATCTACCATGGTTTCCAATTCTTTATTGGATAAAACGTATTCTGGAACATAGCCTCCTACAGCTGTTATTGCTGCTGTGATTTTACTCATAGGTTTGAATTAGTTTCACAAAAAGAGGCAAAACTCCTCTAAATTGAACGAAAATTACTAAAAATTAGTCAAAAACGGATCAAAAAATAATAATAAAACAAAAAACGCTCACATTTTTGTGAACGTTTATTTATTTATAGTTTATTATTACTAAGCTACTTCTTCAACAGCGTCTATTACTATTTGACCACGGTAGTACAATTTACCTTCATGCCAGTGAGCTCTATGATATAAGTGAGACTCTCCAGTTGTTGGATCTGTAGCTATTTGAGGCGTAGTTGCTTTGTAATGTGTTCTTCTTTTATCTCTTCTAGTTCTTGAGATTTTTCTTTTTGGATGTGCCATTACTTAATATTATTTGTCTGTTAATAATTTTTTTAATTCGTCCCACCTTGGGTCTGTTTTTTCATCTTCATTAATTAGATTTTCATCTTTATTACTAAGCCCTAATTCTTCTAGTTTATTAAGTATCTCTGAATGCAGTGTCCCATTTTCAATCCCTGGATGAATTCTTTTTGTTGGAACAGCCAACACAATCGATTCATAAACATATTGCTGAATACCAAATTCATAACTTCCATGAGGTATGATTATTAATTCCTCATTTTCATCGTTAAACTCATCACCAAATTGGACAATAAAATCAAACGAACCTGAAATGTCTTGATCATAAGGTTCATTTGTAATGTCACAGTTTATATTTACAAAGCCATTGAATGCTAAGGTAAACTCTAACATGGTGTTTTTTTTAATCAGCAGTACATCTAGATTAATAGCTACACTATTAAAATCTTCATACTCAAAATACTCAAAGAACAATTCACTTATTTTGAAGTCAAACCGGTGTTCTCCTAATTTTAATCCCACAAATGGGATAATAAATTCTTTCAATTTCTTCATAATCACTCACCTGTTTAACACGGCGTCCTTACAAATAAGGCGGGTGCAAAGATAAAAAAATATTTAAACAGATTAGATATTTTTATAAATCTTTTTATTGTTTAATTTTTTATTCATTTAATTAATTAATTAAATAAACTTTAAAAGTAGAAATTAAAGTATTTGAANGGGTTGTATACAGCAATAAAAACTGTGAATATTAACTAAATAAACGAACAAAATGTTAAAAAACAGTGCCAAATAAAAGCTATGATCTAATAGTTACAGCATTCATAAACCCTAACAGAGGAGGTTTTATTTAATAAAAGCTATTTCTTTTTATTATGAAATTCTTTTTTTTGTATCGTTATTTCTAATGAATTTTTTTTAAGATTCTTGTATTCTTCCCTCTTTTTAAAAATTTCCATTGCGGTATAAAGAGCTTCTTTAAACGAATCATTATTAGCTATATTCTTTCCTGCAACATCAAATGCAGTTCCATGATCTGGAGAAGTTCGAATTTTATTTAATCCTGCAGTATAATTTACACCTTTACCAAAAGAAAGTGTTTTAAAAGGGATTAACCCTTGGTCATGATAAGAGGCAATAATTGCATCAAACTTTTCATAATTTCCAGAACCAAAAAAGCTATCTGCTGCATAGGGCCCANAAACTAATGTTCCTTTTTTATAAATTTCATCTAAAGCAGGCCTAAGTATAGTATCATCTTCATTCCCAATAACACCATGATCTCCATTGTGTGGATTAATACCTAATACTGCAATTTTTGGCTTTCGAATTCCGAAATCTTGTATTAATGTATCTTTAATTGTTTTTATTTTTCGTTCTACAAGTTCTTTTGTAATGATTTGCGAAACATTTTTTACAGCAACATGATCTGTTAATAAACCAACTCTTAACGAATCTCTTATCATCAACATTAAACTTTCTCCTTCCAATTCTTTATTTAAGAAATCCGTATGACCAGGATAATTAAAATCTTTAGATTGAATACTTGATTTATTTATTGGAGCGGTAACCAATACATTAATCTTGTTATTCTTAAGAGCAGCTACAGCAGATTTGAGAGATTTGATGGCATAAGCTCCCGTATTTAAATCTTCTTTGCCAAAATTTATATCGACAGGTTCATCCCAAACATTGAAAACGTTAATTTTATGGTGATCAATATTTTCAATTTTATCTATTCCATGAAGATTGCATTCAATTTCATATGCCTTTTTAAAATAAGTCATAATCCTAATGGAAGCAAAGATTACAGGAGTAAAAAAGTCCAATATTCTAGGGTCTTGTAATGTCTTTAAAACCACTTCACTACCAATTCCGTTTAAGTCGCCTATAGATATACCTACGACTATTTTATTTTGCTTATTCATTCGAGTTAGATCCCTTAATTTATCATTACTTTTGTTGTACAAATGTAACTAAATGGAATTATGTTTACGGGAATAATTGAATCAATGGGAGAAATAATTTCTCTTACAAGTGAAGGAAGTAATGTTCATATTGAAGTAAAAAGTAAAATTACTCATGAATTAAAAATAGATCAAAGTTTAGCTCATAATGGAGTTTGCCTCACTGTGGTTGAAATCAATGGTAATAACTATATTGTTACTGCTATTAAAGAAACTTTGGACAAATCAAATATAGGAGATNTTAAAGTTGGTAATTTAGTTAATTTAGAAAGATCAATGAAACTTCAGGAACGTTTGGATGGTCATATTGTTCAAGGTCATGTTGATCAAACTGCAATATGTACAAATATTCTCAAAGAAAAAGGAAGTACTTACTATACGTTTCAATATGAAGATACTTACAGCAATGTAACCATAGAAAAAGGTTCTGTAACCGTAAATGGGGTTAGCTTAACCGTTGTAAATTCAAAAGAAAACGAATTTAGTGTTGCTATTATCCCTTATACTGTGGCACATACGAACTTTAAAGAGTTTGAAATGGGAACTAAAGTTAATTTAGAGTTTGATGTTATAGGAAAATACATAAAGAGACTTACACAGGGTTATTGATTTTATATTTTATGACTCACGTAAGGTCTTAAAACAACCAGTATAAAGCTATTATCACCTAAAGGTGGTTTAGATAGACTCCTTCGACAAAGTATATCTGCTCAACCTAGATATTTGACTAAGCGTTTGTTCTATTAAAGAAATACAATTTACAAAAACATACTAAGATTAATAATTTGATGAATTAAACCATATTAATTGATTAAAATATTACGACTACATTAAACGCTATATTACTGACTAACGGTGCTTTTATAAATATCAAAGTTTAAATATCAAACATTAAAGACTCTAAAAAAATTGCCAAAACATATATTATGGCAAAAAACAGGAAGATAAACCCTTCGGGTGTTTAGTTTTTTGATTAAGTGTTTGGTTTTCTAACAAAAAAACCAATTCAACTTCTTACAAAAAGTTTTATAGGTTAATACTATAAAAATTGAGTATTAATTATTTTTGTTCGATAATCAAATATGTTTTTTAGTTGCTTTTTTATAAGTAAGTTATGACTCCATCTTCCAATTAAACCAAAAGGCAATTTATAGCTTACCTTGTCAATTATCTTACAGTTATTATCATCTATTTTTTCAAATATATGTTCGTGGTGCCACATTTTATATGGACCAAACCTTTGTTCATCTACAAAATATTTTTCAAAATCGACACAAGTAATTTCCGAGACCCAATTAATTCGAATGCCTTTAATAATGCTTACTTTATAACTTATAATTTGACCAGTATATACTGGTTTTGGTTTACCAGATGTAATTAAAAAATTCATTTCTGGTGGGGTTATTTTCGCTAAATTTCCTGGAGAACTAAAAAACACCCAAGCTTTTGACACAGGTATTGGTATTTCAACAACAGATTCTAAAGTGTATATGTTTGAGTGACTTTTAAAAGATAATGCCATCGCAGCTATTTATTATTTGTTTGTTTATTCTTAAGGTTTTCAAAAATCATTAAATTTCCAAATAATAAAGAAAAACAATAAGCAACATCTTCTATTGGGATGGTATAAATTCTAATACCTAAGTTTTCTAAAGGGTTATACCAAACTACAGGAGATTCAATTCCAGTAAGGCTTCCAGTCAATATTCCATTTACAATTAAAAAGGGAATTAAAATAACTAAAAATGTAATATAAAAATGTTGTAATAGTGGATTATTATAAATCAAGCCTATTAGTAAAACAACTAATAATACCATAAAACTTGCAACTGTATAGCTTTTTGAAAAATTGATCCAAACAAGTGCAATACTTGTTATAATTAATGCAATTGTTATATAATTCGTTGTTCTTTTCTTTAGTTGATAAGATGGGAGTAAATACAAAAAAGCATAATGAATAAATAAGCTGCAAAAGGGGATAATTAAAAAGAAGAGCCATTCTTCAATAGGCATTTTAAAAATTTTAATCCCCAAACAATAGTCATAATTAAAGCCCCATATTCCTGCTTTGGTAAAAAAATAATCCCAAATCAAAAATACAATTGCCACAATTATTGTAGAAAAAGAAAACTGTTTCCAATATTTAATAATATCAAGAACAAAAATTGAATACAATAATGGAACTAAAACAGATCCTAAAAGGAGGTAGAGGTATAGTCCTGTCATAATTTTTTAATGGGTTTTTTAAAATATTTTTTAGGAACATTAAGCATCCCAAAACATTCTCCATCTTCTTTATTTAAATGCTTGTGATGNATTTTATGAGCTTTACGAAGACCCAATAAATATTTGTTTTTTGTATGTTTAAACCATTTAAACCGTTGATGGATCAATACATCATGAACTATAAAATAAGTAATACCGTAAGATAAAATACCTATGGCAATAAAAAATTTATAGTTTAATTCTGGATGGATTCCGAAATAAAATAAAGTGATGCTTGGAATGGCTCCAATAACAAAAAAAGCATCATTTTTCTCAAAGGTATTTTGGTACCTAGGTTGGTGGTGATCTTCATGCAAAACCCACAGAAAACCATGCATAATATATTTATGAACGAACCAAGTAATACCTTCCATAATTCCATAGGTAACAATGGAGATTAGTATATAAAATAAGATTATCATTTTCTAAAATTTTAAAATATTCTGTTTTAAACCATTTTTAATTTAAAATTAAAATAGGACACTATTAATAAATACATTTTTTTTGGATTTGAAACTCGTATCCTTTTTTCCTTTAATNTTGCTGAAGGGGTCTTCTCTATTTTATATAAGAGATTAAAGTAATATTTATACGCTACATAAACTGCTAATTTTGCTTCTTTGGGAAGATTAACGATTCCCATATAAGCTTCTTCAAAATCTTTTTTAATTTCAGTTAACACCTTTTTTTTATCTGTTTCGGATAGTTTATTTGGATTAATATTGGGGAAATAGGACCTATTTAAATTTTCAAAATCTTCATTAAGATCTCTTAAAAAATTTACTTTTTGAAATGCAGAACCGAGTTTCATGGCCGGTTCTTTCAAATTAAGGTACTTTTCCTGATCACCTTTAACAAATACTTTTAAACACATTAAGCCTACAACATCAGCAGAACCATAANTATATTCATCAATTTCTTCTTGATTTACATATACTTGTTTATTTAAATCTGCTCTCATACTTTTAAGAAAAGATTCAACCAATTTTGCATCAATATTATATTCTTTAACTGTTTTTTGAAATGCATTTATAACAGGGTTTGTACTAATTCCTGTTTCCATAGCATATTGATAATCTCCTTCAAATCGATTCAACAACTCTTCCTTAGGATATCNTTCAAAACTATCAACTATTTCGTCAGCTACTCTTACAAATCCATAAATATTATAAATAGCTTGACGAATATCTGGAGCTAATAGGCGAACCGCAATTGAAAACGAAGTGCTATATTTCTTGGTAATTAATGTAGCGCTTTCATTAGAAATACTATCGAAGAGTTCTTTCATTATTTTAACTGTTTTATTATTAATTCTGCTACAAGTTTCCCGGAAACTATTGCAGGAGGAACCCCCGGACCAGGAACTGTTAACTGCCCCGTAAAATACAAATTTTTCACTAATTTACTTTTTAATTTTGGTCTAAGAAATGATGTTTGCATAAGTGTATTAGCTAATCCATAAGCATTTCCTTTATATGAATTATATTCTTTGATAAAATCACTNACACAAAAGGATTTTTTATATATAATATTTTTTTTTATTTCTTGTTCTGTAATTAATTCTAGTCTATCTAAAACAATATTAAAATATTTCTCTCTAAGTAACTCTGTATCTTCTAAACCAGGTGATAATGGAATTAAAATAAAACCATTTTCGCATCCTTCAGGAGCTGTGTGTTTATTAGTAATTGAAGTAAAATTTGCATAAAATAAAGGATTAGTAGGCCACTTAGGGTCTTTGTAGATCTCTTTAGAGTGCAAATCAAAATCAGTATCAAAAAATAAGTTATGATGAGCAATATTTTTTAGTTTTTTATCAAAACCCAAATAAAAAAGTAATGAAGATGGGGNTAATACCTTACTTGACCAATATTTTTCTGAATATTGTCTCAAAGACTTAGGGAGTAATTTTTCTGTGTGGTTATAATCAGCTCCAGATAATACTATATCCGAAATTAGTATTTTATTATTAACTTCTATTCCAGTTGCTATGTTATTGTCAGTAATTATTTTAGTAACATTTGATTTGTTATGAAAATTAACTCCAAGTGACTTAGCGATACTTATCATAGCGTTTACAACATCATAAAACCCATTTGTGGGCTGCCATGTACCAAGTCCAAAATCTGCATAGTTCATAAAATTATAAAAAGCTGGCGTATTTGAGGATTCAGCTCCAAGAAACAATACAGGAAACTCTAATATGGATCTTAGTTTAGGATTTTTAAACTCTTTGTGAACCTCTTTTTTTATGTTTGTAAAAAAATATCCGACCCTTTTAATTGTGTCTATTGAAACAAGCTCTAATGGGTTTAAACCAGGCATTTTATAGAGCATTTCTGTTACTGCAATTTTATAATTTTCTTTTGCTTTAGAAATAAACTTTTCAAGTCGTTTAGAACTTCCTTTTTCTTCTTTTTCAAAAACTTTATAAATTTTTTCCAATGAGTCTGGAATTGCAATAAAATCTTGTGCGCCAAAATATACATGATAAGCTGGGTTTAGTTTTTTTAANTCATAAAAATCTTTGGCTTCTTTATTAAAATCTTTGAAAAATTTCTCAAAAACATCTGGCATCCAATACCAGCTAGGGCCCATATCAAATGTAAAACCATCATCTTTAAATTGTCTTGCTCTACCACCAAAATCCTCGTTTTTTTCAAAAACAGTAACAACGTGTCCAGCTTTAGCTAAATAACAAGCTGCTGACAATGATGAAAATCCAGAACCTAAAATATGAATTTTTTTACTCATTTTTTTTTTTTAAAAATAGGAAAAATCCCTGAAGAATTTCTTCCTAAGGGATTTTAACATCAAAAAGTTAACAACAACTTCTTTTCTTTTTCAAACGTATAATTATTATTTTTTTAATAATTTTTTTGTGCTCAAAATACTACTTCCTTCAAGAATTGTTACTTGGTAAAGACCCGTAGACAAGCTACTAACGTCTATTGAATTATTTGTTGAATTAATTCTATTATTTAAAATAACTCTTCCTTGAACATCAGTAATACTGATTGTTAATTCATCTACATCTAAAGATTTAAAATCAAAGTTTAATTGATTGTTTACAGGGTTTGGAAACATCACAAATGTATTTTGATTAAAATCCGCTATTCCTAAAGTTGCGGCTGGTAATGGTATTAAATCACCACCACTTGGTAAAGATACCCACAAACCAAAAGATGCTCCATCTGAGTTTTGAGAGGGATCTAAAAATCCACTTGCAATGACTGCTAATGCTGCTCCTTCTAAACCTAAAGTGGCTAAAGGTGCTTGGTAAGCAGCAACTCCTGATCCACCTGAATTTATTTGTACTACATAATCATCGGTAGGTAATTCTAAATATCCTGCAAATTCTGTATAAGAAATATCATTTATAAGAACACCTGCTCCCAAACCTGTTTCAACAACTTGAACTGTTGGAGCATCTGTAGATCCATGATGTACCAATACATCTGTATTTGTTGGATCGGTAGCAGCTTCTCTACCCATTGGGTATATTTGTAATCCAAATGGCGGTGCTGGATTATATCCAGAAGCACTAACAATTCCATCAGCTACTAATACATAAGTTTCACCTCCTGCTANTGTAACTTCAGCAGAATATATAGCGTCTTCTACACTTGTACTTCCGGCTGGTGCAACTGATAAAACTATCTCTACTCCCGCTGGAGCTTCAATAAAGGGGGATGCAGTTCTAAATTCGAAATCTTGAATCAATAAATCTTCATCCAAGTAAACATCTACAAATTCTGCAGCAGCATCTGCTGAATTATGTATTGCTTGTACTCTTGCTGTGGAGGCAGAAGTTGGTAACATAATCAAATTTCCACCAACCGGTAAGGCGGCATACAATCCAAAGGCGGCTCCATCTGAATTTTGGGAAGGATCTAAAAATCCACTAGCCACAACAACTAGTGCTACTCCTTCTAGACCTAAAGTAGCTAAAGGTGCTTGATATGAAGCAACTGTAGTACTTCCATCTGCAGTTCTTACTTCTATAGTATAATCAAATGGTGGCAACTCTAAATATCCTGCAAATTCTGTGTAAGAAATATCATTTACAATTGTTCCAGCCCCTAATGCTGTTTCTACAATATCAACTGTTGGAGCATCTGTAGATCCATGATGTACCAAAATATCTGTATTTAACGGATCGGCAGCAACTTCTCTTCCCATTGGATAAATTTGTAATCCAAATGATGGTGCTGGATTATAACCAGATGCGCTTACAATTCCATCTGCAACTACTACATATGTTTCGCCTGAAGCAAGTGTTACCTCAGCAAAATAAATTGCATCATCTACACTTGTGCTTCCAGCTGGTGCTACTGATAAAACAATCTCTACTCCCGCTGGGGCATCAATAAATGGAGAAGCAGTTCTAAATTCGAAATCTTGAATTAATAAATCTTCATTCAAGTAAACATCTACAAATTCTGCTGCAGCATCTGCAGAGTTATGAATAACTTGTACTCTTGCTGTTTGAGCGTAAAAATATCCTGTTACAGCAAACAGGAGCATAAAAATTGTTAATTTTTTCATAGTGTATAATTTTATATTTTTTTCAAATGTAAGGATATAAATAATTTTGTTTAGNAACTTTAACATTTAATTAAACAATTTAATTACAGGTGATTTTTTGTTACAATAAAATAATTAAAATNTTATACGATTAAATTGTGTTTTGGAAATTCAAAAAAATAAAATTAGTTTTAATATCATTTTTTAGTCATTACAATGATAATAAAAAACTGTTTCTAAAAATAAGGCTATTTAGCTTGACTCTTAATTAGCGATTAAGTCTTGTAAAGATGTTTTAAAAAAAATCTTTTTATTTTTATTTTTTTTAGAAAAATCATCCCAAATATTACCCACAATAATAGACGTGTTATTGTTATCACTTACTAGTTTTTCTACATTATTTAAAAACATTGTTTTCTCCTCTGTGGTGGTATCAATCATAAAATAGGTAATCCAAGTGATNTTTTTAATTTGAGAATTAACATAAAATAAATTGTCAAAAGGAATGCTTTTTCCAAGATATACTGTTTTTTTTCCTTTTAATTTTAAATAATAATTTAAAAAGAATAAACCTAAGTCATGAATTTCACCGAAAGGAAGAAACAAAACATTTACAGGTTCATTAGATGTTTCTTTATTGGGTAAAGCAGATATGTTTAAAGCTATTTTTTGATATATTAAATTAGATATAAAGTGTTCGTGAGCAGGCTTAATAGAGTCTGTTTGCCATAATAAGCCCAAGTGGTTAAGTAAGGGAATGTATGTGTCTGAAAAAATCTCAATAAATGAATGTTTTTCTAATAATTTTAAATAGGTGTTTTGAAATAAATTCTCGTCAAAAGTGTACATANATAACAACAAAGAGTTTATCTCATAATTATTAGAAAAATCACTTAAAGCAACTGTTTTTGCTTCTTTAGATAATAAATCAACAGATAATTTTGCAATTTTGGAAATCTTGTAATTATTTTTATATAGCAAACTAATGTTTAAAATCTTTTGTAAGTCAGAAAGGCTGTAAACTCTAACATTTCTATTTATTCTAGAAGGCGCTAATAAGTTATATCTCTTTTCCCATATGCGAATAGTATGAGCTTTGATACCTGTTAAAATTTCAAAATCCTGTATGGTAAAGGTATCTTTAATTTTGTTCATCAANTTTAACTATTTAATGAACAAAAATAGGGTTTTTAATTAAATTAAAAAATTAATGCAGAAAATGTCTATTAAATTCACTAATTATTATTTTAAATTTTAGTGTTTTTCGTATAAAAATTATAGCGAATTACTAATTTTAAAATATTGATTTATAATACCTTAACAGCTTATTTATAAATAAATATTAGGTTATCGGTATCTAATTAATTTAGTCCAGAAATGTAACTTAAATTGCTTCGGTATCTATAAAGTAGGTGTATTTTTGCTAAAAAGACCAAAGTAAGAAATAAATGGAAATAGTAGAAACATTTGGATATTTAAGTGCCTTATTAATTGGTGTATCTCTAGGTTTAATAGGGGGCGGAGGGTCTATTCTAGCAGTACCCGTTTTAGCTTATTTGTTTGCTGTAAATGAAAATATAGCTACTGCTTATTCTTTATTTATTGTCGGTACTAGTTCTCTNGTGGGGGGGGTCAAACAACATCTTAAAGGTTATGTAGATTGGAAAACNGCAATTGTTTTTGGTATACCCGCAATTGTGGGAGTTGCATTAGTTAGGTACTATGTCGTCCCCGCTTTGCCTGATGTTTTTTTTAAAATTAATGATTTTGAGTTTACTCGAAGAATGGGGATGTTGGGTTTGTTTGCTTTATTAATGATTCCAGCAGCTTTTTCTATGATTAAAAAGCATGAAGTTAAACAACAAAATAGTGATGATGCGACTAATTATAACTACCCCTTAATTTTAACTGAAGGTTTACTAGTTGGGGGGATTACTGGTATGATTGGAGCAGGTGGAGGATTTTTAATCATTCCAGCTCTTGTTATTTTAGCAAATATCAACATGAAAGTTGCAATTGGCACTTCATTAGTTATTATTGCCTTTAAATCATTACTTGGGTTTTTCTTGGGTGATGCGTTAACAATGGATATAGATTGGAAATTTCTTGCTTTTTTTACTGGAATCTCTTTAGTTGGTATCTTTATAGGTAGTTATGTAAGTAATTTTATTGATGGCAACAAACTTAAAAAAGGCTTTGGTTATTTTATATTTGTAATGGCATTTTTTATTTTTTATATGGAGTTTTTTATAAAAAATAAATAAGCACTTTGTCCTTTTTAAAAAGGTTTGTCATCCGAAAAATCTTTTTATGTTTCTATAAAAACCAAGTAGCTAAAGATCACATACAATATATGTTTTCAATAAACACAAAATAAAAAGTATTAAAAAGTTTGCGGATATACGACAAAGTCCTTTAATCTGTTTTATTAATAATAAATCCGATAAATAAACACAATTAATCTTACTCATATTTACAAAATATTAAAATAACCAAAATGAAAAAATTACTTTATATAGTATTAACATTTTTAATACTTGCTTGTGGTGATGATGATTATAATGACAACATTACTGATGCTTGTAACGGTAATAACGCTGTTTATTTAGCTACTAATGGAGTTATAAAGGCCTGTGAAAATTCAAATGTAGGGGATCAAGGAGTGATAGATGGCATTACATACACTGTAGTTGACCAGGAAATGTTATTAGAAATGGTTGAAAATGGAGAGGATGTAACCAAATTAGCGACAACAAAGATTAATTTTATGTCCTCTATTTTTTTTGATAATTCTTCCTTTAACCAAGCTATTGGTAATTGGGATGTAAGTAATGTAACTAGTATGGCGGGGATGTTTAAATTGGCTGATTCCTTTAAACAACCCATAGATAATTGGGATGTGAGTAAAGTGACTAATATGATATTTATGTTTTCAGGTACTACTAATTTTAATCAAAACTTAAGTTCTTGGAATGTTGATAATGTTATAAGTTGTTCTGATTTTAGTACCGATAGCACTCAATGGACCGAGCCAAAACCTAATTTTAGTAACTGTAATCCCTAGCTAAATCTATCTACTAAACGTGGTGGGATAAAATTTATATTATGATTGTTTTTAAAGCATAAAAAAGTTAGTGCTTCTCTTTTTATTTCTTTGTTTCATTTCTTGTAGTGACTTTTTGTAGAAAAATGATGATACTGACCCTTTTGTTAATTTTTTTATTCAAAATTATGATTTTTTTTCAATTAATAAGGTATCGCTTAATGGTTATTAATTTGAAGACCCAAATATTACTTACGGAACTTCTCAATCTTTTATACTCAAAGAGGGTATTCAAGGTAGCTTCAAAGATGTTAGTGTTTCTGTCAGAATCAGTTGTAACTCAAAACTCCTATCTCATTTAATAGACAATTAAATTTTTTAAACGGTACTGCTTTTATTACAATAGTAGATAGCCGACAAAATAATTCGATCCCAGTCTATGATTTGTAGCGATGCAGTTATTCAAGATTAATTAACTTCCCAACATTATTTTATCCAAACTATATTAGTGCAATTTTTTAACAAAAAATCTACTAAATGCTATGAAACATTTATCTATAAATATAAGTTTAACCTATTTAAAAGGTTTAGAAATAGGTTGTTTATTTTATTATCTATTTAACACTTTAATGTGCTTTTAAAAACATTAATTGACTATTTTTTGAAGAGAAGGCGACATTTAATATCCTTTTAAAGGACACAAATATATAAGGGTTATCTGTTTTTAATTAGGATAGTTGTAATACAAAAAACCTTGCAAACAAATACAAGAGGCATAAAAAAACCACTCTAAATTATTAGAGTGGTTTTTAAATGTTATTGTTTCGTTTTAGGTGGTTATAACGTATTTTACTTTCCGTTAGATACTTGTTTCATAAAGGGCACTATTCGGTAATCATCGTAAATGACTCTTTTTGAGGGTTGATAATGACGGACAATGATATTAAACACACCCGATGGGTTCATAATCTCTAAATTATTTGGGGAATCAGCACCACAACCAAAACTAACGGTATAAGTTCCATCTTCATTTGCCTGTGCGGTATTCGAACTGTAATTGGCAAGGTCATTAAACATAAAACCTTTTTTATCATAAACGGTGATAGACCAAAAGGCAAGGTTTTTTGGATCTTCAAAGGTCAATTCATAGCAATTATCTGTCGAATAATTGCCTGATGCTTCATAAATGTTATCAACCATTTGAGCACCACCCCAACCAAGGGCAGCACCTAATTCGTACTTTTCTTGAGTGAATAGTTCAATGGATGAATCATTAGGGTCTGTAAACATACCTTTTGTAGCGTTAACGGGCCCGTCTCGCTTTATAACTTCTGGCATTTTAGCTTTTAATGCATTCTCTACTGCTGTAAAGGACTCTTCATTCACAGGAATTGCTGTAAATGGATTATTTGACTTGGCATTAATACTCATTTTATCTTGAATTTCTTTTACTTCTGCTTCGCTAAAAGTAGCATCAAGACGAACTATTACATATAAATGGGTGCCAGTGTGCGTGTTCAAATCAAAGGTGCCTGTACCGTATTTCATTGCTTGAATCCGATGATCCTCAGTTACCGCTTGGATAGACATATATTTTCCTTCGGGAATTTCAGGCATTGTTATACTTGCTCCTTTTGATACATCAATAAAGGCCATGGAATAGTAGGTATCTCTATTCATACGGACAACAGGTTGATCATCAGAAGGTGTTAATTGGTTATAATGAATAAAATCGTTCACTCCTGTTAGATCTTGCTTCTTTAATAATTGTCGTGACGTTTCATCTTTAGGGTACATTTCTGGAGTAACAGTTCTTCCATTTTTATCAAAAAAAGCTTTTTCTGTGGTTGCAACTTGTACTGTTTTTGTTTGCTCTTCTTTTTTATTTGATTGGCAACTTATAAGGATAATAGTTGTTGTAAATGCTAAGATTATATGTTTCATAATAATTTTATTTTTTTTTAAAATTAAATTATTATGAAATAAAATAAAAATTTAAAGCTATTTATGTTTTTAAATTTTAGTAGACTGGATTTATAAATTGTCCTGTTGAAAACTTCTTAAGTCTCTTTATGTAAGTAATTCTAAAGTTAATTGGACATCACCCCTTTTTGTTTTGTTTGCTAGATTTAATAACAAACAAGATTGATAGTTTTTTACTTTTCATTACCAATTGGTTTTAAGTTAACAATTGGGATACAATTCTGATTATAAAGTGGGTCTCTCGAAAATTAAAGTGGGTCACCTAATAGGATACCTTTTATTTAAAATAAACTTGACATTTGGATTTTCTTTGGAAATTACAAACAGTACAGTAAATGCAACTATAATATGCTCTAACCCAAAAAATCCAACCTAAATAATTAAGTTGGATTTCTTTAAAAGTGGTCCCACATGGGCTCGAACCATGGACCCCCTGATTATGAGTCAGGTGCTCTAACCAGCTGAGCTATGGGACCGACATACAGATTGCAAATTTAA
>PAUJ01000017.1 GCA_002713705.1 Flavobacteriaceae bacterium
TTCAGTCTCTAAAGACCATCCAGATGGTAATGAATCAAAATTTTCTGATACAGTTGTTGCTCCGTCTCCAGGACCACAAACTAATACAGGTGCAGTTACATCATTAGCAACAACAGTAGCAATACAAGAACTTATATTACCAGCTGTATCCATTACAAATATCTCTACTTCATTTGATCCTACATTAGAACAGTCTAATAATAATTCTGGATTTCCTCCAGCAGCCCCACCTGTATAATTAAGAGTTCCATTAAACACTCGTGGTGAAAATGCAGCTCCATCAAAAGGAACATTAGAACCAGCTCCTAGTGCCATAGATAAATCTATATTCATATAAGACTCATTGGTTCCATCTCCATTTGTATAAACATGATCAGCAGCAGCATCTAATACTAACGCCATTGCATAAGTTGTATTTGCATTTAAGGTAATTGCAGCATCTAAAGCTACGTTAGAAGGTGTACCTGCACCAAGTCCAGTTCCTGAACCATTACCAACAACAGTCCAAAGTGAAATATCAGCTAAACCATCAACATAGGTACCTCCAACTATTGCATATACTTCCATTGTGAAAGGATCTAATACGTTAGTATGCATGTCTATATCTGTAAGCTCTAAATCATTGTCTCCAACAGTTACATCAAAGTAAACAGCTCCTCCTAGAGCTCCACCGTTTCCACCCTCATATAGGGTAGTTAAGGAAGTTTGAGCTTCTTCACCAGCAACATATACCGTGTAGCCACAAGCTTCATCAATTCCTTGAATAAGATCGGCTGCTAAAACAGAGGCAGTACCTTCTGCATTTAAATCTACTTCATAAGGAACCACTACTGAAGAAGTGAAAGATCCTTTTGCAGTTATATAGTAGTTAGCATCTGGGAAATTTATACTAGTTGCAGTCACATAATCTGCAAGACCACAAGTTGCAGAGGCAATATAAGATTCGTCTGCAAGTGTAGCAGTACCTCCTAAAAAGAAAGCTGCATCTCCATCCTTAGATACTTCAACTATTATTGTTGTTACTCCAGCAGGAACAACAACAGGTGTAGAAAAATTATAGCTAATAACTGCGTTAGAAGTTCCAGCAGGAACATTAACAACTTGAGATCCTAATAAATTAGAAGTTCCAGGATATCCTACAGGAAATCCAGCACTCACATCCCAAATGTTAACAGTAACATCAACGTCAAGATCTGTCGATTGAACACCAAATCTACCATTTGAGAAAGCAAATTCTTCTGTTATTCCAAAATCAGCCAGTACAAATCGTCTAGCAAATAAGTTATCTCCGGTTGGACAAGCAACAGCATATCCAGCTTCAATATTATTTTCAGCGTTATGAGATACTGTTATAGATTCCGGTTCTCCAATACATTCAATTACCGGAGCGATATCGTCATTCACTGTTACGCTAAAGGTAACAGTTCCTTGATTTCCTGCTTCATCAAAAACAATACCCTCAACATCAAGAGTTCCTATATCCTCACATGTAAAAATACCATCATTACTTAACAAATATTCAGTTACTTCACAATTATCTGTAGAATTACTTAATACTGATTCTGCATCAAGAAAAGCTTCTCCATTTATATCTAAAAATACTGTAACACCTACATCAGCAATTGCTACTGGCTCTTCCTCATCGAACACTGTAACATTAAATGTACAAGAAGCCTCATTTCCTAGAGCATCTGTAACTGTAAAAGTTACAGCAGTATCTCCAACTGGAAATACAGAACCTGTTGGTAAACCTCCTGTAACAACAATAAATGCAGGATCAATTGGTAATCCAGTGTTTCCATCTATAGCAGTTGCTGGAGTATAGTTTACAACAGCACCACATACACCTTCGTCATTAGTTGCAGTAAAATCTGGTATACAGCTAATTGTTGGCGGATTCCCTGTTGATAACTCAAAAGAAACACAGAAAGAATTTATGGTACCTCCAACTTGATTTCCAGGATCTGAATCGATAATTAAAAACCAATCTCCATTAATATTTTCTCCTGCAAAAGTAGAGGCAAAATCTCCACCTTGTGGAGCGTAGTCAGCCAATGGCGCTCCACCTGTCCAATTTGTAACATCATTTAAAGATGCATCTGTATAAACTAAATCTGCAGCCACGTCTAATCCGTCTTGACCTCCATTACCAATATCCAATGTGAGTATTGTTCCATTTGGTGATTGTAAAGTGTACCCTCTAGATTCAGCAGATTCAGTAACTGAATTTATAGTTACATTTGCAAGAGTATATTGACCCAAACCGGTTCCAATAGTTCCAAGATCACCTGAATTTGTTGAGCTTGCAACAGATGTTGTAAGAGAAGATAGCTGTGGTGGCATAAAATCAAGAGGTACTTGTTCTGCACAGAAGGCAGAACTTACAACAGGTTCTAACTCTTGACCAATAACATTCATTACTGCAGCAAATGTTCCCCCAAAATCTACAATATCTGGTGCTCCACAAGGTGCTGATCTCCAATAGGTAGGTGCTGATTGACCAGTGGTGTTTCCAAGAAAAGCAGGTCGATTAATTTCATCACGTACAAAACTTACTTCAAATACTAATGTCTCTCCAGCTGGAATGATTGCCGAAACTGGAACGGTAAGTAATTCAAAATTATTTCCAGATGAAACAGTTTGGACCGCAGAACCTTGAAGTGTTAATTCACCTCCAGGGAAAGTTCCTGATGGAGTTGAATAAACATTTACTGTGATTGGATTTGGTCCAGCTCCATTGAAATAAAATGTAGCAAATTCTACACCTAAAACTTCAAACTCATTGGTATAACCATAATCGCCTTCTAAATCAAAAGCTCTAAATAGGTCTGTATCATAAGCCGTAGGCCCATCGTTGCAAGTAAGACCACTAGTAAAGTCTTGCGTAGTGGTTTGGCTTAATGTTACAACAGCTTGGTTGTTAAAAACATCATTTGCTTCTGTTGCACGTGATACGTAAAAAACTGGGCTGTCTAATGTTGTTAAAGCCGAATGAGGTTGATCATTGGCAATATCTACTCCATCTGAGAAAGATTGACTATATCCAAAAGGTATGGTCAATATTGCACATAATAAAGTTAATAAAGTAATTTTTTTCATGATATTTATTTTAAATTATAAATGCAAAAATACAATTAATCCAATATATAACAAAGTTTTGTTGTTTTTATCGCAAAAAAAATAGGTGTAATGTATTATACCTATTTTAATAAAAATAAATTGCTTGTTAAATATTATTTTAAGAGATCTGTATGTTACTTTTGTAATCATCATTATTATAATTTTAAAATAAATAGCTATACCACAGATTAAATTTTTTAAATGTCTCAAAAAGCCATCAACTTAATTTTTATTTGTTCCCTTCTTTTAATAGGCTGTAAATCTAAAAAGAAGCTGACTAAATCATTTAATAATGATTATTATAAAGTAGAAAAAATCCAAAAAAAACCTAAAACTGAAAGCTCAAAAATAAATATCAATGAAACTAAAATAACACCAACACCTAAAAATGCCTCTTATACAGAAGTTGTTCGTATTTACATAGATAATTATAGTGAAATAGCAAAAGAAGAAATGGTGCAATATGGTATACCAGCAAGTGTTACATTAGCTCAAGGTATTTTGGAAAGTGGTGCTGGAAGATCTGCATTAAGTAAAAAATCTAATAATCATTTTGGTATTAAGTGCCATAAAGGATGGACTGGTCAGCGAGTATTTCATGATGATGATGAGTTACAGGAATGTTTTAGAAAATATAAAGATCCTAAGTATTCTTTTAGAGACCATTCTTTGTTTTTAACACAACGTTCTCGTTATGAAGGGCTATTCGCATATAAAAAAAATGATTATAAATCTTGGGCGAAGGGTCTGCGGAAAGCAGGTTACGCAACTGATCCAAAATACCCGCAAAAATTAATAAATATTATTGAAACATATCAGCTTTACAGTTATGATGTCGAAGTTTTAGGTAAAAAAAATAAAAGAAAGAAAGAAAAGTCTTCAAAAGTTAAAACTTATTTAGTTTTAAAAGGAGATACTTTATATAGCATATCTCGAAAGTTTGATGTAACTGTAGATGCTTTAAAAAAATACAACGGTTTAATTAATAACACTATAAGTATTGGACAAGAATTGTATATCCATAGCGTAAAAAAATGATTAAATACCATTGCATAAAAAACCGCTTCAAAATGAAGCGGTTTTTTATGCAATAAATAGAAATATTATTTAATTAAAGAACTTTCCCATTTTGTAAATTGTTGAGCAGTTAAAGTCTTTTTCATTTCAATGTAAAATAATTCATCTGCTTTTTTCTTATCAATAACCATTGTTGTTTTGTTTTCGTCAAGTTCAGATTTTCTGATGCTAACTTCTTTAGTTACTAAAGCTCTAAATAAAGTTCTAGATTGATCTCCAGTTAACGATAACTGATCAGATAAATTTACAAGTTGATTTTTTGCTATAACTTCTGGTCTATCTTGGTTTTGAGATATGTTTTGAGCTGAGACATTTTGAACACATAACAGCATTATGAATGCAAATGCTACTAATGAGAATAGTTTTTTCATTTTATTTATTTTTATTAGTTTACTAAATTAATGTTTTTACATTTTAATAAAGAGGAATTAATATAAAAAATAAATTATTCTTCAATTGCTTCTAAATATTCAATAAGCATAGCTACTCCTTCTTCATCAACTATAGATCTTCCAATTATGGGCATTAAATAATCGGGAGTGTTACTTTGTATGCGGTCTTCTATTTGACCTCTATGCTCATAAATTCCCGTTTCTGAAAACTCGGCTTCCAATCTAAAATCTAATAAAAAACCTGTTGGTACAAGACCTCCTGGTTGATGACAATGAGCACAATTAATGTCGATATAACTTCTTCCCCTTTCAAAAATATCATAATTTTCTTCGTCTTCCCAGTCTGCTAAAACAGTTATATCTGAAATATTTGAAATTCCTTCAAGCATTCCGATATTGATGAAATGTTGCAGCTGATTGATAGAAGTCTCTTCATTATTTGGATTAAAATTCATAGATCTTAACTTGGGTCCAATTGGAAAAGCAATATCATAATTGTGGTGGCAAGAAATGCAGTCTTGATTAGATGGAATTTGATATTGAACTTCTTGAACGATTCCTTCAGTATCTAAATAACTGATAGGTACTAGCATTCCATCATCAGAATATATAGCTTCTGTCATATCATCGTTCCAAATATAATCTCCTAATTTCCAAGTTCCCTCTGTTTTAATTAAAATACGAGTTTCAATAATTATTTTATTTGAAGCAGTGTTGCTTTCATCTTCATAAAAATAAAATGTTTTAGATATCAACGTATTGTCAGGAAATAAGGGAAATAAACTATTGCCATTATATTGCATAGCCTTACCTTCGGGCATTCTTATTAGACGTTGTTTATGTGCATTATCTGAAAAGAGCCGGCTATTTAAATCGTAAAGGTGTACGTTTGGATTAGGTTCTAAATTAGCTAATACTCCACTGAAAACTCCCATTTCTGAAAGCTTGGTTTCAAAAACCAAAGGAGCAACTGGTCCTTGGTCAACATCATCAATAGGTGTAAACCCATCATCACTATTACAAGATGTCATTAATAAAATCAATAGTGTAAGTAGGAGAATAAAATGCTTTTTCATCATTTTTTTTTTTACTAAAGTACAATTTTAAAATAATTCTAAATAATAAAACCAAAATTGAAATTAAATTTTATTTTAACACAGATAGTTTTTGTCATTAAGTATATTTAAATTTTAAAATCAACAAATCATTATTATGAAATACTTATTTACTGCTTTTATGTTATTAGTGACCCTTTTGTCTTTCTCTCAAAGCAGATCTATACCACTGGATACTCTTGTAATAACCACACACAATACTACTGTAAAAGGCCAAAACTTTTCATATACTGCTGAAACTGGTACACAACCTGTTTGGGATAAAGAAGGTGCTCCCATGGCAACACTGTTTTATACCTACTATACCAGAAACAATGTAAAAAATAGGGCTAATAGACCATTGATTATATCTTTTAATGGAGGTCCCGGTTCTGCATCTGTTTGGATGCATATAGCTTATACAGGTCCAAGAATATTAAATATAGATGAAGAAGGTTATCCAACACAACCTTATGGGTTTAGAAGTAATCCTAATTCTATAATTGATGTTGCAGATATTGTTTTTGTAAATCCTGTTAATACAGGATACTCTCGAATGGTTACTGATAAAGAAGGAAAAATGCCAGACAAGAAATTATTTTTTGGTATTAATGCAGATATTAAATATTTGGCTGAATGGGTGAATACTTTTGTAAGTAGGCACAATCGTTGGGAATCTCCTAAATACATTATTGGTGAAAGTTATGGAGGTACTCGTGTGATGGGGCTTTCTAATGAATTGCAAAACTCACAATGGATGTATTTAAATGGAGTTATTTTAGTTTCTCCAGCAGATTATAATCTTTACAGTACGGGTCAGCCTATATATTCAGCGATTAATTTACCTTACTTTACAGCTGCTGCCTGGTATCACAGCGCATTGCCTTCTGTATTACAAAATAAAGATCTATTAGAGATACTCCCTGAGGCTGAAGAATATGCCATCAACACATTAATGCCAGCACTTGCAAAAGGTGGCTTTATTAGTGATGAAGAAAGAAATGAAGTAGCCGAAAAAATGTCATACTATTCTGGACTGAGTAAAAAAGTTATTTTACAACATAATTTAGAAGTACCTACAAGTTTCTTTTGGAAAGATCTGTTGCGTGATAAAACAGGTCAAACTATAGGAAGGTTGGATTCTCGTTATTTGGGCTTGGATAAAATGGAAGCGGGTACAAGACCAGATTATAGTCCAGAGCTTACTTCTTGGTTACATTCTTTTACTCCAGCAATTAACCATTATATCAAAACAGAGTTAAATTTCTCTACAGATATAAAGTATAATATGTTCGGAAATGTAAATCCTTGGGATAGACGTAATAATAATACAAGGGACGCTTTACGAGAGGCAATGGCAACTAATCCTTATTTAAAAGTACTTAATCAATCCGGTTATTACGATGGAGCAACCACCTATTTTGCTGCTAAATATTCCTTATCACAGGTTGATCCTAGCGGAAAAATGAAAGATCGTTTTACCTTCAAAGGATACCGAAGTGGCCACATGATGTATTTGCGAAATGAAGATTTAATTAAAGCTAATGATGATTTAAGAGCTTTTATTAAAGAATCAGCTGCGGATGGTAAGGCCGCGAAATACTAAATCATTTGGTAATATAATTTTATAGTAATGAAAGCGAATTTTTGTTTTTTCTTATGGTCTTAGCTATTTATTTTATAGTTGAATATCCACCATCTACATGAAGTATCTGTCCAGTTGTCCAAGAAGATTTATCTGTAACTAGATAGGCTGCTGCCTCTGCAACATCTTTTACAGTTCCTATTTTTTTTAATGGATTGTTTTCAGCTTGAGCAGCTATCTTTTGAGGTGTATTTAAAAATTTGCTTGCTAAAGAAGTATCCGTAAGAGAAGGTGCAACAGCATTCACTCTAATTTTTGGTGCCAATTCTGCTGCTAATGATCTAGTTAANCCTTCAATAGCACCTTTTGATACGGCGACCTGAGAATGNAAATTAAATCCATTTTGTACTGCAATNGTTGAAAATAACACAATTGAAGAATTTCCACCTTTTGCTAATCTTGGCATGAGNATTTTAATGATTTTAGTAGCACCAACAACTTGTAATTTAAAATCAGAAATAAAATCTTCGTCTGTAAAACGTTTGAATGGTTTTAAGTTAATACTTCCTGGACAGTAAACTAAACCATTAATTTCATCTGGTAAAATATCAAGGTTTAGAGAGTCGTTTAAAACATTAAATTTTTGATACTGTACCTTGTCATGATTTTCAACTTTATTTTCGTTGTAGGTAGCNAATACATTGTGACCTTCTTTGGCAAGTATGCTTACCAATTCTTTACCGATTCCGGATGAACCTCCGATTATTAAATAGTTTTTATTCATATTATTTTTATTTTAAACGATATTATTTATTCCNATTTTATACTGTTCCAAGGCTCTTGTCCTTGCAAATTTATGTTCGACCATTGGTTCAGGATAATCNGCTGTCCCNAGTTCTGAAATCCATTTTTTGATANAACCTTGCGTTTTATCAAATTTTTTTAATTGTTCTATCGGATTGAAAATTCTAAAATATGGAGCGGCATCACATCCTGTTCCCGCTGCCCATTGCCAATTTCCATTGTTTGAAGAAAGTTCAAAATCCAATAGTTTTTTTGCAAAATAAGCNTCTCCTAATCGCCAATCTATTAAGAGATGTTTNCAGAGAAAACCTGCGGTGACCATCCTNACTCGATTGTGCATATATCCAGTTTCATTTAATTGTCTCATTCCTGCATCCACCATTGGATATCCGGTTTNACCNCGACACCATTTATCAAAATCTTCCTCTTTGTTTCTCCANTTAATGCCGTCATATTTTGGGCGAAAGTTTCCTGTTACGACCTTGGGGAAGTGAAATAGTATCTGCATAAAAAATTCTCTCCATATTAATTCACTTAAAAAAACCTCATTACTAGGGTTTAGTTCTGCAATTATTTGGCGNACCCCTATGGTGCCAAATCGAAGGTGGGGACCTAANTAGCTTGTAGAATCTAATATTGGNAAATTTCTAGTTTCGGCATACGTANTAACTCCACTTAGCTCAAAATCTTTCACATAGATACTAGATGATTTAAATCCTAATTCTTCNTTTTTAGGAAATGGATAATTTACCTGATGGAAATTNTCAAAAGTAATTTTAGGTTTTAATGTTNAGGGATTATATAATGNCAACCATTTTCTTTTAAAAGGGGTAAATACAGTATATGGTTCACCATTAGNTTTAACAACTTCAGATTCTTCAAAAACCACTTGATCCTTAAAGGAATGCAATTCAATACCATTCGATTTTAGAACTTCTCCAAGTTTTTGATCTCTTTTTATAGCATAAGGTTCGTAGTCCTTATTTATAAATACACTTTCAATAGTGTATTTCTGTATTAATTTACTCCAAACATCTTCGAGCTTACCTTTTAATATTAAAAGAGAAGTATCGTGTTTTTGAAGNACAAGATTGATGTCAAAGAGTGTTTGGTATATAAAATTTACTCTTGGATCATCATTGGGNAATTCATTTAGAATGTNGTCGTCAAAAATAAAGATNGGTAAAACGTTNTTTTTTAAAGAAATCGACTCATAAAGAGCAATATTATCTTCTAACCTTAAATCTCTTCTGAACCAAAATATGGAAATCTTCATAGCNTACAATAATTTTAAATAAAAAATACTAATATCCATTGGAACTTGTTAGTTTTTTTAGCATTCCATTAAAAATAGCACCATGAAATGGTAATACTAAATACCAATACAACCTTCCCATAAGTCCCAAAGGTCTATAGGTAGCAGTTTGAATAAGTTTGCCAGATTCAATTTTAAATTCAAGCCAAGCTTCTCCGGGTAATTTCATTTCAGCAAATAAGAGCAATCGACCTTCNTTTTTATTTGCATACANTACTCGCCAAAAATCCAAAGCATCGCCTACATCTATGGTATGAAGGCTCGTACGACCTCTTCTAAGTCCAACTCCGCCTNCNAATCTATCTATAAAACCTCTTATTTTCCATAACCAGTCTCCATAATACCATCCAGTTTGTCCACCAATGCTCCAAATCTTTTCAATACAATCTTCCTTGTTTTTAAATGCCANTCTTCGTTGATCTNTAAAACATCCAAAGGTTGGGATTTCAATAAAATCAGAAATATGNCTACTAAACCCACTACTAGCATAAGCATCCTTCCAACTTGAAACAATNTCATTGTTTTTAATTTTAGCGAAGGCCTTCGATAAAGACTTNTTATAGCTTATNGGNGTCACTTTCAAAATATTGTTTAAATCGGTATTGCGACANATTACCTCTATTTTCATACTGTTTACAAGNGCTACAGCTAATTTATAAGATGTTGATGTTACAAAATACAACCAATAAGAAGAAAGCCGAGGGGTCATCACTGGAACAGTAAAGATTTTNCGATTTAATTTTCGCATTCGACTAAATTCTAAAAGCATTTCTTTATANGATAANATATCTGGTCCCCCTATGTCAAAATCTCGGTCAAATGTTTTAGAGTTAAAAATAGATTTTGAAAGAAAAGCAATTACATCCGAAATACCAATGGGCTGACATCTAGTGTTNAGCCATTTTGGAGTAACCATAACTGGNAGTTTTTCGACTAAATCTCTAATAATTTCAAAGGAAGCACTTCCAGATCCAATAATAATTCCAGCTCTTAAGGTTGTAAAATTATAGATTCCTTTGTGGAGTTCCAATTCTACCGTTTTTCTCGANNTAAGATGTTTAGATAATTCGATATTATTTACAATACCACTTAAATAAATAACGTGTTGAACTTGGGTTTTGTTTAGGGCATTTCTGAANTTAATTGCAGATTCTTGTTCAAGTGCTTGATAATNTGAAGATGCAGACATGGAGTGNACNAAGTAATAAGCACCGTCAATATCTTTTGGAATCGCATCAAGTGAATCTTTGTCTAAAAGATCAATTTGAATTATTGAAATTTTTGGCCGTATGGATGAAGGAGGATGNAAACGATCCAAATCTCTAACACAGCANACAACTTGATGGCCCTCTTCTATTAAAAGAGGGAGCAGTCGTTTTCCTATNTATCCAGTTGCTCCGGTTAGTAATATTTTCATTTTCAATAAATTATTTCAACGCTATTTTATCGATGATTAATTCAAAGTTCTCATTTTTTTTATTTCCTATTAAAAATACNATTTCCTCTATATANTCATGAGAAAAATTAGGTNCATCAAGTCTTCTTCCTCTAAAAGAGGGGTACATTTCTTTTAAGGGTATTNCTATTTCTTGCCATTCTCCGTTGGTGGAGAATGTTTTTATATAGGAATAATAATTTCTTGAATTATCTTTNATTCTTAATTGATAATCTTTACCATCTCCTTTTATTTTTAGGAAAATATTATTNTGGTTATTTNCTTTTAAAGCTTTAAAAACATNNCGTACCGAACAAAANCCCCCATNGTTNTCTAATGATATGGTTCCATTAAATACNCCAAAGCCATCTTTATTTAAACTTATATTACTAGATGATCTGCCGCCCATCACATTGTCATCAACTATCCTCCAACTGTATATATTAGAGTTTTTATTAAANTTGAAAATTTTAATAGTTTGNATCGGCATATTAATTGATAAAAGTAAAAATAAATANTTCATAATCATATANTGTTTAACAATAAGCAAATATAGCTAAACAAAATATGTTTTATTTTATTTATTTATTATTTTTTTAAATCACTTCTACAAATAAACCTTCTTCGGTTTTATNGACTTTGGCAATTCCACTTTTTGTNAATCCCTTGATNACCTTATCCCATTTTTTATTACTTAGTCCCGATTGAATTTTTAGTTCGATTAATTCAAAAGGTGAATNAGCTTTTAGCATATTAAATNNCACTTTTTCATCATCNCTCATCGCCACCTGCTTTACTTCAGGTTTCATTTGAGGAAAAAATAGNACTTCCTGTATGGAAGCGTTATTAGTTAAAAACATAATCAAACGATCCATTCCAATTCCCATTCCTGATGTTGGAGGCATTCCGTATTCCAAAGCTCTTAGAAAATCTTGATCTATAAATTCTGTAGCTTCATCATCACCNCGTCCTGCTAATTTTACTTGATCTTCAAAACGTGCTCTTTGATCTANTGGGTCATTTAACTCAGNATAAGCATTTGCTAATTCTTTTCCACAAATAATNAACTCNAATCTTTCNGTAAGATNAGGGTTAGAACGATGTACTTTGGTTAANGGGCTCATTTCTTTTGGATAATCTGTAATAAAAGTNGGTTGGATGTAATTGGCTTCACATTTTTCACCAAAAATTTCATCAATTATTTTTCCTTTACCCATCGTTTCATCTACCTCAATCCCCATTNCTTTNGCAGCTTCTCTAATTTCATTTTCTGATTTTCCTAANATATCAANNCCTGTATNATGTTCAATNGATTCAGCCATTGTTACTCTAGCATATGGAGCTTTAAAGTTAATTTCNTGTTCTCCAAAAATAGATTTTGAGCTTCCGTTTACTTCCGTGGCACAGAATTCCAATAATTTTTCAGTTAAATCCATCATCCAATTNTAATCTTTATAAGCTACATAAATTTCCATCATTGTAAATTCTGGATTGTGAGTACGATCCATACCTTCATTTCTAAAAGTTTTTGCGAATTCATATACGCCATCAAAACCACCTACAATTAATTTNTTTAAATATAATTCACATGCAATTCTCATAAACATTGGANTGTCTAGAGAATTNTGNTGTGTTTTAAAAGGTCTTGCTGCTGCTCCTCCNGGAATGGANTGTAGGATAGGAGTTTCAACTTCAAAATAACCACTATTGTTAAAGAAAGTACGCATCGCTGTAAATAACTTAGTCCGCTTTATGAATACTTCTTTTACTTTCGGGTTGACCACCAAATCTGCATANCGTTGNCGGTAACGCAATTCAGGATTATTAAACTCATCAAAGGTGTTTCCTTCACCATCTGTTTTTGGCAATGGTAATGGTTTTAAAGCTTTCGAAAGTAATTTAAAACTCTTAACCATTACTGTTTTTTCTCCTACTTTAGTAGTAAATAACTCTCCTTCAACACCAATGAAATCACCAATGTCCAATAGTTTTTTATAGACCTCATTATAAAGTACTTTATCCTCACCAGGGCAAATTTCATCTCTATTAAAGTATACTTGAATGCGACCCTTTGAATCTTGCAATTCTGCAAATGAAGCTTTTCCTTGTATCCGGCGAGACATTAATCGTCCGGCTAAAATTACTTTTTTACCGTTTTCAAAATTCTGTTTAATATCTGCAGTCATCGCATCCACCGGAAATAAATCTGCTGGATATGGGTTAATACCTAAGGCCCTTAATTGTATGAGCTTTTCTCTTCGTACTTGTTCTTGTTCGGATAATTGCATGATCAGATTTTTAAAATGCTATATATTTAGCAGACAGCTACAAAAATAATTATTAGCATCTTAATACTACTTAATTAGTAACATTTTTTTTGATGTTTTCTAGGAATTTCTTAACGCTTTCAATAAAAGGCTTGATGGCTAATTTTTATTTTTTATAAATTAATCTTGATACGTGTTTTAGTCGTTAGTTATTTCAAAAGGAATAGTATTGGACTTTTTCTTAACTTTATATTTGTAAATTTGAATTCTACCATTTATTTTAAATCAAACGTCATGAAATTAATTACCTTATTAATTGTTTTGTTTTTATTTAATTCTTGTGGAAACAATAAAAAAGTAGTTTTAACAACTCATAAAGAAGTTATTATTCTCGCAGATGGGCTAGAAGAAAAAGATGGAGATGTATCGGTTGTTATTTCTAATCATTCTAATTTAAATTTAAAAGATGATACAATTGGTGCAATTTATCCTGTTATAGCAAATGGTAATAATATAGTTGTTAAGTTTAAGTATGAAGAAAAATCACCAGAAGGAACTGCTGACGGAGATTACTCTGAAACATTTCATTTTGAAATTCCACAGAATACAACAGTACTAAATTTAATGGATGAAGAACTAAACAATGTGAAATTACTTTATGGCAAACAGTGCTTTTGTAGAGGAGAAGCAGGTTATTATGAGGTAAAAAAAGGAACGATAAAAATTGTAAAAACAGAAAGTGACATGTACTTTGATATTATTTTTAATGTAGATGAAACGACTACGAAATTAGTTCGAGTAGCACAGTACATTAAATTATAAACATAAAAAAAGCGAAATATTAATCTCGCTTTTTTTATGTTTAATTTTTATTTTATGATTAGCTTAGTTGTTTTGCTAATGCCATTATTACTCACTTTAATAAAGTAAATTCCTGAGTTTAAACCATTAAAAGTTAATGCTTTTTCAAACAAACTTCCATTGGTTTCAAATCCCTTATTGTAAACAAGACTACCTCTAATGTCATATAGAGTTACTTTAATCTCTCCATTAGAAAAAGGAGTTAATACTAAATTGATAGATCCATTTGATGGATTTGGCCACAGGGCAAAATTTTCAAAAGAATTTTCATTAAGGGCTAATTCTCCATCAATTGTAATTACTCCAGCATTGATATCGTAAAAGATATTATTTGAAGAAATAATCATAAATCTTCCGTTGGTAGTATTCAAGTTTGGGGCAGAAATAGCTGCACTTCCGTTATTTGGAATGTCTTCTGCGATTACTACATCAAAGGTTTGTCCTCCATTGGCAGAAAATAAAATATCTACATTTGGACTATCGACAGGTGCCACATCAGTTCCAGCAACATCCCATGTTATAGTTTCATTGGATTGTGGTGACCAAGTAGTGGAGGTATTTTGAGAAGTTACTACAAATGGTCCTGAATCGCCATCTACTGATATAACAGTGTCGTCACTTGCTGATGAGGATCCACCTGCTACATTATCTCGAACGGTATATCTAAATTTCATAGTTCTACTTACCGAAGGAACTACTTCCCAGGTTGTTTGTGTTTGACCATTCAACACAGTTGATAATTTAGGCATGTATCTATTTGGTGAAATAAGTGCATTTTCAGATCTAAACATAGGCCCAAAAGCGGAAGTGTTTTGAGGAGGCATTGTACCTATTTGTTGATCCATTTGCTCCCAATTGTGCGAAAGCACGTCTTCCGTATCTGGATCTGTTGCTATGCCCTTTAAAACAAACGGAGTTGTTTTAGGAATAGTGTAATTAGGACCAGCATCTGCAATTGGAGGCGCATTTCCTGTATCTGTTTCTTCTGGACAAGAAGATCCTCCCAATATTGAAATAAAACCCCACATTTCCTGAATACTAATGGCATGAAAATAAGCATCACTGTCGTTTTGAACGTTGGGTGAGCAAATTCCGGCATATCCCATAATAGTTGACGCACTTCCTGGTTCCATAGAAGTTGCATTATTTCTATTACAACTATTGTTTTGAGTATGATTTGCTCTAAATTGATGTCCCATTTCATGAGCTACATAGTTAATATAAAAATCGTCTCCAATAGGCTGAGGTAGTCCTGTAACTCCTTGAGCTTTACTTGAACCACAAACCGAACCAAGACTAGCGATACCACCACCACCGGTGCTAAAAACATGGCCAATGTCATAATTTGCAACACCAATGATAGAATTAATTGTGCTTTGGTTTTGACCCAACATAACACCCCCATTATTGTTGGTATAGGGATCAGATCCTGCGTTTAAAAATATAATTTCAGTATTATTAGGAATAATTACCATGGTAAGGGCTACCTCTTTTTCAAAAACACCATTTATTCTGGTCATTGCAGTATTCATTGCGGTAAGTACTGCAGCTTTTTTTTCTTCATCAGTCGCGCTTGAAGGAATGCCTTGGTTGTTTAAATGATATTGGGCATATTCTCCTGTACATGCTAGTGCTAGACGGTAGGTACGTAATTTTCCATCATCTGCATTTAAGGGAGATAAAACAATTTCATCCTGCAATGTATCTTGAACTAAACATTCGAAAGATCTAGAGTCTTCAGGCAAAGAATTGCTAGCATAGCTGATGTATTGATTTAAATCTTTTGTATAAGGATCTATATAGATAGTTCCATAGTTAGCAGATGAAATCATTACATTAAGACCAGAGTCTGAATAACTAAATCTCGCAATAGCAGATGGGTCATCAATACCTTGAGCAGTGTAAGACCTAATAGTTGGATATTGTTCCTGCAATAAATCGTCTAAAACAGATGCTTCATAAACACGAAACTTTTGAATTTCTCCATTTTTTGTTGGGAACTCAATTATTGTGTTGGATTGCGTTGTGAATCTTTGAGGAGCAGTTGCTAATAAATTGTTAAACTCAACAGGGTTAAGTGTAAATAATTTGAATTCTTGAGGAACTGTATTCCTAAAAACTTTTACTTTAGATTCAGTTTCATATGAAGATGCAACTTTCCATATATCTATACTGTTTTGAGCGTTTAATCCAAAACACATTAAAGTTACTGCGGTAATTAAAATTAAATTAAATTTTTTCATGGAGTTTATTTTTTGTTTAACAAAAGTAATCATTTGTTTGATACTTTATTTCTTTTACGAAAAATTTAACATTAAAATCGAGGAAGTATAAAAAGAAGAATTAGTTAATAACTTATAGATTTATTAAATAATCGTAAATTTGTATAAATGAATATTTGGAGGGTAATTTTATCAATCATATTTCCACCTTTAGCGGTTTTAGATAAGGGCTGTGGATCTTTAGTTATTGTTTTTATTTTAACGTTGTGTGGATGGGTGCCTGGAGTTATTGCAGCGTTAATTATCATCAACAATCCAAAATAGACCCTATTGCATAAAATCCTTTTTAGCATATTTAAATAATCCAGATATTTTAAATTTATAAATTGAAAAATAATCTTTTGAATAAACACATTGAAATAAAGGAGCTAGGAGTTAAAAATTATAAAGATACTTGGGAATATCAAGAACAGCTTTTTAAAGATATTATTGATTTAAAAATAAAAAATAGAAGGGAAGAAAAATTCCTATCCACACCCAATTATTTTCTGTTTGTAGAACATCCTCATGTATATACTTTAGGAAAAAGTGGGCACATTGAAAATTTACTTATTTCTGAAGAAAAATTAACGGAAATAGGAGCTTCCTTCTATAGAAATAATCGAGGTGGAGATATTACCTATCATGGACCTGGACAAATTGTTGGTTATCCTATTTTAGATTTAGAAAACTTTTTTTTAGATATTCATAAATACCTTCGATTCTTGGAAGAAATGGTAATAAGAACATTGGCTGAATATGGTTTAAAGGCAGAGCGATCAAAAGGCGAAACAGGGGTTTGGTTTGACGTAGGAACTCCTTTTGCAAGAAAAATTTGTGCTTTTGGAGTGCGCGCTAGTCGTTGGGTAACCATGCATGGGTTTGCACTTAATGTAAATGCAAATTTGGGTTATTTTGATCATATGATTCCTTGTGGAATAAAAGGAAAAGCAGTTACCTCTTTAAATGTAGAATTAGGAAAACCTGAGGTTGCTATAGAAGAAGTAAAAGAAAAATTACTCTTTCATTTTTTAGATTTATTTGAAGCTGAAAAAAAGCTGAATTCCTAAGTTTTTAAGATTTAAAATACTCATTACATTGTTTATATTTTTTTCACCTTTTGAATCTTTTTTTATAAGCTAGCTCATTTCACAACTCCAAAAATTAGTTAGTTTATTCTCAAAAAAATTAATGTATTTCGTAAACAATAATATTTTTAGCAGCACCTTTTACTAAAAAATTTGTTTTACCATTTTTTGTTAGATCTCCAAGATCAATTATAGACGTTCCGTAAACAGGGAATCCAGATAGCAGATTTCCAGATTTATTATANACATATACCTTGTTTTCTTGAGTTTCAGTAATTGAAATNTAGNTTTTACGATTAACAATACTAATAGTTGGTGCTGTATAAATTCCAAAAGGTAATTCGATTAAAACACCATTNATTCGCATTAAATTATCATCTAAAGTTACTTTGGTTTTACCTTTAACAGTAAAATGATAACTAGTNACCTTNAACTTATTTGTAATNGTTTTTCCGTCCAAACCAANACTGTTTTTNGAGTTGTCTTTATTNATGACTACTAGTTTTGACTTTTCTAATGTGATTGGAGTATTNGAAAAATCGAATGTTTTAGATACANTTACTCTCGGCTTACCTATTCGACTAAGAATGTTTAGTTTTCCGTTTTCCTCTGCAATAATGATGTAATCTTTACTTTTAATTCTAAAATGTTNAGGTGGGAATACGATGTTTGATTTTGTTTTTTTAAACCTAAATCCCTTTACTTTTTTTCCTTTGCTATCTAACATTAAAGGTTCTTTTCCTTGCGTGATTANAAAGCGGTATTTCCGATTNTTATCATAATCAAAAACAGAAATTCCTTGGGTGATTTCATCTCTAAATTTTATNGGAAAAGGAGCAACTGCTCNACCCGTTCTATCTAAAATATAAAAATTATTTTTGGTCGTAAANGCCAATTGCTTTTTGCCATTTCGTAAAAGATCAACTTCTTCTATTTTNCCTAATATTGGATTCTTAAGTTTCTTTGTCCATAAAATTTTTCCTCCAGANGAAATAAANTACATCTTATTGGTCACATCTTGAACTACGATGTCTTTTCCACCTGTTCTGTGATTACTAAAAAAAGTAGGGTTATTTAGTAGTTCGTTTTCTAATTGAATACTGTTAATTTGAGTNACCTTTCCTGCAATTTTTTTACTGTTTGATGTACTTNNCTCTTTACAAACAAAATTNACGTGAGCGAAATCACGATCATAATTAAACTGCAATATAGCTATGGGATACTTTTTAAAAGAANTAGNNGCTATTTCAGTTTTTAGAAGNGTTGAAATTGCTTCTGAATAATCTCCGTTTAGCTTCATAACTAATAGCGAAGACTCGTCACTAAGTTGAGAAAGCGCTTCTTTATAGTAGGAGGTAGATGATAGGCAATTATTTNGTAAATAGGAGTTNATGATGTTTTGAGTCACTTCTTCATTTTCAGAAAAAACAAAGAAATTATCNAANATAAATACTTCTTTAGGNGCGGTACGGTTTGTAAAAGTTAAGAAATGATTTACAAATAAATTAGGCTCATTAAAGCGNTGAATCATTATTCCTTTAAATGGAGNTTTAGGNCTACTAAAATTTTGCAATGCCTCATTNGTAAGTTGNGGATCAATACTCTTTAAAACAATTGCANTCCCNTNTGAAAAACTTATTTTGCTTACTTCATTAACCGCTTCAAATAAAATAGTTNCTTCGTCTTTAATNCTTTTGATACCCCTAAAGTTTTGAAGGTTATTTTGAAATAATGCAAAATCATCAAATGTTAATGAAACAANTGTATNGGCATTGGTTGGAGTCACTTTTGCAATTTNATTTTGTTGNGGATTTAANCCNTTAAAAANCGATATTAATTGAGGAACTGAATCATTTGTTAANANAACTCCTGAAGCAGTTAATGCATCNGGTAANACTTCAATATTAAGTGCNGCCCAAGATCCAAAATTAAATAATATTTGGTTTGCTAAAATNTCGTTTGCAGGAATAAATGCTGTTAAATCCTGANGATTACTAAGGGCNGTTANTTTTTTNAAAATCGCATTATTTTCGTTTTTNCCGCTNAGNATATTCGCTAATGTTTTTTNTGAATTTGATGCNAAAAATATACTGTCTTCAACAGTNGTGAAAANAGCTTGTTTATTGATAATTACTTTTTGNAATGTAAAGGAATTAAANGAACTATTTTNAATGGTATGACCGGCTATGGAGTCTNNATTAAATANATCTTTGTTTAGTTTAGTCATAAANGTAAAAGCGGGNTCATCATTTCCTTNAGAGATGCATAGTANACTTTTTGAATTAGGATGTAAGTGCTTAAAAATCTCTTTATTCTTGAGATAAGAATAAGCTTGAGCATTTTTTAAATTACTGAGGAAACTATTNTTNNNAAGATCAGATTTTAAAGNTTCAAAATCATTNATGCTAAATACCACTNAAGGGTTCTTGGGTATAAAATCGCTAAGCGCTTTTAATTTTGAAGGTGCTGGATCACAGCTTATAAANAAACTNAATANNAATAGCGATGCGACGAATTGAATAAAAACCNTCATNCTACAAAAATAATAAGGAAAATAACAGCATCTGTTAGAAATTTAAAAGTTTATNGATGGGTTTTTAACAATGAAATTTNAATGCTTATTCNNTNAGNAATTGTTCCGNTAACAACCGAAAACTTTTGCGATGGTATTTGGTGATTCCGTATTTTTTAATTGCCGCTCGATGTTCTTTGGTGGGGTAGCCTTTGTTTTGTTTCCAATTATACATTGGATACTCTTTGTCAATGTTTTCCATATANGCGTCGCGATATGTTTTTGCTAATATAGAGGCTGCTGCTATATGTAAATATTTTCCATCTCCTTTTATAACAGTTTGATGTGGTATGTCTAAAAAAGGTTTAAAGCGATTGCCNTCAACAGCTATGAAATCAGGTGCTTTGGATANCTNTTTAATAGAGGTATGCATCGCTAAAATGGAAGCGTTTAAAATATTTATTTTATCAATTTTTNCCATCATAATNTGAGAAACTCCAAAACAAATTGCTTGGGCTTCAATGATNGGCTTTAAAATNGCTCGTTTTTTTTCTGAAAGTTGTTTTGAATCTGTTAAAATTTCATTTTTAAAATTATCAGGTAGNATAACNGCAGCNGCTGTTACNGGTCCGGCAAGGCATCCTCGNCCAGCTTCNTCAGTACCGCATTCAACTAATTGTTTATTGATTTTTAGTTTTAACATATTTAACGGAATTCATTATTTAAATATTCCTTTCAAAAGTATACCTTTGCTTTGTAAGTTAAAAATAGATGCGCAAAACGTTTTTTTTATTTCTTCTATTATGCTCTNCAGTAATAGTTTTTTCTCANAATGGAGGAGAACGTCCTGAGAAAAAGAACAAGGAAAAACCTTCTATAACACAATATAAAATTATTTCAGCTAANCGAGATACTACNTTTTTAGACACCTCTCTTACCATNCAAAGGTATTATAANTTCAACTATTTGCGAAAGGATAATTTTGAATTNCAACAATTTTCAAATGTNGGTCAACCNTATAATGATTTAAGTTATGACTTTGANAATATAAATTTAAAGCCATTATTTTTGGCTCAATCTCATCATTTCGGTTATCGTGAAATTGAAGANATGGATTATTACAATCTCCCCACTCCTTTAACAGAATTGTATTTTAAAACTGCATTTAAACAAGGACANCAGTTAGANGCCTTTTTTTCAATAAATACNTCAAAACAATTTAATTTTTCTNTTGCATATAANGGAGTGCGATCTTTAGGANCNTATCAACATAGTTTGACNAGTACAGGAGATTTTAGGTTTACTNCAAATTATCACACAAAAAANAATCGATATAATATTTTAGCACATGTAANNGCATTGGATCTTATCAATCAACAAAACGGGGGACTTACTGATGAATCTGTTTTATTGTTTGAGAGTAANAATAGTGAATTTAGAGATCGGGGACGGTTAGAAGTAAATTTTCAAGATGCAGAAAATGAATTAAAAGGGTTTCGTGTATACGGAAAACAAGAGTTTGAGTTNATNACCAAAAANGATAGTACCGACCAAAACAAGCTTTTTATTGGTAATGTAATGAGCTTTGAAGATAAATCGTATGTGTTTAAACAAGATGTTCCCTTTGATGATTATGGGGAGTCTTATAAAACTTCTGATTTGTATAAAAAAGGAAAGCTTGAAGATTTCAACATTCAAGGNTATACTCGTTTTGAAAATAACNACATNGGNAGTTTAAGTGCTTTTATTGGGTATACGAATTATAATTATGGATATAATAGTGTCATCATATTTGATGATGGTAGAATTGCAAATAGGTTAAAAGGTAATTTGGTTCAAGCGGGTGCCTCCTATAAAAAAACATATAAAGGATTTGAATTATTTGGTAAAGGAGCCATTAATATTTCGGGAGATTATGATGGTAATTATTTAAAGGCGGGAGCTTCTTACNTTATTAAAAACGCTCATAAAATTAGTGCAGAAATTAAAACCCATACCACTGCGCCAAACTTTGTTTTCTTATTAAATCAAAGTGATTATATCAATTATAATTGGCAAAATAATTTTGATAATGTAAAAACACANCAGTTAAAAGTATATTTTGAATCTGATAAAATAGCAAACCTATCTCTNAATTATACCGGGATTGACAAATACACCTATTTTGCAATCAAAGAAAATGATTCAACTCCAACGCCACAACAATANGGAGAACGAGTGGATTATGTAAAAGTTAAATTACAAAAGGAACTTAAATTTAAGAAATTTGGATTGGATAACACANTCTTNTATCAAAACGCTTTAAATGGTGAAGATGTTTTAAAATTGCCTCAATTTATTACCAGAAANACCTTNTTTTTTGAAGATCATTTATTTAAAAAAGCCTTGTTTATGCAAACTGGTGTTACTTTTAAATATTATTCTAACTATATGATGAATGGTTATGATGCTGTGTTAGCAGAGTTTTATGTTCAAAATGAGACAGAGCTAGGAGGATATCCTCAATTTGATATTTTCTTCAATGCAAGNGTACAACAAATTCGTTTTTATTTTAAATATGAAAATTTTAATGCATTATTTGCAAGNACCAATACTTATTTTTCGGCTCCNGGATATCCNTATCGTGATGCCGTGATTCGATTTGGAATTGTNTGGAATTTNTTGATGTGATTTGTAAGANGCTTATAAAATTNANTNCCTNGATTCCAATTATAAAAAANANCTNACANTTNTTGTCNGGNCTTTTTTATAANNAACGTATNGAATTACNATTTANTTANTTTNTTTAAGCTTTCTGCTATTTTTTCAGTGTATTTATCTGCAGTTTTTACNGCATCCCTTGGGTTTTCTATTNTTGTGGTAGTAGCAGCCATAAGTTGCTCGTCGTCGTCATTATTTAAATTATANAATAATGTTTCAAGCACATATTTTTTATCAATCGTGGTATAAGAACCACCATANCCATAATAATCTCCAAANGTAGAGTATGAATAGGGNTGCCCGTAATAACTATTAAAACCTCCATAATAGGATGGGTAATAAGAGTTGTAAGGTCCCATCATNCCCATNCTACCTCCNTAATAATCATTGTAATAATTGGTGGTTTCAGTTTCNGAATAATCTTTAAGTACACTTATGCATATGGCGTCNTATCCTTCGTAACCAAAAATTTCAAGAATACGCTTTCGATCTTCTTCTGTCATTTCCTNGTCATGATNCATTTTTGGAAACCTAGTAAAGCTTTCAGTAGCTTTATAACCAGCGTTTCTTAATTTATTNGCGATGCTACTTTCGAAATCAGCACGTATTTCAAGGTCTGAAGTTCTTGCNATTACCAATATATTTCTATCGGTCATCTGGTCTATGTCTTTACTTTTCCATGCACTTAATACTTTTACAGANGTATTACATCCAGCAAACATTAAAAGGACNATAGCAATTAATAGGTAGTTGTTTTTTTTCATTTTTTTTTAATCTTTTAATAATCCCCTAGAAATTACAATTTTTTGTATTTCTGAAGTTCCTTCATATATCTGAGTAATTTTAGCATCACGCATTAAACGCTCAACATGGTAATCTTTTACGTATCCATTTCCGCCATGAACTTGAATGGCTTCAACGGTAACATCCATTGCAACTTGTGAAGCAAATACCTTTGCCATTGCACTACTCATATCGTAGTTGTTTCCTTGGTCTTTATCCCATGCAGATTTATAGACTAACATTCTAGCTGCCTCAATATTCGTATGCATATCGGCTAATTTAAAAGCGATGGCTTGATGGTTNCAAATTTCAGTGCCAAAAGATTTTCTTACTTTAGAATAGTCTCTTGCTAATTCATATGCTCCNGCAGCAATACCTAGGGCTTGTGCTGCAATTCCTATTCTTCCCCCAGAAAGTGTTTTCATGGCAAATGNAAATCCAAATCCTTCTTCACCAATTCTATTTTCTTTNGGNACCTTGACATCATTAAAAATTAATGAGTGCGTATCACTTCCTCTAATCCCTAATTTATCTTCTTTGGCTCCTATTTCAAATCCATCCCAGCTTTTTTCAACAATAAAAGCATTGATTCCTTTGTGTTTTTTTTCCTTATCTGTTTGTGCAATTACAATATAATAGTNTGCAGAACTTCCNTTGGTAATCCAGTTTTTTGTTCCATTTAATAAATAATGATCTCCTTTGTCAATGGCAGTGGTTTTTTGTGANGTAGCGTCAGACCCTGCTTCAGGTTCACTCAAGCAAAATGCACCTANCTTTTTACCAGTAGCTAATTCAATAAGGTATTTTTGTTTTTGATCTTCATTAGCNTATTTTTCTAATCCNTAACAAACCAAAGAATTATTTACAGACATNATCACACTTGCTGATGCATCTATTTTTGAAATTTCTTCCATGGCTAATACATAAGAAAGCGTATCCATTCCGCCACCACCATANTTCGGGTCTNCCATCATCCCAAGAAAGCCCATTTCTCCCATCATTTTTATTTGTTGGGNAGGAAATTCTTGTTTGTTNTCTCGTTCTATCACTCCCGGTAATAATTCAGACTTTGCAAAATCACGAGCTGCGTCGCGAATCATAATGTGTTCNTCAGTAAGCTTAAAGTTCATTGAANAGAGTGTTAAATAGTATTAAAAAAAAATAGCNTACAAATATACCTTTTTAAATNTCAATTGTCAAATTAGAAANGGTTTCGATTGTGTTAGAATTTTATNGGTATTAGTTTTGAAGAAACCATAAGGGTCTTGTATATTTAAAATCTAAAAAGTTTCAGTTTTGAAAAAAATAAAATACCATGTTTTGGGCGTAATGAGTGGAACTTCATTAGATGGAATTGANTTAGCTCAAATCATTTTTAATTTNTCAGAAAATGGAACTTGGAATTATAAAATAATAGCATCTGAAACGATCTCNTATACTAAAGTCTGGAAAGATAAGCTACAGAAAGCTATCTCNTTTTCTGANAAAAATTTAACAATACTAAATTCTGAATACACCCTTTATTTAGCTGAGGTTATTTCAGAATTCATATCAAGAAAAAAGATATNTAANNTAGATGCTGTTTGNAGTCATGGGCATACAATTTTACATNAACCTCAAAAAGGAATTACATTACAAATAGGAAATTTATTTGAAATTGCTTCCTTAATAAANCAAAAAGTAGTTTGTGATTTTAGAGTTCAAGATATAGATTTAGGAGGAAATGGAGCTCCCTTNGTTCCAATTGGAGACCGATTACTGTTTAGTGAATATGATTATTGTTTAAACCTAGGTGGATTTGCAAATATTTCTTTNGAAGAAAAAAGNAATAATAATAAAGATTNAAAAAGAGTAGCTTATGATGTTTGTCCAGTAAATATTGTGCTTAATTATTTAGCAGAACAATTAGGGTTTTTNTTTGATGAAAGTGGAAATTCAGCTCGANGNGGAAAATTATCTATGAAGTTGTTTCAACAATTAAANGATTTGCCTTTTTATAAAATGATTCCACCAAAATCATTGGGATTGGAATGGGTAAAAAAAGAGGTATTTCCACTNCTTAGAGCNTCCACAATATCAATTGAAGATCAGTTNCATACCATCACTGAGCATTTCGCTTTTCAGTTATCAAGTATATTTAAAAAAGATTCAACTATTTTAGTNACAGGAGGGGGTGCCTATAACTCCTATTTAATAGAACGTATTAAAAATTATAAAAAAATAAATTTAATCATTCCACCAGCGGAATTGATTGAATTTAAGGAAGCTTTAATATTTGCTTTATTAGGNATTTTAAAATTAAGNAACGAAAATAATTGTTTAAAAAGTGTGACTGGAGCAAAAAAAGATCATTCATCAGGAGTTATATTTTTTCCTAAAAATCCATTGGAAAAGGGNTAATTTCATTATATATTTACAAGTCTATTTTAAGCCCTGAATATTTAATATTATTTTTTATTTTGGGCATTTAATTTTTAAAAAAACACCTCTTTATGACTTCTATAATTATCTTGATTTTTGTTATAGGTTATCTCTCAATTACTTTAGAACATCCTTTAAAATTAGATAAAACANTACCTGCACTAATCATGGCAGCTCTTATTTGGGCATTACTTGCTATTGGTTTTCATGCGGGTTGGTTTGATATTATAGATACTCATGAAAATGTTTTTAACTTTCTCTCCGGTGGAGAAACAGCAGAACACGGTTTTGATAATACCTTATTACACCATTTAGGAAAAACTTCCGAAATTCTTATCTTTTTAATTGGAGCGATGACCATCGTTGAAATTATAGATTTACATAGGGGTTTTGAAATATTAAAAGGAGCAGTACATACAAAAAGCAAGAAAAAGNTATTATGGATCATTGGAATTTTAGCTTTTATTCTATCAGCAATAATAGATAACTTAACAGCAACCATTGTGCTAATAACCTTATTGCGAAAATTAATACAAAATAAAGAACAACGTCTTTGGTATGCNGCAATGGTAGTAATAGCTGCAAATGCNGGCGGTGCTTGGTCTCCAATTGGAGACGTAACTACAACGATGCTTTGGATAGCCAATAAGGTAACAGCTTTAGGTTTAGTAAAAACAGTAGTATTACCCTCTATAGTTTGTTTTATAGTACCATTTNTTATCGCAGGATNTTTAAAAATTTTCAANGGAAATATTAAAGCAGATGCTATTAAAGATGTTGCGGCTGAACGTTTATTAAGTAGTAAAACGATGTTGTTTTTAGGATTAGGGATGATAGTCTCTGTTCCAATTTTTAAAACAATTACACACTTACCTCCCTATATAGGAATGATGCTTGCGTTAGGAGTGGTGTGGTTAGTTTCAGAATACATTCACCCAGAAGAAGATTTTCCAAGTTCAAAACGCCATCTTTATTCAGCTCATAAAGCATTATCTCGAATTGAGATTTCAAGTATTTTGTTCTTTTTAGGAATTTTAATGGCGGTGGCTGGTTTAGAAAGTTTAGTTTATGGTGTTGCTGAAAATGGAGATCCTGTTGGGACACTTCGTTATTTAGCAGAAGTATTACAAGCAGCCATTCCAAACCAAGATTTAGTCGTTATCTTATTAGGAGTTTGTTCTGCAATTATTGATAATGTTCCTTTAGTAGCAGCATCAATTGGTATGTATGATTCTCCTGCCGATTCTATACTTTGGCATTTTATTGCTTATTCTGCTGGAACCGGAGGAAGTATGTTGATTATCGGATCTGCTGCTGGAGTAGCAGCAATGGGAATGGAAAAGATAGATTTTATATGGTATCTTAAAAAAATTAGTTGGCTAGCATTTGCAGGTTTTATAGCAGGAGCAGCTATATTTATTCTTTTAGAAAGGGTTGTTTTTGCCTAAACAATGAAAAGTCTCACAATTTATGAATAACATAAACGTTATTCAATAAACCTATTTTATATGTTAAGTATTTTTATTCAAGACGGTTCTGAAACTGCAGAGAATTTAGAGCCATTAGTTCAAGAAAAAACACTGTCCATCATGGAATTACTGATGGATGGAGGTATGGCAGGACAAATTATTATAGGAGTGCTATTTGTACTTTTATTTACTGCTGTTTATCTTTATTTTGAAAGATTATTTGCAATAAAAGCAGCTACTGATTATGATGTTAATTTTATGGATGAGATACGTAATAATGTAAGTTCTGGTAATCTAGAAGCTGCAAAAGTATTATGTGCTAAAAAAAACACACCAGTTTCAAGATTAACCGAAAAAGGAATTTCAAGAATTGGAAGCCCATTAGAAGATATCAATACCGCAATTGAAAATGCAGGAAAATTAGAGGTATACAAATTAGAAAAGAATGTAAGTATCCTTGCTACCATAGCTGGTGCTGCTCCAATGATTGGGTTTTTAGGAACTGTTATAGGGATGGTATTGGCATTTCATACCTTGGCAACAAGCAGTGGTCAAGCAGAAATGGGAACTTTAGCCGAAGGTATTTATACCGCAATGACCACAACGGTGGCTGGACTAATCGTTGGGATTATTGCCTATATAGGTTACAACCACATCGTTGTTAAAACAGATAAGGTGGTGCATCAAATGGAAGCAACTGCTGTAGACTTTTTAGATCTTTTAAATGAACCAGCTTCATGAATTTAAGAGGAAGAAATAAAGTGAGTGCGGAGTTTAGTATGAGCTCAATGACGGATATAGTATTTCTATTACTGGTCTTTTTTCTATTAACATCACCTTCAATAACACCTGATGCGTTGGATTTAATTTTGCCAAAAGCCAAAGGAAAATCTACCAATAAGCAAAATGCGTCAGTGAGTATCACAAAGAATGGTGCTTACTATGTTAATAAAGAACGAGTGAGTGAATACAATATAGAAACTGAATTAAAAAAAGTATTTGCTGGTCAAGAAAAACCTACTTTAATTCTTCGTGCAGAAGAGGGAGTTCCCATTGAAGATGCTGTTTTTGTAATGGATATAGCAAACCAGAATAACTATAAAGTAGTGTTGGCTGTAAGACCAAATTAGGTACAGTTATTTTGCACGAATGCGAAGAAATTCTTTTCTATTAATATTATAAAATGCGCTTATTAAATACCAAACATAAACAAAAGAGTATGGCCATCACATTCGTTTTACATGTGATGATACTGCTATTGTTTTTTTATGTAGGATTGTCTTATTTAGATCCACCCCCAGAAAATGGCATTGCAGTAAATTTTGGTACGATGGATTTGGGTAGTGGAAATGTACAGCCAAAAGAAAAAATAAAAACTGCTCCTAAACAAACAATACCAGAACCAGTAAAAGCACAAAAAGCGGAAATAAAAGAAGAAGTAGTTACCCAAGATACTAAAGATGCTCCGGTAATAAAAAAGGAAGAAAAAAAAGATGTAATAAAAGAAGTGGTTGAGGTAGTTTCAAAAAAAGAGCCTAAAAAAGAAATTAAAAAAAAACCAGACCCTAAACCGGACCAATCAACTTCAGATGCACTTTCTAGTTTGATAAATGGTCCAAAATCTGATGGAGTTGATAAAGCAGGAGAGGGTGACGATCCAAGCCCTGGTGATAAAGGAGATCCTGTTGGTGATTCAAATTCAAAAAGTTATTATGGCAATGGAAAAGGATTAGATGGTGACGGAAATTATTTATTAGGCGGACGAAAAGCTTTGAATAAAAAGAAATTTGTTCAGGATTGTAATGAAGCTGGGACAGTGGTGGTAAGTATTGAAGTAGATCGTAGTGGAAAAGTAATCAATGCAACCCCAGGAGTTCGCGGTACCACCAATAATTCTAAATGTCTTTTAGAGCCTGCAAAGAGGGCAGCATTAGCTACTAAATTTAATAAAGACGCCAAAGCACCTTCTAAACAAATAGGTAAAATTATTTATAGATTTAGCCTTTCTGAATAAGTATAAAAAAATTTATTTTTAAAATTTCATTTTCAATATCTTTATAGCAATTTAAAAAAAACTGCTATGTATCGTTATACTCTATTATTAATTGCAATGATATCCTTATCAAGTTGTAATAATTCTACAAAAATCACCACTAAAGAAACGGAAGGTTTTAAAAAATCACCAAACGATTTTATGTTTGTACAACGTGCATATCCTACTGGGGAAATTAAAACAGATGCCTATTCAAAGGCCATACAGTGGAAAAAACAACAAGCTGATAGAAATAACGCTGTACTTCCTGTTTGGGAATTCTCGGGGCCATTAAATGTTGGTGGACGTATTTCAGATATTGAAATTCCAATTGATGCCTCAGAAACGTATTATGTTGGAGCTGCATCGGGTGGTATTTTTAAAACTATAGATGCAGGAGCTAATTGGATTCCTATTTTCGATGAGCAAGAAATGCTTTCTATTGGTGATATAGAAATTTCAAAAAACAATACCGATATAATTTGGGTGGGCACCGGTGAAGTAAATGCCGGAGGTGGATCTTTAACCTATGATGGCAATGGTATTTATAAAAGTGAAGATGCAGGTTTAACATGGCAAGCAAAAGGATTACCTGCTTCAGGTAGTGTTGGTAAGGTATTGATAGATCCTAATGATGATGAAACAATTTTTGTAGGCGCAATGGGTCCATTGTTTAGAAAAGATAGCAATAGGGGAGTGTATCGCTCTACTGATGGAGGAGATACTTGGGAACAACAATTATTAGTGAGTGATTCTACAGGAATTATAGACATGGCCATTCATCCCAATAACGGTGATATAGTCTATGCAGCAAGCTGGGAGCGAATAAGACGACCTAATAATCGTCAATATGGAGGCGAAACCTCTAGAATATATCGCTCACAAGATGGGGGAGATACTTGGAGTGAACTAAGCAATGGATTACCTAGCGATCCCAATTCTAAAGGAAGAATAAGTATTGATATTTCACAATCAAATCCAAATGTGCTTTATGCATTTTATACCGATAAAATTGGGAATGTAGAAGGTACCTTTAAAACAATTGATGGTGGTGATACCTGGACTGAAGTGAATTCAATAAGTAATGGTACTTCATATCATTGGTGGTTTGGGGGCATATTTATTGATCCTACCAATGAAAATATTATTTATAATTCAGGTTTTGTAATGGAAAAATCTGTAGATGGAGGAATCACTTGGAACTCCACCTTTCCAAATGTACACGTAGACCAACACGCAATGGCATTTAACCCTCTAGTTCCTGGAGAAGTTTTAATAGGAAATGATGGAGGATTGTATGTAAGTAACGACGATGGGAATTCCTCACTAAAAAATAACAGCTTACCCATCACACAATTTTATCGATTTTACGTGGATGCACAAAATTCAGATAAAATTTATGGAGGAACACAAGACAATAGCACGATCAGAACTCAAACTGGAGGTTTAACTGATTGGCAGGTAATTTATGGAGGTGATGGATTTCAGCCAATAGTAGATCCCACAAATACCAATGTTATTTATGCGCTATCACAAAGAGGAAACCTAGGAAAATCAAGCAATAATGGAATTTCTTTTAGCGGAGCATTAAACGGTATTCCTTCAAGTGATACCAATAATTGGGATACAGCATTAACAATCGATCCCAATGATTCTCAAACACTTTACTATGGAACACAAAAGGTATATAAAACTACAAATGCCGCAGGAAATTGGACGTCTATAAGTCCAGATTTAAGCAATGGACCTTATGCAGGGAATCTTGATTTTGGAACCGTTACAAGCATTGACGTTTCACCTATAAATAGTAATGTAATAGTTGCAGGAACCGACGATGGAAATGTTTGGGAAACAAGTGATGGAGGTGCTAATTGGACAAATATTTCAGAGGCATTGCCAAACCGATGGGTGACCAAAGTTTTGTCGTCTAGAGAAGATGTAAATAGCCTATATGTTACCTTTTCTGGATATCGGTATGGAGAAGATGATGGACATGTTTATAAAAGTACAGATTCTGGAGAAAATTGGTTGGATATTTCTGAAAGCTTACCAGACATTCCAATTAATGATATCGTGCAAGATCAGTATGGAAACTTGTTTTTAGGTACTGACATCGGTGTGTTGTCTTCCTTAGACGATGGTGCAAATTGGGAACCATTTGGAGAAAATATGCCTTCCGTAGTTATTAACGATTTGTTTATCCACGAGGCTTCAGAATACATGTATGCCGCAACTTATGGACGTTCCAGTTATAAAATGGACATCGGTGAAAATGTGTTGGGAATTAATAATAACCCCTTGGTTTTAGGATTTAGTATGTATCCCAATCCAGCATCAAACCTTATTACTATTTCACTGGATGACCCTTCTGAAAATAGTTCGATAACTATCTATGATCAGCTAGGGAGAACTGTTCTATATAAAGATATTGAAAATGAAAGCGATGAGGTTTCACTTTCTTTGCATGAATTGAATAAAGGAGTTTATTATGTGAACCTTATTTCTAAAAGGATGAAATTCACAAAAAAGTTAATCATAAAATAATTTTTATCAATTATACAGAGACCATATCTTGGCTTTTTAATCAATTGCCAATGTACCAGCGTATTGGTGCTGCTGCTTATAAAGTAGATTTAACTAACACGTTAAAGTTAATGAAATATTTAAAAGAACCTCAAAGCAGTTTTAAGTCAGTACATGTTGCAGGAACTAATGGAAAAGGATCTACCAGCCATATGTTGGCTTCTGTTTTACAGGATGCAGGTTATAAGGTAGCTTTGTATACTTCACCTCATTTAAAAGATTTTCGAGAACGAATTAAAATAAATGGAACTGTAATTCCGGAAGATATTGTAGTAAATTTTGTAAAAAAAAATCAATTATTTTTTCTGGAAAATCAATTGTCTTTTTTTGAAATGACGGTCGGTTTGGCCTTCGATTATTTTAAAAATGAAAAAGTAGATATTGCAATTATTGAAGTAGGGCTTGGGGGTAGGTTAGATAGCACCAATGTAATTAAACCTGAAGTCTCGGTAATAACTAATATTGGTTTGGATCACACCCAGTTTTTAGGAACCACTTTAGCTGAGATTGCTTCAGAAAAAGCAGGAATCATAAAGTCAAAAATTCCGGTGGTCATCGGTGAAGCGAAACCAGAAACAACAGTTGTTTTTCTCGATAAGGTAAGAAAAGAAAAAAGTCCCATACTGTTTGTTAAAGAAGAAGAGTTTCCGGAATTTAAAACTGATCTATTGGGAAACTATCAAATTAAAAATTATAAAACCGCCTATGCCACATTAGGTGTTTTAGAGCAAAAGGGATGGAATATTTCCAATAAGAACATTGAAAATGGCTTTTTAAATGTGACTAAAAATACAGGATTACAAGGAAGGTGGCAGCTTTTAAATAAAAGTCCAATGGTAATTTGTGATACGGCTCATAATAAAGAAGGACTTAGTTTGGTTTTGAACCAATTAAAAAAAGAAGAATTCGATCAATTGCATATCGTTTTAGGAGTTGTAGCTGATAAAAATTTAGATGTTATTTTACCATTGTTTCCAAAAAATGCTATTTATTATTTCTGTAAACCAGCTGTTATTCGTGGCTTAGCTGTAGCTAAGTTACAGCAGAAAGCAAGGGCTTATAAACTTACAGGTACAATGTATGTTACCGTAAGTGAGGCTTATAAAAGCGCAATGAGTGCTGCAAAGGCCAAAGACGTAATTTTTATAGGAGGAAGTACTTTTGTGGTAGCAGAAGTTTTATAATATTTTTTATATAAATGTTTGTGGAAGTTAAAAACTGCCTTATATTTGCCACCGCTAACATGAAGGGCAATTAGCTCAGTTGGTTCAGAGCACCTCGTTTACACCGAGGGGGTCGGGGGTTCGAATCCCTCATTGCCCACTTCAATAAACCTCAACATACTTATAATTAAGTAGTTGAGGTTTTTTATTGCTCTAAATTGTACGATTTATGTATGATAAAGACTGTTTTAGTTCAAATAACACCACTCAAACTGACATATAGATACTTCTGGTCTTAATATCAAGCAAATGATTTGAATGTATTGCAAAAAAAACCACCCTAAATTAACAGAGTGGCTTGTTATCTTTTATTTAAACTATTTATTTTCTAATAATGGTTTTAGTTACCGTTCCTAAATCTGTTGAGATTTGAAGGTAATACAATCCAGAAGGTAAGTAACTCATCTCTATTGTACTCTTAGTAGCTATATTTATTTGCTGACCTAATACATTATATAGTTCAACTCTTATAATATCTATATCATTGGATGTATTAATCGCTACCTGATTACTGGTAGGGTTTGGAAATAGACTTATAGATTTCTCTAAATAAGACAATTCACTAATTCCCAAATTTGGATTGATGTATTCAATGTTCGATTTTATAAACTCTGACATAAGAGGAACTGTATTGCAATTTGGTGCTTCGATAGCGATATAATATTCATAAGAATTATTAACAACATCAGCTGCAGAATCATTGTATGATGTATTAGTTGAAGCTAAAGTGGTAAGCAAGTCAAAATTTGTTCCGTTTACATTGCGATAAATAGCATATGAATCAAAAGAAAAACCAATATAGGGGCTCCATGAAAGATTTACAGAGTTATCAGTTGCAATATTACTTTGTAAAAGAATGGTCTTGTGATAATCAGATAGCATTAGTACTTGCCCACAAACATTTGTTGTTTGTACCTTATATCTATAAGCTTGAGTATTATTATCTGAAGTAATATCTATAAATGACTCTTCTGGAGGAACAATAAAACCAATAGTCTCATAATTACCTGAACTACTTTCTCTTAATACTTCATGAAAATCTACATTCTGACCATTAAGGTCAGTATTCGAAGTTATAAAAATTTGATTATTTTCTGGTTGGTTTTCATCTGCAGATACATAGCATAAACTCGCCTCATCTGTAACCATAAATACTTCAATAATCTGTGTGTCAGTAACTGATGTGCCATTACCATCAGTAAGGGTCCATATTACCTCGGTAATTCCTAAAGGAAATTCAACCGGAGCATTATTCTCGACTGACAGGTTACCACAGCCAAATGTATCTGGATTACCAAGGTTAACACCAGTAGCAAAACAGAAATCAATATCAACTTCTACTGAACCATTTTCTGGTGCAATTATATCGGTGACAACTAATTGACCACCATCAAATGTCCATCCTTTATCATTTATTAAGGCGTCATGGTCGGTGACGTTACAATAAGAAAGACTAAAATCTCCAAATTCTTTATTCACAAGTGGTTGGTCATACATGCTAGACAAAAGAAGGTCATAATTTTCTACACTAATTATAGTACTATTTAGCATTCCTACTAGGTTCACAGCGGAGTTAAATATCCACGTGCTAAGGTCTTGATTAAAGGATGAATTACCATTAAACATATTATACATGTTTATTACAGAACTTACATCCCAGTTGTCCAATGGCTGATTAAATGAAGTGCCAGTAAACATCTCTTCCATATCTAAAACACTACTAACATCCCAACTATTTAATGGTCGATCAAAGGAACTATTATAGAACATATAACCCATATTAATCACATTACTTACATCCCAGTTGTCCAATGGCTGATTAAATGAAGTGCCAGTAAACATTTCTTTCATATTGACAACATTGCCAACATCCCAAGAACTTAAGTCCTGGTTGAAAGGGGTGTTAGTGAACATAGATTGCATATTACCCACATTAGAAACGTCCCATGTGTCTAGTGATTGATTAAAAGCCAAAGCAGCATAGAACATAGTAAACATAGATGTTACATTAGAAACATCCCAAGCATCGAGGGGTTGGTTAAATCCACTTTCAATGAACATTCCTCCCATATCTGTCACTGAACTCACGTTCCAGTCATTAATAGGTTGGTTAAAAGCAGTGGTTAAGAAAAACAAACCATTCATATTAGTTACTGAACTAACATCCCAATACCCTATCGGTTGATTGAAAGCATAGCTCTCGGCAAACATCTGATTCATGTTAGTAACGTTACTAACATCCCAACTGGAAATATCTTCATTAAAAATAACTTGATTAAATAAACTCGACATGTCCGTAATTCCACTGGTGCAAGTTGTACTAGCATTTTCGGTAGTAATTTGTTGTCGGGTTCTTTTGGTATAAGTAACACTATTAACCACACCCGTATCTCCAACTGAAGCATCAGGACACATGCAAGTGACCCCATTACTGTTGAGGTAAAAATCCTGTGCTAAAAGAGTGTTTATTGAAAAGCTAAAGAGAAGTAAAAAAGTAATTATTTTCATTTTTTCGTTTTTTTTTATTTTGCTAAAATAAAAAAAGCTACCAACTTAATGGTAACCAATTAGAAAAACTAACTATTTATTAATAAAATCTCTCTAATATTTTAAAAAAAACAAGGTAGCGGGGCTGCATTTATAAATTTAGGTTTAATCCACTTTTTAGGATAAAAGCCGATATATATTTACCGGAAAATAGTTAGCTATAAAGCATTTAGACTAAATTATAGGTATGTCCTCTTTTTACAATTCAGCAATCTCTAAGGTTTAAATCGCTTTAAATACCGAACGCTGAATGTTTCTATGATTAGTTATAATGAATAGGATAACTGAAGATTAGTTCCATAATCTGTTTTAGATCCATCAGATAGCGGTTCACTATCATAGTTATAATAAAATGATACTCCTACTTTAAAGTCATTACTAAATATACTCACTTGAGGATTTAGATTAAAAGATGCCCTATACCTTCCAGGGTCAGTGATGTAAGGAAGAAAATTAATATTGGCATCTACCCAGATTTTAGGGGAAGAAAATTTATAAACTTTCCAAACTAATTGGGTCAATCCGGTTAAATCGTTTGTAATATTCATACTGTTATAGGGTGTTTCACGACTCATTGTCAATCCTGCTCCAACATAAAACCTGTTCCAATTGTTGTAAAAAATATCTTTGATACCAAGTGCACTTATATTTAGTCGGAGTTTGGTTCCTAATTCTCTATTTTGTGAAGCACTAATAATTAAACCTGTAGACCAAGATTTTTTTAATAATCGCTGCCATTCAAGTGCTATATCCGATTTATTTGCACTTAAAGTATCCGCCTGAAAGGTGTTGTTATTATCCCAAGATAACTGGATGAAACTTTTTCTCTTTCTATAATCCAAATTACCAGAAAATGACGTGGTACCCACGTTACTACTCTTTGAAAAATTTGCGCCCACACTAAAATTGCCATCGATTCGACTCCAGAAGTTTTGTTTAAGCGGGAATATCTCTACGATGTCATCTAAATAGATTAAATCTTTTCCGGTAGGACCTATAATGTATATTTTTCGATCAATATCGGAGGGTAGAAAAGATCCAAAATAAATCAAGCCATTTTTCATCTTGATTTCAAATTCTTTATTAGATCGGATCGCATTTATTTTAACTTCCTCAACGTTAATAGTTCCCATACCATCCATGCTATAGCTAGCTATACCGTACTTCATTTTTTTAAATTCTCCAGTAAGGATGTTTCCATTGATATGATAAATAGTATCAGTTTTTTGGGAGTATCCTTTGTTTTGAACAATAACTAAAACAAAGACAAATAGGATAATATGTTTAATTGATAATTTCATATTCTATAAATATTATTACTATATTTTAAAGTAATTTAACAATTGCAGTAGCTTTTTTAGTTCTACATGGATGCTAACCATGAATAAATTTTAAGTTTCTTTTATTTCTTTCGTGTCTTTATTTTTCAAAACGATGCTCTAGGGTCAATTGATACTTTTTAAAACTGCCAGCCAAAATTCACACCAAATTTTCCAGTAAAATCTCGATCATTTGGGTCGTCTGCAAAGCCAAGGTTACGACCTAACCCGCCATTTATATCAATAAAGAATCCAGAATTACTTACCCATTTCCAACCTATACCTACGCCTAAGGCTGTTTCAAAATAGGCTTCGGTATTTGTGTTTATAGAATCTTCGAATAAATAGGTGTCATTTTCATAGGTATAGAACTTAAAAAAACCTTCCCCATAGAAACCTTTAGCACCATAATCTTCTTTCGAAAAAAAGTACTGGCGATAATAAGGCGAGAACGAAAATTTTTCTAAGATTTGCGACCCATTTTCATCATCAAAATTAATATTTAAATCTGCACCAATACCACTGTATTTATTTAGTACGTACTCATACCTTGGGTTAAAGGCGGGGAAGACTAGTCCAGCAATTACATCTAGACTAAGACTATGTCGTTTTTTTTTTAATAATTCAGTCATGCTTTTTTGACTTTCCGTCTCATTAGCATCTGTCTTGTTTTGAGCTTTAGCTATAAAGCTTATGATTAATAAAATTAGAAATAATTGCTTTTTCATAAAGTTAAGTTTCATTTTAAATACCATATCTTTAAATAGGTTACTTATTTAATAATGTTAATTTTTTTTTAAATTTTAAGACAATAGATTTAAAACCATAAAGATATTATAAATAATCCCATAATTGTTTTTTTTTGTTAATTATTGAACAAATGCAAATCGCTAAAAAATTTCAGAATATGACATGCAATGCCGTTGTTTTAGAGGGCGTAAAAATATATTCTGTTTGCTGTTTTATTGTTAATTCCGCTAATAGCAATGCAGTTTTCAGATCAAGTTAATTAGTGAGTCGGAGATTTTATAGTTATGGCAATGCTATTATATGAATCAGGTGTACTATGCGAATTTGCTATTAGAAGAATAACAACCATTAGCGATCGGTATCCTGTCATTGTATTTATACTTATTTATTTAGACTGAACTAGCGGTAGGGGTATTCGGTACATTATTTGAGTTAGCCAAATGAGAAGCAGGTAAATAACTAAAATAGTAAATAAACACGTTATTAAATCTATAAATACGATGGCATTTAAGTTTTACATTCCGATAGAAAAAACAATAAAATAAAACCTCAACAAATTTATAATTATTCGTTGAGGTTTTATTGTTTGAATCTTTATGTGATAATTTATCGCATAAAGATTAATAGCTATTGTATAAACGATAGCCGTTTAACTCCTTAGTTTATTCTATAGTTTTTAATCTATCATAGATATTAATTTTCTTTATTTTACCGTCGACAAATTGGATATCATGTACTTGGTGCTGAACTGTTTCATTACCTTCTTCGTCCGTATCGGTAAGGTTATTACCTGTAGTTAGCCATTGGTCCATGACACCTTCCTCATTTTTGCTGTTATTGGTAATCATCCATGATACTTCCCATTTTGGGTTCGATGTTTTAAACCAAGTTTTTAATAATTCAGTTTGCGCATCGGGTCCTTTAAGCAATCTTCCATCGGGTAAGTATGCTTCCCAGTCAGTAGTGTTTATTGCAGTAATTTGTTCTAAATCCCTTTCATTGTGCGCCTGAATGTAAGCTAACCAAACCTTTTGAGTATTTAAATCACCACCAATTATTGGGTTTATTGACCTGTCTTCCATATAGGCTGATCCTATAACTGCTGGTTCATTGTTTGTTTTTAGAGCTTCATTTTTAGACGCTTCAATCATTGCAGCATGTCCTTCATTATCAGATTTTTTTTTGTCATCACAGGCTACAAATAATGTAGCTACCAGTAAAAGTGTAAATAGTTTTTTCATTTTGTTTTTTAATTTATTTGATTGTTTAAAGTAAAACTACATAATTATATCTAAATATTTAAAGTTTAAATATTTTATATTAAAGATATTTTAAAACCCGTTCTAAAGCCATTCCCCTAGATCCTTTTATAAGGACATATTGATTGGTTATCGTTGCTTTAGCAAGGAATGTTTTTAACTCTTCAAAGGTTTTAAATTTATAAATAGTCGAAAAATTGACAGTTGTTTTATTGAAATTTTCACCCACGAGATAACAGGTTCCTTTGTAATTATTTTCTAAATAAGAAACAATGTTTTGATGTTCTATCTCAGCATCAGGACCCAACTCAAACATGTCGCCAAGAAAGACCGTTTTTTGATTCCCTTGAGATTGTATGAAGTTTTCTAATGCTGCCGTCATACTTGATGGATTGGCATTGTAGGCGTCTAAAATAATGCTATTAGTTCCTTTTTCTATTAATTGAGAACGGTTGTTAGCGGGAATAAAATTTTCAATGGCTACTTTTATATTTTGGGCAGTTACATTAAAAAACTCACCAATAGCAATTGAAGCTGCAATATTAGTATAATTATAGTGCCCAATTAAATGACTTTGTATGGTTGTATTTTGATAACTAAGTAAAACTTCGTTGGAGGCATCTAATAATCTTATAGTACAATCTTGACCTTCGTCTCCAAAAGTATACCTGTTGATTCCTTCGGAATGCTTCCGTTGTTTTTTATCATTAAAATTGATAAAAACAGTATTTTTTTTGCTTTTTAAATACCGATACATCTCGGTTTTTGCCTCAACAACACCTTCAAGACTTCCAAAGCCCTCTAAATGTGCTTTTCCGAAGTTTGTAATGTATCCATAATCTGGTTTGGCAATTTTACATAATAATTCTATTTCCTTGTGATGATTGGCACCCATTTCTACAATTCCTAATTCAGTATTAGAATTCATTGCTAATAGCGTAAGAGGTACTCCTATATGATTATTGAGGTTTCCTTTGGTGGCAATGGTTTTGTACTTTTTAGATAGTACAGCCTTGATCAACTCTTTTGTAGTTGTTTTTCCATTACTACCAGTAAGAGCAATAATTGGTATTTTCAAGTAATTTCTATGAAATGTTGCAAGTTCTTGTAGGGTTTGTAAAACATCATGAACCAAAATGGAATGATCGTTTAGAAATTCTTTTTCATCTATAATTACTTTATACGCTCCTTTTTTAAGAGCATTATTTGCAAATGTGTTTCCATTAAAATTGGCTCCTTTTAAAGCAAAAAAAAGACAATTATTGTTAATGGATCTAGTATCAGTACAAATTCCAGAGGACTTTAAAAAATCTTTGTGAAGCGTTTCTATAATCATAAAAATAAAGGTACAAAAAAACCTCTTCAGTAATTGAAGAGGTTTTGATATAATTATAAATTTTATTAATTTCTTGGTCTTTTACCTTGTTTAGATTTTGAACCTACACGTGACATCGCACATCTAAAACCAATATAGTCTGTAGCCATATCTTCAGGGAAATAACGTCTTTGTGCTGGATCTAACCAATAATCTCTATCTCTCCAAGAACCTCCTTTAATAACACGTACGTTATCATTAATTAATGATGTTCTAGAAGATGATTTATCGTATTGACGATCTATACCTGTACTATCTGCTTTTACAAAATGATTAGGTGAATTATACATGGCATTAGTACCACTGCTTTCATCATCTTCATCATTAAATGATTGGTAATATCTGCTTGATTTTTTATCGCCATCGCGAAAGTTTATTTGATCACTTTTAGAGAAATTAGTTCTTAAATAAGTTTCATTTTCATCGATAGGAACTTGATATATTTCTCCGGGTAAATTTCTAGCAATTAACTTTCCAGTGCTCAATGTATCGTAAACGATAGAATCTGCAGTTACAATTTTTACTCTTCCATCTTCACCTATAAAATCTTTGGTGTATACATTTCCTCGAAAATAATTAAAATCGCTAAATTCATCATCAACAATAGGTCTATAGACATCTGCAACCCATTCAGCAACGTTTCCTGCCATATCGTACAAGCCATAGTCATTAGGTGGGTAAGATTTTACTTCAGCTGTAATGTCTGCACCATCATCACTCCATCCTGCAATACCTCCGTAATCACCATCTCCTTGTTTAAAGTTAGCCAATTGATCACCCTGAGATTTTCTCTCTCCAGANCGAGTGTATTGACCTTCCCAAGGGTATTTTTTTCTTCCTCTATAAACGTTATAGTTTCGCATNCCAACTAAACCAAGAGCTGCATATTCCCATTCTGCTTCCGTAGGAAGTCTGTATCCTGGCAATAAAATACCATCTTTACGTTGAACGTATATATCAGAACTATCTTTANTTCTTNTCATTCTATCTTGAGTAGNTCTTCCTTGCTTTATGATAGAATCGTTACCCCCATAGGTTTGGGTAGGTGAATTTAAATAAGTTTGAGTACTAAAAGTTTTACCAGGTTCAACACCATANCGAGCATCTCTAGTGGTAAATCCTTCTTCTTCTAAAATTAATTCATTTACACGATCTGTTCTCCAGTTACTGAACTCTACTGCTTGAATCCAACTTACTCCTACTACAGGATAATCAGAAAANGCTGGATGACGTAAGTAATTNTTAGTCATTACTTCGTTGTAACCAAGTCTGTTTCGCCAAACCAATGTATCTGGAACAGCTCCACTGTAAATGTTTNTATAATTTTCATCGCTAGGTGGNAATAGCTTTTTTAACCAATGTAAGTATTCAGAATACATTAAATTGGTAACTTCTGTCTCGTCCATATAGAATGACTGAACGTGTTGTTTATTNGGNCTGTTGTTCCAGTCATGCATTGGGTCATCTTGAACCCTACCCATCGTAAATGTTCCACCTTCAATAAAAACAAGTCCTGGACCTGTTTTTTGTTCTTTTGCTTCTGGATTGTATTGAAAGCCTCCTTCTTTGGCATTGACTTTCCATCCGGTTGCTCTAGANCTATCGTTGTAGTTTCTAGATTTATTACAACTTACTAAAAGAGCAGTTGAAATTAGTAAAATAAATAGCTTTAAAGCTAGGTTGTTTTTAAAGTTCATAGTTTTCAGATATGAAAAAATTGGGTTCGCAATATAGTAATTAACGATAATAATTCANTAATATTTTAAATTATAATNAGCAACATTAAACTTTTGATTTAAGGCCGATNAATAAATTAACGAATTATTATTATGTTTATTTNANAAAAAGAATTTTTTACTAAAAAAAAATTAAAAAAAACAACTATACTAAGTTTATATTTGANGCGTTAATANTTAAGATGAAAAAAAACATANTAATACTAAGNATATTATTTTNACCTTTTGTTTTGTTTTCTCAAAATAAAACAATTNAAATTAATTGGGGAACTNCTGAAAAAAGTAATCAAAGNGCTTTCTCTANTGAAAATAAAGCTTCTAATTCAAATAGGAAATCCGCAACACAATTGTTGGANCTTCTCATAGATCAAGAAATGCTTTTCGTTGAGCAATGGCAAGATATTCGCCTTGCTGAGGAAGGNTCTTTAGCGGTAAGTGATATAGTTTATNANCCTTTATCTACGAGTGAAATAAAAAAAATAGATANGAATTTAATTACCGACCAACATNCTTATTANCTAGGAAGCGGAAAAGCTAGGGANACTTATTANACTTCAGTTTCTATTAATCCCATAATAAGAATTAATGGGGTTTNTAAGAAAATTTCATCTTTTACTTTNTCATANCAATATAAAAATTATGANAGATCAGCACAAAGGATACCCATTACAAATTCAGTTTTAGCAACTGGTGATTGGTATAANTTTAAGATTGAACAAACTGGAGTTCATATTTTANATAAAAGNTTTCTAAATAGCATNGGAATGAATACGGATGGTATTGATCCAAGAACTATTAAAGTTTATGGAAATGGAGGGAAAGCACTGCCGTTTAAAAATATAGACAATACCGTTTTTGATTTAGTTGAGAATTCAATTCAAGTGNTTGGTGAATTAGATGGGAGTTTCGATACCAATGACTTTGTNTTATTTTATGGNACAAGTNCGCAAGGNTATCAAGGGACTAATTTTGATACAAATATNAATCCATACAGTGATGAATCTTATTATTATGTTACTNTAGCTGGAGGTCTAGGAAATAGGGTGCAAGAAATGCCAGAGCCTTCAGGAAATGTAACNAAGATTATNGATCAATACAATAGGTATCAATTTATTGAATTTGATGAAGAAAGTCCAGTTAAAGTTGGAAGAAGGTGGTTTGGTAATCGATTTGACATNGAAAATAATCAAACTTTTAATTTAAACTTCCCNAATATTATTCCAAGTCAACAAATGGAAGTTAATATTAAAGTTGCTTCCGCTTCTGAAAATTCTACTTCTATGGCTATTACTGTAAATGNGACTAGTTTAAATCCACTNATTTTTTCTCCAATTAACGATCCTTTTTTATTGGATTCCAATCAGTTTTCTGGTGAGATTCCTTCTGGGAATGAAAATGTTGTTTTTAATTTAAATTATAATAATGGAGGAAATCCTTCNAGTATTGGCTACTTAGATTATATAAGTGTTGATGCCNTAGTGCAATTAAAAGGAGTCAATGGTCAATTGGATTTTAGGTGGACTGAAGCAGCTTCTATTCCAGGTATTGGAGAGTATCAAATTAGTAGTGCAACTCAATTTTCGCAAGTTTGGGATGTTACCAATCCAAATTTTATTGTTGCAAAAAATAACGTGGGTAATTCGGCTGANTTNTCTTTTAAAGCAGTTTTAGGTGAATTAAGAGAATATGTNGCGATCAATCCTAATGATTATTTTACNCCGATTAAAATAAATAGATCCTATGTTGCTAACCAGAATTTAAAAGGAACTATTTTTAATGATGAGTCAGGAAATTTTAAAGACATAGACTTCGTAATTATCACTCCTGCTTTTTTATTGCAATCAGCATTGAAATTAGCAGACCATAGAGCAACCGTTGATGGAATTAATGTTAAAGTAGTTACAACAGATAAAATTTTTGAAGAATTTAGTTCNGGAAAACAAGATATTGCTGCCATTCGTAACTTTGTTCGNTATATATACGAAAATGCTTCCACAGANGATAAGCGAATCAAGTACCTATGCTTATTTGGTGATGCTTCCGTCGATTATAAAGATAGAATACCCAATAATAATAATACCGTTCCGACATATCATACCTATAGNAGTNATAGTACATNNANATCTTNTATGTCTGACGACTTTTATGGAAATATGGACCTTGAAGAGGGNTTAATGTTACCTAATGAAAAATTAGATATTGCTGTAGGTCGAATACTTGTAGATGATGTTAATCTTGCAAATGNAATGGTAGACAAAATTATAAGTTACGATTCAAAGAAATCTTATGGAAACTGGAGAAATAATTTTGTTTTAGTGTCTGACGATGTTGATNANTCATGGGAATATTCANTGNTAGAAAAAAACCTAGATATCTTNGGAGATGAAGTCTCTNTAGAAAAACCTACAATTAATGTTAAAAAAATACATTCAGATTCATATCCCCAAGTTGCTTCTTCCGGTGGAGACCGATACCCAGAAGTAAATGATGAATTTAAGAATGCTATTGAAGTAGGTGCTCTTGTAATAAATTACTTTGGCCATGGTGGTGAAGATGGTTTGGCTTCCGAATATATTTTCACTAAAGAAACAGNTCAGGATTTAAAAAACAAGAATCGATATCCCTGCATGGTTACNGTTACTTGTGAGTTTACNAANTTTGACAATCCTCAACGAGTTACGGCGGGCGAACTTACTTTTTGGAATAAAGAAGGTGGTGCGATATCTTTAGTTACTACAACCCGATCTATATCTGNTTCAGTAGGTGNTGAATTTAATCAAGTTTTAACTCCAGAATTATTTGGTTATGGTTTGGACATCCCAAATACACCGGCAGAAGCNGTNCGAATTNCAAAGAATTCGATAGGNAGTGAAAATAGAAGAGTTGTTTTTTATATTGGCGATCCTTCNATGCATCTTGCTTTTCCGACACAAAAAATTGAGTTAACGTCTATTAACGGAGTCCCTATTACCGAATCTACAGCGGTATTGAAAGCGCTTGATAAAGTTAAGTTAACTGGCGAAATTCAGGATGTAAATGGAAATTTAATAAGTAGTTATAAAGGAGTCTTAGAAGCGAAGCTTTTCGATAAAAATTTAGAAAGAAGCACTTTGGGGAATGATGGTGTTTCAATAAATGGAGAATTATTGATATTAGATTTCATTACTTTAGGAGAAGTTTTGTTTAATGGCAAAGCAAGTGTAGTAGACGGTATGTTTGAATTTGAATTTGTAATGCCTAGAGATACAGAAATACCTCTTGATACCGGTCGAATAAGTTTTTATTCTCAAGATGATAATTCCTTAAAGGACCAAACAGGTTATAATTTAGATTTAAAGATTGGGGGCTTAAATGAGGATGCTCCAGAGGATAATGAAGGTCCTTTAATTAATTTATTTATGAATGATGAAAGTTTTGTTACAGGAGGAATAACAAACGATTCACCTGTTTTAATCGCAAAATTATCTGACGATAATGGAATCAATACCTCAAGTGGAATAGGACATGATATGATTGCAATTTTAGATGGTGATGAGTCCAATCCTTTTGTTATTAATGAGTATTATCAAGCAGAGATAGATGATTATTCAAAGGGTGAGGCGTCTTTTACCTTTAGAGACTTAGAAGAAGGGATGCATACACTAACCCTTAAGGCCTGGGATGTTTATAATAATTCTTCAACTGCAGAAATTCAATTTATAGTTGCGGGTAATGATGATTTGGAAATTACTAATGTGCTCAATTACCCAAATCCTTTTGTTAGTTACACCGAGTTTTGGTTCAATCACAATCGTCCTTTCGAGCCTCTAGAGGTACAAGTACAAGTGTTTACGGTTACTGGAAAAGTAGTTTGGACTAAGAATCAAATCATAAATACAGATGGGTTTTTATCTAGAGACATTGTTTGGGATGGGAAAGATGGTTTTGGAGACCGAATCGGAAAAGGTGTCTATGTTTATAAAATTAGCGTAATCTCATCGTTAACTAACAAACGTGTTGAAAAAATTGAAAAACTCGTTATTCTATAAAATTAAATTTATATTTGCTCAAAATTTCAAAGAAATGAAAAAAATATTATTCCTTACATTATTAAGTTTTTTCTCAATTAACAGTATTGCACAACTTGTTCCTGGTGATCCTACAGCTGTCATTCCTGGTTTTGGGGCAGCTGATGATGCAAGAGTTATTACAACGGGTGTTCCATTTATACTAATTGCTGCAGATGCAAGGTCTGCTGGTATGGCAGATATTGGAGTTGCAACTTCTGCAGATGCCTTTTCACAACAATGGAATCCTTCGAAATCAGCTTTTGCTTTATCAAAACAAGGCATAGGAGTTACCTATACCCCTTATTTGGGCAAATTAGTAAATGATGTATTTTTAGGAAATATTACCTATTATAATAGGCTGAATGAACAAAGTGCTGTAGCAGCTAGTTTTAGGTACTTTAGTAGTGGAGAAATTGAATTAAGAGAGACAATAGATCAAGAGCCTCTTATAGTAAAACCCAACGAATTACTTTTTGATCTTACCTATTCTTTGCGTTTAAGCGAACGCATTGCGATGGCGGTAACAGGTAGGTACATCAGATCTGATTTGAAGTTACAAACTGCTATAGAAGATGCAAATGCCGCAAATTCATTTGCAGTAGACATATCCTCGTATTACCAAAGTGAAGAGATGCCTATGAGTAGTTTTGACGGTCGATGGAGGGCAGGTATTAATATTTCTAATATCGGACCAAAATTAAAATACGATGAAGTTGGTTCAGAAAGTTTTTTACCAACCAACTTAGCGTTGGGAGCTGGATTTGATTTTATTTTGGATCAATACAATACGGTAGGTGTAACTGCTCAGCTTAGTAAATTATTAGTGCCAACACCTCCAATATATGGAACAGAAATATCTTATATAGATGAAAATGGTGATGGACAATATGATGAAGGTGATTTAATAACAGGTAGGATAGAAAATAATTCAATCTATAAAGGTAAGGATCCTAATGTAGCATTTTTTAAAGGAATGTTTCAATCTTTTGGAGATGCGCCAAATGGAATTAGCGAAGAATTACAGGAAGTTACCTGGGCTTTGGGTGCCGAATATTGGTTTAGAGATGTTTTTGCATTTAGAATGGGTTATTTTAACGAAAATCCAAATAAAGGGGCAAGACAATTCTTTTCTGTAGGAGCAGGGTTTAAATACACCACGATTAATATAGATTTATCTTATTTAATTTCAACCTCCAAAGTAGTAAGTCCATTAGAAGGAACCCTTCGTTTTGGTTTAACGTTTAATTTCGGTGATGAATATGATGAATACTAAAAAAATTGAAAAATATTAAAATTGAAATAAATTTAAAAGAATTTGATGCGGTATCTGAACTTCCTGTTTCGATACAAAAGCTAATGAATAAGGCGCATGAAGCACGTGAAAAAGCTTATGCGCCTTATTCGCGTTTTAAGGTGGGGGCAGCCCTGCAATTAAAATCTGGTGAAATTGTAACCGGGAATAATCAAGAGAATGCTGCATACCCTTCTGGTTTATGTGCAGAACGAGTTGCTATATTTCATGCCGGCTCACAACATCCAGATGCTACTTTTGTTTCCATGGCAATTACTGCAAAATCCTTAAATCATGTATTGTCTTCTCCTATAGCACCTTGTGGTGCATGCCGTCAAGTATTGGCAGAATATGAAGTAAAACAAGACACTTTCATTGAAATCTATTTTATGGGAGAAACCGGAAAAATAATAAAAGCCAGTTCGGTTAAGGATTTATTACCGCTTATTTTTGATGCTGCTTTTTTATAATTATTTTTTTCAATTTTAGCACTAATTACCATTGTTTAACAGTTCCTTATTAAAGCAATTAAATATTTCGCATTCTTTTCAGAATTTATAGTTTAATAAAACCGAATATTATAGTATTTTTGTAAGCTATTTATAAATTTTCCTATAAATTATTATGAAAAAAATTACAAAACAAACATATTTAGACTGGTACGAAAATATGTATTTCTGGAGGAAATTCGAAGATAAACTTGCTCAAGTGTATATCAAACAAAAGGTAAGAGGATTTCTTCATTTGTATAATGGTCAGGAAGCAATATTAGCTGGAGCATTGCATGTGATGGATCTTACAAAAGATAAAATGATTACTGCTTATAGAAATCATGTCCAACCAATTGGTATGGGGGTAGATCCTAAAAGAGTAATGGCAGAATTGTATGGGAAAAGTACTGGGACATCTCAAGGACTAGGTGGTTCCATGCATATTTTTTCTAAGGAACATCGTTTTTATGGTGGTCATGGTATTGTTGGTGGTCAAATACCTTTAGGAGCAGGATTGGCTTTTGCTGATAAATACTTTAATAGTGACGCTGTTACCTTAACTTTTATGGGAGATGGTGCTATGCGCCAAGGTTCCCTTCATGAAACAATGAATTTAGCAATGCTTTGGAAATTGCCGGTCGTATTTTGTGTAGAAAATAATGGATATGCAATGGGTACTTCTGTAGAAAGAACCTCAAATAGTACGGAGATATGGAAAATGGGACTGGCGTATGATATGCCTTGTAAAGCTATAGATGGTATGAACCCAGAAACTGTTGCAGAAGCTTTAGATGAGGCAATAGAGAGAGCTAGAAAGGGAGAGGGTCCTACTTTCTTAGAAATTAGAACTTATCGTTATAGAGGTCACTCTATGAGTGATGCACAGCATTACCGCACAAAAAAAGAAGTAGCAGAAAAGCAAAAAGAAGATCCGATTACCTATGTGAAAAATATTATTTTAGATAAAAAATACGCATCACAAAAGCAATTGGATGAAATAGATAAACGGGTAAAAGAATTGGTTAGCGAATGTGAACAGTTTGCAGAAGACTCGCCTTATCCTGAAAAAAGTCTGATGTACGATGCTGTCTACGAACAAGAAGATTATCCATTTTTATCACATAAATTATAATTTACATGGCTGAAGTAATTACAATGCCAAGATTAAGCGACACCATGGAAGAAGGGACTGTTGCTAAATGGCTTTTTAAAGTAGGTGAAAAAATAACTGAAGGAGATATTTTAGCTGAAATAGAAACTGATAAAGCAACGATGGAGTTTGAGTCCTTTAACGAAGGAACTTTGCTTTATATAGGAGTTCAAGAAGGTGAAACAGCTCCTGTTGATGTTCTTTTAGCTATTATAGGAGATGCAGGTGAAGATATTTCTGAATTTATAAATGGGAATTCCAATGCTGAAGCGATTTCTGAAAATAAAAAAGAAGTCATCATTGAACCAGAAGTGAATGTTGAAAATAAATCACTTACTGTTCCTGATGGGGTTGAGGTAATTACCATGCCAAGATTAAGCGATACCATGGAAGAAGGTACCGTTGCAACTTGGAATAAAAAAATTGGTGACCTTGTTGAAGAAGGCGATATCCTAGCTGAAATAGAAACCGATAAGGCTACGATGGAGTTTGAATCGTTCTATACTGGAGTTTTGTTAGAGGTAGGAGTTAAAGAAGGAGAAACGGCAAAGGTTGATGCTGTTTTAGCAGTTATTGGACCTAAAGGAACTGATGTTGCCGGAATACTAGATCATTATAGTGATGGAGGTAAAAAAGTGGTAAAAGAGAATCCAGTAAAAAAAGAAATCCTAGCAGTAGTCGAAACTAAAGTAGAAACACCTAAACGTGAAATTCCTGTTTTACCAAAAGATAATGTTAGAGTATTTGTATCACCTTTAGCAAAAAAACTTGCTGAAGAAAAAGGAATCAGTTTATCACAGCTAACAGGAAGTGGAGAAAATGGACGTATTATAAAACGTGATATTGAGAATTATCAGCCAGTAGTTGCAGGCAACTCTGCTTATACTCCTGTTGGTGAAGAAAGTTTTGAAGAAGTGAAGAATTCACAAATGCGTAAAGTGATCGCTAAGCGTTTAGGGGAATCAAAATTTATGGCTCCACACTATTACTTAACTTTAGAGTTAGACATGGACAATGCTATTGCAGCCAGAACTGCAATTAATTCAGATCCTGATGTAAAAGTGTCTTATAACGACATGGTAGTTAAAGCAAGTGCTATGGCATTGCGCAAACATCCCAAAGTAAATTCTCATTGGACAGACACCGCTACTTTAATAGCAAAACATATTCATATTGGTGTTGCAGTAGCAGTAGATGAAGGATTGTTAGTTCCTGTATTAAAATTTACAGATCAAATGACTTACAGTCAAATTGGAGCAAATGTAAAAGAGCTGGCAGGAAAAGCTAGAAATAAAAAATTAACTCCTCTAGAGATGGAAGGAAGTACATTTACAGTATCCAATTTAGGAATGTTTGGTATTAAGGAGTTTACCTCTATAATTAATCAACCAAATTCAGCAATTTTATCGGTTGGTGCTATTGTGCAAAAACCAGTTGTGAAAAATGGGCAGATTGCGATAGGTAATACAATGACAGTCACATTAGCTTGTGATCATAGAACTGTTGATGGAGCAACTGGAGCTGCATTTTTACAGACCTTTAGAAAGTACGTAGAGAACCCTGTTACCATGTTTGTATAGATGAAAAATGTTATTATAACAGGAACGAGTAGAGGAATTGGTTACGAACTTGTACCCTTGTTTACGAATGCAGGTTATAATGTTTTAGCTCTTTCTAGAAATTCAGCACCTATTTCAAGTATTGATCTTGACGGATGTACTATTTTTCCTTTCGACATCACAGATTCAAAAGATATTCAAATGGTTTCGAAGTTTGTAGAAGAAAATTGGAGACAAGTAGATATTTTAATAAATAACTCAGGAGTTTTAATTAACAAACCTTTTGCCGAAACCTCAATTGATGATTTTACAAGTGTTTATGAGGTAAACGTTTTTGGTGCAGCTGCATTAACTAAAGCGATACTCCCTTTTATGAAAAAAGATGGACACGTGGTAAATATTAGCAGCATGGGTGGGGTACAAGGAAGTATGAAGTTCCCAGGTTTAAGTGCTTATAGTAGCAGTAAGGGAGCTTTGATCACGCTAACAGAATTACTAGCTGAGGAATATAAAGAAACAGGACCTTCTTTCAATGTATTGGCATTAGGTGCTGTGCAAACCGAGATGCTAGAAGAAGCATTTCCAGGTTTTAATGCTAACGTTACTGCTGAAGGAATGGCTCAATATATTATGCAATTTTCCATTTCTGGACATCAAATGTACAATGGTAAAATACTACAAGTATCCAATTCGACTCCTTAATTTAAACAATGCCAAAAACTCTTGAAAAATATATTCCTCAAGCATCAGTTGCTTCTGTTTTTCAATTAATTACTGCGCATAACATCTATCTTAAAATTGTTAATGAAAGGGTTACCCGTCACGGGGATTACCGAAAAATGCCTGATGGTCAGCATCAAATAACTGTTAATTCAAATTTAAATTCCTATCGATTTTTAATCACATTAATTCATGAAATTGCTCATTTAATAGCGTTTAAAAAGTATGGAAGTATGGTTAAACCCCATGGCAATGAATGGAAGCATACCTTCCAGCAACTTATGTTGCCTTATTTACGACCTGAGATATTTCCTAATCAATTACTGCCTTATTTAGCAATACATTTTAAAAATCCCAAAGCAAGTAGTGATACAGATGCTAAACTCTCTTTGGCATTAAAACATTATGATGCTCCTAATGATAAAAACTATATCTTTGAAATACCCTTGGGTAGGGATTTTAGATTGCATAATGGAAAGGTTTTTAAAAAAGGAAAAAAACTAGTTAAACGTCACGAATGCCTTGAGGTAGCTACCGGAAAAATCTACTTATTTAATCCTAATGCAGAGGTTGAACTCCTATAAATATATTCTCTTATAAAAATAATTATTTTTATAAATCAGGTTTTATTAGATTAATTAACACAAAAAAACATGCATCAATTAACAAATAAAAATTATTATGCAGTCATCATGGCTGGAGGAATTGGTTCTCGTTTTTGGCCTGTTAGTACAACTGAGTTTCCTAAGCAATTTCATGATATGTTAGGAAGTGGACAGACTTTGTTACAAAAAACATTTGCTAGGTTAGAAGGATTAATCCCAACTAATAATATCAATATCTTAACAAATGATAAGTACATCGATATTGTTTTAAAACAATTGCCTACCGTTCAAAAAAGTCAAGTGGTATTAGAACCTGCAATGCGAAATACAGCACCTTGTATATTGTTATCAGCTTTAAAAATTCAAAAGATTGATCCAAATGCTATGATGATAGTAGCTCCCAGTGATCATTGGATTGAAGATGAAATTTCCTTTTTAAAAGATGTTGAAATAGGTTTTAAAGCTTGTGCTACTACTTCTAAATTATTAACATTGGGAATCAAGCCCACTTTTCCGAATACAGGATTTGGATATATTGAATATAATAAAGAAGAAATAGAAACGATTAAAAAAGTAAATCAGTTTAGAGAAAAACCTAATTATGAAGCAGCTAAACAGTTTTTAGCTGATGGAAATTTTCTATGGAATGCTGGAATATTTATCTGGAGCGCAGAAAGTATTGTCAATTCATTTAAGGAAAATTTACCAGAAATGTATGAATTGTTTTCTTCAGGAATTGAAAAATTAAATACCGCTGAAGAGCGAAATTTCATTCTTAATAATTATGAAAAATCTGAAAACATTTCAATTGATTATGGTATTCTTGAAAAGTCTAATGCAGTATATGTAAAAAAAGCTTCCTTTGATTGGAACGATTTAGGTACCTGGGGAGCATTGCACGATAAATTAGAAAAAGATGAAAACAATAATGCCTTGGTTAGAGCTATACCTCAATTTAATGGTGCTACGGGTAATATGGTATTCACTTCAAAGAATAAGTTAGTAGTTATTGATGGTATCAAAGATTATATAGTGGTCGATAAAGAAGATGTTTTGATGATTTATCCCAAAGAAAAAGAACAAGAAATAAAAAGTTTATTAGCAGCNGTTAAACAAAAATTTAATAATAAATATTCTTAATGGGTACTATTGATGAAAATACCAATGATGAAAATTCTGTAATAGAAGAAAAAGAATTTGANCATGTAAAAGATTCTGCNTGGAAAGGAATAANTNTATTTTTTAAAGAGTTACTGGATATTAGTAAAGACACGGATCGAGAAGCTACTATTGAAGGAGTAAAAAAAGATATTTCTTTTAAAGGTCATAATGCTTGGATTTTAATATTTTCAGTATTTGTAGCCTCTATTGGTTTAAATGTAAGTAATACTGCTGTTGTAATTGGAGCGATGTTAATCTCTCCACTTATGGGNCCGATTGTAGGCTTGGGNCTGTCTGTTGCAATTAATGATGTAGAAACATTAAGGAAATCATTAATTAACTTAGGCGTTATGGTAGTTTTAAGTGTTATTACTGCTTATTTATATTTTACTATTTCACCATTAACAAAAGAAACACCTGAATTATTAGCAAGAACTTANCCTACGATTTTAGATGTTTTAATTGCTATTTTTGGAGGCTTAGCTTTAATTGTTGCCAAAACTAAAAAAGGAACGATGGCNAGCGTTATTTTTGGTGTAGCTATTGCCACAGCATTAATGCCACCTTTATGTACAGTAGGTTATAGTTTGGCAGTTGGTAATTTCCAATACGCTGGAGGTGCTATTTANTTATTTTCAATAAATGCAGTCTTCATAGCACTTACCTCTTTTTTAATAGCNAAAATTTTACGTTTTCCGATGGTTAAATATGCGAACTCAAAGCATAGAAAACGAATTGCTCAAATCGCAACTATCATTTCAGTGATTGTAATTGTTCCCAGTATAATTTTGTTTTTAAATTTATTAGAAATTGAAGTCTTTGATAACAAAGCAAAAGAATTTATTGCAACTAATATTAAATATGATGGTACAGTTATCTTAAAGTCTAATCAAGATCATGATACTAATAAAATAGAANTATTTTTGATTGGGAGATTGGTTCCTAATTTTACGATTAATAAGTGGAAAGAAGAGTTGAAAAAAAATACTGTTTTAGAGAATACTAATTTACAGGTATTTCAAGCAGCAGACCAAAGTGGTGAAATGGCTATGGAATTATCTGGGAAATTAAAATTTGATATCTTGGATGAGTTGTATGAAAAAAATGAACAGTTATTGATGGATAAAGAAGCTAAAATTAAATTTCTAGAAAATAAACTTACTAGTTTAAAAATTAAAGAATTAAGATTTGATGAAATAAGTAAGGAAGTAAAGATTAATTACAGTGAGATAATAGCTTTAAGTTACTATAACAAAGTAACTACAAATTTTAAAACCACCGATACGATTCCTGTAATTGCGATTACTTGGGATAAAAAATATGCTAAAAAGTATAGGGATAAGGATGCTAAAAGTTTAAATAATTGGTTGCGATATAAATTAAAATTGGACACACTACAAATTATTGAATAAAAAAAGGTTGTCTANNTAGACAACCTTTTTTTATTCAATAACGCAATCATTATTTTTTTACAAACTTNTAACTAAGATCTTTGTTCTCAATTTGTAATTGAACAAAATAAACTCCGTTTGTTAGNGTTTCAATATTGATANTGTTATNTGAAGAAATTGANGTTTTTAGTACTGTTCTACCATTAACATCTATAATTCTTACTGGAGTTCCTTCCATGTTTTTTAATGAAAAGTTGATNATAGCNCTAGTTGGGTTAGGGTATAAACTAATNCCGTTTAATGCGAAATCCGATGTTCCAAGAACATTTTCACCTTCTATAAANACATGTTGNGTATTAATATCCACATTTTCAATTAAATCTACAGTTCCAGAAGGCCATTCAATTAAGACAGATTCNATTTCTGTACTTGTTCCTAAACCAAAATGTGCGATTAATGTACTCATATGACTATACCCAGTTCCTGAACGCACTTCTCGTATTTGAGTTCCCCAATCCCCGTTTATAGTTATTCGTGCTCCAATACCATGNAGGTTGCTTTCAACACCTACTAAAGCAAATTTCACCCAATTATTAGTTCCACCATCATTCATCCATAAATCTCCCGCTCTACCTACATCAAGATAACCATCTCCATTAAAATCTCCAACCGCACCTTCATCAAAAGGTAAATCATAACCAGTAAATGTCATATCACCATTATTCATATATAACTCCCTCGCCATTTCAGAAAAAATATCTACATAACCATCATTATCAAAATCGGCACCGTGATTTTCCCAGGCTCCTAGGTCTGTTGGATTGATNCCTGTAGANACTATAATATCCGTAAAAACTCCNGTTCCATCATTTTCGTAAAAACGATTAGCNTCACTATGGTTTACGCAAAAAGCATCAAAATCTCCATCGTTATCAAAATCTTGCCATACNGTAGCCCAAGATTGTTCATTGTCATCTAAATTAATAGCAGCTGCCACTTCAGTATAAGTTCCATCACCATTATTACGATACATTGCATTGGTCCTTTCAGGATCACCAGGCGTTGATCCTTGTCGGCATTTTGTTAAATGCATATCNGTATCTCCATCATTATCATAATCTACCCATAAAGAAGCGTAATTACCAGCAAGGTTTAGAGTTTCAATTAAATTAAAATCTAAGACCATGTTTTGATTTCCGTCATTTCTNTAATTATGATTTCCATCAACNTCATGACANACAAATGCATCTAAATCTCCNTCATTNTCAATGTCTACTANGTTTGTTCGTTGAGAAAATATATATAAATCCTCAAACACTTCNGTAAANNCNGTACCATCCTCATTNGCAAATAANAATGAAGCTCTTTGTCCNTTACCAAGCAAAAGATCTGTNTATCCATTACCATCAATATCAGCAGCAGCAGCACTCCAATCTGGTACCCATTGAATAATCATTGNAATAAANACGGATTCNAAGGTTCCGTCTGCNTGTTGATAATCGATACCTACACCATTTTCNGAAACCCTCACAAAATCATCTAAATAATCACNGTTCATGTCNACNGTNATAGANGTATANCCATNATAATTGTTGNCAATTAAATCATTNNTATTGGTGAAACTCGGTTGGGCTATTAGATTGGTTAAACTAAAAATAGTAAAACTAAGGAGTAATAATTTTTTCATTTTNATTTTTTTTATTAGACAAGNAAAGATGATAATACCTTAATTNTTANCATAAAAATNCTNTGTTTTTGCTAGTAATTTTTTTAATNAGANTTTAAAAGTAAAATAATTATTTTACTTTTNAACTATCAAATAGATAAAAATTAGTGTTCCTTAATCTGAATATCTCTAATTTTTTTGAATAAATCAGATGAATATACAAAATCTGTTACATCTTCATTNTCAGTTTTAAAAATTTCTTGATTTGACCCTTGCCATACTAACGTTCCATTTTTAAGAAAAACAATTTTTTCTCCAATNTCCATTACTGAGTTCATATCATGNGTNACAACAACAGTTGTGATGTTGTTTTCTTTNGTGATNTCTTGAATTANNNGATCAATTACTGTTGCTGTTTTTGGATCTAANCCTGAATTTGGCTCGTCACAAAAAAGATACTTTGGGNTATTTACTATTGCTCTAGCNATGGATACTCTTTTTTTCATTCCTCCTGATATTTCAGAGGGNAATTTATGATTTACATTTTCTAAATCAACTCGTTTTAAANCNTCATTNACNCTNTTAAGCATTTCANNTCTTTTATCATTNGAAAACATTCTCANTGGAAACATAACATTATCTTCNATATTCATAGAGTCAAATAAAGCGCCACCTTGAAATAACATTCCGATGTCTTCTCTTAAAGTTCTTTGAGCTNCTATNTCCATTTTGCTTATGGCTTGATCTTCGAAAAATATTTCTCCAGAATTTGTAGNAAAAAGACCAATCATACACTTTAGCATTACCGTTTTACCACTTCCACTTCTTCCTATAATAAGATTNGTTTTNCCTTTTTCAAANGTTGCNGAAATACCTTTTAATACNTCATCTGCCCCAAANCTTTTTGTAATGTTGTCTACTTTTATCATTAACTTAATAGTAATTGTGTGATAATATAATTGGTTAATATTATTATTATACTAGTCCAAACAAATGAGTTGGTACTTGCTTTACCAACTTCTAANGCACCACCTTTCATATAANANCCTTGCCAAGAAGGAACGGTTGCTAATATCATTCCAAAAAAGAATGTTTTTATAAAAGCATACACTAAATGAAATGGATAAAAGGTGTCTTGAAGTCCTTGTGTAAAATCGGCTGCTGTTGTAAANCCGCCGTAAACTCCAGCTAGNAAGCCNCCGAAAATTCCNAAAAACATTGCAATAGCTATNATAAAGGGATAAAATANCATTGCTATTATTTTTGGAAAAACTAAATAATTTAAGGAGTTAATNCCCATCACTTCAAGNGCATCAATTTGTTCTGTTACTCTCATTGAACCAATACTTGAGGTAATAAATGAACCTACTTTACCAGCCATAATTATAGACATAAAAGTNGGNGCAAACTCTAAAATAATGGATTGTCTAGTTGCAAAGCCAATTAAGGATTTTGGAATCAATGGGTTCTCAAGATTTAGTGCTGTTTGTATGGATATTACTCCTCCAACGAAAAAAGATATAAATGCTACAATCCCTAAAGAATTAATGATTAGATCATCAATTTCTTTCATAATTAATTCTTTCATTACCGAACTCTTCGTGTGGCTTTTAAAAACTTTTCCTAACATTAAAAAGTAGGAGCCTATATCGGATATGTATTTAATTAGTTTTTTCACTTATGCAAGGTATCAAATATATTATTACGATTTAATTATTATTATTTTCAAAAAATAAAGTTTTCATCTTATTATAGATAACTGTATTTTCATAAATACCTCCAAAATCCTCTGAATTTGGACCTTTAGCAAATACCGGAATCATAGTTGCAGAATGGCCANCAGTNGAAAATAAAGGTTTAATCTTATTATAATCACCATTGTCTTCTGCTAATGTAAATCCACCCGTTTCATGATCNGCTGTAACAATAACTAAAGTTTCACCATTTAATTTTGCAAANTCTAAAGCAACTCCAATCGTATTGTCAAAATCAATTAATTCACTGATAAGATATGCTGCATCATTATCATGACCACCCCAATCTATTTGAGATCCTTCAACCATTAAAAAGAAACCTTCTTCGTTAGTCGATAAACTTTCTATAGCCAAATGTGTTGCATTTGATAAAAAATCACCTCTACCGTCAACCATTTTTGGCATTGCATCTGGAGCTAGTAAATANCCTTGTTTTTTTGTATCAGTTAGTTTGGTAGAATTTGGAAGTGCCTCTAAGTNTATTGAAAATCCGTTTTTTTCCAATTCTAAAATTAAATCTCTTTTGTCTTTTCGATCATTAAAATAGTCAATTCCTCCACCGGCAAAAAAATCAATATCTGAGTTTACTAATTGAGNNGCAATATCTTCGTACATACTTCTTTTTTTNGTATGTGTGTAAAAAGCAGCAGGAGTTGCATGAACTATGGAAGAGGTGGAAATAATTCCTGTTGAAATTCCAATTTTAGAAATTTCTTCAACAATTGTTTTAACTGCAAGTGAATCGGTATTTACTCCCAAAGCTCCATTGTANGTTTTTATTCCACTAGCAAATGCAGTAGCACTAGCCGCTGAATCGGTAATTAAATCACTGGAAGAAGAAGTTTTAATTAAACCAACAACAGGAAAACGATCAAAATTTGATGTATTTTTATTGTAAAACTGGCTCGCTGAAACTTGGCTTAAACCCATGCCATCGCCAATAAGTAATATGATGTTTTTCACTTTTTTTGTTGGAGGTGTAATTGCTTTAATACTAGAAGTTTCTATACTAACAAANTCTTTTTGTGACTTGCAAGAAAAAAAAATTGAAATAAATAAAAATGAAATAAAGNAAGCTATTGTNTATTTTTTTTGTGNGTAGTTCATTTTNTTGANTTATTTATAAATCAAAAATACATATAAANTNNTTATTATAATTGACTGTGANCTAAAGTTTTTAGAATAAATATATAAAGATTAAAATAATCTTTNCTTAATGCCTCTCCATCTTAAATTCCGAATAAAAACACCTTCTTTNTTANTAACGATNAAGGCTANGTCCTTATTNTANGCTTTTAAAAANCCANANGTGGTATTNAAAAAAAATNAAAAACTCTTTTTGTTAAAAGCTAATTTTGTTGAAGCAATAAAACTCAANATTAAGCCATACCTCATTTTATAAAAAGCNTCGCCTTGTTTNTGTTTNGNNTCTTTGGAATANTTAGCGCCAGTAGGTTTTAAATGTTTTACATGTAAATTTGCATCTGTTTTAATTTCCCAACCNTGATATTGCGCNAATAATTCGTCTATAGTATCCCAGCCCATNGTNTTTTTTAAGCCTCCAATTTGATTGAAGCAGTCAGATCTATATGNTTTTANTGCTCCTCTAATATGATCTTTATTNGTTAGGTTTTCTAAAACCCANGCATCCTNNTTTTTTATATAACAAAACCCTCCAGCTATTCCNCAACTNGGATTNTTNTTAAAAATAGCAATAATTGATTCAAAATAATTTNATGGAAATATTAAATCGNCATCTATTTTACAAATGAGGTCGTACTCTTTATCAATAAATTCGAATCCTTTGTAAAAAGCATTAATAACCTTACTTCCAGGTAGGTGAATGGCTTNAGATTTAGTGGTAATACTTTTAATAAATGAATGCTTTTCAGAGAAAGAATCAATGANNNCTCTTGTATTATCTGTAGAGTTATCNTTAACAATAACTATTTCTTTTATTGGATAGGTTTGATTAACTAAAGATTCTAGTGTGTTAGCNATATAATCTTCTTCATTGTAGGCCGGTATGATGATGCAGATATTCATATTAAAANATCAATTTACAAAAAAAAGNTGTATTTATTTTACTTTAANTTAATAAGATTAACGTTTAATTCTTTCCGCATAAACCAAATAAAAACGAGGAGTAAATAGCCTCAGTATTGGCCGAAATCCTATTTTTTTTACTGGACTTGTAAATTGAATACTTTTCTTTACTTCCCAACCAGATTTTTCTAATAACCAATTAAATTGCCAGTCTTCAAATTCATGATAATGACGATCCCATTTATCAGTTTTACTCTTGTAAGCTGAAGCAAACCATAATTTAAGAGGTACAGAAGCAATTAATTTAGTCGCTTTAATATCATTTAGNACATTAAAAGGAACCACCATATGTTCAAATATTTGAAAAGCGGTAATAACATCAAAATCGTCTTTTTTAACGATAGTGGTGTCAATATCTAAATCTTCTCCTTCAGTATTTGTTACTTTATAACCNTCCTTTGTTAAAATATCTGAAAATGGGTTAATGGTGCCTAAATCTAAAATANGCTCTTTTTTAGAAATAAATTGCTTTANGAAACNTAAAGTNANTCGAAATCGTTTATTTGGAAAATTATTCTCGTACAATTATTTAGAAATTGAGATTAGGCTTGATATACAATCGCATTAATATTCATACCNGCACCCACACTTGCAAATATAATTACATCTCCAGGATCAATNCGATGATNNCCTAGATTACCTTTAAGTATTAAGTCATATAATGTAGGTACGGTAGCAACACTAGAGTTGCCTANTTTGTTTATGGACATCGGCATAANGTCTTTAGGCATCACCATTCCATAAAGCTTATANAATCTTTTTATGATTGCTTCATCCATTTTTTCATTAGCCTGATGAATTAATATTTTTTTAACCTTTGTAATNTCTACTTTTGATTTCTCTAGACATACTTTCATTGCTGANGGGACATTAATTAAAGCAAATTCGTAAATTTTACGACCCAACATTTTTATATATTTATTTTTACTGGAATCATTTGGTTTAAATGATTCGCCGAAAAATATATAATTTGCTTCTTCAAGAGCATATGTNGCAGATTCGTGNGNAATAATACCTCCAGTATTTTCTGACTCTTCTAAAATAACTGCNGCAGCGCCGTCGCTAAAAATCATTGAATCTCTATCGTTTTCATCCACAACTCGAGATAATGTTTCTGTACCGATAACTAAACATTTTTTTGCAATTCCCGCTTTGATAAAAGCATTTGCTTGTATCATTCCTTCTATCCAACCTGGACATCCAAATAAAATATCATAAGCAACACAACTTGGATTTTTAATTTTTAATTTTTGCTTTATTCTAGAAGCAATACTAGGAACCGCATCACTTTGTTTTGAGTCAAAACTAATGTCACCATAATTATGTGCAACTATAATATAATCGATATCTTCTTGATCAATACTAGAATCCGATATTGCAATTTTAGAGGCCATTGCCCCTATATCTGAATTATTTANATTATTTTCAGCATAACGTCTTTCAGAAATGCCTGTAATAGATTTAAATTTTTCAATAATTATTTTGTTTTCAGCATTGAACCGAGTACCATCTTCATTGTAAAAATCTTTCTTTTCGAACGATTGGTTTGGAATTATTAAGTTGGGGATATAACTTCCAACACCAGTAATTTTTATAGCCATGAGCTATTANTTTTGTTGTNATTTGTAAAAATAGAAAAGCTTTTCCGAAGAAAAGCTTTTAATTCAATTTAATTTTAAATATTTTAGTCTGTNATAAAATCTTCNATAGGAGTACAAGTACAAATTAAATTTCGATCTCCAAAAGTTTCATTTACTCTTCTTACGCTTGGCCAGAATTTATTTTCTTTTATGTAAGCTAATGGAAAGGCTGCTTTCTTTCTNGAGTANGGAAATTCCCAGGAGTCACTNGTAACCATCTCTTGGGTNTGTGGTGAGTTTTTTAANGCATTATTTGGCTCCTCTAAGGTAGATTCATCAATCTCTTTTCTTATTGATATCATGGCATCACAAAAACGATCTAACTCTTCTAAACTTTCACTTTCTGTAGGTTCTATCATTAAAGTTCCNGCTACCGGAAAGGATAAAGTTGGTGCGTGGAAACCATAATCCATTAAACGTTTTGCGATATCGGTAACCTCAATTCCATTTNTTTTAAAAGGTCTGCAATCTATAATCATCTCGTGAGCAGCACGGCCATTTTCTCCAGAATATAAAACTTCATAGGATCCGTGTAANCTTTCTTTTATNTAATTGGCATTTAAAATTGCAAATTCAGTAGATTTTTTTAATCCTTTTTCCCCTAGCATGCAGATNTANGCATAAGAGATTAAGCAAACCAATGCAGAACCCCAAGGAGCCGCAGAGATTGCNGTAATNCCTTGTTCTCCTCCAGTNTTAATAATTGGATTACTGGGTAAAAAAGGTGCTAATTGTTTTGCAACACAAATTGGGCCTACTCCAGGACCTCCTCCTCCATGAGGAATTGCAAATGTTTTGTGTAAATTTAAATGACAAACATCAGCACCAATNGCACCTGGGTTNGTAAGTGCAACTTGTGCATTCATATTGGCACCATCCATATAAACTTGCCCACCGTTTTCGTGAATGATACTTGTAATTTCAATAATTGATGCCTCATACACTCCNTGGGTTGAGGGGTATGTAATCATTAGTGCTGAAAGATTGTCTTTGTGTAAAATTGCTTTTTCACGTAAGTCATCAACATCGATATTACCTTCTTCTGTAGCTTTAGTAACTACAACTTTCATTCCAGCCATTACTGCACTTGCTGGATTGGTTCCGTGTGCAGAAGATGGAATTAAACAGATGTTTCTATGGTGATCATCTCTAGATTCATGATATGCTTTAATTACCATCAAGCCGGCAAATTCTCCTTGAGCACCTGAATTTGGTTGAAGTGAAGTTGCTGCAAAACCCGTAATTTCAGTTAATTGATTTTCTAGATTGGTTAACATTTCTTGGTATCCTTGTGCTTGTTCTACAGGAACAAAAGGATGAACACTTGACCAGTTTGGATTGCTTAANGGAAGCATTTCAGAAGCTGCATTCAATTTCATNGTGCAAGACCCTAAAGGAATCATTGAGTGATTTAATGATAAATCCTTACGTTCTAATTTTTTAATATATCGCATCATTTCAGTTTCAGAATGATAAGAATTAAANACATCATTTNTTAAGAAGGGTGTTTTTCTNTCTAATTCTGCAGGGATGAAAGATGAATCTAACAAAGATTCTATTGAGGAAGAATCTTTGTTTGTTGCTTCATTAAAAACAGCAATAATTGCATTTAAATCTTTTAACGAAGTGGTTTCGTTTAAGGAAATACTAATAGTNTGGTTGTCTATATAATAAAAGTTAATTTCATGTTTTTCGGCAATAGGCTTAATTTGTTNTTTGTCAGCTTTTATGACAATAGTGTCGAAAAAAGCAGAATTTAATTGTGANTACCCACTATTTTCTAGAGCTACTGCTAAGGTTGNTGCAGTGTTATGGATATTATTTGCAATATGCTTTAATCCTTCAGGACCATGATACACTGCATACATACCAGCCATTACTGCTAATAAAACTTGAGCTGTACAAATATTTGATGTTGCTCTATCTCTTTTAATATGCTGCTCTCTTGTTTGAAGAGCCATNCGATACGACATGTTATTGTCCATGTCTTTTGTAATACCGATAATACGTCCTGGAATNTTACGTTTGTATTCGCTTTTGGTGGCAAAGNATCCAGCGTGAGGTCCACCATAACCTAATGGTATTCCAAAACGTTGTGTACTCCCNACTACTACATCTACTCCAAAATTACCTGGAGATTCCAATNTTACTAAACTCAATATATCTGCAGCGACTGCTACTTTTATTAAGGATTCTTTTGCTTTTTCCACAAAAGATTGATAGTTATAAATTTGCCCAAATTTTCCGGGGTATTGGAGTAATACTCCAAAGTATTCAGNGGAAAAGTCAAATTCTTGATGGTTGCCTATTACCAATTCTATTCCTAAAGGAATCGATCTCGTTTGTAATAAAGATATGGTTTGAGGTAAAACTTCCTCAGAAACAAAAAATTTACCAATATTCNTTTTTTTCTGAGCACGGTCTCTTAAAGAATAAAGTAAAGACATTGCCTCAGCTGCAGCCGTAGCNTCATCTAATAAAGAAGCGTTNGCTAATTCCATCCCTGTTAAATCGCAAACTGTGGTTTGAAAATTTATCAAAGCTTCTAACCTTCCTTGGGCAATTTCAGCTTGATACGGGGAATAAGCTGAATACCATCCTGGATTTTCAAGAATATTTCTTTGTATTACCGGTGGTAAAAAACTATTGTGATATCCTAGACCAATGTANGTTTTAAATAGTTTNTTTTTNACACTAAGAAGATTGTTGTGTTCTTGATACTCCTGCTCAGACATTGCCTTGTTNAGCGACAGCCTTTCTTTTAATAAAATATCTTNTGGAATAGTTTGNTTTATTAGTTTCTCCATAGAGTCTAAACCAATCGTTTTCAGCATTTTATTTAGGTCACTTTTTCTAGGACCAATATGCCTTTGAGCAAAAGAATTTGTGTTCATTTTTNTTAGTTAGAAAATTTAAANAGCAAATTTACAATTTTTAACAATANCCGAGTATTTTTTACTNTAAAAATAATTGATTTTNAAAGAAAAATGGTGTTTGATAATACATTGATTATTTTTGTTTGATGAAAACGCTCAGTTTATGGTTTAATAGGTATNTTAGTAGTAGTGTTCANGTGGGTTTTTCCGTTTGTTCATTAGTTGGAGTTACTTGTTTAGAATTTGATATTAACAGTACAATAAGCCTTTTAGGTTTTGTTTTTTTCGCAACAGTTACTGGATATAATTTTGTGAAATATGTTGCTGTTTTTATAAAAAATTACCATGATTTATATTTTTATTTAAAAGTCACTCAACTGATTTCAGTAATTGCAATGTTTTATTTTTCATTTCAACTTTCTTGGACTGTTTTAGCATTCTTCGGAAGTTTTGCGATACTNACATTTTTATATGCAATCCCGCTACTCAAAAATAAAAATTTAAGAAACTTCACAGGAATTAAAATTACGATCGTTGCTTTTNTTTGGGCAGGAGTTACAGTTTTGATGCCGATTGTAAATGAGGGTGTATTGTTAGATGCTGTTATTTACCTAACTTTTTTTCAAAGNTTTCTTNTGGTNTTTGTATTAACCCTTCCATTCGAAATACGAGATTTACAATATGACGATTCAACCTTAGAGACATTACCTCANAGAGTTGGTGTTAAAAAAACTAAAATTATAGGTNCAGTAATACTGGTTTTAGCACTTTTAATAGAACTATTTAAAGATTCATCAACACTCAATTATTTAGTAAGCTTNGGAATTATTAGTATTGTTTTATTGGNCTTTTTATTAAACGCTAATAAAAAACAATCTAAGTTTTTCTCTTCTTTTTGGGTAGANAGCATTCCAGTTTTNTGGTTTGTAATACTCTTATTTTTNAATACTTANTTGGTTATTTCTTGANGAATTTGTTCTTTTAAATNCTNTTTGTCNTGTAATGACATTATTTTAAGATTCGATTTTTTAAAANCGATGGAGAGCTTATCGTTTTTTTTGNTGTACTCTCTGCACGTTCTNCAATANAATAGGTGAACTTTTAATTTAAGTTTTTCCCAAAAANAAGCTTCTTNATATTGATTTTTATCNCATACTTGACCAGCATCTTCACATTTCATANTNTATTTTAAAACCAGTTTTGATTTAAGCAATCGATCATTGTTTTTCTTACTCTGTGTATAATTACCCAAAGGTTAGACGGAGAAATATCAAATTCTTTACAAATTGTTTCTGTATCAAAATTATCTATTGTTTTCATNTTAAAAATGAGTGCATGTTTTTCGTTTAAATGGTCTAAACAATTATGTATGNCTGTTCCTAATTCAGTATTTAGANTTAAATCTTCAGCATTTTTATCATAAGNATCGCTTNGTTGTTCTTCTAACCAATNTCCTTCAGATTCTTCATTAGAATATGTAATGCGAACCTCTGNTTTGCCTTTATTAGAATTTATTTTTCGATAATGATCAATTATTTTTCTTTTAAGAATTGAAATTAGCCAAGTACGTTCGCTAGCCTNTCCTTTAAAATTATCTTTAGATTTTAACCCAGCTAAAAATGTTTCAGAAATTAAATCTTTAGCTATTTCACTGTCATTTACTTTAATAATCGTGAAATTGAACAAATAATCGGAATATTTATCCACCCATAAATTNGGCTTAAGTTGATTATTGGACATTTTGGGTTTTTTATAAAAATAGAAAAGATTTTCAAATTCTTAATTTTNTATTATTTCATTAAACCNGCTCTTTTCAACAAAGCATCCGGATTTGGTTTTTTTCCTCTAAATTTAATATATAAATCTANTGGNTCTANAGTTCCTCCTTGNGANANTATGGTNTCTTTAAACTTGCTTGNAATTTCCTTATTAAAAATACCATTTTCTTTGAAATATGCGAATGCATCAGCATCTAATACTTCTGCCCATTTATAGCTGTAATATCCTGAAGAATAGCCACCTTGAAAAATATGAGAAAAAGCGGTGCTCATACAATTTTCTTTTACATCTGGATAAAGTTGTGTGTTTAAAAAGGATTGATTTTCAAATTCTTTGACATTGTTNATTCCTGATGGATTATTNCCATGCCATGCCATGTCTAGTAAACTAAAACTTAATTGACGCATCGTTTGCATTCCTTCATGAAAAGTAGCTGAAGCTTTAATTTTTTCAATCAACTCCATCGGGATTACTTCACCTGTTTTATAATGTTTTGCAAAAAGCTCTAATGCTTCTTTTTCATAACACCAGTTTTCTAGGACTTGACTGGGTAATTCCACAAAATCCCANGAAACATTGGTTCCCGANAAACNTTTATAGGTAGTATTTGCAAGCATTCCGTGTAATCCATGTCCAAACTCGTGGAATAAAGTAGTTACTTCATTAAATGATAATAAGGAAGGTTTACTTGTAGTTGGTTTGGTGAAATTACAAACATTAGAAATGTGTGGNCGTATATTTTCATTTTCATTTTTATATTGAGGCTTAAAAGAAGTCATCCAAGCACCACCACGTTTGCCAGGCCGAGGATGAAAATCGGCATAAAAAAGAGCAATTAAATTATGNTCTTTATCAGTGACTCTNTAAGTTTTCACGTCTTCTTGATATTTNTCAATNTCAAANACTTCTTTAAAGTTNAGTTCGTAAAGTNTTTNAGCAATATTAAAAACACCTTCTATNACATTATCTAATTTAAAATANGGTTTTAATTGTTCATCATCTAAATCAAAAAGTTTTTGTTTTAATTTNTCTGAATAATAAGCACTATCCCATTTTTCAAGTTTTTTTAAACCATCTAATTCATTAGCAAATGCTTTTAGTTTATCAAATTCATTTTTAGCAGCAGGCTTTGCTTTTTCAAGTAATTCATTTAAAAAATCAAACACTTTTTCGGGTGTTTTTGCCATTCGCTCTTCTAATACAAAATGNGCATGAGACTTATAACCAAGTAATTGAGCTCTTTTANAACGGAGTTTTACTATTTCTAAAATAGTTGTTTGATTATCAAATTCATTGTTTTTAAAAGCTCTTNTTCCAAAAGCAATGGTAATTTTTTTGCGAAGTTCACGGTCATCGGCATAGGTCACAAATGGAACATAACTTGGGTAATCTAATGTAAAAACCCATCCATCTAAATTTTCTTCTTTAGCAGTCTGAGCAGCCNTTTCGATACTANCTTCAGGNAAACCTGATAATTTTTCTTTATCGGTAATTTGCATCCGATAATCATTCGTTTCTGCTAATATATTTTCTCCAAATTTTAATTTAAGTTGCGAAAGTTGGCTGTCAATTTCACGAAGTGTTTCTTGACCAGTATCAGATAAATTGGCACCATTTCTTGAGAACCTTTTGTATTGTTTTTCAAGTAACATTTTTTGCTCTTCATTCAAAAATAGTGAGTCTCTAGTGTCATAAACTTGTTTCACTCTTTTAAAAAGGTTTTCGTTCAAGAGTAAATCGTTTTTAAAATCTGAAAGTAATGGAGATATTTCTTGAGCAATTTTTTGAATTTCATCATTGGTTTCAGCACTGTTTAAATTAAAGAAAATACTGGTAACACGATCCAATTCTTTTCCAGAAATATCTAATGCTTCAATGGTATTATTAAAAGTAGGATCTTGATTGTTTTTAGTGATGTTATCAATTTCAGATTTGGTTANTTTTATAAAATGCTTTATTGCTGGAGAAAAATTATCGTTTTTAATTTTTGAAAATGGAGCAGTATCGAAAGGTGTTAGTAGAGGGTTTTTCATAGGTATTCCTTAACNATTAAAAGTTTTATTTTATTGGAACTATTTTTTTAATAATGGGCTATTTAATATTTTTTGCACTTTCTTCAACTTTTATCTTTAATCCTTCTTTATAGGTGATTATCTTCTCTAAAATACCANCATCGCTTNTGCCAATTATTTGAGCAGCTANGATACCTGCGTTTTTAGCTCCGTCTANTGCAACTGTTGCTACTGGAACGCCTCCAGGCATTTGTAAAATAGATAAAACAGAATCCCATCCATCAATTGAATTTCTAGACTTAACAGGTACGCCAATAACAGGTAAAGGAGATAGTGAAGCAATCATTCCGGGNAGGTGAGCTGCACCACCTGCACCTGCAATAATTACAGAAAACCCTCTGGTATGAGCNTTTTTNCCATAATCAAATAATTTTTCNGGAGTTCGATGAGCAGAAACNATGTCTACCTCAATTCCAATATCAAAACTTTTTAAAATCTCTATTGCTTCCTGCATGATTGGAAGGTCACTGGTGCTTCCCATAATTATTCCTACTTTATTCATAATCTATTATTTTAAATTCAATTCTGGATTTAATACTGATTTTANTTGCTGATAACTTTAATCGTATTTTTAACTATTTCAGCAATTTTATGGGCTNTATTTANGTCTTGATTTACAATGGTAACATGTCCCATTTTTCTNAAAGGTCTTGTTTGTTTTTTACCATAAATATGTGGCGTTACGCCTTCAAGACTTAATATGTTCTCGATATTTTTATATTCAACATTTCCTCNATNCCCTTCTTCCCCTACCAGGTTTACCATNATTGCAGCAAGNTTGCTATTGGTTTCTCCTAGTGGAAGATTTAAAATAGCACGTAAATGTTGTTCAAATTGATTGGTTACACTACCTTCTATGCTGTAATGACCACTATTATGTGGCCTGGGNGCTACTTCGTTTACGAGAATTTNATCAGCTTCAGTTTGAAATAACTCAACTGCTAAAAGNCCCACATGTTCAAANGCTTCTGAAACTTTTNCGGCAATAGCCCTAGCTTTTTCAGCTACCTTGTCATCTATTCGTGCGGGGCAAATAACATATTCTACCTGGTTAGCTTCGGGGTGAAATTCCATTTCTACTACCGGATAGGTTTTAATTTCACCTTTTGGATTGCGACTAACAATTACTGCTAATTCGTTTTTAAAAGGAATTAATTGCTCCGCAATACAAGGTACNTTTATTAATTTATTAAGATCTTNTTTATTTCTAATAATACTCACTCCCATNCCNTCATAGCCACCTTTACTTTGTTTCCAAACAAAAGGGAAAACTAAATCTTGATTAGAAACTGCTAAAAATAAATTAGTATTTGAATCNAAAACTTGAAATGGAGAAGTGGGAATTTGATGAGTTTGATAAAATTGTTTTTGGGTTATTTTATCGTTGATGTTTTTTAATGTCCTCGGTCTGGGATAAACAATAATACCCTCTTTTTCTAATTTTTCTAATGCTTCTATNTTTACAAGTTCAATTTCAAAAGTAAGAACATCTACTTTTTTTCCGAAATTATAAACAGTATCAAAATCCATNAAGTCACCAATTTCAAAATGATCACAAGCGATTTTGCAAGGTGCTTCNTTACTTGGATCTAGTACGCTAGTTTTAATATCNAATTTTCGAGTTTCATATAAGAGCATCTTTCCTAATTGACCGCCACCTAAAATGCCTAATGTAAATTCTGAAGANAAATAATGAGTCATGGGTTTATAATTAATTGCNAAAATAAATCATTCTAATCAGATAGAGAAGTTTACNAGAAATAATAAGTTAATATGTATCTTTGCATTTTTATTTGTTAGCGCTACTTTTTCTNACTAATTATTATAAAATTTAGATTTTAAAATGATTCAATTACACGATTTATTCTTCAAAAAATATATTTCTAAAACACAGATTAATCANNTGATTAATGATGTTGTAGTAAAAATAAATGATGATTATAAANATAAGACNCCGGTTTTTTTAATTGTATTAAATGGNGCTTTCTTTTTTGGTGCAGATATCATTAAAAAATTTAATGGANATTGTGAAATTAGCTTTATNANAGTTGCTTCATACGATGGAACACAATCAACTGGAAATGTATCTACTGTAATGGGAGTAGACCCTTCTTTAAAAGGTCGTGATGTAATTATTATCGAAGATATTGTAGATTCTGGNAATACGATAGAAGCTATTTTGAAAATNCTTGAACAAGAANACGTTAAAAGTTATAAAATTGCAACCATGTTTTACAAACCTCTTGCATTTACGAAAACGTATAAGGTTGATTATATAGGGATGGAAATTGAAAATGATTTTATTGTTGGATATGGATTGGATTATAATGGNTTAGGAAGAAATTTAAATACTATTTANAAGTTAAAAACTCGAAAAATGAAAAATATTGTTTTATTTGGTCCTCCAGGAGCTGGAAAAGGAACTCAAGCAGAATATTTAAAAGTTAAATACAATCTNACGCATATCTCTACAGGTGATGTATTTAGATATAACATAAANAATGAAACNGAATTGGGATTATTAGCCAAATCTTATATGGANAAAGGCGATTTAGTCCCAGATGAANTAACAATAGATATGCTTAAAGCCGAGGTNGATAAAAATACAGATACCAAAGGCTTTGTTTTTGATGGATTTCCAAGNACTCATTCACAAGCTGCAGCATTAGATGCTTTCTTAGCAGAAAAAGGAGAGGGAATTAATGGTATGGTTGCTTTAGAAGTAACGGAAGATTTATTGGTTACACGTTTGTTNAAAAGAGGGGAGACAAGTGGGAGGTCTGATGATCAAGACGAACTTAAAATTAGAAATCGATTTAATGAATACGAAACAAAAACGGCTGTATTAAAAGATTATTACCAAGATCAAAATAAGTATTTTGGAGTTGATGGAATAGGAAGTATTGATGTTATTACANAAAGGTTATGNNAAATTATTGATAAACTTTAGTAAATTATTAACCAATTANAGNAAAAATTCACGGNATTAATTATGACTGAAGGAAATTTTGTAGATTATGTAAAAATGCACCTTACCTCAGGTAAAGGAGGACAGGGTAGTGCCCATTTACGCCGTGAAAAATACATTCCAAAAGGGGGTCCNGATGGAGGTGATGGAGGTCGTGGAGGTCACGTGATTTTGCGTGGAAATTCTAATCTTTGGACACTTTATCATTTNAAATTTAAAAGACATTATAAGGCAGGTTATGGAGGGGCTGGAAGCAAACAGACCAGTACTGGTGCANATGGGGAAGATGTGATTNTTGAAGTCCCATTAGGAACTGTAGTCAGAGATTCCGAAACTCAAAATATAATTCTTGAAATAACNGAAGAGAGTCAAGAAGTGATTATTGCTAGAGGTGGNAAAGGTGGATTAGGGAATGATCATTTTAAAAGTTCAACGAATCAAACTCCTCGTTATGCTCAACCTGGATTAGATGGAGTAGAANTAGATATCACTCTAGAATTAAAGGTATTGGCCGATGTTGGCCTAGTGGGTTTCCCAAATGCTGGGAAATCGACTTTACTTTCTGTTGTTACTGCTGCAAAGCCAAAAATTGCGAATTACGAGTTTACAACGTTNAAACCTAATCTTGGTATTGTAAAATACCGTGATCATCAAACNTTTGTGATGGCAGATATTCCTGGAATCATTGAGGGAGCCGCAGAAGGAAAAGGTTTGGGNCATTATTTTTTAAGACATATTGAACGTAATTCTACACTATTGTTTTTAATTCCTGCTGATGCCGATGATATTAAAAAACAATATGATATTTTATTAGATGAATTAAGACGTTACAACCCNGAGATGCTNGATAAAGATCGATTGATAGCTATTTCTAAATGTGACATGCTGGATGAAGAATTACAAGCTGAAATGAAACAAGAATTGGATATTGANTTTAAAGGAATACCATATCTATTTTTCTCTTCAGTTGCTCAACAAGGNTTAATGGAACTTAAAGATAAGCTTTGGGGAATGTTAAACAACTCCAAACTTTGATAAATAAAAAAATATTTTTTACCTTCTAAAGATATTTAAAGATACTTATTAATTTTACTTATGAANATACATTTTATTGCTATTGGTGGAGCAGCAATGCATAATTTGGCTTTGGCACTGCATTTAAAAGGAGATACCATTACCGGGAGTGATGATGAAATATTTGACCCTTCAAAAANCAGGTTAAGCGCCNACGGAATATTACCAAAAGCATTTGGATGGTTTCCAGAAAAAATCACAACACAANTAGATGCAATAGTTTTAGGAATGCATGCAAAAGCAGACAACCCCGAATTATTAAAAGCACAAGAATTGGGATTAAAAATATNTTCATATCCTGAGTTTTTATACGAACAATCCAAATTTAAAACTCGGGTGGTAATAGGNGGAAGTCATGGTAAAACTACTATTACNTCTATGATTCTTCATGTGATGCATTATTTTAATCGAGATCTAGATTATATGGTAGGTGCTCAATTGGAAGGATTTGACGTGATGGTGAAGCTTACCGATGATAATGATTTTATTATTTTAGAAGGAGATGAATATTTGAGCTCTCCTATTGATAGACGACCAAAATTNCATCTTTACAAACCAAATATTGCTTTGTTAAGNGGAATCGCTTGGGATCANATTAATGTTTTTCCTACTTGGAAAAATTATGTTGAACAGTTTNGTGTTTTTGTAGATTCNATAGTAGAAGGAGGGAGTATCACCTATAATATAGAAGATGTTGAGGTGAAAAAANTGGTAGAAGGTTCAGAAAATACCATTAGAAAATTTCCTTATCAAACTCCAGAATATNAGGTTGAAAANGGAATCACCATTTTAGAAACNGAGGAAGGTTCGATGCCTATTGAAATATTTGGAAAACACAATTTAAATAATTTAGCCGGTGCCAAATGGATTTGCCAACAAATGGGAATTGATGAAAACGATTTTTATGAAGCAATTTCTTCTTTTCAAGGNGCCAGTAAACGATTAGAAAAAATAACAGAAACAGAAAATTGTGTTGCTTATAAAGATTTCGCACATTCACCTTCAAAAGTTTTGGCAACTACTAATGCCTTGAAAAACCAGTTTCCAAACAGAAAACTAATTGCCTGTTTAGAGTTGCATACGTATAGTAGTTTAAATCCTGAATTTCTTAACGAATATAANGGAACATTAGACGCTGCAGATGTNGCAGTAGTTTTTTATTCACCACATGCTCTAGAAATTAAAAAGCTAAAAGNCATTTCGCAACAACAAATAGCAGATGCGTTCCAAAGAGATGATTTAATTATCTATACCAATCCAATAGCGTTTAAAGACTTTTTGTTTTCTCAACAATTTAATGANATTTCANTATTGTTGATGAGTAGTGGTAATTACGGNGGATTGGATTTTGATGAGCTAAAGAATTTGATAGCATAANAATACTGAATTAANGATTGTTATTTTTAAAATAAAACTATCTAAACTAGCTGATACCANTTCATAAAAACCAAAAGTATATATTTTAGGCATGCTANAAGNNCNCTTNTTTTATGTAAATATATTTTTCAGTTTGCAGATACTTTNTTACCTTTANTNACTTCCCGGTAATAAAAACCATTTATTTTGAAAGAATACAAATTCTCTTTTTCCATAAAAAAATGGAGTGAAGATGACCGTCCAAGAGAAAAATTATTGTTAAAAGGNAAAAATGCATTAAGCCATGCAGAACTAATTGCTATATTAATTAATTCTGGTAATAAAGANGAAAGTGCAGTAGCCTTAAGTAAAAGAATACTAGCNTCTGTAGCTTTAAATTTAANTGAACTCGGAAAATTNTCGGTAAAAGANCTAATGAAATTTAAAGGTATCGGAGAGGCAAAATCAATAAGTATNNTAGCAGCCTTAGAGTTAGGAAGAAGNCGNAGGGGAGAAGAAGCAATAGAAAAGAAACAAGTAACATCCAGTTCCTCGGTTTTTGAATTAATGCAACCANTTATTGGTGAATTATCTCATGAAGAATTCTGGATTGTTTATTTAAATAATTCCAATAAAGTATTAAAAAAAATACAGTTAAGTAAAGGAGGAATCATAGGTACATTAGTTGACGTTAGATTGGTACTAAAAGCTGCTTTACAAATTGGTGCGGTTGGNCTTATTTTAACTCATAANCACCCCTCTGGTTCACTCATACCAAGCCAAGCTGATAAAAAAATTACTCAAAAATTAAAAATTGCAAGTGANACTATAGACATAAAAGTGTTGGATCATCTAATTATTACTGAAAAAGCNTATTTTAGCTTTGCTGATGAAAACCTTCTATAGTACTNTTTATGTTATTAATTTATTCTCTTAAAACCACACAACGAATTACCTATATTTTTAAGCATATTTGTTTTAGAATTTTAGGNNTTGAAGTNAATTTTACNAATNTAATAGAAGATTTTATNGCCTATTCTGGGCCAAAATTATCCTATGGTAAAAAANAATTAGGTGACGAATTATTTATTCAGAGCACCGAATTATTAATGCAAGATGGGTTTGAAAGTATTGATATTACAGTTAAAGATTGGGGAGAAACAAAATGTTTCTTTGCAGTGGGGAAAAATAGCTCCTTGCCCTTTGATATTTTCGCTGCTAGCTTCTATTTATTATCTAGATATGAAGAGTATTTACCTCAAGTTAAAGACGAAAAAGGGCGATTTTTAGCTTCAGAAAGTATCGCTTTTAAAGCTGGGTTTTTACAATATCCTGTAGTTGATATTTGGGCTTATAAGTTCAAAGATTTATTACTGCAAACTTTTCCCGATATTAAGTATTCGACAAGGAAGCCTTGTGTTCATAATATTATTAACGCCAGCCAACCACTGTTGTACAAGAATAAAGGTTTGTTAAGAACATTAATTGGTTTTTTCAATGACTTGTTCAATTTTAATTTGAAAAGTATTTTTGATAGAAGTACTGTACTATTTGGATTTAGAAAAGATCCATTTAATACCTTTAATTGGATCATAAATTCAGTAAAAAATAGTAAATCTAGTTTGACTGTTTTCTTTTTATTAGGTGCATCTAAAATTTTTGAAGAAAGTTTAAATTCTCAAAAAGAATCTTTTAAATTATTGATTAAAAATGTTTCAGATTATCAAGAAATAGGCTTAATATTTTCGGATGAAGCACTAAATAGTTTAGTGGTTTTAAACGAAGAAAAAGAAAAAATTGAAGCGATTACCAATAGAACCTTAAGACGTTCAATGAATAATGAATATTTAGTAAGTTTACCTCATAACTACCGAAATTTAATAGAATTAGAAATTGCAACAGATTATACCATGGTTTACGAAAATGTAATAGGATTTAGAGCGAGTACATGTTCTCCTTTTCTATTTTATGATTTAGATTATGAAATAGTTACTCCTCTAAAAATACATCCTATATCATTGACTTCAAAAGGTTTAAATAAAACTCCTACTTCAAAAAAAACAGAAACTATTCAAAAAATGATGGAATCTGTTAACAAAGTAAATGGAACTTTTTCAATGATATTTGACAATTATAATTTTATGAATAGTAAAAAAAATACGGTTCTAAAAACAATTTTCTCAGAAATTAATAAATAAATTTTAATGACAAATAACTTACAAATAAAAGATGTTTTTTTTGACCTAGACCATACTTTATGGGATTTTGATAAGAACTCAATGCTTGCATATAAGAGAGTGTTTAATAAATTTGAAATTGATGTAGATTTTGATGATTTTATTAAAATTTACGAGCCTATTAATCTTGCGTATTGGAAAAAATTCAGAGAAGAAAGAATAACTAAAGAAGAATTACGTAGAGGTAGGCTTATAGATTCGTTTAAAATATTTAATAAAGAATATGCTANNATTACTATAGATAAATTAGCAGATTNATATATTGAAGAACTTCCAATAGACAATTATCTTTTTGATGGAGCTTTAAATATATTAGATTATTTAAATGAAAAGTACCAGCTTCACATNATAACTAATGGTTTTGAAGAAGTTCAATTTAAAAAATTAAANAACAGTGGTATTTTGCATTATTTTTCAACGGTTACTACTTCTGAAGGGCTTGGTTTAAAAAAACCNAATCCACTCATGTTTATGGCAGCATTGGATAAAGCCNATGCGAGNGCAAAACATAGTATNNTGATTGGAGATTCTTTTGAAGCAGATATATTAGGAGCTAAAAATATTGGTATGGANACCATTTTTTATAATTATAGGAATGAAAAAANACCAGATGAATTTAAAATAATTAATGCCTTATCTGAGATCAAATCTTACTTGTAGTNATACTTTTNATATCATTTTATCGTTAACTATTAAATTCTCCATCATTGAAAAAGANATTANACATACTTTNCTTATTTACAGCCATTAGTACATTATTTATGGCTTGTGTAAAAGATATCGATTTCGATCAAACAGATGATATAATACTNAGCCCNGTGGTAGCGCTTGATTTTATTTTTTTTAACATAAATTCTGAAAACTTCTCGGATATAAGTCCAACTAATTTAATAGTAACTGANACTACTTCTTTTGATTTTTTAAATGAAGACTTTTTGGTAGACAATTTAATAAAAGCCGATTTTTATTTTAAAAATACGAACAGTCTTCCAAGTCAATTAATTACTCAATATCAGTTTNTAGATGAAAATAATGTATTGCATTATGAAATCACCATTCCAGTAAATTCAGGCNCTATAAGTAACCCTGTAATTACGGAGTATACTGAAATAATTGATGAAGCTTCTATAGGTNATTTAGTGTTATCTAATAAATTGGTTGTCAATATAATAGCGACATCTTCCTTANTTAATCTTGATGGAATATTAAACTTAGAATCTAAAACCACTTATTATTTAAGACTTGAAGAATGAAAAANCTGATTACATGTTTCTTTATGTTTTGGNTAATCTCATTACTCTCTCAAAACAAAGAAGTTCTTTATGGTTTAGAAGAAACTCCTCAAGGAATGATTTTAAATCCGGGGAGTAGAATTTCTTACGATTATCATTTTGGAGTTCCATTTATATCNCAAATCCATTTCAATGGTGGTTCATCAGGTGTTTCAGNATANGANATTTTTCAAGAATCAAGTGTCGATATCAATACTCTCATTAGCAATAAAATATTCGAATTAAAAAANACAGATTTCTTTACTGCAACTCAACAACTAGAATTATTGAATTTTGGATGGAAAANCAAGAAAAATTATTATTTTTCGGGAGGTATTTACCAAGAATTCGATTTTGTATTATATTTTCCTAAAGATTTAGCAATTTTAGCTTGGGAAGGAAATGCTAATTACATTGGTAAAGAGTTTGATTTAGGGGAAATAAGTGCTTCAGGAGATTTTTTAACNGNNTATCATTTTGGGATCAATAAAAAGTTAAATAAAAAAATTACTATNGGAGCAAGAGTAAAATTGTATTCCAGTATATTAAATTTTAGAAGTACCAGTAATTCGGGTACTNTTCTGACCAGACTTAGTGAATCTGGAAATAATATTTATGAGCATATTTTGAGCAATCTAAATATGAATGTAAATACTTCNGGGATCACTNCTTTAAGTGAGTTAGANACTAGTGAGCAAGTNATAGANAAGCTCGTAGATAATGCATTATTTGNAGGAAATTTNGGGCTTGGAGTTGATTTAGGCGCTACTTATGAAATAGATGAAAAATGGACTGCAAGTGCCANCATACTAGATTTAGGTGCNATTTTTCATAAAAAAGACATTGAATCTTATCAAGTAACNGGCGAATATANCTTGGATGGAATAGAATTATTATTTCCGCCTTTGCAAGTTGGAACGCCTTCAACNCCTTATTACGATGATTTAATTGACGATATTGAAGATAATTTTATAGTAGATACNATTTATAATTCTTATACTCAAATGCGTCCTGTTAAAATGTATGCTTCTATNAANTATAATTTTGGCAAAGAGATAGGAGGNGATGAAGTTTGTAATTGTTTAAAAATGGGGGAAAATCAAGAATACAATCAGTCTGTTGGTTTTCAGTATTTTAGTGTTTTTAGGCCAAAAGGCCCACAAATTGCTGCAACNTTATTTTATTATTACCGACTATCAGATTATTTTTCTTTGAANGCAACTTATTCTGCAGATTCCTATTCCTATTCAAATATTGGTTTGGGTTTAGTCACTACGATTAAAATGGTTAATTTTTATATTGTGGCCGATAATCTACAATGGTACTCTAATTTGGCNAAGGCTAAAAGTGTATCTTTACAGTTNGGATTAANTATTATAATAGACAAAAATGAATAAATTAGTTGCAGTGANATTTCTTTTTATGGGTATAATATCAAAAAGTTTTTCACAAAAATCTTTAAGTGATTACAGTTATGTCATTGTATCAGAACAATTTGAATTTCAACAAGAAAAAGATAAGTATCAATTAAATTCATTGACTAAGTTTTTATTTAATAAATATGGNTTTCATGCTTATTTTGATAGGGAAGTTCCCTTAAATGTATTTAGATGTGATGGGCTTTGGGCTGAAGCTGAAGGAACACCTGGCTTTATTATAACTAAAGTTCAATTGGTTTTAAGGGATTGTACTGGAGAAGTTATATATAGAACTAACTATGGAAAAAGTAAAGTTAAAGATTATAAAAAAGCATATTACGAATCTGTTAGGAACGCNTTTGATGACATAATTGCTCTTAATGTAATGCAAAAAGAAATTGNAGGTATGGATGTAACAACAANTCTTGATCCACNAGTANTTTTAGAAAATACTAAAAGCTCACCTGTTATTAAAACNGTTANAGCNACTACAAATTCTATAAATAATGAGTCATTAAAAAAAGTGGAACCAACGATAGAGAAAACAATAAATTTAAATCTTCCTTTAAATAAATATACCAATTATAATCACATGGGAACGGTTTTTTTATTGCGAAAAACTGCTGTAGGCTATACGCTTTATCAAGAATTAATAGACACTGATGACGATTTATTATTAATTGGNAAGATTACCGTAAAAGGTTCAGATATTAATTTTAAAAATGAAAAAGATAAAATACTTGAGGTCTTTTTCGATGAGTCTAATAATTTAATTATAGGTAGCGGAAATAAAAGAAAGGCATATAATTATATTAATTAATTTTTTTTTTTGCTTAAAACNCAGTTATAGTTACTTTNAATATAAAACTAATTTANAATGAAAAAATTANTTTATTTAGTAGTATCAATATTTATAATTGCTTGTAATAATGATGACAATGATTCAANGGCTCCTGTAGTTACATTAATTGGAGAATCCTCTATAACTGTTTCTCAAAGCTCAACTTATGTAGATGCNGGTGCAACTGCAATAGATAATCAAGATGGAGATTTAACTTCTAGTATCGTAACGACTTCTGATTTAGACACAAGTACATTAGGTACTTATACTGTTGTGCATAGCGTTTCGGATGCAGCTGGTAATGTTGGTTCGGCATCAAGACAAGTNGATGTTGGAGTCCCTGCTCCTTCTGTTGATATAAATGTTCTTTGGCAATCTCCACCAAGGTTTGATAGTATAACAGCTATGAAGGTAGCTCTTATAAACCCTGCTAAGTTTGTTATAAGTATAGANGGACCTGGTGCAGATAGTTCATCAACCACAGGACCTAATAAAGCTCAATTATATCAATTTATCACAGATTTAACTACTTCTGGTTATACCGGTACATTAGTAATGCANCCAGATACAGCTTATACAGAATGGGCTCATGATTGGAATAATGGATCAACAGATGTTCCTGCCGATGGCTGGAAAAAATTTATAAATTATTTTAAAGAACTTAATGACACACTTGTTGTTCAAACTCCAGTTTTTCCTCAAGGGCTTAGACCAATGACAGAACTACTAATAGAGACAGGTAATGGTACTACCATGCCGCATACAACTGCTGACGCTTTGAATGTTTTATTTACTTCATTTAAAACTTATATGAATGATCCCAGTGTTACAATATCAGCAACAGGTGATTGGTTAAGCAACTACTTTCCAACTTCTGCAGATTATTATTATGCCCAAATGTACGATATGTGTTCTCCACCTGGAGGAACCGTTGCAAACGGTTTATGCGGTGTAAATACANCAGATGATAGNGGAGAGCGGGCACAACTAATTGCAGAAAGTATGGTGCCACTTATTACGGGTGTGGGAGGTGTTGGAGCTCTTCCAGCATCTAGTGATCCTCCGAGCCGTTTAGATAAAGTTTCTTTTATTTTTACATATGCACCTATTGTTACAACAAATCTTCCTCCTGGAGGATATAACTCACCAATGTTTGGAGAAGGTAATAATTTTTGGACTAAATCTCAATTTACAAATGGTACCATTATGGAAAATGGTGCTATAAAACAAACCGGTTTTATTTGGTGGTTTAAAACAAAAATGGATATACATTACTCTCAAGCAGGGATAAGTGGTAGGGCNAGTACAGGTTTATGGCATTCCGAAGTTATACTTAATCCACAATGGTATGCAATACCTTAATTAATTTTTTNAACTCATAGAATCAAAACTCTTTCAGAAATGNTAGNTTTTCTTAAACAAAATTTAAAATTTGCAATTNATAATAATAGGGGAACCTAAATCGCACAGGTAAAGTTATAATATGATTTTTGTTANATACTTGACGGANATAAGTNGTTATNTTAATTAATACCCATACTTATCCTTCCATAGATTTTTTAAATATTGTCTAAAATTATTTTCTTTACCATTGTTCCCAGGAGTATAAAACCGTGTTCCTTTAATTTCTTTTGGTAAGAATTCTTGCAATATAAAATTACGATCAAAATCATGGGCATATTGGTATTCTTGTCCGTAGCCTAATTCTTTCATCAATTTTGTTGGAGTATTTCTTAACGCAAGTGGTACCGATAAATCTCCTGTTTGTTTTACAACTTTCTGAGCATCCTTAATGGCTAGGTAAGAAGCATTACTTTTTGGAGAAGTAGCAAGATATATTACACATTGGCTTAAAATTATCCTCGATTCTGGATAGCCAATTATGTTTACAGATTGAAAGGTGGTATTGGCTANGACNAAGGCAGTGGGGTTAGCATTTCCTATATCTTCGGAAGCTAATATCACTAATCGTCTTGCGATAAATTTTAAATCTTCTCCACCTTCAATCATTCTTGCAAGCCAATAAACAGCTGCATTTGGATCGCTACCACGAATTGACTTTATAAAAGCAGATATGATATCATAATGCTGTTCNCCTGTCTTNTCNTATAANACNGTGTTTTTTTGAACTTTTTGCAATACCATACCATTTGTGATGGTAACAGCATCTGAATTTTCAGAAAGAACGACCAATTCAAGNATGTTTAANAGNTTNCTTGCGTCTCCGCCTGATAATCTTAATATAGCTTCCGTTTCTTTAAGAGTTATCTTTTTTTTAGATAAGTANTCGTCTTTGTCTATAGCTCTCTTTAAAAGAGCTTCTAAGTCAGTTTTGTTGAATGATTCGAGNACATANACTTGACAACGAGATAAAAGTGCAGGTATTACCTCAAAACTTGGATTTTCTGTAGTAGCTCCAAATAAGGTAATCCATCCTTTTTCTACCGCTTTTAGAAGNGAATCTTGTTGAGATTTACTAAATCGGTGAATTTCATCAATAAATAAAATTGGATTTTTTGTGCTAAAAAGAGAATCGCTTTTTTTAGCTTTTTCGATAACTTCTCTAATTGCAGCTACACCACTATCTATAGCGCTTAACATATAGAAAGGTCTTTTTGATTCTTCAGCAAGAATTGTGGCAAGTGTTGTTTTCCCNGTACCTGGGGGTCCCCAAAATATCATAGAGGATAACATCTGTGAATCTAATTGAGATTTTATTGCACCATTTTTGCCTATTAAATGTTTTTGACTTANATAGTCATTTAAGGATCTAGGTCTTATACGTTCTGCCAATGGAATACTCATAGCTGTAAAAATACAATTTTATTAACGTGCTTATACTGACAATTTAACCGAAATTTGAAAAAGGGTTTGTTTTTTGAAATTAAACGTTTATGACTAAAAAAGATAATTTATATTTTTCTAATGATGTGCTNCTATTTCCGTTACTTTTTTTGCTAGCTATCGTTGTTGTCTTTTGGATAGAATCGCGTTTTAATATTAATTTAAATCATTTAGGAATTTATCCAAGAAAAATAGAAGGCTTAAGAGGAATACTATTTAGTCCATTTATACATGGTGATGTAAAGCACTTATTTAATAATGCNATCCCTTTATTAGTGTTAACTTCTGCNTTATTTTATTTTTATAGAAGGATAAGGTGGAAAGTTTTAATATACGGTCTGTTATTAACAGGATTATTTACTTGGCTAATAGGAAGGTCAAATATACACATTGGTGCTAGTGGTGTAATTTATATGTTAACAGCATTTTTAATGTTTAGAGGTATCTTGTCAAAACACTATCAATTAACTGCATTATCATTTGGTGTTATNTTTTTATATGGTGGTTTTATTTGGTATATATTTCCAACAGACCCTAAAATATCTTGGGAAGGTCATTTATCTGGTTTTATAGTAGGGATAATATTTGCTTTAATATTTAATAAGCAAACCTTGCCTGTTAAAAAATATGTTTGGCAAAATGAAGATTACAATCCAGAAGAAGATCCCTTTATGAAAAATTTTGATAAAGATGGAAATTTTATAGAAACTGTACCGGAAACAGAAATTGTTGAGCCTCAAAAAGAACCTTCATCAATAAATTATATTTTTAAAAAATCAATTCCCGAAGAAAAGAAAGATTTATAAAGANCGTTGTCTNATGGTTTCATANAAAAATGCTCCACANGCTACAGAAACATTTAAAGAGTTNACATCTCCTAAAAGTGGTANTGATGCCTTGTNATCTACAATGTTTAAAACAGATTTAGAAACACCTTTACCTTCAGATCCCATAATGATAGCTAGNGNTTGGTTTAAATCTAAATCATAGACACTTTTATCCGTTTTNTCAGTAGCTGAAACNGTANTGATATTGGANGCCTTTAAATAAAAAATAGCATCTTTTATNTGATCAACTTTACAAATAGGTATTTTAAATATAGCCCCAGCTGAAGTTTTAACNGTATCNCCAGTTACTGGTGCNCCCCCNTTTTTTTGTATTATAATTGCATCAACTCCGGTACATTCTGCGGTTCTTATAATTGCACCAAAATTTCGCACATCACTAATTTGATCTAATATAATAAATAAAGGTTTTTCCTTTTCTGAAAGTATCTTCTCGACAATTTCTTCTAGCCCATAAAATGGAATAGGAGAGGTAATGGCTATAATACCTTGATGATTTCCATGAGTTAATCTATTTAGTTTTTCAACTGGAACATGGTTTACAGTAACATCACTTGATTCAATTTTTTTAATTATTTCNTCAATCTTAGGNTTCGTTGAATCTTTTTGAATAAATAATTTATCAATTACCACATCTGAANCTAATGCTTCTAATATAGGNTGTATGCCGAANATTGTATNTTGTTTATTTGCCATTTTTAATAAAAATATAGAGATAAAAAAAAGACTGNCTTATAAAGACAGTCTTTTNTAANTTTTAAAAAANCTTTGTATTATCTGATAACTTTTACAGAACCTTCAGTTCCATTAATGTTAACTTTTACAATGTAAGTACCGTTAGATAAGTTAGACATATCNACAGTAGATTGCATTGCATTTACATTAGCATTATAAACTTGTTGNCCTAACATGTTATAAACAGCTACAGAGTTAATGTTTTCTTGAGCTCTTAATGTTAAAGTTCCATTGCTCATNGCTGATCTAAATCCTTTAGATGAAAAATCTTCACTACCTAAGAANCCTTCNACNTATACGAATTCATCGTAATAAGCTTCATGGTNNGTAGANATNGAATAGAAATCAAANCCACCAACAGAAGTTGGAGAAGTNCCNTCAGCNCTNGTGTAAGCAGTTCCAACTGGAAGTACTACGTTACCANCAACAACAAATTCCCATGTTGCNGCAGAAATACCNGCAGAAANATCCCAATTCATTTTAACATTNAACCANTCTCCTTGAGGATAGGTAAATGNAACTAAACCTAAAGCAGAATCATCTATNNATCCNTCACCTGGAGTTAATAAATCTTGATTAAAGAAAATGTTACCTACAGCCCATTCNCCAGAACCAATTGGCACNGTTCCTTGTAAGTTAAANTAACCTNCTTTATCATTAGGAACTAACATCCAAAATGATANNGCCCATTCTCCAAAGATTTTGTTTTCTAAATCTAATACAGCATCAGTTGTACCATCACCTGGTATAAANCCAGANTGGNNTCCTGTGTAAGCTTGAGCATCAGANGACATCATAGCACANCCTGGNCCACCGCCACAACCCCANTCTGTCCACCAATTAACNAAAATTGGTTCACCAGGTGTGTAAGATTCCATGTCGTCTNNGTACTGAGCGTTCATTGACACCATAACTAGTGAAAAGATCGCTAATAAAAAATAATTTTTTTTCATGATAATTTTGTTTTTAAAAGTTAATGAATAACAAATATATATAANTANNANATTAAAATTGTNANNATTTAACAATTATTTATTANNAAATATTTAAATAAACANAAAAAGCTAAGTTTCTAANNAGAAACTTAGCTTTTTATTAAATTANCTATATTTTTTAATTAAATATAGCGATAGTTTTATATGCAAATGGTGATTCAAAATAAGGACCACTTAATGTAGCTCCTGCATTACTAANGTCCCAAACTCTTCCGTCTGTCATCTCTAACTCAAAATTTGTTTGAATAAATGCTGGTATANTAAANTCTGTTCCTTCATTANTGAATAAGTCATAAACATCTTGAGATTCCATAGCAATTTCTATATATGGAAGTCCATTAACAGGACTTAATTCTACAAACTCTGAACTAGGTATTGTTCTGTACAAAACCTGTTCTGATATTGGAACTTCAGTATCCTGATCTGAAAACACTTGTAATCTTACTCTCACCTCTTTGAACTCAGGGTAGAAACTACCATCTCCTTGTTGTACTTCAACAGTGAAACATAAACAGCTGTCAAAATTTCCACCTGGTAAACCTATAATGTCTTCAGGATAAGATAATATTCTTAATGCCGATCCACTTGTATCTACATTNTCGTATAAATTGTCTATTGCTAAGTCGCTTTCAGTACAAGAAGTAAATCCTCCTATTACAATAATTGCAACTAATATTGATTTAAATATGTTTTTCATAATTATTTATTTTATTATTAATTAGAACTTGGAAAACCACCAGTTTGAGCTGAAGGAGGATTGGTATCCCAAAATACTTGTANATCAACATTTGCTTTTTGAGCAATATTTTGATTAGTATTAGCTTCATCAGCAGGATAAAAGAATGATCTCACAAATTTTCCTGGATTAGGATCTACAGTAAATTGAAGTGTATTTGGATATCCTGTTCTTCTNTAAAAATTATAAGAATTAGTTCCGTTACCATAATGAGCAACAAAATGTTGTTGACCTAATATGTTCATTCTTTCTTCAGGCGATACTGAATTGAATATNCCTATTTTGTCGTTTATGTAATCTGATACTGTTGCATCTGATGGTGCATATGTTGATAAGTCAGCGTCTGGATCNTTAGATCCAAAACTCATCACTTTATCAATGGATATACTCATCGCATCTCTTAAAAAAGAACCAGCATCACCAGATCCACCATTTAGTGCCATTTCTGCAAGCATTAAATGAGACCAAGAAGCTAAATAAATAGGAGTAATTCCTGCTCCACCTCCACCTTGGCCAATACCAACGCTAGAGAAACGATTATCATCAAAATTACCAGCTACTGGATAAACACCTCTAGCAGTTCTTTTAAATGTGTCAGGTGGAATACCACCGCCAAATCCATGATCTCTTCCCCAGTAACCATTATCTACACTACAAAATACCATAGAACCAGGATAGTGTACAGGTCTTGGTTGTGTTGAACAAAATAATCTTTCAGGATCAGTTCCACACTCTTCTCCATTTATGCCAAGAGCTCCTGGAGTACAATCATTTTGTCTAAAGAAATAATACCTTCTTCTTGGATCGTTATCTTTTAACATTTTATTCATCAACCAGTCTGATCTATAACTAGTAACACCACCAGCTGTATAATCACTCTGATATCCTGGTGCTCTAGCATCAATTTGATCATTAATTAATGCATCATATTGAAACTGAAAGTCATCTGCAGTAGAAGATATAAAGTTATTTGGATTTGATGCAATTGAATTAAATGCTCCTACAGCACTTGGGTTGTATAATCTCTGATTTAGAAAAGCTTGCATTTTTAATGTATTAGCAAGTTTTTTCCACTTATCAAAATCATTGTTGTAGTAAAAATCATTTGTTAGGCCAAGATTTCCAAGAAGACCTAGTCTTGAAATAGCACTATCTAACATTGTTAAAGCACTTTCATATACTAAATTACCGGCATCAACTGTTGGTGCAGGAAAATCAGTTAAATTATTAGCTTCGGTGTTTGGCACAGGTCCAAAATAATCAACTAAGGTCATAAGCGTATATGCTTTTAGGATCTCCATCACTGCAATATGATTTCCTCTTTCTCCAGTACTTTCAGCCAAAGCAGTAGCATTTTTCATGTCAGAGAACATATTAACATATGCCAATCTCCATTCAAAATTAGTTTGAACTGGTTCAAAAGCAGTAACATAATTAACAGCTCCCATTTGCTCTATTCTAGTAAGTCTAGCTCCGTTAGTACCCATTGCGTCTACAAATCGTGCAAAGTCTACTTGGATAGCTACCATGTATCTATCTAAATTACCATTATCTACAGTAATTTGATTTGGATCGTTTATTAAATCTAAGTCAGTTGTTTCACATGAAGTGAAGGTCAAGCCAAGAAGTAGAATTAATAATATTGATATTTTATTTAAATTTTTCATTTTTATTCTTGATTTATATTATTAGAATGATACGTTTACACTCATACCGTATCTTTTACTACTTGGTCCGGTTAAGTAATCAAACCCTTGTCCATTTGAATCTCCTAGTGCAGTTGTGTTAGGGTCAAAATTAATACCATCTGGAGTGTTATAAGCATCATACCACATATTGTAAGCACTTGCTTTAAAAACAACTTTTCCAAATGGAGTATTCTCTAACATTTTCGAAGGTAAAGAATAACCGAAACTAACTTCTCTTAATCTTACTACAGAGGCATCGTATACTGATAATTCATTAGCAGGACTTGCAAATCCATTGTCAAAATAAAAGTTTGAGTTATTAATTTGAACATCATTTACTTCTCCAGTTGCAGTAACACCAGGTAATATGTAAGTAGACAGTCTATCTTCAGTATCAGTAGTCAAACCTCTACCCATTAACGTAGCAATAGTAGTTGAATAAATGTCACCACCTGAAGTATGTTGAACACTCAAATTCAATGACCAGCCCTTGTAAGAAAAAGTATTGGTGTAATTCATTACAAAATCAGGATTTGGATCACCTATAAAAGGTAATATACCTTCATCATCAACTTCTGTAGAAACATAGTTTCCTACACCATCAACAATTAAGTTCCCATTTTCATCTCTAGCAATAGAAGAACCAAATATAGAACCTAATGGGTAACCAACTCTGGCACCGTTTCCTAAATTAGTAAATCCTTCATAAATAATAATGTCATTATCTCCTATATCGGTAACATTACTTTCATTTTTAGTAAAGTTTACGCCGATATTCCAGTTAAAACCTTCAGATCTTTTTAATACATCAAGACCTACGATAGCTTCAATACCCCAAGATTCGATTTCACCAATATTTGTACTTGTAAATCCTGCTCCTGTACTTAATGGAATTGGAGCAGATTGAATAATTAAATCATTAGTTATTCTTGTATAATAAGTGAAGTCAATATTTAATCTACTAAATAATTTAGCTTCTAAACCATATTCTAACTCGGTGAATAATTCAGGTTTGATATTTGGATTTCCAACAAAACTATTTGTTGTGTTACTTGTAGTATTAACCCATCCTTGAGTATTAAGAGATAATCCAGTTACTGTTGGGTATCCTGTAGCAAAGTTTGCAGAAGTTCCATAACCAGCTCTAAGCTTCATGTAATTTAAAAAATTATCTGATCTAATGCTTGGGAAAGCAGAAGTTGGGATGAATGATAAACTAGTAGATGGGTAAAACAATGTATTGTTCTTTTCTGTATTAGATACCCAATCTTGTCTTCCTGAAAAGTTTACGAAAACCCAATTATTCCAATCAAATCCTAATGTACCATATAAACCTATAATATTTCTTTCTTCATGATATTCAATATAACCTTGATTTACATATCCTTCATGTGCGAAAAAATCAAAAACTTGTTGGTCTGAACTGTTAACACCAATTCTATCGTATCTTGTATTTCTTGAAGTTGCACCCACCAAAAAGTTAAAATTTAGTTGATCATTCACAAAAGAGTAATTATTTCCACTAAAAGCAAGGTTATGATCCTCTATGAAATTAGTATTGTTCCAAGTTTCATAAATTCCAGAATCTGTAATAATATCTCCAGTTGTTCCACCTCTGTTTTGTGAATTAACATTGTTTTCTGAATAGGTATCTACACTTCCTTGATACATAAGGTTCAAATTGTCATTAAAGTTGTAGTCTAAAGCAGCAAATCCGTTTACACGATTAACTTTTTGTGAAAACTTAGCATTTTGAACAGTCCAAAGCGGATGTTGGATAGCATTGTCATCTCTATAGTAGATACTTCCTCCATCAGGTAATTCATATGGTAATTCATAAAAATCGATACTTCTAGGAGTATAAAATAAATCACCAAAAATAGAAGATCCACTTCCGCCAGTACTACTACCAAAACTAGCTGCTACTGGAGGGGTTTTGAAATCAGTTTTTGTGTAAGTCATAGAACCTCTAACATTTAATTTGTTAGTAAGTTTAGCTCCACCAGAAACGGTTAAGTTAGTTCTTGAAATTTCATTACCAGGTGTAAAACCTTCGTCACTAACGTGTCCGAAAGACATTCCATAATTATATTTATTATCTTCACTTCTTCCTCTAAAGTTTGTTGATATACTAGCAACACCACCTGTTCTGAAAAATTGCTCAACACTATTTCTAGGTTTCCATTCATAACGTTTGTTATCACCATTAGCCTCAAAAAATGTAGCTTGATAGTCAGGATAATTAGAAGCTAAAAAAGCAGATGTAGAGTATGGGTGTGCTACCGATCCAGAAGCAGCTCCAGGAACTGTGTTATCTCCATTTATTGCAGTATCACTTCCATATCCACCAAGTCCATCTTCGTAAAATCCAGGACCCCAGTTACTGTAGAACCAACCAAAAGCTTGATCAAATCCACCTCCATACTGATCTTGATAATCAGGAAGTGAAGCTACTTCATTAAAGAAATAGGAAGTTGAAATTTCAACTTCTTGCTTTGCTTTCATATTTGCGGACCCACTTCCAGTTTTAGTTGTAATTAATATTACACCATTTCGACCTTGAGTACCATATAATGTTGTTGCAGCTAAACCTTTAAGAATATCAATATTCTCGATATTATTAGGATCAATATCAAAAGATCTACTTGATCCTGAGTTACCGTCAACGAAATTACCTGCAGCATTTGCATCACTACTGTAAGGAACACCATCTACNACATAAAGTGCATTGTTGTTTCCAGAGAATGAGTTCATACCTCTAATGATAACNTTATTAGCAGATCCAGATAAACCGTTTGAAGTAGTAATTTCTATACCAGCAGTTTTTCCTTGAAGTACACGAGTTAAATCTGTTTCAGGATTATCTTGTATTTCTTCTTCACTAATCGAAGATACTGCATAACCTAATGCTTTCTTCTCCTTTTTAATACCCAAAGCNGTCACAACGACTTCTTCTAGNACAGCCGCATCTTCTGTCATCTGAAGGCTTATGTTNCTNGTAGCTGCAGTTACAGCTCTTTCAGCTGAATTAAAGCCTACATAGCTAAACACAATCGTTTGTCCNACATCNGCGTTGACAGTGTAATTACCATCAAAATCTGATTGCGTTCCACTACTTGTGCCTTTTACAATAATATTTACTCCTGGTAATGGTAATCCGCTATTATCGGATACTGTACCGGAGATTGTTTTTTCTTGTGCGAACGTAAGTTGCACTACAAACGCTAATAAAAGCGTCAAAATTCCACTAAACTTTGTTCTCATTTTTTAAGATTTATTTGAATTAACCATTCGCAAAAATCATAATAAAAAGTTAANTACACAACTATTTAAACNTAAATTTTAGTTTTTTTTAACTCTTATGTCTTGTTTTTCTTGAATNTTTNNTAAAATTTAGAAGAAATGCCAATGTGAATTTTTGTATTAGAAAAATCAAAATTTTGATTTTGAGCACTTCCGTTAGCGATACTAAATTTAATAATACTAGTNCCAGTTTGTAGGCCGATACCGACACCAAAGCTATATAATTTTTGTTTCANTGCTATTATTTGATTTTCGAAATATGCAAAATCAATAATACTATGTACAAACATATCTTGATTAAATTGATAACGGTATTCCGAATTTAAAACTGAATAAAAAGATGCGTCAATACTATTTTCATTAAACCCCCTTATGCTATTTATACCTCCAAACCTAAAAAGTTCATTGGTTAAATAATTTTCACTGTTTAATAGTTGAGTNCTATTTTTTAAATANATAGAGTTTTTATAGTTTAAATTAAATATATATTGAAGCATTAAACTTGCTCTTACTTGAGTTTCATTTGTGTTTTTAGTTTCTTTTGAGCCAATTTCACCATCCAGATTTATTTCAGTTTTTATTGGAAAAAGTATGTTATTTTGTNTTTTTGTATATGATACGCCCGNAAGAAGGAAACTTGATGTATAATCCTCNACATCAATGTTTAAAGAATTATTTTCNCTTAAATCATTGGATTCGTAACTTTTATATCCTAAATAAGTCTTTGAGNTAGTNCTAATTTGATATTTTACCTTTATAAATTGATCTGAAGTGGAAAATGTACTGTCTCTTTTAAATATTTTTAACTCTGTTATTAGACCGAATGGAGTTTTAAACAAATAGGGTAATGTTAGTCTTGCTCTAAATTTCTGTTGATCATTGCCATCCGCTTTAAAGTTCAATAAAAATTGCTCTCCAAAGTTNAAATTGTTATTGAGCTCTAAATTTAAATAGCCATTGAATATTAATTTTTGAGAATTTTCAGCAGTAGCAAATCCTAAGATTCCATCAAAGAGGTTGTTTTTTTCTTTTTTTAAATATAAGTAGACTACTGTTGAGTCTTTTTTNAAAAGNATTTCTGGAGGTTTTGTTACGGATACAAAACCCAAAGAATTTAAAATATTGTTTTTTTCAATTAATTTAGATTTATTGAATTCCTTCCCTTTTTTTATTCCAGCATAATACTTGATGTGAGATTTTGAAATCTTATCATAACCTTTAACTATNATGCTATCTATAGTTCTAGAGTCTCCTTTTAGTAATTTTACATCNGCAAATAAAGTTTTTCTTTTTTTAGTTATATTTTCTAATTTNATTCTTGCAAAAACATTACCATTTTCTGTTTTTAATAAATTTAACTTTTCGATTGAAGTTTCAATGGCATTGAATGGTAGGATGAAATAAGTGTCAGTAACTTTTTTTGATATTTGTAAAAGTTCTCTTTTACTGAAATCTTTTTTTGANTANAATAGTTGAATTGATTTGTATTTNGAGCCTAGATAATAAAGCACAACATAAGTGCTGTCATTCTTTTTTTCAAGGGAACGCATTTCGTTTTCTATATAACCAATGGATTCCAAGTAGTGATGTAAAGTATCTGCTTCTTTCTTTAAATTTATATAATTATTAAATGTTTTCTTTAAATTTAAAGAATCTATGTTTGATTGTGAAATGGTGTCAAGAGCTTTAAATTTCAGGTGTAAATTTTGCGCATTTACATTAGAAAAAAATGCGGCATATATATTAAGGTATATTAAAATGTAAAATAATGATTTCAAAAACAAATAAAATTAGACTTGTAAAACTAACGNACCTTTATGTTAATTCTTNTATATAATCAATTATTTTTTTAATNATAATGCAATCGTTGATTTGTATAAATATGCAAANTAGTGCATTGCTATTTGAATTTGATAGGTTTGTCTAATTGANGACTCTTTTAAATACTTTAAAAAATTAATTTATTAGGGTTGTTTTTACATAAAATTATTTCTACATTTGCAAACCCTTAAAAAAGGGTATTTTATTATATAAAAAGTTTATATGCCAACAATTTCACAATTAGTACGAAAAGGAAGAGCCAAAATAACCAAGAAGAGTAAATCGGCTGCTTTAGATTCGTGTCCTCAAAGAAGAGGGGTGTGTACACGTGTGTATACTACTACGCCAAAAAAACCAAATTCTGCAATGCGTAAAGTTGCAAGAGTAAGGTTGACAAATGGCAAGGAAGTAAATGCGTACATCCCAGGTGAGGGTCACAATTTACAAGAGCACTCGATAGTATTGGTTAGAGGTGGAAGGGTAAAAGATTTGCCAGGTGTTAGATATCATATCGTTCGTGGAGCTTTAGACACCGCTGGTGTTGAAGGTAGAACACAACGTAGGTCTAAATACGGTGCAAAACGCCCTAAAAAGTAAAATTTAAAAGTTTTAAAGAGAAGACATGAGAAAAAAAGCAGCCAAAAAAAGACCGCTTTTACCGGATCCAAAGTTTAACGACCAGTTAGTAACTCGTTTCGTTAATAATTTAATGTGGAACGGAAAAAAATCGGTGGCTTTCAAAGTATTTTATGATGCGATTGCCATTGTAGAAGAAAAGAATCAAGACGAAGAAAAAACTGCACTTGAATTGTGGAAAGACGCTTTGTCTAATGTAATGCCTCACGTAGAGGTTCGTAGTCGTAGAATTGGAGGGGCAACCTTTCAAATTCCAAGGCAAATACGCCCAGACAGAAAAGTTTCAACAGCTATGAAATGGTTAATCCTATTCTCTAGAAAAAGAAACGAAAAGTCCATGGCGCAAAAACTAGCTGCAGAAATCTTAGCTGCTGCTAAAGAAGAAGGTGCAGCTGTTAAAAAACGTGTGGATACACACAAAATGGCAGATGCAAATAAAGCATTTTCACATTTTAGATTCTAGAAAATGGCACAAAGAGATTTAAAATATACAAGAAATATAGGGATTGCTGCGCACATTGATGCCGGTAAAACTACTACTACAGAACGCGTATTGTATTATACGGGTGTAAGTCACAAAATTGGAGAAGTACATGATGGTGCGGCTACCATGGACTGGATGGAACAAGAGCAGGAAAGAGGAATTACTATTACTTCTGCCGCAACAACTTGTACTTGGCAGTTTCCATTGGAAAATGCAGAAATGCTTCCAGATACTAAAGATTACCACTTTAATATTATTGATACTCCTGGTCACGTAGACTTTACGGTTGAAGTTAATCGTTCGCTTCGTGTGCTTGATGGGTTGGTATTTTTATTTAGCGCTGTTGATGGTGTAGAACCTCAATCAGAAACAAATTGGAGACTTGCTGATAACTACAAAGTACCAAGAATTGGTTTTGTAAATAAAATGGACCGTCAAGGATCAGATTTTATGATGGTTTGTAATCAAGTAAAGGAAATGCTGGGTTCTAATGCAGTACCAATTGTTTTAAATATTGGAGATGAAGAGGATTTTAGAGGTATTGTAGACCTAGTTAAGAATAGAGCTATAGTTTGGCATGATGAAGGGATGGGGGCAAAGTTTGATGTTGTTGAAATTCCTGATAATTTGAAAGAAGAAGCTAAAAATCTTCGTGGTAAACTTATTGAAGAAGTTGCTGCTTATGATGAGGATCTACTAGAAAAATATATGGAAGACGAAGATTCAATTACGGAAGATGAAGTGCATGCTGCGCTTCGTGCTGCGGTAATGGATATGTCTATCATTCCTATGATCTGTGGTTCAGCTTTTAAAAACAAAGGAGTACAGTTTTTATTGGATGCAGTTTGTCGTTATTTACCATCACCATTAGATAAAGAGGCTATTGTTGGTACAAATCCCGATACAGATCAAGAAGAATTAAGAAGGCCAGATGTAAATGAACCTTTTGCTGCTTTAGCATTTAAAATAGCAACGGATCCTTTTGTGGGAAGACTTGCTTTTTTCCGTGCTTATTCTGGTAGACTAGAAGCTGGTTCTTATGTATTGAATAACCGTTCCGGAAAAAAAGAACGTATTTCGCGTATCTATCAAATGCACGCTAACAAACAAAATGCTATTAGTTTTATTGAAGCAGGAGATATTGGAGCAGCGGTAGGATTTAAAAGTATTAAAACTGGAGATACTTTATCTGATGAAAAACATCCAATAATTTTAGAAAGTATGGATTTCCCAGACCCTGTAATAGGAATTGCTGTGGAACCAAAAACTAAAGCGGATGTTGATAAATTAGGTATGGCCTTGGCAAAACTTGCTGAAGAAGATCCAACATTTACAGTTAGAACAGATGAGGCATCGGGACAGACAATTATTTCTGGAATGGGCGAGCTTCACTTAGATATTATTGTTGATCGTTTAAAACGTGAATTTAAAGTGGAAGTTAACCAAGGGAAACCTCAGGTTGAATATAAAGAAACTATTACACGTGAAGCTAATCATAGAGAAACTTACAAGAAACAATCTGGTGGTCGTGGAAAGTTTGGTGATATTGTGTTTACATTAGAGCCTGCTGAAGAAGGAAAAACGGGATTAGAATTTATAAATAAAATTAAAGGAGGTAATGTTCCTAAAGAATTTATACCTTCTGTAGAAAAAGGTTTCAAAATGGCTATGGTAAATGGTCCATTGGCTGGATTCGAGGTAGATAGTATGAAGGTAACTTTAACAGATGGATCCTACCATGATGTGGATTCAGATCAATTGTCTTTTGAATTAGCTGCAAAACTTGGGTTTAAATCAGCTGCTAAAAAAGCAGGTGCTGTAATTTTAGAACCAATAATGAAACTAGAGGTTCTTACTCCCGAAGAAAATATGGGAGATATTGTTGGAGATCTTAACCGTCGTCGTGGCCAATTAAGCGACATGGGAGATCGTTCGGGATCTAAAGTAATTAAAGCTACAGTTCCATTATCTGAAATGTTTGGATATGTAACTACTTTAAGAACCTTATCATCTGGTAGAGCAACTTCAACAATGGAATTTTCACACTATGCAGAAACTCCTTCTAACATATCAGAAGAAGTGATTGCAACAGCAAGAGGAACAGTTAACGCTTAATATTAAGGCAATGAGTCAAAAAATTAGAATAAAGCTAAAATCTTACGATCATAACTTAGTAGACAAATCTGCTGAAAAAATTGTTAAGACTGTAAAAAGTACAGGAGCAGTTGTAACGGGACCAATTCCTTTACCAACTCATAAAAAAATATTTACCGTATTGCGTTCACCGCATGTAAATAAAAAGAGTAGAGAACAATTTCAATTAAGTTCTTACAAAAGACTTTTAGATATTTATAGTTCTTCGTCAAAAACAATTGATGCTTTGATGAAACTAGAATTACCGAGTGGTGTAGAAGTAGAGATTAAAGTTTAAATTGAAGTGGTTAACATTCATACCAATAGTATGAATTTAATCAATTAGCAAACGCTTAATACATGTCTGGAGCTTGAATGCAAAGGAAAAACGGAAAAAAATAATATTCAGGATTGAATTTATTTTAATCCTGTTTTTTTTAGACAACATTTTAGAATAAAAGAGTAAATAATTAATAATTAATAAATAATAAATATGTCTGGGTTAATTGGAAGAAAGATAGGTATGACAAGTATCTTTGACGCAAACGGTAAGAATATGCCGTGTACCGTTATTGAAGCAGGTCCCTGTGTTGTTACCCAAGTCAGAACTAAAGAAGCTGACGGGTATGAAGCTCTTCAACTTGGTTTCGATGACAAAAAGACTGCCACAAAAGCTGCTCAAGGGCATGCTAAGAAAGCAGGAAGCGCTGTTAAGCGTAAAGTTGTAGAATTCCAAGGATTTGAAGAAGATTATAATTTAGGCGACACTATAACAGTGGAGCATTTTAAAGAAGGGGAGTTTGTTGATATTTCAGGAACTTCAAAAGGAAAAGGATTTCAAGGTGTTGTAAAACGTCATGGTTTTGCTGGTGTAGGTCAAGCGACTCACGGTCAGCACAATCGATTAAGAGCTCCTGGATCAATTGGTGCAGCTTCATATCCTGCAAGAGTATTTAAGGGTATGCGTATGGCTGGGCAAATGGGTAATGAAAAAGTAAAAGTACAAAACCTAAGAGTGTTGAAAGTAGTTGCTGAAAAGAACTTACTTGTTGTCAAAGGATGTATTCCTGGAGCAAAAAATGCTTATGTAACTATTCAGAAATAATGAAGGTAGCAGTATTAGATAAAAACGGAAAAGACACAGGTAGAAAGGTAGACCTTTCTAAAGATGTGTTTGGAATTGAGCCTAATAATCATGCGCTATATCTTGACGTAAAGCAATATCTTGCAAATCAAAGACAAGGTACGCACAAGTCTAAAGAACGTGCAGAGATTACTGGAAGTACAAGAAAAATAAAGAAACAAAAAGGAACTGGTACCGCCCGTGCGGGAAGTATCAAGTCTGGTGTTTTTAGAGGTGGTGGTAGAATGTTTGGTCCAAGACCAAGAAATTATTCTTTCAAATTAAATAAGAATCTAAAAAGATTAGCGCGTCGTTCTGCTTTGAGTATCAAAGCAAATGAAAAAGCAATAGTTGTATTAGAGGATCTTAATTTTGATTCACCAAAAACTAAAGAATTTACAGCGGTATTAAAGTCTTTAGGCTTGGATGCTAAAAAATCTTTATTTGTGTTGGGAGAGTCAAATAATAATCTATATTTGTCGTCTCGTAATTTGAAAAGCACTGAAGTGTTAACTAACTCTCACTTAAGTACATACAAAATAATGAATGCAAACAGCCTAGTGTTGTTTGAAAGTTCATTAGAAGGAATCGAGTCAAACTTAAGTAATTAGAAATAATGAATATCTTAATTAAACCTATCATAACAGAAAAAGCTACGGCTGATGTTGAAAATTTCAACAGATATACTTTTGTAGTTAATCCAAAGGCGAATAAGGTAGAAATTAAAAAAGCGGTGGAAGCTGCTTATGAAGTTTCGGTTACTAAAGTTCGTACTTTAAATGTCCGCCCAGATAGAAAAACTCGTCATACAAAGACGGGTATTCAAACTGGTAAAACTAATGCAGTTAAGAAAGCAATAGTACAGTTGGCGGAAGGTGATGCAATAGATTTTTACAGTAACATCTAAGTTTAGCTTAGATTAATTAGACAAAAAATGTCAGTAAGAAAATTAAAACCAATCACCCCAGGACAGCGATTTAGAGTTGTAAATGGATTTGACGCCATTACAACTGATAAGCCGGAGAAAAGTTTATTATCTCCGATTAAAAGAACTGGGGGAAGAAACAGTCAAGGAAAAATGACGATGCGCTATAAAGGTGGTGGTCATAAAAGACGTTATCGTATAATCGATTTCAAACGTAACAAAGTAGGGGTTCCTGCAACAGTTGCTTCTATAGANTACGATCCAAANCGTACTGGATTTATCGCTTTATTAAACTATCAAGATGGTGAAAAGCGGTATGTGGTTGCTCAAAGTGGATTAAAAGTTGGACAGAACATAGTTTCAGGAGATAAAGTTGCTCCAGAAATTGGNAACTGCATGNTATTAGAAAACATTCCATTAGGAACNATCATATCTTGTATTGAATTGCATCCNGGTCAAGGAGCTGTTTTAGCACGTAGNGCTGGAGCNTTTGCTCAATTAATGGCACGTGATGGTAAGTTCGCTACTGTTAAATTACCTTCTGGTGAAACTCGTTTAATTTTAATTACTTGTGCTGCAACTATTGGTGCTATATCCAACAGNGATCATCAGTTATTAGTTTCAGGTAAAGCGGGTAGATCAAGATGGTTAGGTAGAAGACCTCGTACAAGACCAGTAGTTATGAATCCTGTCGATCATCCAATGGGTGGTGGTGAAGGTAAATCTTCTGGTGGACATCCACGTTCTAGAAACGGTATTCCNGCAAAAGGATTTAGAACCCGTTCTAAAACAAAGGCAAGTAATAAATATATAATCGAACGTAGAAAGAAATAAGATATGGCACGATCATTAAAAAAAGGACCTTTCGTTCATTACAAATTAGATAAGAAAGTTCAACTAAATGTTGATTCGAGTAAAAAGACTGTGATCAAAACCTGGTCAAGAGCGTCAATGATTACTCCGGATTTTGTTGGGCAAACCATAGCAGTNCATAACGGAAAACAATTTATTCCTGTATANGTTACTGAAAATATGGTAGGACATAAATTAGGAGAATTTTCNCCGACAAGATCATTCCGTGGTCATCAAGGTGCAAAAAACAAAGGTAAAAAATAAGCCATGGGAGTTCGTAAAAGAGAAAGAGCGGAGCAAATCAAAGAAGCAAAGAAAACAATGTACTTTGCTAAATTGAATAATTGCCCAACGTCACCAAGGAAAATGCGATTAGTTGCAGACCTAGTACGTGGTGAAAAAATAAATAAAGCGCTTAATATTTTAAAGTTTAGCCCTAAAGAAGCTTCTCGTCGTTTAGAGACGTTATTATTGTCTGCTATTGCAAATTGGCAAGCAAAAAATGAAGAAGCTTCTATAGAAGATGCAGATCTTTTTGTTAAAGAAATCCGANTGGATGGTGGAGCTATGTTAAAAAGGCTTAGACCAGCACCACAAGGACGTGCACACAGAATTAGAAAACGCTCCAATCACGTAACACTCGTGCTTGCAGCTAACGATAACACACAAAGCAATTAATAAATGGGACAAAAAACAAATCCAATCGGAAATCGCTTAGGTATCATTAGAGGATGGGAGTCCAACTGGTACGGAGGTAACGACTACGGCGATAGATTAGCTGAGGACGACAAGATTAGAAAATATGTTCATGCTCGTTTACAGAAAGCTAGTGTGTCTAGGGTAATTATTGAGCGTACACTTAAGCTTGTAACCGTTACTATCACTACTGCTAGACCTGGTATTATTATCGGGAAAGGTGGACAAGAGGTAGACAAGCTAAAAGAGGANCTTAAGAAAATTACTGGTAAAGATGTACAAATAAACATCCACGAAATTAAGAGACCAGAAATGGATGCNCATTTAGTAGGGTCTAGTATTGCAAGGCAAATTGAAAATAGAATTTCATACCGTCGTGCAATTAAGATGGCTATAACTGCTGCAATGCGTATGAATGCAGAAGGTATAAAAGTGCAAATTTCAGGTCGTTTGAACGGAGCTGAAATGGCACGTTCTGAATCTTACAAAGATGGACGTATCCCTTTATCAACATTTAGAGCCGATATTGATTATGCTTTAGTTGAGGCGCACACTACTTATGGTAGGTTGGGTATTAAAGTATGGATAATGAAAGGCGAAGTGTACGGAAAAAGAGAGCTTTCTCCATTAGTTGGTTTAGCCAAAAAAGGTGGAAAAGGCGGTAACAACAAGCGAGGTGGTGCTAATAAACCGCGTCGTAGACAGTAATTATTAAATAGAATAAAATGTTACAACCAAAAAGAACAAAGTTTCGAAAACAGCAAAAAGGAAGAATGAAAGGTAATGCCGGACGTGGAAACCAACTTGCGTTTGGAACTTTTGGTATAAAATCTTTAGATTCAAATTTCTTGACATCACGTCAAATAGAAGCTGCACGTATTGCCGCTACTCGTTTTATGAAAAGAGAGGGTTCTATCTGGATAATGATATTTCCAGATAAACCAATAACTAAAAAACCTCTTGAAGTACGTATGGGTAAAGGTAAAGGTGCTGTAGAATATTGGGCAGCAGTTGTTAAACCAGGAAGGGTGTTATTTGAAGTATCTGGAGTTCCTATTGAAACTGCAAAAGAGGCATTGCGTCTTGCAGCTCAAAAGTTGCCAGTTAAAACAAAATTTATTGTATCTAGAACATTTCAAGCTTAATTTATTATGAAACAATCTGAAATAAAAGAAGCATCAACAGCGGAATTACAAGAAAAGCTATCTGATTCGAGAAAAGCATTTTCTGATCTTAAGATGGCACATGCCATAACACCGTTGGAAAATCCAATTCAACTAAAAGGGCAAAGAAGGTCCATAGCAAGAATTGCGACTGAACTAACTAAAAGAGAAGTACAATAGTACCAAGCTGAAAGATGGAAAAAAGAAATTTAAGAAAAGAACGTATAGGTGTAGTTACCAGCAATAAAATGGACAAGTCTATAGTAGTTGCTGAAGTAAAAAAAGTAAAACACCCAATGTATGGAAAATTCGTGCTAAAAACAAAGAAATATGTTGCGCACGATGAGACCAACGACTGCAACGAAGGTGATAAAGTAAGGATTATGGAAACACGTCCTTTAAGTAAAACCAAGTGTTGGAGACTAGTAGAAATAATTGATAGAGCTAAGTAGGTATGTTACAACAAGAGTCAAGACTAAAAGTTGCAGATAATACTGGAGCTAAAGAAGTACTAACAATTCGTGTGTTAGGCGGTACCAAAAAAAGATATGCTTCCATAGGGGACAAAATAGTAGTCGCAGTAAAAGCTGCTACACCTAATGGGACTATCAAAAAAGGAGCTGTTGCTACTGCGGTAGTTGTTCGTACCAAGAAAGAAGTGAGAAGACCAGACGGATCATATATTCGTTTCGATGATAATGCTTGTGTGCTTTTAAATCCACAAGGTGAAATGATTGGAACACGAGTATTTGGACCGGTTGCTAGAGAACTTCGTGACAAGCAATTTATGAAAATTGTATCATTGGCACCCGAGGTGCTTTAAATTGAAAACAAAGATGGCAAAGCTTAAAATAAAATCAGGAGATACAGTAATTGTTACTGCCGGAGATCATAAAGGATCTGAAGGAAAGGTGATGAAAGTTATTCTTGAAAAGAATAAAGCAATAGTAGAAGGAGTAAATATGGTTTCTAAACATGAGAAGCCTAGTGCAACTAATCCTCAAGGTGGAATTGTTAAAAAAGAAGCTGCTCTACATATCTCAAATCTCTCTCTAATAGACCCTAAAACAGGATCTGCAACAAGAGTTGGTTATAGAATGGAAGAAGGGAAAAAAGTACGTTTTACAAAAAAATCGAATCAAGTATTATAGTTATGGCATATTTACCAAGACTTAAAGAGGAATATAAGAGCAGAGTAATTGAGGCTCTTAAAGAAGAATTTGGTTACTCGAATGTAATGCAGGTTCCAAAATTAGAGCGCATTGTTGTGTCTCGTGGTGTTGGAGCTGCAGTAGCAGACAAGAAACTATTAGAGTATGCTATTGATGAGCTTACAAACATAACAGGGCAAAAAGCTGTTGCAACTATTTCTAAGAAAGATGTTGCAAATTTTAAATTGCGTAAAGGTGTCCCAATTGGTGCAAAAGTAACTTTACGTGGTGAGCGCATGTATGAGTTTTTAGATAGACTTGTTACTAGTGCACTGCCTCGAGTAAGAGACTTTAATGGTATTAAAGCAACAGGGTTTGATGGAAGAGGTAATTACTCATTAGGAGTTACCGAACAAATTATTTTTCCTGAAATCAATATCGATAAGATTAAGAAAATTGATGGTATGAACATCACTTTTGTTACTTCAGCTGGTACTGATAAAGAAGCAAAATCATTATTAAATGAATTAGGTTTACCTTTTAAAAAGAACTAATATGGCTAAAGAATCAATGAAAGCCCGTGAGGTTAAGAGACGTAAATTGGTAGCAAAGTATGCAACTAAACGTAAGGCTTTAAAAGAAGCTGGAGATTATCAAGCATTACAAAAATTACCAAAAGACGCTTCACCTGTTCGTTTGCACAATCGTTGTAAACTAACTGGTAGACCAAAAGGGTATATGAGAACGTTTGGTATTTCACGTGTAACATTTCGTGAAATGGCTAATCAAGGTTTAATTCCAGGTGTTAGAAAAGCATCTTGGTAATATACTATTAATTGGGTGTAGGTTTACTTTGTAAAAGCTAAGTAAAAACCACATTCGCAAAATTAAAATATGAATTTAGATCCAATAGCAGATTATCTAACAAGAGTTAGAAATGCAGTAAACGCAGGGCATAGAGTAGTAGATGTTCCTGCATCAAATGTTAAGAAAGAAATTACAAAGATCTTATTTGATCAAGGATTTGTTTTAAGTTATAAGTTTGAAGACGATAAAGGGCCTCAGGGAACTATTAAAATCGCTTTAAAATATGATAAACTTACTAAAGATCCTGTAATTAAGAAAATACAACGAATTAGTAAACCAGGTTTACGTAAGTATTCTAGTTCTTCAGAACTACCAAGAATTCTAAACGGATTGGGAATTGCAATAGTTTCTACTTCTCACGGAGTAATGACAGGAAGGCAAGCTCAAGCTCAGAATGTAGGTGGTGAAGTATTATGTTACGTATACTAAAATAAAGACAAAAAGAAATGTCAAGAATAGGTAAAAGCCCGGTAGCAATCCCAGAAGGAGTTACAGTCGACATTAGCGATAATGTAATTACTGTAAAAGGAAAATTAGGTGAATTAACACAAGAATTTTCAGGAGTTACTGTAAAAATTGAAGAAGGGAACGTTATTGTAGAGCGTACATCAGAATCAAAAGAAGATAGGTCTAAACATGGTTTATACAGATCTTTAATCAATAATATGGTTGAAGGTGTAAGCAAAGGATGGACAAAAGAACTAGAATTAGTTGGTGTGGGTTACCGTGCTTCTAATCAAGGTCAGAAATTAGATTTAGCTCTTGGGTTTTCTCACAATATTGTGATTAGTGTTGCCCCAGAAGTTAAAGTTGAAACTGTTTCTGATAAAGGAAAAAATCCAAAAATAAAATTAACTTCTCACGACAAACAATTGGTTGGTCAAGTTGCTGCTAAGATTCGTTCTATGCGTAAACCAGAACCATATAAAGGAAAAGGAATTAGATTTGTAGGAGAAATATTAAGAAGAAAAGCAGGTAAATCTGCATAACAAATAAAGTTATGGCATTATCAAAAACAGATAGAAGGGAACGTTTACGTTTTAGAATCAGAAAAACAGTTTCTGGAACAACACAACGTCCTCGTTTGGCAGTTTTCAGAAGTAATAAAGAAATATATGCTCAACTTATTGACGATGTAAATGGAGTAACTATTACTGCTGCATCTTCAAGAGATAAGGATATAGACGCATCTAAAGCAAACAAAGTAGATGCTGCTAAATTAGTAGGTAAAGTAATTGCTGAAAAAGCAATTAAAGCTGGATTTGAAAGTATAACTTTCGATAGAGGTGGTTATCTTTACCATGGAAGAGTTAAATCATTAGCTGAAGGAGCTCGCGAAGGCGGACTAAAATTCTAAGAAATATGTATCAAGATTATAAAAACGTAGAGT
>PAUJ01000018.1 GCA_002713705.1 Flavobacteriaceae bacterium
GACCCATCGGACCGCCAGGACCAGTTGCACCTTTAGCACCTTGAGCACCAGTACCACCTTGTGGACCTTGACCACCTTTAGAACCTTGAGCACCGCCAGGACCAGTTGAACCTTTAGGACCTTGTGGACCCATCGGACCGCCAGGACCAGTTGCACCTTTAGAACCTTGAGCACCAGTACCACCTTGTGGACCTAACGTACCTTTTATACCTTGTGGACCTTGACCACCTTGAGCACCTTGAGCACCGCCAGGACCAGTTGAACCTTTAGGACCTTGTAGACCCATCGGACCGCCTGGGCCAGTTGCACCTTTAGGACCTTGTGGGCCTTGAGCACCAGGACCTCCTTGAGCACCAGTACCACCTTGAGCACCACCGCCACCTTGAGCACCACCGCCACCTTGAGCACCAGTATTACCTTTAGCACCTTGAGCACCAGTACCACCTTGTGGGCCAGTTGCACCTTTATTACCTTGAGAACCTTGTGGTCCAGCATTACCTTTAGTACCTTGACCACCTTGTGGACCAGCTGCACCAGTACCACCCTGAGCACCTTGACCACCTTGAGCACCTTTTGCACCTTGTGGACCAGTTAAACCTCTTGGGCCTATTGCACCAGTATCACCTTGTGGACCAGTAATACCCTTTTGACCTTGAGGACCTTGTGGTCCCTGAGCTCCTTGAATACCTTGATCTCCTTGACCACCAGTACCACCCTTTTGACCTTTAGCACCTTGAGCACCAGTACCACCTTGTGGACCAGTTGCACCTTTAGGGCCAGTACCACCTTGTGGTCCAGTATTACCTTTAGGACCTTGAGCACCTTGAGCACCTTGTGGACCTTGAGCACCAGTACCACCTTGTGGACCTAATGAACCTTTAACACCTTGGTCACCTTGTGGACCTGTATTACCTTTTTGACCTTTTGCACCATCTACAGCAACACCTGCAACTCCTTGTGGGCCTTTAGCACCAGTTGCACCTTTTGGTCCTGTAATAGTATCACCTTGAGCACCTTGAGCACCAGTTGCACCCTTTTGACCAGTACCGCCTTGTGGACCAGTTGCACCTTTAGGGCCTTGAGCACCTAAATCTCCTTGACCACCTGTATTACCTTTAGGGCCTTGAGCACCTTGAGCACCTTTAGCACCATCACTACCATTTATACCATCAGGGCCTTGGTTACCTTGAGGACCAGTTGCACCTTTAGAACCTTGAGCACCAGTTCCACCTTGTGGACCTGTATTACCTTTTTGACCTGTTGCACCTTTTCCACCTTGTGCTCCAATATCTCCTTGTGGTCCAGTTGCGCCTTTAGCACCATTTGAACCATTTGAACCAGCAGGACCTTGTGCACCAGTTGCACCTTTAGCACCATTACTACCATTTATACCGTCTGTACCTTGTGCTCCAGTATTACCTTTAGCACCTTGAGCACCAGTACCACCTTGTGGACCAGTTGCACCTTTAGAGCCAGTATTACCTTGTGGACCCTGAGCACCTCTGTCACCTTTAGTACCTTGGCCACCTTGTGGACCTTGCGCACCTAAATCACCTTGTGGACCAGTTGCACCAGTACCACCCTGAGCACCACCTCCACCTTGAGAACCAGTAACACCTTTTTGACCTTGGCCACCTTGTGCACCAATAGCACCTTTATCACCTTGATCTCCTTGTGGGCCTAATTCACCTTTTTGACCTTTTCCACCTTGTGGACCTAAATCTCCTTGTGGACCTAAATTACCTTTAGGACCTTGTGGTCCAGTATTACCTTTAGCACCTTGAGCACCAGTACCTCCTTGTGGACCAGTTGCACCTTTAGGACCTTGTGCACCTTGTGCACCTTGAGTACCTTGAGCACCAGTACCACCTTGTGGACCTAATGTACCTTTATCACCTTGTGGACCTTGTGGCCCAACAGCACCAGTACTTCCTTTAAGACCAGTATCACCTTGTGGACCAGTTGCACCTTTTTGACCTTGGGCTCCACCAGCACCTTGGCCACCTTGACCGCCCTGAGAACCTTGTGGACCAGTTGCACCTTTAGGACCTTGGGCACCTTGATCACCTTGTGGACCTTGTGGACCCGGAGGACCTACGTCTCCTCTAGAGTTTTGGGTACCTTGAATTCCTTGTAAACCTTGTTCACCCTTTGTACCTTGAGATCCTTTTGAACCGTCATTACCATCAGTACCATCAGTACCAGCAGCTCCTTTTTCACCTTGTGGACCAGTTGCACCTTTTTGACCTTGAGAACCAGCACCACCTTGTGGACCAGTTGTACCTTTTATACCTTGATCGCCTTTAGGGCCAGTTCCACCAGGGTTACCTTGTTCACCTTGAAGACCTTGATCTCCTTTTTCACCTTGAGAGCCACCTCCACCTTGAGAGCCTCCAGTACCTTTTTCACCTTTTTGTCCTTGAGCACCATCAGCCCCATCAAGCGGTGCTGCAGTGTTTTTCCATAACCCAGAAGATGAGTCATAGTATAAATAGTCACCATTTTGTTCACTGGTGATTAAAATTTCTTGGATCTGTTTTAATTTTAGTCTAGACATTAAATACAGTTTGTATTTTTAATTATATGTTACGCGTTAATGTATATATCAGTTTTCTTTTAAGCTTGGTTCTATTTTTACATGAAATTTTTAAGTTAATAATCCCAAATACCATGATAATGACATCTGAGATAAAAACCATCATTTATTAGCATACCGTCGCCCTCTTTTCTAATGCCTCTTGCAAAAATAGTATCTTCCGATATACCTCCTGCTTTAGGATCTGATTGATGGTCTTTCCAAACAGTTTTACAATCCCATCTATGAACAGTAGCCCATGTTGTAGATTGTACATGTTTATCAGGTTCATTCATAGAGTATTTTTGCCATTTACTCTTAAGACCTTCAACTTTAAATGATTCTCCCCTAGGGCCAAATGTTTGTTGACTTTCTTTATTCTCTAACCATTTATTCATAGCTATATTTTCAATCCAATGGGTCATTGCTCCCCATTTAAAATCTTTATCTGGATTTTGCTTTGTCATAGCATTCCAATGACCTTTAATTATTTTAGAAGCATTAGGCATTAAGAAATCATCTGAATCTAAATATGCATGTAGAAAACCTTCTGCTATAGTTCTAGCAACTTGTCTAGGTAAACCTCTATAGTATTGCATAGTAGAACCTTCTATATTCTCATACATTTTAGGAGTATCTTTATCAACAAAACAATATTTTACTGAAGGTTCCTTTTTAAAATGTTTGTAATAAAGTCTATGTGTTATTTCGCAACCATCTGAAGCTATCACTAATTGTGTTCTAGGATCTAATTTATTTATAGCTAAAAAAGATTTTACAGCTCTAATAAATTTCTTATCTGCATTTGCTCTACTACCTTCGTATTCTCCAAGGTATGATTGCATTATCCATGTAATATCGTATTTAAACATAATTATAGATTTTTTGTTGCTTCAGTAGTTCCAAAGACTCTATTATCCCATCCGATATGTCTTACGTATCCATCTTCATCATTCTTTGATAAAGACACTACCATGAAGCCCAGTTTAGCATATACCATATCTATAAGATGTTCATGTACTAATTTATTGTAATTTCCATTTATAGGGTCTAATAGCCAGTCTGATTTTCTTTTTAAACCTGGATTAGATGAGAACCCTTGATAGTCTATTACTCTAAGAGGTTCAGCATCCTTTCTATTAACTTGGTATGATTTAGGTATTACTCTTCTAACACTAACACCACCAGGTAAAGTAAAGACTCTCTTTTCAATATCATTAAGTATTTTATCAGATTTTGGTCTTATCCAAGCTTGTATAACTTTAGGTTGAGTTTCTAGTATCTTTATTGAATCTTCAATAAAACCACCTCTATAGAATTCCCAATCATCTTCGCTATGGAAAATATATTCTGTATTAATGTTCTGGTATAATTTATCTATAGAACCAAACATTCCTAAATTCTCTTCATTAAGTATTAACTTAAATCTAGAATCCCACTTAGTTTCATTTATGCTTTTTAACTCTTCCCATATTTTAGGGTCACATGAGTCTTCTATAATTAACCACTCCTTTATTGGGTATTCATTAAATTTAATAAAGCTATCAACTGTTTGCTGTAGAAGATCCATTCTTCCGCAACTTGTTAAAGCAAATGTTACTTCATGTATTTTAGTTTCTTCCATTTTATTTGTATAAATTTGTTCTCCAATCATATTCGTAACTTAAATCTTTATTTTCTCTATTATGTTTTAAGTCATCTATAAGTGTAGTGTATAAATCAATAAGTCCTTTATTATATGTTGTATATCTTTCTAAAACCCTTTCGCTATTTTCATTATATTTTTCTAGATTTACATCGTGGTTTTCAATAGCATACTTTAATTCTTCTGCTCCAGCGTGTATATCAAAACCTTGATAATAATATCCTGCATCAGCTAACATTTCAGCATTATGTATAAGAGGATATTGTAGATATAACGCGTCTAGGTATGCGTAGTTTAAAGGATTATGCCATTGGTGTGAAACTACAATATCAGCATGTAGAGCTAACGTAGGTATTACTGACATACGACCATGGCATCTTAATTCTGTACTTCCGGGTTTTGCAATATCTAAATTTTTAATTATACTTTTCCAATAACTATTTTTAATTAAGTGCATAGAGCTCATAACGTTAAGTGCTCCAATACCCCTACCTGCTCTTTTAACTAGGTCTACAATCATTATAGGAATTGTTGCATACTTTACAACGTTATGGTTAGGCTCCATTATACAATATCTTAAATTGTCTTTATTGTTTCTAGGAGTATAAAGAGGAAATCCATGTTTTTTAATTGTATATTTTCCAGAATTTAATCTGGCTTGAAATTTATTACAATCTCTATCTAAAAAATAAGGATCCCATACAAATGGAACTGGAATTACTTTTTCTACAGGTATATCATAAAGAACAGCATAATAACTTTTATTTTGAATACCTTGTTGAGGAACGTACCATACCTCATCAATACATCCTCTTTGATAAGCGCTCTCTCCTGTTTGCGCTAAATTTCCTTTTGGAAATATAGATCTTTCCATATCTATAACATAGTTATTACCACAATGGTATTTTACAACTCTTCTTCTAGGATCTACTTGCTTCCATTTTTTTACATAATCAGTTTCAAATGAAGTACCTAACATTATCATTAAGTCTATATTACGTTGAGCATCTTCATACTTCTTAGTTGGGAATTCTTTTATATCAAAATCAACGTTATCTTGAGTAATTTTAGACAGAGCTTTACCTGTATCTAATATAGTTACAGTGTGCCCAGTTTCTCTTAAAGCTTTTGATAAAAAGATAGCATTAAGTTTAATGCCGTTAGTCCAGATAGACTCATTTTCTTTAGTAATACCTATTGTAATCCCTATGCGCATAGTTAAATGTTTTAATTATATTCTATATATCATGCAAATAAAAAAGGGTCCCGCTAGGGGACCCTTTAAAATTTCTAAGTGAACTTAGACTTTTAGATAAACTTAGCTATTAAGCATGTCCAATTACGTAAATAGTATCTGAACTTTCTAAACTCCAACCAATGTTAGTTAATGTAAACGATGAACCGTTTGAAGATGACCAGCCATAAGCTAAATCTCCTTCTAAACCATTAATTCTACCAATAGCTTGTCCGTTAACGTAAACTGAACAATCATCATCGTTAGCAACTTCAACAGCACTTGATACAGTGAAAGATGTTGCACTTACAAACGTACCATATTGGTGTCTATAAGTTGAATCACCTTCTAACTGAGTAGCTCTTACTGCTAAGGCAGCAATTGCAGCGTCAGCGTCAGATTCGTTACCATTAACGTCAGACTGAATAGCAGCAGCTAAAGTCTCTAAAGAGTCGATAGATGCGTCAGCATGAAGCTCGTTGTTATCAACGTCAGTTTGAACTGCAGCGATAGCAGAATCTGCATCACTTTCGTTACCATCAACATCAGACTGAATAGCAGCAGCTAAAGTTTCTAATGAATCAACAGAAGCAGAAAGAGCAGTAGTGTCACCACCAGTTACAGTTTCTAAACTATCAATAGATGCTTGACTGTTAGTTACAACACCTGCTAAAGCAGCAGATGAAACTTCAATAGAATCAATTGAAGCATTAATAACACCTAAAGCACCGAAAGTGTTACCTTCAAATGTTTCTAAATCAGAAATAGCACTTGCGTTAGTAGAAACTCCACTAGCGTTAGCAGAAGCTAAAGTCTCTAAAGAGTCAATAGATGCGTCAGCATGAAGTTCGTTGTTATCAACATCAGTTTGAACTGCAGCAATTGCAGAGTCAGCATCAGCTTCATTCTGATCTACATCAGACTGAATAGCGGCAGCTAAAGTTTCTAATGAATCGATAGATCCATTTGCAACGCCTACGAAGTCAGAAACTACGTTATCGTTTACTGTGTCAACAGACTGTACGAAAGATACGATGTCAGCGAATGAATCTCTATCGATACTTCCTGCGTCAACGATATTACTAATGTCAGTTGCGTTGTTAGCAGCTAAAGTTTCTAATGAATCGATAGATGCGTCAGCGTCAGCTTCATTACCATTAACGTCAGACTGGATAGTACCAGCTAAAGTTTCTAATGAATCAACAGAAGCTAAAAGAGCTGAAGTGTCACCACCAGTAGCTACTTCTAAACTATCAATAGATGCTTGACTGTTAGTTACAACACCTGCTAAAGCAGCAGATGAAACTTCAATAGAATCAATTGAATTGTTAATAACACCTAAAGCAGTGTTAGTGTTACTTTCAAATGTTTCTAAATCAGAAATAGCAGAAGCATTAGCAGCGATAGCAGAATCTGCATCACTTTCGTTACCATCAACATCAGACTGAATAGCAGCAGCTAAAGTTTCTAATGAATCAATAGATGCGTCATGATTACCATCAACAGCTTGTAGTACAGTTTGTAACTGTCCTGAAGCTACTTCGATAGAATCGATAGATGCTTGACTGTTAGTTACAACACCGGCTAAAGCAGTAGATGAAACTTCAATAGAATCAACTGAAGCATCAAGAACACCTAAAGCAGTGTTAGTGTTACCTTCAAATGTTTCTAAATCAGAAATAGCAGAAGCATTNGCAGNNATNGCNGAATCTGCATCACTTTCATTCTGATCTACATCAGACTGAATAGCGGCAGCTAAAGCTTCTAAAGAATCTACAGATGCTTGAAGATCACCAGTGTTACCACTAGATAGTCCTTCTAAGCTATCAACAGAAGCCTCTAAAGCGTCAATTAATCCTGCATTCTGATCCGNATCGTTATCGATAAGCGTTTGAACAGCAGTATCAAAATCACCAATTTGTTTTACTTTTAATAATCCCATAATTATATTTGTTATATTTAGGCCTAAAGAGACGTTAGTGTCTCCTCATTCTTATTTATCTAGAAGTTTACCTAAAATTACCAGATCTTAGACTAATAACNTAATATTTTTAAAATAAAAAAGAGAGCCGAAGCTCTCTTTAAAAATTTGTTAAATTAAATTAATTTATACATCGTTAGATGATGCATCATAAACAATATCAATTTCATCATCTGTTTCTAATTCATAAGTAGCGATAGATCCCATCCAGTATAGAGTGTCTCCTGCTGCAATATCAGCAACTGATTTTGCAGTGGTTCCTCCGTCTGCGGAGAAATAAGCTGCTTCATCTTTAGCGCCATTGCCTAAATTAATTTGTAAGCCATTTACTTTTACTATAACTGCGCCATCACTAAATGGAGTATAAGTTATTGTAAGTCCTGTAGTGTCTTCGTCACTTGACGTAGCACTTGGAGTTTTATTGTAATCTACTCTAGTGCTTATACCTGTTTCAGCAACACCGCCGCCGCCACCTTCAGCTTCAATCATTAATAAGAATGGTATTCTTCCACCGTAAGAAGATACTACACCTGATTGATTTAGATAACCACCATCTAGTGGAGAACCTGTTAATTCAATTGGTCCACCTGAAGTTCTTGTTAATGTTAATGTAGAAGCTCCTAAAGATGCAGAAAGAGTTAAACCTGTAATACCTGCGTTACCAACTATATTTGAACCAAATTCATCAGCATGTACATTCGCTAAAGTAATTCCAGTTGCAGATCCAGTTGTTGAAATTGTAATCATACCGGCACCATGTGTTTGTGAAGTATAACTTGTAGCTACTAACTCTAAATTACTATTAGTAATAACTGTTTGAATTTCTTGTAATACAATATCCCATGTTACAGCATCATATCCGAATTGAGCAAAATTTGGGTTATTAAAAGTTACAGTACCTGTATTGTTACCATCGCTTATTGTAATCTCTGGATAGTTTCCACTTGCAGGAGCTGCACCTGTTGCGTTAGTATAAATTAAAATATCACCATAACCAGCGCCACCATTTCCACCACCACCAGCGTATGCAATAGTATTACCTTCTGCATTTACTTCTCCTGGTGCTTGTGTAATAGAAGCACTAACATTAGTATTTGAAGTCTGTGCGTTAAATAAAGCTGTCGTAGCTGCTGCATCTGCAGGAACGCTATCACCATTAGGTCCATTAAAAATAGTTATACCATTAAGTATAACTGTATCAGTTGCGGCCGGTTGGCTTGTTGATGTTATATTAGCAGTATTTGCAATTGCACTATTTAAGTGCATAAATACTTGTTTGCCCCCAGACGTTGTAGTAATATCACCACTACCATCTTGTTTAGTATAATATGTACCACCTGGAGTACCTGTTAATTCTTCTGGTTGTGCATACTTTCTAAGTATATCATTAAATGGTTTAATAAAAATATCTTTACCGCCTCTATACGTATCTACAACAACTCCAAGTTTTGTAGCTGAAGATCCTGCAGTACCATACTTTACTAAATTACCAGAAGCATCTATAGCTACAATTTCACCTTTAGCTAAATTAGTATTACTCGCATGTTGAAATCTTACCCTATCATCTTTTTCATTTAAGCTAAATCTAGATGCAATTTTTTGAAGAGCTTCTACTTGAAATGGAGATCCAGCAAATACAGGCTCTCCTTCAGGATTAAGAGCAAATATCTTAATCTGCTGCTCACCTGACATTGAGTTTTGAGATTGTAATCTGTATGACATCATATCGACATCCTCGCATACGCAAGTAATGCTACCTGATGATTTAGCAGATATTGAATTAATTCTTAAAATAGAGCTACCGGAAGTATCTGAAATAAACATACCAGCCGAAAGATCTAGGCCATTATATTTAAAAGCATTTCTAGTACTAGCATCTGCGTGTGTTTGCTCTTGAATATCTTTAATGACAACATCATAAGTTAAATATTGTGATGCTAATCCTAAGCCATCAGATTCTCCATATAAGGTTTCCCCATTGAAAGATTGAATTGCTCCACTTAGAGTTAATGGTGTTAATGACATATTATATCTTCTTTTATTTTATATTAATATGGGGAGGCCGAAACCTCCCCTGAGTTTTATTGTTTATTAGAATTGGAATACAATGTAAACGTGAGCTTCCTTAAACTGTGGTGGAATATTATCTCTCACGTAATCCAAGTTATTAATAGAACAGTCAATCTTAAATGTTGACGAACTGAAACTAGAGAATAAGTTAGACTGATAATTGTTACCGGAAATGTTAGCCATTGTTGGACCAGTAATTTCGTGAGCTAAATTATCACCTGCTGTATTTAAAGCAGTAATTTTGTATTTGTCATTCTTCATATCTGCTGCGTAAACAACTACACTAGAAGGAGCATATCCTTCATTTGTGAATTGGAATTCAGCAAATTTTTCACCATTAGAACCAGTTGACGTTGTGGTTGTAACACCTGACGTCGTATATGTTCCATTTGCAGCAGGATCTACCATAGTAACACTTGTAATAGCTTCAGCTGAGTTAAACTGTAGAAGCGCTAAGTACTTAGTACCTCCGCCGGCTCCAGTATCACCTTTATTACCTTGTGGACCAGATGGACCAGATGGACCTACTAAACCTTGTGGACCGTTAGGACCGTCAGGACCTTCATCACCAGTTGAACCTTTAGCACCTTGACCACCTATATTACCTTGAGGACCTTGATCACCTTGTGGACCAACATCTCCTTTAAGACCTTGATTACCTTGGGAACCTTGTGGACCTTGAGGACCTTCATCGCCTTGAGCGCCTTGAGCACCTTTTTGACCTTGAGGACCATCAGGACCTAGTGAACCAGCGTCTCCTTTAAGACCTTGATTACCTTGAGAACCTTGTGGACCTTGANNACCTTGTGGACCATCAGGACCTAGTGGACCAACGTCTCCTTTAAGACCTTGATTACCTTGAGAACCTTGTGGACCTTGAGGACCTTCATCACCTTGAGCACCTTGAGCACCTTTATCACCTTGTGTACCAGTATCTCCTTTAAGACCTGTATTACCTGTTGGACCTTGAGCACCTTGAGCACCTTGTGGACCTTGAGGACCTTGGATTGAACCACCGTCTATCCATGCACTTCCATTCCAGATATGCATTGAATCATCAGCTTGTACAATATAAGCGTCACCTTGTGTATTTCCACTTCCAGGTAAATTACCTGTAGTTGCTACGTTACCTATAAGTGTAATACCTGGGCCTACGCCACCTTGATTACCTTGAGGACCTTGACCACCTTGTGGACCAACATCTCCTTTAAGACCTTGATTACCTTGATTACCTTGAGAACCTTGTGGACCTTCAGTACCTTGAGGACCTTCAGCACCTTTTTGACCTTGTGGACCATNATCTCCTTTAGAACCTTGTGTTCCGGTATCTCCCTTAGTACCTTGTGTACCAACTTCACCTTTATCACCAGCATCACCTTGAGCACCTTGAGCACCTTTATCACCTTGTGTACCTACACCAGTTTCACCTTTATCACCAGCATCACCTTGAGCACCTTGAGCACCTTTATCACCTTGTGTACCTACACCAGTTTCACCTTTAAGACCGGCATCACCTTGAGCACCTTTATCACCAGCATCACCTTGAGCACCTTTATCACCTTGTGTACCTACACCAGTTTCACCTTTATCACCAGCATCACCTTGAGCACCAGTATCACCTTTAAGACCGGCATCACCTTGAGCACCTTTATCACCAGCATCACCTTGAGCACCTTTATCACCTTGTGTACCTGCACCAGTTTCACCTTTATCACCTTGATTACCTTGTGGTCCAGCTACTTGTGAAGCAGCACCTTCTTCACCCTTTTGACCAGGCTCACCTTTTGTACCAGCACCTGAATTACCATCAGCACCTTTTTGACCTTGTATACCTTCAGCACCAGTATCACCTTTATCACCTTGTATACCTGCACCAACTTCACCTTTTTGACCTTGTGGACCTGCAGGACCTGCATCACCTTGTGGACCAGCTACACCTTGAATACCTTGTGGACCAGCATCACCATTTGAACCATTTGAACCAGGTTCACCTTTACCACCAATAGTACCTTCTTCACCTTTATCACCATTATCACCAGCTTCACCTTTTTGACCAGCATCTCCTTTAAGACCTGTATTACCTGTACCACCAGTTGCACCTGTTTGACCTTGTGGACCTTCAGCACCTTGAGTACCTTGAGCACCTTTATCACCAGCATCACCAACTTCACCTTTATCACCAGTTGCACCTTTTAAACCAGTATCACCAGTATCACCTTGAGCACCTTTATCACCAGCACCACCAGTATCACCAGGTTCACCTTTACCACCAGCACCACCAGCATCACCAACTTCACCTTTTTGACCAGTATCACCAGTATCACCAGCATTACCTTTTGGACCGGCTACTTGTGAATCAGCACCTTTTTCACCTTGAGCTCCTTTATCACCTTGTGTACCAACTTCACCTTTATCACCTTGTGTTCCACCAGAACCTGTTGGACCAACATCACCTTTTTCACCAACCATAGAAGCTAACCAATCTGGCTCACTTAAATAGTTTGTGTTTCCATAAGTATTAATCCAGTTTTGCATGTATGCTTGGTATGCAGATAAACCAGTATTACCTAAACCACCAGTTGAACCTTTAGCACCTTGTGTACCAACTTCACCTTTACTTCCAGTCTCTCCATCAGCACCTACTAAGTAAATAGTAAATGAATTGTTAGTAAGACCTCCTTGGAATGATGTAGGCTCTTTAACTATTAATTCGCCGTTAGCAGCATTGTAGCTTTGAATTTGACTTATTTGCCAGTTAGCAATATTATATGCAATTCTTATATTCTGTCCTGCTACTAAAGATAAACCTGAGTCAACAACTAATGCACCTTGTCCTACACTAGGAATTGTAAATGAAGATGATGAAGTAGTATTATATCTGTCTCCATTTAATCCAGCTTCACCTTTATCACCAGTTGAACCTTGTGAACCAACTAAAGAGTTTAACCAGTCACTTTCGTTAAGCGGATTCTGCATTGAGTCTGCATAAACTTGATATGCTGTTGAACCATCATCACCTTTTTCACCAGTTACACCAACCTCACCTTTAGCACCAATTAAAGAGTTTAACCAGTCACTTTCGTTATATGGGTTAGACATTGAATTAGCGTAAACTTCATAAGCTGTTTCACCTTCGTCACCTTTTTCACCAGTATCTCCTTTGATACCTTGAATACCTTGATCTCCTTTATCACCAATCTCTCCTTTATCTCCTTTATCACCAACTTCACCTTTTTGACCTGGTGCAATATCGATAGTTAATTCACCATCAGTTGCATTTTGACCAGTAATAGAGGTAACAGAAGTTCCTGTAAAAGTTAATTCTCTAACACCATCAACACCACCTAAGTGAGTTGGAGTTGTAATTTGAATACCTTGTGAAAGTAAACCTTGATAAGACTCAGTAAATATACCGAAAGAATCTCCAGCTACCCATTCGAATGGTAGGTCGGCTGAAGTAGAATTACCTTCGTAAATAAGTCCTAATTGAATAGCATCTTCTAAACCATTATCATCTGCATCACCGTCAACATTAACTCTTACATAGTTACTAATTCTATATAGTACATATTCAGAAGTATTATTGACATTTGTAAAGAAGATTGAGTTTGTTAATCCATCAACACCAATTCTATCTGCTAATACAGATTCTAGCCATTGGTTTTTAAATCCTTTATCATCTTGATTAGAAATCTTAACCATCGTTACAGATGAAGGTGTAGCTGAGTTGAAAACCATCTCACCAGCACCTGGCATTGTAGAAGCGTAATTATCTAATGCTTTAATTTTATATACCGTAGAAGGTACTGTAAATCTAGATGCAACGATTTCACCAATTTGGTCACCGGCATCATATACATTACCAACCTTTAGTTTAGGAAGTATAATAGTTTGAGCAGTTTGAGTTATATAAATTCTTACATAAAGCTCTCCTTGAATACCTGCTGGTGAAAAGTTCAATGCAGCAGATTCAATTGCGTCAATTTCTATTGAAATTTGATTAGCAAGATCTCCAGTACCTGATATTAGGTTTGAAGCACTAATGCTTTGCGTTTTAAAAACAACGTTATCGCTGTTAATATATTCTACCATAACATTATTCTGTAATGCTACAGGTAAAGGGTTACCTACATAGTTCTTATGTAATGTAATTTTTGCGCTCGTTGCTTGTCCTCTAATGATGTTTATCATTGAAGGTAGAACGGCAAACAAATTTTGACTAGTCACGTTTGGCATAATTAGTTTTTGTATTTTTCTGTTTTATTATATATCAAGGTAAATTTACTAACAATCTGTCTAAAACGTATAATCTTTACGTAGAAGACTAAATATACAATAGTTTATTACAGCCATTGCATGATTTTCTACCTCTGTCTCTTTTTCGAGGTTTACTTTAATAAGTATTTTACCTGATTTTTTGCTAGATATTTCTTCTAATCTAGCGAAATATGTATCTTCATCCCACTTCTCCGTTTTAATATGTTGCATCTTAAAATCTTTCCAATGCATTTTAAATGTTTTAGTAGGTTTTGTAAAGTAATAAATGTGTAAATCATCATTGGCAGTTCTAATAAAAACAAAACCATCACTTAAGAAATACTTTCGATCTCCTATATAACTATATTTAATAGCATCTTCTATTTCTCTCCATGCTTCTCTACATTTACTATGTAAGTCTTCAAACTTATCTATAGCATCTTCAACTAGTGTATCTAATATAGCATTAGTTTCTAATTCTTCTTCTGTAGTAAAGACTAGTTCTAGGTCTTCCCATTGTAATCCCATGACTTCATATTCATGTGGTTTAACTCTGGTTACTTGTTGGGCATCATATCTATATAGATAATCTAAAGTATCATCTACTTCTAATAATACTTTTTGTAAACCTCCTAGGAGTAATGTTTTTTGCAAGTGCTTAACCCTTGCCATCATCTTCAAAGTCTTATATTCCAGATCCATCGGACCCTCATCTATCCAAACCGGTATTTTATACTTACTCATGATATATGTATTTCGCTATCATTTTAGTAAATACTAGATCTTAGTTTAAAAATATTTTGTGTAATTTAGTAGTAAGTGTAAAGCGACTGCCTCAGCACCTTTAAAAGATTTCCTAGATCTATATTCTTTAGGTATATCTTTTTCTGTTGGTTTATGGAAATAACTGCGTTGGTGTAGTATGCGATATTCGTTACCTCCAAATACTGTAACGTCTTGCCATATTTTTATACGATTGGCATATCTAGGATCTATAGTCCTTAATTCTTCAACGCTGTGTTGTATCAATTTTAAATGTTTTTATCTATTACCGGCTTAGTTTCTTTTTTAATCTCGTCAAAAGACTCAACTGTTGTTAAGCCCCATTGTAAGATAAACCAACTCATTTCTTTTTCAGCTAACTTTTTAGTTATGCCTAATTTTTTTGTAATGATAGCAATACCTTCTGTCATAAAAGTCTTTTCAGAATCTCTTGAAGTTTTATACTTCATATACCATTCTGGATCTCCTTTAACATCAGCGTATGTTTTACCATGTGGCTTGAGTTGTAAATTAACTAGCTCGATAAAAACATCTTTTTGTGTGTTTCTTTTNCCTGCCATTATTTCTTTGGTTTAATGATTTCGTCTATGATACCATACTTGATTGCTTCTTTCGCGTTTAACCAGAAGTCTCTAGTNGCATCATCTTTTACTTGTTTAGCAGTCTTACCGCAGTAAGATCCTAACAATACAAAAAGTTCATCATTAATCTTTTGCCATTCCTTCCAATCCACTTCTGCGTCTTGTATGTTACCACTAAATCCACCAGAAGACTGGTGAAGCATTGTAGTTGAATGTCTTAATGAAGATCTTTTGCCTTTCGTTCCAGCTCCTAAAAGTACTGAACCCATAGAAGCGGCCATTCCTGTGTTTACTGTTTTAATATCACATGGAATGTATTCCATCACATCCACCATAGATAGCCCAGATTTAACCGAACCTCCTGGTGAATCGATATGCATAGTAATGTCTCCAGCTCCAGTAGAGGATAGGAACATTAGCTGTGCTTGTACAATAGTAGACATATTATCATTTACAGGTCCTGCAACCCATAATAATCTATCTACCATTAATCTTGAAAATATATCCATTTGCGTCATGCGCATTTCTCTCTCTTCAAGAATGTAAGGTGTTAACGAAGCCTGTTTATTATATAAGTCTAAATTATTAGAACTTATATTGTGCTCAGATTTTGCAAACCTTTCAAACTCTTTTTCTTTTGGGAAATAATTCATATCTGTTTATTCATTTGTTTGATGAGGTCACATGTTTCGTACTCCTCTATTCTTAAAAAATATTCCATTGCTTTTTTCAGACACTTTATATAACCCTCTTTTGGTAGGTCCATCTGATACTCAACTCCTTCATCATCAACTAGGATAGCTAATAACTCTTCTTTAGATCCTTTTCCTTCTATTCTTTCTAATACAAATTCTACTATTCGTCTGTAGAAAATATCATACTTAGACATTAGTACTTTATCTATATCTTCCCTTAAAACTTTATTAGGGTCGATGTGTATCTTAGGTACCTTGCTCATTAGATAACAAAGTATTTGTCAAGAAGTTTTTTATACCCTGCTTTATCTAGGGATGTTGTTCTATCTTCGTTAATACTTTCATAAATTTCTTTGCAATAAGCTTTTGCATTTTCTGTTAAGAAAACTTTCTCACCATCATAGTCAATAAACGCTTCTTTAATAACAAACGTGTGTTCTTTTTCTGGGTCAATCTTTTCTATCTTAATAGAATCTGCTAAACTAAAATGCCTTTCATAGAAATGTAGGTTATCAGTAAAGTGATAATAGTCACCTAATTCTAGATCTGGATAAGTTTCCATTAGTTTAATATGTACAGATTGCAACAAGAATGAAAAGAAAGGTGCATCAAATGTAAGACCATAGAATATATCATTAGATCTCATTTGAACTTTCATATTTAGTTTGTTATCTCTAATAAAGAAATTAGCGTACATTGTACATACAAAATCTTTATTACCTTCGAACTGAAACTTAGGTTGATTAAAGAACATAATAGCCTGCCTGCTATTCTTATCAGCAACAAGCGAATCAATAACCCAACCAAATTGTTCTTTGTTAAAAATTAAAGAACCATAGTTAGAATTAATTTCATTTGTACCTGGGTTAGTTAGTGTACCCCAAAAGTTAGAGAATGAACCAATAAAGTCTACGTCTCTATCTTGGTCTAAATACCATGCTAATTCACCTGCTAAATATTTCCAATTAAACTTTCTTTTATCAAAGTTTGCGATTGGTTCTTTAGGATCTATAACGAAGTTTGAAAGAATCGACTCTTTAACTTTTAGACCTCTTGGATCTGCAGATTGATTCTGTCCTTCGATATGATTAATAATGTTAATGAAAGTGTTTGAAAAACTCATGTTGTATATTTTAAATAACTATAGTAGTTATATGAATAAATGCAAAAAGGTTTACTTACAAATAAGCTTATTCTCTTTCTTGTCTTTAGATATTGTGTAAGTTTTACCTTCTTCTAGCAAGCCATCTAACATTGCATCTGCTGCAACATCTTCAACGTATTTTTGAATAGCTCTTTTAATTGGTCTTGCACCGTATGCTTGATCGTAACCTTCTTTTGCTAAAAACTCTTTTGCGTTCTTATTAAATTTAAAAGTATAACCTTGTCTACCCATTCTAGCAATAAACTTATTAAGCTCAATATCTACAATTTTAATTATATCTCCAGCTTGAAGTTGATCGAATAAAACAATATCGGATAATCTNTTTAAGAATTCTGGGCTAAATTTATTCTTAAGCTCTTTCTTAATAATACCATCCATCTTAGCTTGTTCTCCTAACATTGAAGATGAGGTAGAGAATCCAATACCAGTTCCAAAGTCTGCAAGCTTTCTTGCACCAACATTAGATGTCATTACTATTATGGTATTAGTGAAGTCTACCACCCTACCATTAGAATCTGTTAATCTACCTTCGTCAAGAACTTGNAGTAAAGTATTAAAAATATCTGGGTGTGCTTTTTCAATCTCATCGAATAAGACTACCGAATAAGGTTTACGTCTTACTGCTTCAGTTAATTGACCACCATCATCATGGCCTACATATCCCGGAGGAGCTCCAATCAATCTAGATACATTAAACTTTTCTTGATACTCTGACATGTCAATTCTAATCATTGCNTCAGTATCGCCAAACATATATTCTGAAAGTGCCTTAACAGTTTCTGTTTTACCAACTCCAGTTGGACCTAAAAACATGAATGAACCAGTAGGTTGCTTTGAAGATGCAACTCCAGTTCTAGATCTTTTAATTACTTTTGNTAAAGACTCTACAGCGCGATCTTGTCCTATGATAGATTCTTTAATATAATCAGCCATACCTTTAATCATCTTCATGTCATCGGCGCCTAAACGCGTGACAGGAATACCTGTTTGCATAGATACAGTTTCGCAAATATCATCAATAGTAACTTGTCTCTTTTTAGTCTTTAGACCAGCTTCCCATTTTTGAGTCTCGTCTAGTACTTTAGCTTCTAAAGATATTTGTTCATCTCTAAGTGCAGCAGCAACTTCATAATCTTGTTTCTCTACTGCAGCCTTCTTTTTATCTTTAGTTAACTCACATTCTTTTTCAAGTGTCTTAATCTTAGCCGGAACTTTAACCTCTAGTAAATGCGTTCTCGCCCCTGCTTCATCTAGTAAGTCAATAGCTTTGTCCGGTAATTCTCTTGATTTAATATATCTTTCTGACATTCTTACACAGGCTTCAATTGCTTCTGCAGAATATTCTACTGAATGATGCTCTTCATACTTATGTTTAATTCTTGTAAGTATTTCAATCGACTCTTCTAATGTTGGTGCATCTATAAACACCTCTTGGAATCGTCTGGTTAAAGCTCCATCATCTTCTATATTCTCTCTATATTCATCTAGTGTAGTTGCTCCAATACATTGTACGGAACCTCTGGCCAATGCTGGCTTTAGAATATTTGAAGCATCAAGTGCTCCACTAACTCCACCAGCTCCAACGATAGTATGTAATTCATCAATAAAGACAATTACATCATCTGCCATCTTAAGCTCTTCTACAATGTTCTTCATTCTCTCTTCAAATTCACCACGATACTTTGTACCAGCAACGATGGTTGTCATGTTTAAAGAAATTACTCTTTTGTTAAGTAGAACTCTAGCAACTTTTTTACTAACAATCCTTTGTGCTATAGCTTCAACAATAGCAGTCTTACCTACACCTGGATCTCCAAGTATAATAGGATTATTCTTTTTACGTCTTGCAAGGATCTGGCAAATTCTATAGATCTCACGATCTCTTCCGATAATAGGGTCAAGCTTTCCTTCATGTGCTGCTTTAGTTAAATCTTCACCAAACTCATCTAAGAATGGTGTTGCTTTTTTCTTTGCTGGAAATCTTTTACCTTTTTCGCTATCGTATCCGTCTGCTATTGGCATATTCTTATTGTTTTATTAATACAACTATTATATAGTAATTTGGTTAATTGTTTATTAGTTTGCAATGTTATCTGCTGCATATACTCCAGGTAATAAATCTGGTTTATACCTTGCTTTAAATCCAAATCCATTTACATAACCTACCGCAGCCTTTACTAATTTATTAGACTTTTTAGCTGGGTCTATATTGTAATCTAGATCTATAGTATCTATCTCAATGCCATGCTCGCGTAGATACAAAGCTACCTCAACTGATTTTTCACACTCCATCCAAAGCCTAGTCCACATATCTTTTATTTCATGTAAAACTTCTTTTTTATAGATAACGTGACATCCAGTAGAAGATACATGAAAGACTAAAGTTGTGGCATAAGTAGTCTTGCCATTTCTAGTTTGAGAGTCACATCCCATGTACATTTTGACATTATAGTATTTGTGATCTTCTAAATATTTTTTAACGTATGGTGCTAATTCAAATTGTGGAGCGCCTGATAGTTTTTTAAACTTCATGTATTCTTATATTAATATATTACTATTCAAACCAATAAAACATTGCTAAGATAATAAGCTTATCTAATATCCAAAGTCCTATGAGTATTGATAACTTTTTGTCTATGTCAAATTTATCTTTCATGTTTAATAGTCGTAATCATCGTCTATATAATCTGGAGTAGTCTTAGGTAATGAAATAGAATCCCATTCATTATTATCGTGATCTACATCTGGTTCGTCTTTAGGATCTGGCATTTTAGTTTGATAATTTTGCTTTAATTGTTGGGTGGTATTGATAACCTAAAAGAACAAAGTCTTCCCATATAATTTTATCTAAATCTCTTTTCATTGCTGCCTTAAAATTAATATTTGATTTAATTGCAACATCTGGTAAAGTATAAGGTTCTCTCTTTGTTTGTTCGATCGCTTGCTCTACATGATTCTTATATAAATGTACATCTCCAAAGTTTCCAATTAGTTCATCTGGAATTAAGTCACATTCTTTTGCAATCATCATAAGCAATAAGCCATACGAGGCAATGTTAAACGGAAGACCTAAGAATGTATCTACCGATCTTTGGTTCCACATTAGTGAAAGATACTTGCCATCTCTAACATAGCACTGAAAGCCATAATGACAAGGTGGTAAAACCATTTTATCTAGCTCTCCTACATTCCATGCATTAACCATGTGCCTTCTAGAATCTGGATTTTCTTTTATGCCATCAATAAGTTTCTGAATCTGGTCAACATAAACAGGTTCTACATTACTATCATAATTAAACCAGCCTCTCCATTGTTTACCATAAACCGGTCCTAGTTCTCCCCAGTCTTTATCTTGACCTCTTTTAACCTCTTCAATAAATTGTTTTTTATCTGCAACATCACCACCTTTTTCATAATGTGTTTCTACAGATTTTCTATATGCCGCGTAAGCATCGCCATCCCATATATGACAATTATGATCTAATAAGAATTTAATGTGAGTATCACCTTTTAAAAACCAAAGTAGTTCTGTGATTAAAGTTTTCCATGCCATCTTCTTTGTGGTTAGCAGAGGAAAACCATCTTTCATATTATGGCGGATTTGTCTACCGAATACAGAATAAGTTCCGGTGCCAGTTCTATCATCTTTTGATACACCTTTATGTAAGATGTCATTTAATAGATCTTGGTATTGTTTATCTAGATTGTTCATATTAACAGATTGCGCATTCTTCAGAAGGCATTAGGTAAATCATTAGTGCTGCAAAAAGAATTGCAATAATAGTAACGATTATTCTGACTGGCTTAGATTGTTTATCTTTCCATGTCTTTATTTTCATACCCCATTTATGAGCTAGGTTTCCAGCCCAATCGTACATTCTACCTACCCAATCAAATGGTGGTGCTTTAAGAAGGGTTGCCATGGCTATAATTAATCCGGTTGTAGTTTCACCCGTAAAGAGTAATAACGCAGATGCAGCTAAAAAGTAATATCCGATAAATTGTTTTAAATGCTTTCTCATTTTACTGGTTTATTATAGACAACTAAAGTATCTATCGCCCCTATCACAGAGGAATGTTACAACATCACCTTCTGGTTTTGTTTGAGCTATAAACTTTTCTGCTGCTAAGATATTAGCTCCTGCAGAAATACCTACAAATAGACCATGTGTCTTTGCCAACTCTCTTGCTCTATCTTTAGCATCTTCTGTACTGATTTGCTGAATGTAGTCCACATTCTCCATGTTAACTAAAAATTTACTACCATCACCAATTCCTTGAATACCATGTAACCCAGGTTCTCCACCTGACATTACTGCAGATTCTGCAGGTTCTACTGCAACCATCTTCATATCTGGAAATTGTGGTTTAATTCTTTCATGACATCCCATTAGAGTTCCACCAGTTCCAGTGCCAGTAACCATTGCGCTAATTTCTCTTTTATTGTCTACCGCCCAATTTAATATCTCTTGTCCTGTTGTAAATGAATGAGCTTCTATATTATGTTTGTTTCCAAATTGATTGCAATTAAACCAACCATTCTGTTCACATAGTTCATCTCTAATTTCTATAGCTCTATCAAAGTTGCCGGCTTCAACTTCAATTAGCTTTGCGCCATAATATTCTAATGTTTGTTTTCTTTCCTTTGACATATTGTCAGGCATTACAATTACACAGGTTAAACCCATAGTAGCTGCTAGCCATGCAAAGCTAACTCCCATGTTTCCACTTGTTGCCTCACATATAGTATCGAATCCTTTTGATTTTGGATCTTGTACTTTTAAGATCCAGCTTGCTGGTCTGTCTTTTATAGATCCAGTCGGGTTCATTAATTCAGCCTTAGCATATAAGCCATTACTGATTTTAATCATTGGGGTATCTCCAATATATTTTATCAAGTCCATTTATTCGGTTGTTGTAAGTTGGGTAATATTTATTTTACTAAAAAAGGAAACAAAGTTTCATCTTGTAAGTACAATAAATATACTTTATGAAAACCTTATTATACTGGTTTGACAAAGAGCGAGAAATGATTTATTTCTCTAATGGTCACCAGTCCTCTGTAGCGAACGGTGGTTACTTCTTTTGGAAGATAGACGGCAAGTCTGTCTTTTTTCATGAAGATATGGTTGACCTGCAAAATAAAACTGGATATATATTTAAACACAGAGATCTATGAAAGACTACAATTGGATTTACGTTGACGAATATAGAAGACGAGATGAAGAACGTAATATTCATCAATTGTATTTTGAAGGCAAGTGGATCGATATTAAACTAGGACTAACAAACAATGACTTGGATTAGACACGACTTCGAAAGAAGCATGAAGAAACATTTAAACGAAGATAAAGAGGTAACTCTAAAGGTAGATAATACTGGATATGTTCGTATGCTTAATTGGTTTAAAAAGAATACAGATCTTTTAGAACCACATAATTCAGGTACAGTATCTCCAGATTCTGGAGTTAAACATGCTGATAAAACAAAAGCTCTTAAGAAAGCTGGATTAGATACTTCTTTCCCTTATGGATATTGTTACCCTATTTCACAATTTGTATTTTATACAGAGGGTGGATATGATGGTGATTATGATTTAAAGCTAATCAAACAAATCAAGTTTGAATTTAAAGGTAAGCGAGGACAAACAACCCATTGGTTTGTACAACATAAAACTTCTGGTAGAATTATAGATTTAACTATTGAACAATTTGATAGAATACCAGGATTAGATATTGAAGATTTATTCGGAGATTCTAGAAGAGCTAATTTAGGTTTCCCTTATTATAGAACTAAAGGTTCTGGTAAAGTTGAATTCGGCCATACTCCTCCTTGTCTACAAACTCTTAAGTTATATGACAGATATAGAGAGGATGTTGAAAAGATTCCAGGTTTAGAAAAGTATTGGTCAGCATGTAACTATGCTACTGAAAGAAGAAAGGGAGATGAGAATAAACCCATCTCCGAAATGTATGACTCTAGCGAAATGCATTCTCTAGATGAGATCGTTCGCCCATACTGGTCTTAATTACTTTCCGCTAGCAGATCTGCTAGTACATCTATAACATAAAACTCTAGTTACCTCATCAGGTACATTTACAACTTCTGTACATGGTCCATCAAGTGGAGCAAACTTTACATACTTAGAAGTTTCTAAGTCAGAGTTCTGACATTTTAAATTCTTGTATTGTGCTGCAGTTCTTCTTTTAGTAGTTTTACTTTTTCTCATTTTGTATTTGTTTTAATATTTCGCAATAGATATAAAGTTCATCCTTTTCGAATTCTTTAATTGCCCAATCTAAATCTTCAACACTTCCTATTCTAGCCCATTCTTTAAATTCATCTTCTGTATCAAATACATGGATAAAATTAGTTGGTCTAATTAAGTCAGTATATTTTTGATTTAATTCTTCTAGTGTCAAGTCTTTTAGATTTTTCAAATTGTTCTAATATATTTCTTTCTATTCTTAATATACATTTGTCCAACTGGAACTTCTAGTAGCTCTCTACCTAATAGATCATAGATTTTATTATCACCAATCATAGTAGGAGTTAATTCTTCTATACCAACAGTACCACCCATAGACATTCTCAACCAAGCCTGGCCATCCCATACTTGATTAAAACAACAATTTAGTGTATCAACATAACCTAATGAATCTGTTAATGTGTAACTAATACAAGTTGTAATTGTATCATAAGGCATTCCTGTAAGTGGATTGTAATTAAATGCAATATGTGAACAAGCATTACTGAAACAACTATCTTCACCCAACATTGTTTGACCACCATAAGTGACAGCATATATAGGAGCCATCATCGGTAAACTATTTCCAGTTACCGGAATTGCAATTTCAAATTGGTATTGCGAACCAGTTGTGTAAGTCATGTTTGAATCACATAACGTTTGTGCTTGTAATTGTAGGCCAAGCGAAACCATTACCATCATTAAAATCTTCTTCATCTTCGTTTTTTATTTATTATTAATTTCGTCTATCTTCTCCGGGGTTAAGGCCACCAAGAATGCTATGTATAATTCTATACAGGTTTCGACATCTTCTTTATGTGCCATTTCTACTGTTGAATGCATATACTTAAGTGGCATGCCTAGTATTGCAGTTGGTGTATTTTCTAAAAAGAAAGCTACTGTATCATTCCCATAACTACCAACATGATGTTGTAGAGGAAAAGCGCCATCCTTCGCTACTTCTTTTAGCATATTTAAAATACCTCTATGATTTTGACTAGCATATTCTAGTGAAGGTCCTTTACCACCCACAACTGGACCATGTTTTGCTTCATCCATTTTAGGTGTTGCGGTATTATGACAAACATCAGTTACCAAGGCTAGATCTGCTTTTAATTCTTTAGCTATTTTCTTTGCGCCAAATAAACCAACCTCTTCTTGTACTGAATTTACTACATATAAGTCATAAGGTAAGCCAATTGAGCGATCGTGCAGTCTTCTTACTACTTCGGCAATAATATATCCGCCAATTTTGTTGTCCAAAGCTTTACCTACATAGTAATCACCCATCTCTTGTAGAATATCATCAAATGTAATTAGACATCCAATCTCGACTCCAGCTTCATTTACCGCTTCCAAGCTATCAAAGCCGCAATCCACCCATAATTCATGATCGGCATAGCCTAAATCTTTTCTTTTAGCTCTGGTATGAATTGCTGGCCAACCAAAAACACCTGGTACTTTCCTACCATCATGAGTATGAACTAGAACAGTCTTACTTGGAGCTATCATATTGTCACTGCCACCGTGTTTTCTAACTCTAATCATTCCATCTTTCTCAATATTAGTAATAATCCAGGCAATTTCATCACAGTGAGCTTCAATTACTACTTTATTAGAGTGCTTTCTAGATCCAGTGCTACCTGGAATAAAACCATAGCAAGTACCATAGGCATCTTGTTTAGTTTCACTACAGAAATCTGCAATATAGTCTTGCCAAACATCTTGGCCCTCTCCTTCTTGCGCTACTGGAGCGTACGAATTCAAATACTTGTATAAAAATTGTTCTTTATTCATATTGTTATTTCATTATATAAGAGCTTCCGCCATCCCATGTAATCCATGGTAATTCTTCTCTGTAACCTTCCCAACCACTAAACCATTGCTCATTATCAATATCTTCAAATTCTCTTTGATATGTAATTAGATAATTATCTGGTTTTAATGCATCAACTAATTCTTCTCTCCATGCTAGTGTTAGTTCACTTAATGCCCATGTAGAAATAAAGAGTGTCTTTTTCTTTGAATCTTTTTTAACGGCTTTAGTTGTCCATGAAACATTATTAAAATCTCTTAGGTTTCTTTTTTGTATCTCTTGTACTTGTGGTAAATCGACAATAACATATTCACCTTTGAATCCCATTAGGTTAATAAACTTACACATATCACCACAGCCTCCACCAACTTCTACTATCTTATCAAAATCATTTATATCTTTTCCTGTTAATGTAAAGTATCTATAATAATGATGGTTTGATTTAATCATCCAAGTCGACGTCAAAAGATCTCCTAATGGCCAAGTAAACTTCTTGTAGTTTAAGATGTTTGCAAAAGCACTTGCATCTGGAGTCATTGCCATACACCATTTATCAAAGTCGTTTTTAAACTTATTATTCTTTTTGCCTCTTACTCCTTTTAGCCACCAATAAATCTCGGCCGCATATCCAAAATATTCTGGATGAAATTTAGTTTCAAAGAAAGGCATCTTCTGTATAATGTTGACATCCCTCCAACATCTCTTGTCTTTTAAATCATTAAACTCTACTTTAAGCTTAACCATTAAATCATCATAAGTCTTATTAGTTTCTAAAGCCATATTTTTATTTATATTCTGGGAAGTCTACACCATGTCCTCTATGGACAAATGTTTCTTTCACTTCTTCTTCTAATTCTACCATTACATCAATCTCTTCATCAGCCATAATACCGATTAGTTGTTTGCAATCAAAATGCTGATACCTTAGGTAGTCATCGTCCGCATTCATAGTATTTGAATCCACCATCTGCTCTAGAGCTGATTGATAATGATTTAACGCATGGATGATAACATCCTTCTGCCCTCTTGGTAAATTAATTTTTAGTTTCATAAGTTATGTTTGTTATCATAGTAGTCTTGATATTCTTTTAGATAGCCTAGTGCCAATTCTATTTTAACACGATAGACATCCTCATCACTAATACCCTCTTCTCCCCAGCCATCCCAGCCTACTGCATGCAGTGCTGAAACTACTGAGTCATGAAAGTGATTGCCGACGACATTATCTAAACGATCCGCGATCGCCGAGACTTGCTCCTTGTTTAGTTTATTTGCTAGCATTCTTTTCTTTCATAAAGTTAATGTATTCAAATCTTGTAACCACTTTACCATCCGGTAGAACTTGAGCACTATGAATGCTATCATCCATGTCGAAACATTTCCTGATAAATGAATCCGGGAACTTTACTTTGTCATAGTCTCTATATTGCCCGGAAAGAAATGTAATCCTAACTTCGCCTCCGCCTGGTTTGTGGCTGAGTGGATTTGTGCGATGGTTATCTCCTACTTTCATGTGATTTCTATTTAGTTGTTATAGACCCAAACCCTCAATAGTTTCATCTGGGAAATTTTATGTTCAGTTAAGTTCCCCGCCAGAAATCCGCGCTACACCAAGGGAAATTTTGCCACCAACTCTCAAATCACCATAGGGCCCATGACCAGACTGTTCGCAGATGACTTGCCGTGCCGGCCGGCGCTGTGGCTACTCTACTGTCTGGAAGGCCTCGGAGGTACTTGAAGGTCTTGGAGTAATACCCTAGCAAATTTTCCTGAGTCCTCTAAGTACCTAATGGTTATACCCAAAGGCCTTTACAATAACTCATAGTCAGTATCATTACGCTTATGAACCCATCTTAGCTTAGTGGTTATCACAGTAAGTAAAGTAGAGTATCATTTGCCAAGAGTGCTCTGCACCCTACTGAGTTTTTGTGAGCGCGCGCGACCGCTTTTTAGAGCGGCCGTAGTTTGAGTACTACTCGAGGCCTAAAAGTGACTTCCCCCGGGGGCCCCAAATTTTTCACTAGGGGCAACATTGCGTTTGTGGGCCTGTCTCTACCTGGGAGTAATTCAATTGGGTTTACTGGGAGTTACCTTAAAGTCTACTCGCGGGGCCTAAATGCGGTAGTTCCGGGCGGAAACAGTTGGCGCGCATCTGGAACATCTTTTCATGAGTCAGGGCAACTACTACCTACCTCTCTCCTTAATTGGGCTTTTGGCCGTCTGGAAATGTGAAAGCTAAAAAAAGCCATGGGCCTCACTTTGCTCTGTGAACCCATAGCTCTAATTGGGGTATTTCCCCTATATGGCTTATATAGCCTATATTGCTCTATATAGACTAATGTGCCTCTGTGGTGTTATTTGGTCTGTTGGTACTCCTTGTCCCATTTCCCTATATGGACCCAAGTGTAGTAATCGGGTATCATGCCATAATCCCCATCTTCGTGACTTGGCCCTTTACCTTCATTTAGGATGGGCATTACTATATCTAGTAGATCCTGTATGGGTGGATTACTGTCATACTCCTCTGTGTACCTGTTCCATGTTTCTGCTCTATAGTCTATATTGGGATTTAGTTGACTATATGTAGTGCCGAAATCGGTTGGGCCTGACATCACCGCTACCTTGATCCCACTATAGTGTTCGGTGGTTACTGATAATTTGTATTGCGGTAGGGCCGCTTTAAGTGCAGCCCTTTTCGCTTTAACTTGGTCTTTCGTGATATATGGCATATTAGGAGTTTGAGGGGTTATACATCTTCAACATACTGACTGAGCACTTATACCCTCTACCTGAGCTATCCTCTATATTGATAGGTGATTTGCGGGCGCGTGTGTTATACCCTTTAATCGTAAATGTCTTACCTTGCAGCTCGACAGAGTCGCCTACTGAGAGGTGGCCTAGACCTTGACTAGAGGCGTATATGTCCCATGCTTGGGCTTCCTTTGTCTTAACTACGCCACCGGTACCGATCACGTTCGCTTTAACTTTAAAGGTAACCTCATCCGCTGAGAACCTTGCATTACCAGTCGAGATCTTAATCCCATACTCTTTTGATACTTTAGCAAGAGCTTCGTCCATTGCTACCCTGATTGCCTTTATTGACGGCTTGTCGAAATTTGATACTTTCATAATGTTTGTTTGTTTTTAATTACAGTACTAATATACGAAAAATAACTGACATAAAAAAATTATATGGCAGTTATTTTGCTATTATTTTGCTTATGCAGCCTGTTCTACCAGGGTGATGTTTTTAAATGAATCCTCAAGCCTATATGCATTGTCCGCCCAGGTCTTACTACCAATAGCCTTCCAGTGACCATGATCAGCCATCTTTGGGAATGAGCTATGGATCGTACCTATAGTTATATTCTCCAAGATACAATTGGCCACTGTCGCGAACTTACCGGCTTTAAGTGCCAAGGCAGTTAGGTAATGATCTGCATCTGGGTGAGTAGACTTAAGTTCGATCGTCTGTAGGGCATTCTTCTTATACCTGTTAACCAGATTCTGTAGAGTGGATTTACCCTCTGAGATAGTCATCCATCCAGCTACACATTTCGTAACGACCCTATAGTCGTATTCTACATCCCATTTAAAGCCATATTCGCTTGTATGGAATTTGTGCATCTTATTACCAATTCTCTGTTCGACCGAGTAAACTGTTTCGTCGCTATACCCCTTGTGTTCTTTAATATACATAGTTTCGTTTGTTTTTAATTACAGTACTAATATACGAAAAAAGATTGACATAAAAAAATCTATGGGCACTTATTTTGCAAAAACTTTGCCTACTATCCTACTAGTATATTATACAATTCTGATGAGGTTGCTTTGGGGCCCGCGTTATATGGCGCGCCCATGGCACATCGCTCTTGCTGTCCTGTAAGTATACTAATTGGGCGCGAGCCCTTCTCATAGTATAATAGCTGGAATTTGGCTTTTGTTTCAGCAGATTTATTGGGCCCATTTTGTCGTCGCGCGCCAGGGGCTCGGCATGGATCAGGACCTAGGCCAATACCCTATATGCCACTAGATGGCAACTAGTGGCCCCGAGCTTGGGCTAGTGGCGCACCCTCTGAGTGGCGCGGCGATGAGGTAAACCCCATTGTGGACCACTGTGGCCACTGCAAACTTTTTTGCTTTTTTTGCAAAATAGTTGCCTCTAGATTTTTTTATGTCAGAAATTATTCGTATATTAGTACTGTAATTAAACACAAACACTTTTTAAATGTCACTTACTATAGACGACGCCTTTAACATTTTTCTTTTTTTGCTATTCGCAAAGTTCATCGGCCTATTAGATTTTAGTTGTGACTGTAATTCTACACAAAAATAAATTATGAAATATCCTAACGGTTACCAGAGCAAGATTGATTATTATACCTATAAGGTGAACAAGGCCATTGAGAACCTTGACAATGACTCTCTTATGTTTTTCTCAAATAAGCTTAACTACTTCATAGACAGGCAGTTAGCCCTGAAGGCCCGTAATTGTTAATAACTTTAGGCAAAATAGTTGCCTCTAGATTTTTTTATGTCAATTAAAATTCGTATATTAGTACTGTAATTAAAAACATCCAATAATGAAAATCAATTTAGACCTTAAGTATTTTATCCCGGCTGTCCTTTCGCTTATCATTGCATATATGACAGTTAATGAAACTATCGACAACTATATCACCTTTGCTGGTGAGGCTAACGCATTTGGCTTTTTTATTATGTCGGCCCTTATGGGTATTATGCTTCTAATTGGTTCAGTTAGTAAATCTAAGTAATTAATATAAAAACGGAAATATGAAAGTACAACACACATTTAAAGCCCGCGGTAATGGGTACGAGCTTAAGGCTCAAGATGGCAGCTCTATCCAAGTTGACCCATCACACAAGAAATTCAAATGGCTTGCTGGCCAAGATGCTAGCAGAGTTATTAATGTATACCCTAATGGTAAGATGACCTCATCGGCAGATTACAAGGGGCTATACCAAAAGACCTCATCTACTAAGAAGATGAAAGTGAAACTAACTAAGCTCGACGACCTTAAGTTCAATGCTGATCTCTTTATCCCGATGCCGACAGGCACTGTTGCGGATAAGTTCTTCTCTAATGAAGGTGGTTTTATGCCCGGCTCAAACGTAATGGCGGCCGGAGCACCAGGTGTTGGTAAGACTACGGTCCTTCTAGAGCTACTGCACAAGGTGCATGCAACCAACCCGGACAAGAAAGTACTGTTTATTTCTGCTGAAATGAACCAACTAGACATGGCTAGATACCTAAAACGTTTTCCACATTGGGGCCAGCTACCGATCTTATTCCTTTCTGACTATACAGATGCCAACCCTCAGGCTGTAATTGAGTCCACTCTNAANCAGGGATGGGACCTCGTACTGACNGATTCTTATACTGANGTCAATGACACNGTTAANGANGANTGNAACCTAACCCGTAGCAAGACCGAGAAATGGTTCTTGGACCTNATGATTGCCCAAAACCAGGGTAAGAATAAGCGTAAAGTCTANACTACNTTCGTTACGATCTTACAACTCTCTAAGGGTGGTACTTTCGTCGGCTCTAACAAGTTAAAGCACATGACGACTGCGATGATGGAACTGAATTGGAAAGGTGGCGAAAACTCTACTCAACGTTATATGGAGTTTAGTAAGAACAGGTTGGGCCCAGTAGGTCAAAAGATGTTCTTTAACTTTGATGGCGGAGTTACTTTTGATGAGGCTAGATACTCTAGGGATTTGGTCAATGACGCTATGCTTGCTGAGGAACGTCAGAAGTTAGAAAGCGAAGACGGTGCATTCGATGCCCTCTTTGGCCAACTAAAGACTGAAGAGCAATTGGCTGAGGAAGAGGCTATTAGAGAAATTAACGGAGAGTTACTCCCAGGCGGTGAACTAGCACGCTAGAAAGATACAGAGTGGTTGCCTGAAGCAACTGAGTTTTTAATTACACCCAGAAGGGCCACTGTGGCAGCAGTAGGCCCTTCACTATGTGGTTTTATGGGGGTTACCGCGATCGGGCCCCTGCGAGGCCGCCAGGCGTGTGTGTTGGCGCTCCCCCGTTTGACTGGACCGCTGGTAACATTGGATTTACCTGAACGTGGGCCCGTCTTGGCTTGGAGTGGCTTTTTATTAGTGAAAAGTTGGTATATATCAGGCTTTGGCTCTGAGGCCTTGGATACTGAGCTGCCGGTATAGAGAGTGGATGGGTGTATATATTACTAGACTGACTAGTCTTTACCCTGTTGCCTGTGTTCTTGTATGTAACTAATAAGGCACATGATTACTATACTGACTATAATAGGCTTAATGTATTGTATATGTTCTATGTGTTCCATTGAGTGGTAAAGAGTTTGTGTACCCTTACTTACTTATATGTGTATGTGTAGACTTTGTTTCCTTTGGTGTCTCTGTTCCCTTATTAGTAGATTGTGTTGGTTTGAATTTGTGTCTTGTTGGCGGGCGGAACCAATACCCATCATCTAGACGAGTTAAGAGCCTGTTCATTAAGAAGTAGAATGCGACTGCAATGCCTACCAGCTTAATTATGAGTATCATGGTTATACGTGTATACTTGGTATTCCAGCCACCTTTCTAATATGCTGAATCCAGTGTGTTGAGAGTAGTGCCCATTCTTGATTGTAATCATAACGCCATTGTGCGGAAATCCCATCTCCCTTATCATGTAACCAGAGATGTGTTGCTCCTGGGAATTCTTCTAAACACTTATATAGGAATTGTACTGCCTGTTGTCTTGGGTATTCTTGGCTACCCCAGTTACCCTGTCCCTTTGGATATATTTGATGCATCTCTCCTCCATGTTTACCTTGATCCCATACAGAACAATTAGCTACATGAGATTCAAATAGGTATAAGAGTGTCATGTCTAAGTGCCATTCTTTACCATGTGTTGCTATGTTGTCTTCACATGTTCTTAAGATCATTGTTTGCCATCCTACTCCTCCTCCACTTGCATGTGAATATATGGTATTAATACCCTGTTCTGGTTTATGTTCTGGTCTATGTAATAAGCCTCTTACTATTGGACTATCTAGGTGATGATTTAGCCAGATGTCTGTGCGCGGAAATATTGGAATATGATCAAATTGTGGCTTACCTCTTAGATGACCAGGTAGACAGTCTTCTGGTTTTAAGCCATCATAATGACAAGTGTGTGGATCATAAGATCTGCATACTATATTCTTTACATGTACTGGTGGTAGAGGTCTTACTGCCATATCATCAGAGTCAATATAACTACCTGCCCAACCCTTTAAGAATAAGAATCTTAATAGGTCACATCTATCTCTAGCTGATGCTGCATTATACAGAGGTTTCCATGCCTCTCCATTTGGCATGTGACGATATATTGAATCTCCCCATCTTACTACTGTAATGTTATGTTCATCAAAAATTGGTAACTGGTCAAATGTATTACTAACCAGATAGATTGGTCTTTCTGGATTAAAGTATCTTGTAGAAATTAGAGAATCATATAACTGTTGTAATCTCTCTCCTTCACAGTTACCATCCCAATAGAACCATACGTTTGCTGGATCTGGTTTTACATCATCAATATTCATAGGTCCTCCAGTTAAAAAGTCTGCATCATACCAATCTCTAGTAAAATGTGGTTGTAGTACATGTATATTGGTTCCTTTTTCTGTTACTTTCCATTGTTCTACGCTATCATGGAATTCTTGCATAGTTTTGTTGTGCGGCTTATGAGTTAAGTGAGCTGGACTAACTCCCCATCTATAAATCATAGTAACCTCATCAAATTCATGATTTCTAATATCTGGATAATAAACCATCCATTGATCTTCTCCTGGTGGTTCTGGTGCTTTATCCCAATCTAACCACTCAATAAAGTTTTTAGAGAATGTGTTTCCTGTATTAACAGCATTACCTAATCCATTTTCGCGAATTTGACTTACTCCAACATACCAATGTTGTGCTGCAGCATATAAATCCATATTAGGCTTAGCCTTTGTTTGTCTTAATACTATATCACATGCATTTTTCAATAAAAGATCATCATCGTCTAATCTATACATGTGATTAAACTGACATTGGTCAAATCCAAACTTAAGCTTGTCCATAAATCTTTCAAACTTAGGTACATTATGTACTTTTACTCTAGGATGATCGAATTCATATTTAATAGACTCATCATCATTAATAATTACCATTTCACAGTTCTCATTAGTCTGTCTTAAGAAAGATTCTAATGCCTCTTCTAATAAATGAGTTCTTTTCCAAGTAGGAACCATAAAACTAATTCCATCATTATATCCAAGTCCCATTGTTCCTGCATCTATCTCTGTTGCTCTATAAGATTCTTTAATTAATTCTAAATAATTATGTGATGCCCATTTTTTATCTACATCTGGTGCTAGGTACGGAGAGCTCTTCATATACAATGCTTTGTAAAAAGGAGCTCCATCTTTAGGGTTTGTAACTACTCCAGCATTATGAAATATTGCGTGTTTGTCCCACATTTCTATCGGCTGAGTTCCCCAAGTAAATTCAAAATCTATAGTAATTGGAGTTGTATACCCTCTTTTCCATAAATTCCATAAGACAGCCCACATATCTGCACACCAGATCTGTAATGGGTGCCAATCTGGGTCATCTTTCTTGATTTTGTTAACTTTTTGACTAATTTCTTCAAATAATCGCTCAGAGTCAACGAAAACATCTCGCCAATATTTAGCATCTATCCCTGGTTTTAGCATATATTGTGCTCCTCCAGACTCTGCTTCTTTAGCTCTTACTAACTCAACAGAAATGTCTACAATAGCACACATATCCTCTGTTAAGTTATTTTTAAATCCATCTAAGTAGTGTGGTCCGATGTAAGTTCTTGTATCTGATAGGAAACACTCCTTGTCTTGAGACTCGTCTAATTTGTCGTCAACTTTTAATGGTTTTGAAAATGCAATGTCACAATCATGATACATTACTGCTTTTGTTTCTAACCAAGGATTTGCTGACCAGTGTTTTTCTAAAATATGAGGTCGAACAGATGAAATATATCTAGGTTTCTTTCTGTCATCTTTATACCAATAAAAGCCTACTCCAAGTTTTTTCCACTTGTCAGCGACTTTTTGAAACCAAGGATCTATTCCACCGCCTTGGACTGCACATACAATATGGCATTTTGTAAGATCCATCTCTCCATATTTTTGAAAAGATAGTAACATTGCATCTACTTGCCATGAATAATAGTAAGTTGCTGGCTGTGCACATAAGTAAATTAAGTCTGTCATATCATGAGTTCTAAGGAACCTTTTGTTTTTGGTATATAAACTATTATTATATTGTATATATCTAGTTTCTGGCTGTCTGGTTAGCCACTGGGTGCTACCATTCTATAGCTCCTGCTGCTCTTTTTTCAGGATCTACCCAAGAAAACAATCTAGTCTCTAAAACATCATGAAGAACTATCGTTTTATCATTTATTTCCCAGTTGTAAAAATATTCATAACTAAAAGCTGCAACATCCGGACCCATTTTCTGAATAATTTTATCAGAAAAAGTTTTACATCCATGTGCCCAATTAAGTCTATCATAACATGATAAAATCTCGTTCACTATTCTAGAATTTGGAGCTGAGCCATACACTGTACAGTCGTAAAGAGTATTATTTGCTTGTGACGGTTTTAGACCTGAGAAAAAAGTGTGTTGTGGAGTTAATTGATTTCTAATTACATCAAAAGATCTAACAGGCATAGCATCTACATCACAATAAATACCACCCTGGTCTCTTAAAAGCAACATTCTTACTCTATCAGAGATAAATGCCCATTTATATAATTCTGGATCTTGAATATAATTTTGTAGAAAAGGGTCGTCTTTGTATACTTCTGTAAAGATTTCATTCCCCCATAATTTTACATCCCAGCCTGGATGTAAGTCTTTCATTTTTTGTGTAAATTGCTTACAATGTTCCGGCATTTCCCTTTCGCCAACCCATATTTGGTGAATAATTTTAGGGATTTGGATCTGATCTTCCATATAAATTAATAGTTTAGTTTTTAATTAAAGTACTACTAATTATATAACCTACTTTTAAATTGTTTATGGAAATAAATGGCTATAATTTATTCAAAACCATTCGGGCCACCTCTGCCTCCACCTTCTTCCGGACCTTCTCCCGGATCATGTGGATCTGGACCTTCTCCTTCGCCTCCTCCTTCACAAACTCCAGCACCTAACAATGAATAATTAAAGGATTGGTTTTCAGTTTGAACTGGATTACCAGTAACAGTAATTACCTGGTCAAACCAATTAGAATTGTAATTATTAAATCGGAATATTCTACTAGACCTTCTAAACATCTTTGTTTCTCCACCATTACATGGCTCTCCCTGTGCAAACCAATATAGTGGTGCACTTGTTGCACTTGTTGCATCTGTTGCATTTGTTGCTAAAGTCGCTAATGTTGGATTAGTTCCCGGAGTTGCCGGAGTCGCTAATGTTGTAGCAGCAGTCGCTAATGTTGTAGCAGCAGTCGCTTTAGTTGCTTCAGTCGCTAGTGTTGTAGCAGCAGTAGCTAATGTTGTAGCCGAAGTCGCTGCAGTAGCTGATGTCGCTGCAACTCCACTTCCATTAACTGTAATAGTAATAGTAGAACTAGTGCTAGGTATTGTATAAGATAATGTCCATTCTTGACCTTCTCTTGCACCTATTCCTGCAGCACCTGTACCTTTTCCAGCATCTGTTGAACTAATACTGTTAATAGATGCTGACACATATCCAGTAGATGGCATGTAGTATAAAGTTTTAGTACCTTGTGTACCTGGAGTTCCAGTAAATGAATCTGAAGTAATTGTTGGATAACCAGCCGGTGTTGGTAATGAACTAGATGTAACATTACCTTCTAATCCAAGCTGAGAATCTGCATAATTAACCGTTAATGTTCTTTGTATCAGCGCTGTAGTACCTGTAATTCCAACTGTTGCATTTCTAGCTGCACTTCCCCCAGTTACAGTAATTGAAATAGCTCCAGCAGCATTGACTGATGCCACTGCTGTTGCGTTATTACTAGATGATGTTGGGCCAGAAGTATAATAATATCCACTAGATGGCGATACGGTTTCGTTAAACGTATGTTGTGCTCCTACTGCTAATGTCGCTGTTAAAGTTTTAACACCTTCAGGAGTTGCTCCAGCAATTGTTGCGTTAGAAATAGTTTCTCCTAATGATACTGTATATAAATAAGTATCTAAGCTTGATTCTCCTTGTACATCTACAGTTGCAGTACCTCCGCCAGCTGGCATTATTGTTTTAACAGTAATTGTTGATCCTGATGAAGTTACAGTTACTGCTGCATTACTAGATTCAATTTTATTAATAACATAAGTTGTATATGCAGATGTACCTGTTAATGTTTTAACAGTATTAGTTGTTACACCTGCTTCACTAGTTACAGTAATTGGGTCACCATACGTTTCATTACCTCCCCAATCATCAGTAAATGTAATTTCCATACTATATGTTGATGGTACACTACTACCTGCAACAGTTACTGTTGATGCATCTCCACCTGATGGCATTGTAACTACACCATACACCTCTCCTGCTCCTGCTCCACTGCCAATACTAACATAAGTGTTAGGATTTGCTGCAGTATTAGTATAATCTATTGTATATGATGCAATATTTGCCCCTGCTGTTAAATCTGCATGCCAATTAAACTGTTGTCCAGTGTAACCAGTATATGTTTGTGTTTGATCTCCACTAATTACTGAAACTCCAGTAATTGAATCTGTTACTGTTAAAACAAAATTGTAATCTGGTTGATTAACTTGTCCATCTAGAAATATTTCAGAAATACCGCCACCTGATGGCATTGTAAAAGTACCACTAACAGAAGTATTATTTACAACTAAATTAGGTCCTACTGCATTTTGAGACGCTGTATTTGAATAAGTATCTGTATAACTTGTTACATCTATGCTATAATCTGATGGATTTGGATTTAAATCTACATTAAAACTATGTGAAGAACCAACTGTACCTGTAAAAGTATATAGTTGAGCTCCAGTTTTTGTTGAATATGAAGATGCTGCATTTAACCAAAAAGACGCAGGGTTTGTTGGAGTAAGGGCTATTTCTCCGGATGGTGATTGAGCTGCATCATTCGCATCTAATCCATCTGGTTCATCACCAATTACAATTACTTTCATATTGTAACTAACGTTATCCATTTTGGCAGAAAGTGTAATAGTAAATTCTGCATCTTCTGTCATAGGACCTGCAATTTGGAATTCATGTTGCGCCAAAGTATTATTAATACCAGATGCTCCAACACCGTTGTCTGTAAATGACTTAAAATTTGCAGCAGTTCCAGATTGTGTAGAGTGGGTTAAACCACTAATATTTGATACAGAATAATCTGTAGCAGCCTCTATTTCCCATGTTAGGACGCCATCAGCTCCGTATGAATCAGAAGTAGAGTGATTTCCACTAAATATAAATGTATTTGCATCAAAATAATTTGGATGATCTGAAGGTATTGGTTTAATATCCCAACTAGAGCCCTGTCCAGATGCTTTAGCTAAATTAACCTTTACTGTATAACTACAAGTAGTCGATGACCAAGCAGTTCCATTCCAATTATATGTAACACTATCACCAGGTTCCATATACCATCCACTTGGTATTGGATTGCATGAATACAAATATGTATTATCACATAGTGTTGAAATCGAAGAGTTTAAACTATTAGTCCATGTAGAATTAAAATTTAATCCATAATTAGCTGCTCCTGAAGGTTGTGCTCCTAATACAGCATTATATTGTCCATTTCCGGTTGAAGCTTGGCTAGTTTGATACAATACTTGTACTCCTTCGAGTTGTACCTGATTAGCTAAATTAATTGAATATAGTGCATTAGATTGAGGCGCGCCATCTGTAATTAAAATAATTAATTTTTGAACTCCTTCTCTAAAAGAACCAGCAAATTGATTATTAACTACTTCACTTATAGCTCTAAGTCCCCATTTATTGATAGAACCTATTGGCATATCAACAGTATTAATTGAATTAAGGCTTGATTGAAATGATGTAGAATTACCAATTCCGCTCATTTTTTCAGCACATGTAATAATTGTTCCAGAACTATTTTCGTTAATCTTTTGTCCAGCTGGTAGAGAAGTATAAAAATTACTACTACTGTAGTTTAAATCACCTCCGTCGAATAATACTAAACCTAATCTATAATTACCACCTGATTGAGAATTAATAGTACTAACTAGGTTGCTAATACCGTTTTTAACGCCGTTTATTGCGCCGCCCATTGAAGATGTATAATCTACTACAAATACAACATCCATGCCCTCAGCACATGTATCTGAGCCTGCAGCATATACTGTTTGTGGATTGGCTGCAATAGATGAAAGACTTGCGTTATTAGCAAAGATTGCAGTCGGCGTTCCACCTCCATCACATAATACATCAGAAGATGTTGAGTGGTACATTACATTTACTTGCTCCGATGGTTCCGGGCAATTTAAATCGTTTATGAATCTTTTAACCGATAACGCCATGTTGGTAAATTAGTTTATATATTTATTGTTGCCACATTAGTGTTGCTGTGAACCCATAAGCATTAGTACCACCTTCAGTACATTTAATATAAACTGTTTTACTATTAAGCGCCGATACATTCAGACTTGATAAAATAAAGTGTTTTGTATTTGCTGGAATAGTCCATGTTGCTGCTGTTGTACTTTGATTTGCAGAATCCACTGCAATTAATTCAAAACCAGTTTGAACACTTGATAATATATTAAATGCACATTCTATTTTTGTTAAAGTACCTGTTAAATCAGTTGGTACAAATACAAATGCTTCTTGAACATTTGCAGCAACAAACCTTTCATTCCTTGGAATAGGGTTTAATGCTATATGTTCATATTGGTATGCCGCAGGACCAGTTGCTCCAGTTGCGCCCTTAGTACCAGTTGCACCTTTTTGACCAGCTTCAGTAGAAGCAGCACCAGTTTCACCTTTTTGACCTTTAGGACCAGCTTCAGTAGAAGCCGCACCAGTTGGTCCTTTTGCACCAGTATTACCTTTAATACCAGTACCAGTTGCACCTTTAACACCATCTACACCAGATAATCCTGAAGATCCATTATCACCACCACCTCCAGTTGCTCCTTTTGCACCAGTTTCTCCTTTACCTCCACCTGAACCAGAACCACCTTGTGCTCCTTTTTCACCAGAAGTTCCACTTGAACCTCCTTCACCTTTTTGACCTTTATCACCAGATGTTCCAGAAGTTCCACTTGAACCACCTTCACCTTTTTGACCTTTTTGACCTTTATCGCCTTTAATACCATCTACACCAGATAATCCACTTGATCCACTTGTTCCATTTGTTCCGTTAGCACCAGCCTCACCTTTATCTCCGTTGGTTCCATTTGTTCCGTTAGCACCAGCCTCACCTTTATCTCCGTTAGTTCCATGTGTTCCATCGCTTCCAGGAATACCTTTTAAACCAGTTTCACCTTTTGTACCAGGTTCTCCTTTGCCTCCACCAGTACCAGAACCACCCTGTGCTCCTTTTTCACCAGTATTACCTTTAAGACCGTCTACTCCAGATAATCCAGAAGAACCAGATGTTCCGTCAGAACCAGATGTTCCGTCTGAACCAGATGTTCCAGATGATCCGTCAGAACCAGATGTTCCGTCTGAACCAGATGTTCCAGATGATCCATCAGAACCAGATGTTCCGTCTGAACCAGAACTACCGTCTGAACCAGATGTTCCACTTGAACCTCCTGAGCCAGTTGCACCTTTTTGACCTTTAATACCATCTACACCAGATAATCCAGAAGAACCGGATGTTCCAGATGATCCATCAGAACCAGATGTTCCGTCTGAACCAGATGTTCCAGAAGAGCCATCAGAACCAGAAGTTCCATCTGAACCAGAAGTTCCACTTGAACCTCCCGTACCAGTTTCACCTTTTGTACCAGGTTCTCCTTTGCCTCCACCAGTACCAGAACCACCTTGTGCTCCTTTTTCACCAGTACTACCTTTTAAACCATCTACACCAGATAATCCAGAAGAACCGGATGTTCCAGATGATCCATCAGAACCAGAAGTTCCGTCTGAACCAGATGTTCCGTCTGAACCAGATGTTCCAGATGATCCGTCAGAACCAGATGTTCCAGATGATCCGTCAGAACCAGATGTTCCACTTGAACCATCACCACCTTTATCTCCTTTAAGACCGTCTACACCAGATAATCCAGAAGAACCAGATGTTCCAGATGATCCATCAGAACCAGAAGTTCCATCAGAACCAGAAGTTCCATCAGAACCAGAAGTTCCGTCAGAACCAGAAGTTCCAGATGATCCATCAGAACCAGAAGTTCCAGATGATCCATCAGAACCAGATGTTCCACTTGAACCTCCTTCACCTTTTTGACCTTTAATACCATCTACGCCGGATAAACCAGAAGAACCTGAAGTTCCAGATGATCCGTCAGAACCAGAAGTTCCACTTGAACCAGCATCACCTTTTAGACCAGCTGTACCAGCACTACCTGTAGCACCTTTTTCACCTTGTGGTCCTTCAATGCTACCTACATTATTAAATTGAGTACCATCCCATACATGAAGATCACCGTCAATAATATAACCATCTCCATTTGTGTTTCCACTAGGAGGTAAATCACCGATTGCATCATAGGTACCTAATATTGTTACTGAGGTACCTGTAGCACCTTTTTCACCAGATGTTCCAGAAGTTCCACTTGAACCACCTTCACCCTTCTGGCCTTTATCTCCTTTAATTCCTTTATCTCCTTTTAGACCATCTACACCAGATAGACCACTTGAACCAGAAGTTCCAGATGAGCCATCAGAACCAGATGTTCCAGAAGAGCCATCAGAACCAGAAGTTCCATCAGAACCAGAAGTACCTGAACTACCAGATGTTCCAGATGTTCCACTTGAACCAGCATCACCGTCACTACCTCTATCACCTGTTGCTCCAGATATACCATCTACACCAGATAAACCAGAAGAACCAGAAGAACCTGAAGTTCCACTTGAACCGTCTGCACCTACTAGAGAAGCTAACCATTCTGATTCAGTTCCTCCATAATTATTTTGTAATGCAATACCAAATGCACTTAAACCGTCATCTCCATTTTTAGCGAATTGTATTGATAAAATATCATCTGTACTTACTGAATTTTGTGGAGTTCCAGCAACTGTATCTAATAAAATTCCGACTACGTCGCCAGAAACATTATGTCTTAAAGTACCTCCAATTAAATGAGTAGTATTAGTATTATCAGAACTTTGAATTACTATCCAACCATCTGGATCTGGACTTCCATTATCTGTCCATAATGTTAAGAATGAAGATTGATCTAATCCATGGTGGTCAACTTTGTTAAAATATAACCAAGTCGTGTTTGTAGCAAAGTTTACGCTCATTGACAAATAACCAGCAGCAGGTGTTGTAGTATTACTAGCATCCCATTTCCAGTTTAATCCGCCTCTCCAACCGTCTGTTCCAGATGTTCCATCAGAACCAGCATTTGCAGATGCACCATCAGCACCTTTATCTCCTTTTAGACCATCTACACCAGATAATCCACTTGAACCTGCAGCACCATCTGTACCATTAATTCCGTCTGTACCATTAGTACCATCCGTACCTCCAGCTCCAGTTTCACCTTTATCTCCTTTTAAACCGTCTACGCCAGATAATCCTGAAGAACCAGATGTTCCATCAGTTCCATCAGCACCATCAGTACCATCAGTACCGTCTGTTCCATCAGAACCAGCATTTGCAGATGCACCATCTGCACCTTTATCTCCTTTTAGACCATCTACACCAGATAGACCACTTGAACCTGCAGCACCATCTGTACCGTCTGTTCCGTCAGTACCATCTGCACCATCAGCACCTTTATCTCCTTTTAGACCATCCACACCAGATAGACCACTTGAACCAGATGTTCCGTCTGAACCAGCAGAACCTGCAGCTCCATCTGAGCCAGCAGCTCCATCTGAGCCATCAACACCTTTATCTCCTTTTAGACCATCTACACCAGATAATCCACTTGAACCTGCAGCACCGGCAGTACCATCTGTACCATCAGTTCCGTCTGTTCCGTCTGTTCCGTCAGTTCCATTAGCTCCATCTGCACCTTTATCTCCTTTTAGGCCATCAACACCAGATAGACCACTTGAACCTGAAGTTCCATTTCCATCTGTACCATCAGTACCATCAGTACCATCTGCTCCAGTTTCACCTTTTTGACCTTGTAAACCATCTACACCAGATAATCCAGAAGAACCTGCAGCACCATCTGTACCATCTGCACCATCAGTACCGTCAGTACCGTCTGCTCCATCTGCACCTTTTTGACCTTGTAAACCATCTACACCAGATAGACCACTTGAACCTGAAGTTCCATCAGAACCAGATGTTCCGCTTGAACCACTTGTTCCGTCAGTACCAGGTGCACTACTTAGATTAATAATCCAAGGACCATTACTATTTAATAAGTTACCATTATTTGATATATGTGAGAATGTTAATTGAGTTCCACTATAAGCGGTTACTACTGCAATTTGTACATTAGTCATATCTAATGGATATGTAATCGAAATATATTCACCACCTACATAAGATAAATCAGAATCTACTGTTAAAGTACCACCTGCATTATTTGAGTGTAAATCAGTTGAAGTTGTAGAAAAGTCTACTGAAACGCCATCGTTTCCATCAGCACCATTTGTTCCATCAGTACCATTTGTTCCATCAGTACCAGGTATACCTGTTAAATTAATGTTCCAAACAGAACTAAATGAAGCAACTGTACTTTGAGATACATTATTCCATTCCATTACACCAGTTGAACTATCGTATGATGTTACTTGTGCAATATCAAAATTATCTGGACCAGCATCTAAAGATACAATAATATATTCACCACCAATATATGATAAACCAGTATCTACTGTTACAGGTCCCATCGCATTGCCAGCATTACCTGGATTACGATCTTCACCAAGACTATGTGCACCATTAAATGAAGTAGAATAATCTACACTTGTACCTGCATCACCTTTTTGACCATCAGATACTACTTTAATAGTACCTCTCATTGCTTGATGTCCTACAACTGTACAATGATATTCATATTCATTTTGTGCATCAAATGGCACAGTCCATACTAAATCATTTCCTTGTGTTACCGGTAAACTACCTGCATTAATACCTGCACTAATACTATTCGCTGAAAGATCTTCAATATCCAGTGGATGTCCTGCAGCAACTCTTCTAAATGTATAAGTTTCACCTCTATTAACATATAGAGTCGGATTTTGTATACTATTAATATTTTCATAACCCGCTGAATCATTTACAGTCCAGTAAGATCCGTTACCAGTGAATTCAAATAGAGTACCAGAGTTAATTAAAACTGTTACTACATTACCATCTGATAATGTAAGGTTAAGTTCTCCTGTTGCTTGACTATAACTAGCTCCTGTGAGTGTAGTTCCACCACCTTCACCTAGTTTTGTCCAAGATGATAATTGAGTTGCATCGGCATTGGTCAACATATATAGACCATTATTCTCAGCAGTATCTTCTGTAACCGAAACAAGCATACCTAAGTATGCGAATGGTAAAGAACTGTCAATAAGTTGAGATGCTAAAGGGGTTACCGCCCTAGCATCTAGTGGTCCTAGCTTGTTTACTTCAAAGTTTGCCGGAAAGTTAAATGTTCCTATAGTTCTTGCCATGTTATATTATTCTCTTTTTAACTAAATTTAATTCTATATAATGGCCTTCCATCAACATCGCCACCTTGTTCTGCATTAGATTTTGTATATAATGTGTAATTTACTGCCATACCCTCTATTGTAAATTGTGTTGCACTACTTGTAAATTCCGATGCATTTAAATCAGCATATACTGCATTTTGAGGAGTACTTGCAACCGGATTATATTGTTGCCATCCTACTGTTCTACCTGCAATCATGGCATCTGAAATAGCGATTCTATGTCGTAGTACTCCAGGAGCAACTTCATCGTAAGGCTGTGAACATGTTAATTGTGTTAACGAAGCCCCATGTGATAATAATGCTCTATCATTAAAATCATTATTATTTGTAGAAGCTCCTAATTTAATTGGATAAACTCCTTCAAAACTAGTATTATTAGTTTTAGTACCACTTGAATATTGTAATGATGGATAA
>PAUJ01000041.1 GCA_002713705.1 Flavobacteriaceae bacterium
AATCTCAGGGTCTTGGTAAATCCTAAGAATAAACTCCTTAGCATGGATGAGACCAATATCCATATAAATAGCACCAATGAGGGCTTCAAAAACATCCTCCAGAATTTTTGGGTTGTTATTCCATTGGTTACGCATACCCTTTTCATCCATGATAACCAATCCATTCAAATTCAGTTTATCTGCAATTTTAGCTAGGGTTTCGCCACGAACAAGCTTTGTACGAGCTTTGGTGAGGAACCCTTCTTGTCGACTTTCATAACGATCAAAAAGAAACTTAGTGATGACAAACCCGAGTACGGAATCACCAATAAATTCAAGTGTTTCAAAAGATTCAGTAAACTGTTCATATTCTTTGAGTGCGGATTTATGTGTAAATGCCTTTTGGTACAAATCAAGATTTTTGATCTTTGTACCAACAAGTTCTTCAATTCGTGTCTTATCAACGAAGACAACCATGTTTTATTATGTTTATGTTTTTATTTTTTAAGCCTTTTCCTTCTTAATGTAGTGAGGAGAAAGGTACTTCTGGAGGTTAAGGTAAGTAACAACAACGTCGGCGGGAGGAGCAAGAAGGTCCCGAAGCTTATCGTCGAGAATAATCTGGCGGCCGTTCTCGGGGTGCTTAAGACCCTTCTCAGTGATGTACTTGTTAACGAACTTGGTAACCTCTGAGCGGGAGATGAGATCTCCGTCGGGAAGGGCGAGAAACTCGCGCAACTTAGGTGTGATTTCCTGCTTTCGGTTGAATCCGTTGTTCTCGGCACGCTTCTTAGCCTTCTCACCATCGGGATCCTCTTGGGTATTCTTAATCTTACGAATGAGCTTAGTCAAATTCTTGACATCGTTGCGGAGAGCGGCAAGTTCGGTTTGAATGGTTTCAAGAGACATTATATCTATCTTACTCGTCTAACCTTTAAGTCTATGTAAAGGAGACCAAGAAGAACCACGATTAATGCAATTATAAAAACGGATACATCAACACGATCTAGTTTTTCAACCACACCCTTCCCCTCTGGGTGTTTTATGATTCGAAATGGCACCCTAGTACCATCATCAGGACATCCACCAAAACAACAATCCTCCTGACACGGAATAACATGCGGTCCTCGTCGCTTACCACAAAACTGTTTGGTTTCACCTTCGTATGCAAAGCATCTACATTCATCGATGATTCTGCAGACCATATTATTATATCACGATATATTAATGGACGAACATATTTACCCGAAAACTACTATCGATAAATTCTTAAATGAAAATTTACTTTTCAAAGATGCCAAAATGAAAAAGTATTATGACCGAAATCTCCAGAGAGATCTCGGTAAATTTAGAAGTCGTGCGCACACTACACATCGTAAGAAAGATTTCGAAAAAATCATGTATGTTCTGGTCACGGATTGTGTACGGGATATAATCATAGAAACTGTGGGAGAGGTTTCCGAACACATGAAAAATATGGGTGACGTCATTGTTAGTGGAGGTGAAGCATTCAATTTATACGTTGATTATAATCAACGTATAGTTACTAGTGATATAGACGCAAAATTTGTTCCTCGCATGTCAGTTAATCCGCAATATTTTGGTAAACTTCAAGCTACGAAGCTTATATTATGGGACAAATTAGGAGAGATAGCCAAACGCCTTGGTCCTCGGATCAAGAAAAGGTTGATTTCCATGCGAAAGAAACACCCTAAAATATTTAAGTTTTTGGGTATCAGCTTCAAACAGGCATCACCCGTTGTCACACGTCGTTACACTCTCATTAAGAAGAAAAAGATGGGTTCTACGAATAAACCCAATAAGGGGGACGTCTTCATAGATGTAGAATTATTCGCTCTCGACATGAATATTCGTTACTTTTCACCCGACTCTGGTAAAATAGAGGATTTCAATATAGGTGGTATTCTCGATATCCCGTTCATGCGTCCAAAAGAATTTGGTTACGAAGTTGTTTTGTCGAGGCGTAAGGGTATAACGTATCGTAACCTCGATAGTGGTAAATTAAAGACGAATAACAAGGTATACATTGCGAGTAAAGAATTTTTAATAGAAGATATTTACCTCATGCAAAAACTGAAACTTAGACCAGAAAAAAAAGAAAAGGACCGTCAAAGACTCATTAAACTAGCTCGATTATTTGATAAAAGAATAAAGGGAACCGATTCGATGGAAGATGTTTTTAAAAAGGTGCGTTCTAAGATTGTTCGTAAAGGACCTGCAGCTACTAAAAAGAACGCGCGTGTATCCATGAATCAGGCCAAACGTGTCGATCCTAGCAAATACAAAAACTATACCACGAAACCATCAGATGAGAGATTATCGAAACAGATGGTTTTTGGTTTCAAATCCGCCGTTAAGAATACAAAGGTAAATGGATATGAAAAATCGAGTGGTAATAAACAATTCAATGTTAATACTTTAAAATGGAAGAATGTCACTAATAACTCGTACGTAAAGAATGAGTATAACTTCAGGCCTAAGAATTCCAAGAACTTACCCAAGAATTTCAACATTTCAAATACGTTATATGGTTATAAACCCAGGAGAAATATGTGGGTTGAAAAGAACGTGCTTAATAAGTCCGCCGCCATCCCGTTTGTTGGTTTAAAGAAATAAGACGCAACAAATACATAAATGATTTACAACGCCCCAGCAAAGGGTGAGGATGGTCTCTATTTCGTGAAGACTCTTAACGATTCTAAGCGTAAGTGTCTTATTCAACTCAATAATGTCAAGGTAGCTGATGTGTCAGGAGAAGTTGTATTTGAACTCGACTCTGACGCCAATCTCAAAAAGATTGAGGATACTGATGCAGCCAATCTTATGGCAGCTAATGAGAATTGTGAGATGTGGTTTGGAAAGAAGCTTTCTGAGAATGTCATCAAGGGTGCATACACCCCTAGTGTAGCCAATGGTCAATTCACAGGGGACCGCATCGAGGCCACTAAGGTATTTAATGCACAGCAGGAGATGGTCGATTTTGAGATGGTACAACCTGGTAAGGGTTGTAATGTCATCCTCGAATTTGCTGGTCTTTGGTTCGCCAAGAAGGCTTTCGGCTCTTCTTGGAACATTGTCCAGGTCAAAATCCATGCGGACCCAATTTTGGATGTATACCCAGAAGGGTACGCATTTGTCGATGACGATGACCAGTAAAAATAATTTGTTAATATACTATAAAAGATGTTCGGTTTAAAAAAGGGTCGTAACCAAAATATGATTATGCTCCTCGCCGTAGCTGCTCTCATTTTTATTCTATTCCAAATGAACTCAAAATCTGGTTATGCCATCGTTGAGCGCGAATACTCCGCGTTCGGTGCCGCCCCCGCCGCTGGTCCCACCGCCGGTCCCTCCGCAGCCCCAGCCAATGGCTGTGGTATGGACAAGGGTACTGGTCTCGCGTCCTCTCTTCTCCCCCGTGAGGTTGCCTCTGCTGAGGATTTTGGTCAGTTCGCCCCAGAGGACATCCTTAAGGGTCAGAACTTCCTCGAGCCCCGTCAGCAGGTAGGCTTCCCCGAGACTGTCGGTGGTGCCCTCCGTAACGCCAACCAGCAGATTCGCAAGGATCCCCCCAACCCTAAGGATCCCTATGTGTGGAACAACTCCACCATCGTTCCCGATCTCATGCAGCGTGGTTTGTGCGCTTAAAGATTAGATACGTGAATAAATAACAATGAGTGACGTTTCTAACGAACTTTCTGCGAGCGTTTCTAAGCTCGTAGACCTCACAAAACAACTTTCTGAAGCGAAATCTGATATCAAAGTCTTAAACCAAGAGGAAAAACGTCTCAAGGAGACAGTTAAGAAGCATATGGTTACCCAGGGTATTGATACCATTAACCTCAGGAAAGGTAAAATTAGTATTCGTAAATCTATACGAAAGGCTGGTATGAATAAGGATGCAATTAAGGATGGTCTCATGACTTTCTTCAATGGAGACGAAGTAAAGGTTGAAGGAGCCCTAAATGCCATCAAAGATGGACTTAAAACGAAAGAATCTACATCTCTTTCATTAACAGGTATAAAAGATAAGCCCGAGAAAGAAGATAAGTAATAAACATGGTTTGGAGCCAATACGTATACGAAGCTGCTACTGGATTTGATCCCGACGTAAGCGACGACGATGAAAATATCGAAGACACTCCTCCGAGTATTGAAGACTGGGAAATCGAATACTCAGATGAACTATGGCACATGTGGAACGTTATCAGAACTCTCATGTATGATGCCAAAATCGAACACGCAGGTGAATTTTGTGATTTTGTCGAGTTTTGTTACAAAGAACACGATTCGGAATGTGAACGAGTCACATGGGAATATCAGGAACAGACGATATGGTACGAGGAACGACTCGGTCATATATGGAAAAATCTCAGGCGCTCAATTAATGAGATTGGTGTTTATGAAGAAATGATGCGTGGTGCAACATTCAACGATTTTCTTGATTTTACCAAAAATTATATGCGTATATATTAAATGCTTCCTCCCAACCTTACCGCCCAAAAAGTCGCCATTCCCGCGGCCCTTTTTTTAGCGCTGAGTCCCGGCGTTCTTCTGACCACCGACGGCTCCAAGGTTTCTCTCATGAACCGAAAAACAAGTCAGATGGCAATTTTCTTCCACGCTCTAGTTTTCTTCATGGTATACAGTCTCATCGCCAAGGCTATGGGTCTCGTTCTCACCAGGAACGATCTCATTGTGAGCACCGCGCTCTTCCTCGCGCTCAGCCCTGGTCTTCTTCTTACCCTTCCTCCTGGTTCGGGTGGGGTTCTTCGATCTGGTCAGACCAGTCTCAACGCGGCTCTCATTCATTCGATAGTGTTCGCGGTAGTATTCGCGCTTTTAAGGCGCCAATTTCCTCAGTTCTATTAAATAGGAAGATGAAGTACCTGGTATTAGGACCAGCTTCTATGGGTATATATTCTCTAATAGGTGCTCTAAAGGCTAGAGAGACTGAACTTGCGAATGTCCAGGAAATTTCAGGGTCATCTGCTGGTGCAATATTGGGGTTATTCTTAGCGTTGGGGATGTCAGTTGATGAAATTCTCGAAACTTCTCTTTCAACAAATATCCCCAACTTTGTTAAAATACGTATAGGCTCATTTTTTAACAAATTTGGTTTTGTTGACATGGGACCCATACGTAAAAAAATAGTAGAAATATGTGGTTCAGACCCAACGTTTGCGGATATAGATATGAAAATCTATGTAGCAGCGTTTTGTATGAATACATCCGAGACTGTATACTTTTCCAAAGATACACATCCAGATATGAAGGTTATAGATGCAGTGTGTATGAGTATGGCTGTACCTTTCATATTTGCATGTGGTAAGTATAATAACGAAACGTATGTAGATGGTGGTATGAAGGAGGAATACCCATTAACGCCATTTTTTGATAAAAAACCCCACGAAATCACATGTATGAAAATTAAAATGAATCGTGTATACCAAGAAGATATACAAACACCGAAGGAATTTGTAGAAACACTCGTTCGATCGGCGTTATCAAATCGTGTTCAGTACGATACACCTATAGAACTTATCGAAATCAACGTTGGTGATACAAATGTATTTGATTTTAGTATGAGTTATGAAGAAAAAATTAGATTATTTAATAGAGGTTTTACTTTTTTGTCAGCTTAATATAGATGGATGTGAATACATTCAAAGTAAGGCTGGCAGGACTACCGTTTCTTAGTAAGTCAGAAATTCAGTCTTACCAACAGAGGGTAACACAGGGTAGAGTTGATCCTCAGACCCTTTATAGGGAAGCGTTAGTTGTACATCAAAATAGACGTAACCAAGAAATATATAAAAAGCGTCGAGAACTTGAACGACGGATAGCTAATTTACCGTTAAACGAGAATGATCTGTATAATCTATTGAACATAGTAAATGATAAATCAAACCTGGACGATTTACATGATAGAGCTAAAAAAATAGTTAAACTTCGCAAAAAGAAGGATTTGGGTAAGAGAAGGGCCAAACTCTCGAATAATTTGGGAAAGATACAGATAAATCAATCTAATAGGACCGAACTTCTTAAAAAGTTTGACGAGGGGAAAAATACGATTAGAACTCTCGTCGAGAATGCTAAAAAGCTTGAGAAGAAGAAAACTTCTGAACGCATTTCTAAACAGAGAAAGATACTTCGGGAATCTATCAAAGATCTTGGTATTAGTCAGTCAAATCAATTGAAAATACTGCAGAAATTTAAGACTGGTAAGTTTGGGAGTAAGAATCTCGTCGAAGAGGCAAAAAAAATGAAGAAGGTCAAGGTCTTGAAGGGTATATCTGGAAAACGTGCAGAACTAACGGAACTCGCTACAAAGTTAGGGGTGATTCAAAACTTTGCAAAACGTATCAAGGCTGTGAATACGAACGACAAAGCTGACGCGCTCAAGGGTGTGATAGAAAAGGCTGGTGAGAAAAAACGACTCACAGAACTTTCGAATGAGAAGGATAAACTCGTAAAATTGGCGAGGGAAATGGGAATTTATGATTCATTCGCGGGGATGATTTCTGGTGCGACCACGGTTCAGTCTTTAAATGTGGTTAAACTTGATATCGTACAAGCGAGTAAAATCGCTTTATCCAAACTTTCGAATGAAAAGAATGTATCTAGTAACTTTTCTAGAGCCATCAGTAATCTCAGATTTTCAAATCGTTTGATTCCTTTAAAGAAACGAATAGAGGACACGGGTATTCAGAAAACACAATCTAAAAATCGTGAAACTGCTACTATACTGACGAGAAATAAAGAAAGTTTCATCAATTTTGTAAGGAAGAGTGCTATCTCAGATAATAAACGACGTGTGTTTATCAATCGTATGCGTTTAGATGATGTTAACATACCCAAACTCCGCGAAGACGTAGCTATGGCGGAGAAAAATTTAAAAAATACAAAACGAAATAAAGAATTGAATGAATTATTAGCGTACATTAAAAATTTGAACATCGATAAACCTGGGTTCATAAGTAAATTCAAAACAACCAATACACCCCTTAAAAACATAAAAAATGAAATAGATGGTATCGTGAAAAATCAAGCTAATACCCAAATAAAAAAGAATGAACTCGTTAATAAAGCTAAACGAATCTCATACGAATTAAATATTACGGGAGTAAAAAATAAAAATAATATTAACGTCACAAATGAAAAACTTTCCGATGCGTACAAAAAGAAACTCCAAAATAATAAAAAGGTACTATCTAATTTTGCATTACAAGCTAATATTGATATACTCGACAATTTATCGAGTATAAATACTCTTAATAAATTGAATAACGCCAAAGTAGTAATAAAGAAACGCACAAAAGATAAACTTCGTAAGATAGCGGAATCTACTGGTACAAATCAAGTATTACTCGCACAGATAAATACGATAAATACACCCGAAGATGTTAAAAATTTAACAAAAAGAATGAAAACTGTGATAAACACACAAATTAAGAATATGAAAATCGTCGAGAAAACGGGAAAAGAAAAAGAAAATAGACGTCGTCGAGAGAATATGATAAGGGAACAGGAACAAATCGCTAAAAATCAAGAAGCTACGTATCAAAAGGAGAAGACTCTAATGACTGAGAAAAGGAAACTCGAACGAAATACGATGATAGAAGAACAAAGGACTATTGGTCATCAATTAGATATAAATGAAATAATGGAGTATATTACAGAATTAGGAATTGAACCCAAAGATCATCAGTATTTTATTAATCAATACACGGCGTATAATAAACCTGTGAATGTTATCAAGAAAGACGCGAACAAGTATTATATGAAATTGTACCGAGAATATAGAAATAAAAATTTACCCAAATTAGTAACTAATTTAAAAAAATTAGAATTAAATCAATCTAATATAGATTATATAATCAATAAATATATAAAAACATATATAGAATCTCCAATATTATTAACCGAGGCAAAAGGGATTGCAAATATACGTAAAGCTGAAAAAGGAATTCAGAATGATGAAAATTTCGCCAGTTACGTGGGTAGACTAACATTAAAACAGGAAAATCGTAACAGAATAGCCCTCGCACTCGACGCCTATTTTGTAAATTTCGAACCTCTCATAAAATCCGCAACAAATTCCCATATAAAGACGATTAACAATCCAAGATCTACTCAAAGAAAAGAATTAGAAAATTACATCAATACACAGGGTCTAAGTAGGGTTAACAAACTAAAAGTAATGAAAAATTTCAACGCGGGTGCGGGTAATGTAAATGTTATGAAAGGTGTTATTACGAATATTCGTAATACGAGGAACGCACAGAAAAATATTAAGATAAAAGCTAAACTCAATAAGGAAGCTTCTAATAAAGCCGTGTTGGAACAGAAAAATGCAACCAATAAGTTAAATATACAACGACTTGATAACGCCGAAAAACAAATGAAACAGGATAATAATAGACTAAAAAAGAATCAAAAAATTCAATTTAGGCGATACATAGTAAATCTTGGTCTCACCGCGAGTAATGAACGAGTAAAAAAACTTATCGATAACTATAATAAATTTCCAAATGATGTTCAACAGTATCAATCTAAAGCGGAATCTATAAAATCACTCAACGATGAAAAGGTGAGATTACTCAATCGCACTAAAGCCTTACCTATAGATGAAGTACGAAATAAACGAATCAAAAACATCAAAAATGTAGATGATGTTAAACGGATGGATAAGGACATCGCACGTGGATATGTCGATATTATAAGGAAGGAAATTTCAAACATAACTCTCAAGAGTCAGTTGAAGTTCAATCTTAACCTCGGAAAAATTACAACGGTAAATCAAGCTGAACAGGTTAGGAATAGACTCGTTGACGCCATTACCCGAAAGAAAAATATGGATATGATGAAACTACAAGAAGCTATAAAACCCATGAATACTGAAAATCAAAATATGATTTTACAAAAGTTTACTAGTCAAAATATACCCATTAATAAGATGTTAAAACGTGTTACCGAATTAAAAAATAAACGAGTGGATGAAAAATATAAGGCTGAGAGGGCGAGTCTGTATATATTTTTGGACAAAGAACTTAATATGAACGTCGAAGATAGAAAATCTATTCTAAAAGACTTTGATGAAGTAAAAACTCTGAATGTCATGAAGACTAAAGCCACACAATTAAAAAACAAACGAATAAGAGATAAAATCGCATCCGATAGGAATAAGATTGAAAAGATACTTCAACCACTTAACCTAAGTAACACAGATAAAACTGCTATACTTAAAAATTTCAATACCACACCTGGTAGTGTCATACTATTTGAAACAAAGGCTCGGAGTATCAAGAAAAGGAGGAATGACGAAAAAAGAGCGAACGAACGCAGTCAATTGGTAAAACATATGAATACGTTACAACTTTCTGAAACAAATACCAAAAAGATTTTAACCACATTTGATGGAACAAAGAATAAGACCTTAACTATATCCCAATTGAACGCGACCGATCTCAAAAAGCAAAGAAACCGTGAAAAATTAGTGGAAACTATGAAGTCACTCATATTAACAAACACCGTCAAGACTAATCTTCTTAAAGCGTTTAGGAACAACCCCAACCGTGTTAATACTCTCATAACAAGAGCAAAACAAATTGACGCCAAGGCAAGAAGTCAGGAAAATTTTCAGAAAGATACGAGGGAATATATAGTTTCTTTACAACTCGGTAACAAAAATACACCCATTTTACAAAAAATTAATAACAGTCTCACTCTTAATAAGGCGCAGACCCTGAGAAAACAAGCTGAAAAGATAAAAACCGAAATAAACGCGGAAGCACTCGAGAAAAAACGTTCTAATATCAGAACCTTTTCGAATGATATAAAAATCACCGCTGGTATGAAGAGAACATTTATAGATAGTGTCACACTCACAACAAATGTCGATGCGCTTAAGCGAAAAATACAGGTTGCAGAACGTGCATTGAAGAATAAAAATTCTACACGTGGACGACTCAAGACTGAATTGCGTGTCTATCTTAATACTCTCAACTTGTCGAAAGAACAAAAAGACAGACTTGAAGGTAATATCGGTAATAATACCAAAAATATAACAGCGTTGAAAAAGAAGGCTAAGTACATAGTCGAATCCAAAAAGACGAACATAATTGAGACTGAAATGAGAGAGGCGAAAGCTCGTAAAAACAATAGGACTATGAACGCCAGGAAACGTGAACAACAAATTAAAATGGTCAAGTCTGCAAAGGCTTTTAAAGCTAACCAAAATAAGAAGGAACGAGAAACTAAAAAACCTCGCCTTGAAAAGCATCTGTACAGTCTCGTCAATGTACCCCAAAAACGAATCGACGAATATCTTGAAAATTATATAAACGGTAAAAAAACTATTCAACAAATTACAACTATTTCTAGTGCTAAAGATAAACAATTTGCAAAAACTAAAAAACGTATAGCTATTTTAATTCCAAAACTTCCCATGAAAAAGGAAATGAAAAATACTTTAAACAAAAGACTTAAAACAAAACGAGTTGATATAGACGAATTGAAAACGAACATCAAAAACACCATAGTTAAACAGATGATACCGGCGAAGGAAAAGAAAAATCTCATAAATCAACTTTTAGCAAAAGAATAATTTTAACAAAACATCGGGCAAACTTTTTTGTCAGTTTAATATATACGATGGACACGTGTGATCCAGATGCGGAAATAGCCGATCTCAGAAAACTCATTAAGATGAATACTGGGCACTCTATTAAACTGACAAGAGAACAGATATGTCAAGTGTATGACGATATCCAGGGAGGTAAATTACCCCTACCCCCTCTCATATTCAACTCAAGGATGGGTTATTTAATTGATAGGAAATCACCGTTGACCCCAGGTGATTTCGATGTATTATTTGGTTCAACTTCGAAACGTACCGATCTTAAACGAATTGCACGAAAGGTGGGTTTAAAGCAGACGGAACAAATGACCAAAAATCAAATTTTTGATGCTATCGGTAAGCGCTTAAGGTACATGAATGTTCATGAACCTATTAAGATTTCTAAGAAGCGTATGATGATAAGTAAGACTAACAACGCAGCAGTGAACAACACAGCAGCGAACAATTTGGGTCTGAACAACGCAGCAGCGAACAACGCAGCAGCGAACAACCTGAATTTGAACAACGTTGGTGGAGGAAATAGAAACTCGAATTTGAACAATATTGGTGGGGGAAATAGAAACTCGAATTTGAACAGCGTTGGTGGGGGAAATTTCAACACCAACTCGGCGTTTAATAACACGGAAAGAAACAGAAATGTAAATACGACGTTTAACAATAGCAAGAAGAACAACGTTCCAAATTCTCAAGTATCTTTCCCCAAAAAGAGTCTGTTCGCCACTATGAATAGACCCGATTTTGCTAATGAAAATAAGGGTAGTAAAACGTCTATGTTTAGTGGATTGTTCGGTGGTTCTAAAAACAATACTACCAACTACATCAAGGCGAATACATTCAATGGTAAGAAGAATGGTTATGTATTCAAGACTGGTAATAAGGGTGTGGGATACTATAAGAATGAAGGGTCTGCCGTTCCTTTCCCGGGTGGGCAAGGACCTCTCAAGAAACCAAATGGTTTCGGGGAGCCCGTAGCCCCTGTGGGTCCCAACAACAAAAAACCCAATAAGCCTGTGAATAACAAGGTCAACACTGGTGTGGGTAACAACACCGTGAACAACAAGCCCAATACTAAGAACACTGGTGTGGGTAACAACACCGTGAATAACAAACCCAATAAGCCTGTGAACAACAAACCCAATACTAAGAACACTGGTGTGGGTAACAACACCGTGAATAACAAGCCCAATAAGCCTGTGAACAACAAACCCAATACTAAGAACACTGGTGTGGGTAATAACACTATCAACAACAAGAAGCCCAATACCAAGAATATGGGTGTTGGAAACAACGTGGTCAATAATGTGAAGCCCAATACTAAGAACACTGGTGTGGGTAACAACACCGTGAACAACAAGCCCAATAAGCCTGTGAACAACAAGAACAACAATGGAAATACCATTATGACCAATGCTAACGCTAACAACAAAAACAACAATGGAAATACCATCATGACCAACGCTAACAATAATACCAAGCCCAACAGTAATGTGAAGCCCAATAACACCAAGCCTAACAGTAATGGTAAATTAAACAATATTGAAGAAGAACCTAACAAAGAAAATGCAGCTGTTAACAACCAAGCTCGACGCAATGAGGAAAATCGCAAGAAGGCTGAGAAGGAAGCACAAGAGGCTAAAAAACGTGAAGAAATTGAAGCCAAGAAAGAGGC
>PAUJ01000040.1 GCA_002713705.1 Flavobacteriaceae bacterium
AATTACAATTAAAGAAATTGAAGCTCTTAAAGAAACCTCCACGCTATTAAATTATATGAACTTTAATAATTGGGAGTTTATAGATCGTAAAGCAATTTCCGAACTCAATAATCCTATTTGGATGAGCTATCTTTTTAGAAAGACGAAGTAGCTTTGCTCTTACTTTATTTTTTGTTTACCAAGATTATCACCTTAGCTGTACTTTTCAAATAATAAAATTTTTAATTAAACAAATTATTATGAAAACAAAATTATTTATCTACACACTTTTTTTTAACACCTTATTTTTAACTGCTCAAGAATTTAATTTTGATACTGATGAAAGTTTATTAACTAACCTTCAAAATAACACTGAATTTAGTACACTTGTTGAAGCATTAACTTTGGCCGATTTAATTGATGATCTTAGTTCCGATAATACCCCACAAATGGGATACACTGTTTTTTGTCCTACTAACGACGCTTTTGAAGCTGCTGGCATTGATCTTAGTCTTATTACCAGCCAGTCGCAAATCGATGTTCTTGCGGATGTATTATTAAACCATGTTACTTTTTATGGGCCTTTTCTTCTTGCCAGTGGAGAATCCTATTCAGCAGATCTTCCAATGGCTAATGGCTTCTATACCGATCCTAATGATTATTCTACTTGGACTTCCTTTGTTACAATTACAAATGATGGTTTAGACAATGTTACAATAGATAATGCTAACCTTCTTTTTGCTGATACCAGAGTATATGGATACGATGAAAATGGGGTTGCTCAGGATAATTACATGATTCAAGTTATAGACCAGGTTTTGGGTGATTTTTCTATTCTAGGGTATCAAGATAATGAATTAAGCAACGCAATTGTAATGTATCCTAACCCAGCAAATGCGCAAGTGACTTTATCAAACAGCTCTAACATTACATTAGAGACTGCTATGATTTACGATCTTAACGGAAAGTTAGTATCACAGATCAACTTGCAGGATATGCAAAGTGAACAAGTGATCGATGTATCTTCATATGCAACTGGAGTGTACATGGTACAGATCATAGGAGATCAATCAAGCGTTGTAAAACGAATGATCAAAGAGTAGTAGGTGTTTAAATAACCAACTTAAATAAATACAAAATCCCTTCCGGTTAAGGAAGGGATTTTTCTTTTCTTTTAAGTTTCTATACAAACTTAATACCTGTAGTATTCTGGTTTGAAGGGCCCTTGAACTTTGACCCCAATATAATCAGCTTGATCTTTTCGGAGTTCTGTTAATTCTATACCAATCTTTTCTAAATGTAATTTTGCAACTTTTTCATCCAAATGTTTTGGAAGCATATAAACTTTATTGTCATATTTTTCAATATTGGTCCAAAGTTCAATTTGAGCAAGCGTTTGATTGGTGAACGAATTACTCATTACAAAACTTGGGTGCCCAGTTGCACAACCAAGATTTACTAAGCGCCCTTCTGCCAAAAGAATGATATCTTTTCCGTTAACAACATATTTATCAACTTGTGGTTTGATTTCAGTTTTTTCATGGTTATCATTTAACCAAGTAACATCAATTTCATTGTCAAAATGGCCAATATTACAAACAATAGTTTTGTCTTTCATAGCCTCAAAATGGCGGGCTTGAACGATGTCTTTATTTCCAGTTGTTGTTATTATAATATCAGCATTAGCAATAACCGTTTCTAACTTTTTAACTTCAAAACCATCCATTGCTGCCTGTAAAGCGCAAATTGGATCAATTTCAGTAACGGTTACAATACTTCCAGCACCTTTAAAAGACGCAGCTGTTCCTTTTCCAACATCTCCATAACCACATACTACAACTCTTTTACCAGCAAGCATTACATCGGTTGATCGACGAATTGCATCTACAGCACTTTCGCGACACCCGTATTTATTATCAAATTTAGATTTGGTAACACTATCATTTACGTTAATAGCCGGCATTGGTAAGGTTCCTTCTTTCATACGATCGTACAATCGATGAACACCTGTAGTAGTTTCTTCGCTTAAACCGTTAATTCCATCTACTAATTCAGGGTACCTGTCTAATACCATGTTTGTTAAATCTCCACCATCATCTAAAATCATATTTAATGGTTTGCGTTCTTCGCCGAAAAACAATGTTTGTTCGATACACCAATCAAATTCTTCTTCTGTCATCCCTTTCCAAGCATAAACAGCAATTCCTGCATCTGCAATAGCGGCAGCAGCTTGATCTTGAGTTGAAAAAATATTACAAGAACTCCAAGTAACTTCGGCTCCTAACGCGATTAAGGTTTCAATTAAAACTGCAGTTTGTATAGTCATATGCAAACACCCAGCAATACGAGCTCCTTTTAGAGGTTGTTCGTTTTCATATTCTTTACGAAGAGACATTAATCCGGGCATTTCTGCTTCAGCAAGTTCGATTTCTTTTCTCCCCCAATTGGACAAAGAAATATCTTTTACTTTATAGGCAATGAATGGTATTGTTTTGGTTGACATAAAAATGTATTTTATTCCCACAAAAGTGGAAAACTTGTTATTATATTTGTTTTTTGGTCGAAAAAAATTCATTTTTTCGAATTGCAAAAATACATAATATACTTTAATATCTAATGCCTCTTTACAAAACTATAACAGTTAATTCTAACACTAAAGTACTCATTTGGAAGATTGAAGAATCTTATAAGGAGCTCAATGATGGAATCAACTTAACAGATAAAAGCGCAATTAGAGTAAATAACATGAAAAGTGAATTGCATCAAAGAGGATTTTTAAGCATACGACATTTATTGGCTTCTGAAGGATATACTGATCATGATTTGTTTTATGATAAAAATGGAAAGCCTCATTTACATAATGGTTTGCATATTTCAATAACGCATTCGTTCACTTTTTCAGCTATTATTATTAGTGTTATTGAAGTTGGAATTGATATAGAAAAGCAACGAGATAAAATTTTACGAATCGCTCATAAATTTACAAAGACAGATGATTACCAAAGTTTAAACCATCAAGATAGTATGATTCGAAAATTAACTATAGTTTGGTGTGCTAAAGAGTCTTTATATAAAAGTTTTAACAGAGTTGGTTTAACATTTTTAAATCATATTTTTGTAGATGATTTTAACTTTTATTCTAAACAAACAACTGCCTTGGTTGATTTTGAAGATAAAAAAGAGACTTATCATATTTGGTTTTTTGAATTTGAGGGTTTTACTTGTGCTTATGCCTTATTAAACAAAAGAAAAAAAAATGATTAAAAATAGTTGCTATTTTCTTACCGATACATCCGCTAATAAAATAAAAAGTATATCTGGCAGAATTAGATATGCTAATGGGAACTATATTTGAAAATTTAAATCTATGAACACAATCGTCGATTTTTTTCTTGAACCCTATCTACAAGTTGCTGGCATAAATATTTTTTTAGAATTTATTGCTGCTGTATTAGGAATAACAAGTGTTTTTTATGCTAAAAAAGAAAATATTTTAGTGTATCCTACTGGAATTATTAGCACCGGATTATATGTTTATTTATTATCACAATGGGCTTTGTATGGTGATTTAATAATTAATATTTACTACACTTTAATGAGTTTATATGGTTGGTATATGTGGACTCGAATATCTAATAAAACCCATGAGCCTCTTAAAATAACAAGAGCAAATTATTTAGATAATATAAAGGCATTTGCTATTTTTGTATTTACAGCTATTTTTGTGATTATCGCATATAGGCATTATAATGTAATACCCGATTTAAATTTTATGGATAGCATTCATTATGCTTTTCAGAAAATAAGTGCTGGCAGTTTAATTGAATTTAGAAAAGCAACTCCTTATTTAGACACATTTACTACTGCGGCTGCATTTGTTGCAATGTGGTTAATGGCAAATAAAAAGATTGAAAATTGGATATTTTGGATCATCACAAACATAGTTTCTATCCCTTTATATTTTGTTAAAGGATATGGATTTACTGGGATACAATATACCATCTTTTTTGTGTTGGCATTTTTAGGATTTAAAGAATGGAAGAAAAACTTAAACAAACAGAATCAAACTGTATAAAAGTGGTTTTGTTTGGTCCAGAATCAACTGGAAAAACAACTCTCGCAAGACAATTGGCGCGTTATTATAATTCGGTTTGGGTTCCTGAATATGCACGTGAATATCTTCAGAAAAAATGGAATAATCAACGCATAACTTGTGAACAGTCAGATCTATTACCAATTGCTATTGGACAAATGGAATTAGAAAATAGATCGGCTAAAAAAACCAATTCAGTTTTAGTATGTGATACTGATTTATTAGAAACTAAAGTATACTCGGAGGCATATTATGCTGGTAATTGTCATCCTTTATTGGATAAGTATGCAATAGAAAACACATATCAGTTATACTTACTAACTTATATCGATACTCCTTGGGAGGCAGATGATTTAAGGGATAAACCAAAAGAAAGATTAGAAATGTTTCTTGCTTTTGAAAAAGTTTTAAAGGAAAATAACAGACCCTATATACTATTGAAGGGTAATAAAAAGGAACGTTTAGAAGAAGCCGTAAAACACATTGATCAATTATTAAAAAAATAATCTATGAGTTTATCAAAAAAAGACATAGAGCAATTAAAGCGACATGGATTAACTATTGAGAAAATTTATTATCAACTAAAAACATTCTCTGATGGAATTCCTTTTGTTGATATTTTGAATGCCGCTTCTATTAATAATGGTATTGAATCGATTTCTAATGATGACCAAAAAAAATTAATTGAGTTTTATGATTCAAGAAAGAACAATTTAGTAATAATAAAATTTGTCCCAGCATCTGGTGCTGCAACTCGAATGTTTCAGTTTTTATTTCAGTTTTTAGAAGATTACAATCCAAATGAAACAAAACTGAATTCTTATTTAAAAAAAGGAGAGTATCAACTGTTAGAGACCTTTATTAATTCAATAAAAGATTTTGCTTTTTTAAATGCTGTTCGTAAAAAAATAAGAGAACTATATCCAGATTTTAAGCACGGTACTAAAGGAACTAGAATATATTTGCTTGTCAAGACAATGTTGGAAGAAAAAGGATTAAATTTTTCGAATTTGCCCAAGGGATTAATCCCTTTTCATAAATATAATAAATATGTTACTACTGCTTTTGAAGAGCATTTATATGAAACAGCCTATTACGCTTCCGTAAATAACAATGCATATTTACACTTTACATTTTCAAAAAAACATGTTGATTTTTTTAAGAAAGAATTTCAAGTGGTTAAAAATAGAGTTTCCAAAAAAACAAAAACTGAATTTCATATATCTTATTCATTTCAGAAACAAGAAACCGATACTATCGCCGTAAAAAATGATAATACTTTCTTCAGAAATTCAAGCGGAGAATGTTTGCTTAGACCATCAGGTCATGGTGCTTTAATTGAAAATTTAAATGAGGTTGATGCCGATATCATTTTTATTAAAAACATTGATAATGTAGTCGTAGAAGAATATGTAGAAGAAATAGCGCATTATAAAAAAGTATTAGCTGGAAAATTACTTTGGATTCAAAAGAAAATTTTTACCTATTTAAGGGTTATGGATAAAGAACGTATTTCTCTAGAAATGATAAATGAAATAAAATCATTTCTTTGGAACGAATTAAATATAAAAGAAGCTCCAAATGATACCGAATCTATTTTTAATATTTTAAATAAACCACTTAGAGTTTGCGGTGTTGTTAAAAACACTGGAGCTCCTGGGGGGGGACCATTCTGGATTAAAAATCAAGATGAAACAACTTCACTTCAAATAGTTGAAATAGCTCAAATTAACCCTGATGATAAAAGGCAGCAAATTATTGTTAGTGAGGCAACTCATTTTAATCCTGTTGATTTGGTTTGTGCCCTAAGAGATTACAAAGGAAATAAATTTGATTTATCAAAGTATGTAGATCCTAGTGCAGGTATTATAACTCAAAAATATCAAGATGGGAAACCTTTAAAAGCATTAGAGTTACCTGGACTTTGGAATGGGGCAATGGCCGATTGGAATTCTGCATTTGTAGAAGTGCCACTATTCACTTTTAATCCAGTTAAAACAGTAAATGACCTACTTCATAACGAGCATCGTCCCAACGCTTAATTTCATGAATATTTTATAGATAATGGATGCAAAATTACTTATCAATGAATTTGTGTTTAAAGCCATAAGGAGCAGTGGCCCTGGTGGGCAGCATGTAAATAAAACTTCTTCTAAAATAGTACTTAGTTTTCATATCCATAATTCAAATGGTTTGGAAGAAAATGAAAAAGAACGCTTATTAAAAAAACTAGCTGCAAAAATATCTTCCGATGGATATGTACAACTTTCTTGCAGTGATACTAGAAGTCAACATCAAAATAAAGTTATTGTAATTGATAAAATGCTGCAGTTATTGCAATTAAATTTAAAGATTAAAATACCTCGAAAAAAAACAAAACCTTCTAGATCTTCTGTTGAGAAACGCATTCAGACTAAAAAGAAAAATACTTCTAAAAAGTTGAATCGAAAACCACCTAACATTAATTAATTATTTATATTTGTTACATCTCAAAGGGGTGCTAGAAATGGCTGAGATTATACCCATAGAACCTAGAACAGGTAATGCTGTTTAGGAAAACCGAAAGAAAACCTTTCACAATCTTATTATACAATACATAACAAAAAATAATTACTCCTTTTATTTAATTTATTTTTTATTATGAAAAAACAACTAATTACCGCTGTATTAACTTTATTATTTTTTAATTTATCGGCACAAGAGAAAGTTCAAGACAGTACCAAAGTTCAAATTCTTGAGGAAGTTTTAGTACAATCGATTCGAGTAAGCGCAGATTCTCCAATTACACATTCGAATATAGATAAAGCAGCGTTGGCTAAAACAAATCTAGGTCAAGATATTCCGGTACTATTAAATTATTTACCATCAGTAGTTACCACAACAGATGCTGGTGCAGGAATTGGATATACATCGATACGTGTTAGAGGTAGTGACGCTACAAGAGTGAATATTACCATTAATGGGATCCCATATAATGACTCTGAAAGTCAAGGAACTTTTTGGGTAAACATGCCGGATTTTGCATCATCTATAGAAAATTTACAATTACAGCGTGGTGTTGGAACATCAACCAATGGATCGGGATCATTTGGAGCCAGTATAAACATTTTAAGCGATGCAATTTCAGAAAAAACTTATGGTGAAATTGGTCTAGCTGGAGGGTCTTTTAATTCGCAAAAGTATAATGTAAAGTTTAGCACAGGGTTATTAAATAATCATATTGAACTGTCCGGTAGGCTTTCAAAAATTTCTTCGGATGGATATATTGATAGGGCAACTTCAGATTTAAAATCTTATTTTTTACAAGGTGCATATGTCAACGATAATACTCTTATAAAAGCATTAGTTTTTGGTGGAAAAGAAAAAACGTATCAAGCATGGTATGGTATTGATGCTGAAACTTTAGAAACCGATAGGACATTTAACCCATCAGGAATATACACTGATGACGAAGGGAATGTTAAGTTTTACGACAATGAAACTGATAATTATTCTCAAGATCATTATCAATTATTTTGGAATCAAAAAATCCATAATTATTGGACTACAAGTTTAGGTTTAAATTATACTTATGGTAGGGGATATTACGAGCAGTATAAAGAAGATCAAGATTTTGATTTTTATAATTTAGACCCCATCATTATCAGTGAAGAAATTATAAATACCACCGACTTAATAAGAAGACGTTGGTTAGATAATGATTATTATGTTGTCAATGCCAATGTAAATTACAAGAAAGATCAATTGGATATTTCAGCTGGAGCTTTTTATAGTCATTACGATGGCGATCATTTTGGAGAAATAATTTGGTCTCAATATGCTAGCAATTCTGAAATAAGAGATCGTTATTATGAAGGGAATGGAGCAAAAAACGAATTCACTTTATTTGCAAAAACCACCTATTATATTAATGATCGATGGATTGCATATGGAGATTTACAAGGTAGATTTATAAATTATAAAACTTCAGGAGTAACCTCGGATAAAATTCCTTTAGAGGTTGATGAAGATTATAATTTTTTCAATCCAAAAGCAGGACTAACTTTTGAGCTAAGTCAAAAAAATCAGCTTTACGCTTCTTATGGAAGAGCACAACGAGAACCCAATAGGAATGATTTTGAAAATGGTATCACAAAACCAGAAAAATTAAATGATTATGAGTTAGGATGGCGTTTTGCTGCAAAGAAAACAAAAGTGAGTACGAATCTTTATTTTATGGATTACAAAGATCAGTTAGTACTTACTGGCGCTATAGATGATGTAGGTGCTCCTGTTAGAGCTACAAGCGGCAAAAGCTATCGTTTAGGCTTAGAAATTGATGCAGTATTTTCGATTTTTGAAAACTTTAAAATCCTACCCAATATTGCTTTAAGTACGAACAAAAATAAAGATTTTGTTGCTTCTATTGATGGTTATTTTACAAATTTAGGAACTACTAATATTTCATTTTCTCCAAGCGTTATTGCGGCTAATAAAATTGAATATAAACCTTTAAAGAATCTTCAATTAGGATTGTATTCTAAATACGTTGGCAAACAGTATATGGGGAATGTAGATAGTGATGTTTCACAGTTAGAGGCCTATTTTATAAACGATTTTAATATTTCTTATAGCTTAAATAACATTCCTTTTTTAAGAGAAATTGTATTAACAGGATTGGTAAATAATATTTTTAATGTGAAGTATGTATCAAATGGTTATTATTACACTTATGATGATACTTTTTCGGTTCCAGGTGTTACAACGACAGTAGAAGGCACCGGATATTATCCCCAAGCAACCATTAACTTTTTAATTGGGGCTATTATAAAATTATAACTGGATATTAATTATAAATATTAACAACATCTCCGTTTCGTTCAGCGCGGTACTGCAACATTGGATATTTTTCGTTGTTTGGAGGAGTAAATTGTCCTGTTACTATATCATTTTTGTTGCCATCGTCACAAGGACAAGTTGCGATTATTCCAATCACGTCCATTTTTGAACATGAGCTTGGGTTGTGATTAGGGTCGCTTAATTCAGAAGCAGTATATAAATCGGTGTTAATACAATAAATAATAATTCCTTTAATACCTTGATTGGTTACAATAATACTATTTCCTGGGAATTTTAAATCGGTATATTCCGGAAGATTTAAGTTTAAGCTTAAGCTCACTGGAGGAGTAACTAAATAGGGGTTCGGATTTTGATTATTATCATCACTACTATTACAAGATATTAAAGTAATACTTAATAATAATACGATTGCTATTTTTTTCATTTTCATAGTATTGTATAGCAAAAATACAATAAAAAATAGATGATATTTTTATTTTTACTATCTTTGTATGTAGTGATCCCATCTTGTGTGGGATTTTTTTATTGCTGCGAAAGCAGGATTGTTTTTATTAAAAAACAGATTACAATTATTTAAAAATTAAGTTTATGAGTAAAGTGTCATATTATACCGCAGAAGGATTAAAAAAATTAAGAGACGAGTTAAACCAGCTAAAAGATGTAGAGCGTCCGAAAGCATCTCAAGATATAGCGGAAGCGAGAGATAAAGGAGATTTAAGTGAAAATGCAGAATACGATGCTGCTAAAGAAGCCCAAGGAATGTTAGAAATGCATATTTCAAGATTAGAAGAAACTTTATCAACAGCAAGAATAATAGATGAATCTCAATTAGATACTTCAAAAGCATTAATACATTCTACAGTAAAGATTAGAAATCAATCCAATGGTTTAGAAATGACTTATAAATTAGTGGCTCAAAGTGAAGCGGATTTATCTACTGGTAAAATATCGGTAGATTCCCCAATTGGAAAAGGTCTATTGGGAAAACAAGTGGGAGATGTTGCTGAGGTTATGGTACCTAATGGCACTATGAAGTTTACGGTTGTTGAATTAAGCAGAGTTTAATTATGGCTTCTATATTTACGAAAATTATTAATGGAGAACTCCCGTGTTATAAAATTGTTGAAGACGATCATTTTATTGCGTTTTTAGATATAGATCCAAATGCAAAAGGCCATACTCTTTGTGTTCCAAAAAAGGAAGTTGATAAACTATTAGATCTTGATGAAGAAACCTATCTAGGATTAATGCAATTTGCTAGAAAGGTGGGAATAGCAATTGAAAAAACACTGGTTTGTAATCGAGTTGGAATGTCTGTGATTGGTTTAGAAGTTCCTCATGTTCACGTGCATTTAATTCCATTAAATGAGATGAAAGACATGTCTTTTAAACATAAAATAGCGATGGATAACGAAGCGTTTATTGCTTTGGCAAAAAAAATTAAATCTAACTATTAATCGTTTTGTAAGTATAAGATAATTTCCATGGTAGTTCCCTCACTAGGGTTGCTTTTTAAAACTCGTATCCTGCCTTTGTGATAGCCTTCAATAATTCTTTTTGCTAGGGAAAGTCCCAATCCCCATCCTCTTCTCTTAGATGTAAAACCTGGACTAAATATTTTATTAAAATCCTTTTTTGGAATTCCTTTTCCAGTATCAGAAATTCGAATAAAAGCAGATTTTAAATTAGTAGTTATAGAAATTTCTATATCTCCTTTTCCTTTCATAGCGTCTATTCCGTTTTTAACAATATTTTCGATGGTCCAACTATATAATTGTGGATTTAAATTAACCATTAAGGGAGTCTCTGGAATGTCCAAGGAGAAATTAATAAGCTTCGAGGAACGTCTTTGTATGTAATCGAAAGAAGCTTTAGTTTCTTTAACAACATCTGTTTTTTCCATAGTAGGAACGGATCCAACTTTAGAAAATCGATCGGTAATTATTTTTAAGCGCTCAATGTCTTTTTCTATTTCATGAATATAATCTGGATTTACATTTTCAGATTTTAATATCTCAGCCCAACCAACCAACGAAGATAATGGTGTGCCTATTTGATGTGCCGTTTCTTTTGCCATGCCTGCCCAAAGTTTATTTTGTTCGGAAGCTTTTGCGGTCCTAAAAAAGAAATAAATTGCAAAAAAGAAAAGTAACATAATGAAGATAAGCAGGACCGGATAAAATTTTATTTTATTGATGAGTGGTGAATTACCAAAATAAATAGTCTGTAATAATTCATTGTTATAAAATACTTTTATAGGTTCGTATTCTTCAGTAAATTGTTCAATTAGTCGGTCTCTTTTTTTTGGTGTATTAATTTTATTTTTAGGAATATTTCTATGAATATAAGTTCCTTCTTTGGGACTATATGAAATCATAGGAGTAGTATTGTTAGTCTCTAAAACTTCTAATGATGTTTCACTAAAACTTAGTTTTAATTGATCACTTTTTTTTATGTCTTTTTGAGCTGTTGCCCAAATTTCCATTTTTGTCAGTTCATTTTCTTTTAATATTTTGAAAAAAGAAAAAGTATTCCAAATAATTAATGAAATGATAGTTATTGAAGAGATGAATAATAACAAACGAGTTGTTGAGGTATTTTTTAGCATATTTTTTTAATATAATTCGCTTTTGATGCTTTAGAGTAAATATAAAGTAAATATGTTGATATTATTGTATAAACATATTTTTACACAAGTAGCGGTTTCGATATATTTGCAAACGATGATTTCAATTACACCAAAAGAAGTTAGTACCGCAAAATTACATGGTTATTTATTAAGCGCTGTTTCACCGCGCCCTATTGCTTTTGCGAGTACAATGGATAAAGATGGAAATGTAAATTTATCACCTTTTAGTTTTTTTAATGTTTTTAGTGCCAATCCACCCATATTAATTTTTTCGCCTGCGAGAAGGGTCCGAGACAACACAACTAAACATACCCTAGAAAATGTATTAAAAACAAAAGAGGTGGTTATAAATATTGTTAATTTTGAGATGGTACAACAAATGTCATTGTCATCTACCGAATACCCAGATGGTGTTAATGAGTTTGTAAAATCTGGATTTACTCAAGTGCCTTCAGACATGGTAAAGCCTCCTAGAGTAGGAGAAGCTCCAGTTCAATTTGAATGTAAAGTTAATGATGTAATTGAATTGGGTACCGAAGGTGGAGCTGGAAATTTAATAATAGCTGAGGTAGTTAAATTACATATTAAAGAGTCTGTTTTAGACGCTGAAGGTAAAATTGATGAAGTGAAAATTGATACTGTTGCCCGTATGGGAGCCAACTGGTATAACAGATCTAAGGAAGGAATGTTTGAAGTGCTAAAACCTATTAGGACAATGGGAATAGGAGTAGATGCCTTACCAATATCAATTAGAAACAGTACTGTTTTAACAGGAAATGACCTAGGTATTTTAGGAAATTCTGAAAAAACACCGAATGAAGAAGAAGTTAGAGAATTTATAAAGTTGGGAATTGATAAATGCCCACATATTGACCTTACTAAAAAAGAGAATACTCAAAAACAAGCAAAAGATATGTTGCAAAAGGGGATTGTTTTTGATGCTTTTAGATTACTACTAGCAATAGATTTAATGAACAAATAATAGATTAAAAGATGGAAGTACAAGGAAAGATTAAACTAATTGGAGAAACACAAACTTTTGGAAGCAATGGATTTCAAAAAAGAGAAGTAGTTGTCACTACAGCAGAGCAATATCCGCAATCTATTATGGTGGAATTTGTTCAAGACAAAACGGATTTACTAAATAATTTTGCAGCTGGGCAAGATGTAAAAATTAGCATCAATTTAAGAGGTAGAGAGTGGACCAATCCACAAGGAGAAATAAAGTATTTTAACTCTATACAAGGATGGAGAATAGAAAATTTAGCAGCTTCATCGGGACCAGGTTCCCCAGATATGCCACCAATGCCACCAGAAGAAGCTTTTCAACCAGCAGATAATATTAAAACAGAAGCAGAAGATGACCTTCCCTTCTAAATAAAAAGTTTTATTAATTAAAAACCTAAAGATTAGTATTTTACAGTTTTTAGGTTTTTTTATTTAAAAAACCTATTGTATCAATTATCTAAATCTATTTGGTTTCCAAGTCATGACGAATCTGACAAAGATGGATTAATAGCTATAGGAGGAGATCTTTCAGTAGAAAGACTTTTGC